>JAPKMW010000052.1 GCA_026645575.1 Caldilineaceae bacterium
ACTTCTCCTTGGTTGATCCTTTGCTTTTTTTGCTTATTGTATCAACCTCGAGGTCATTTGAGCCTATATATAATATCCAATATTCATCTACCGACCCGGTTGGATCTGATAGTTGGGCGCTTCCTTCGTAATCGTTATGCTGTGCGGATGTGACTCCTGATAGCTGGCGGCGCTGATGCGCACAAACTGGGCTTTGTGCCACAAGTCAGGCAGATCGACGGCGCCGACATAGCCCATGCCGCTGCGTAAGCCGCCCATCAGTTGGAAGACATAATCCTTGAGCATCCCTTTGTAGGGCACCTGGCCTTCAATGCCTTCGGGGACAAGCTTGCCGCCGATGTCGGGGCTGGCACTGCCGCCTTGGGCCGATTGGTAGCGGTCGCTGGCGCGGCCACGCATGGCGCCCAGGCTACCCATACCGCGGTACTCTTTGAAGGAACGCCCTTCGCGGATCACCACTTCGCCCGGCGATTCATGGAGGCCAGCCAACAGACTGCCCAACATGACCGCCGACGCGCCGGCGGCCAATGCTTTGGTAATGTCGCCGCTGTAGCGAATGCCGCCATCGGCGATGATGGCAACGCCAAGCTGTTGCGCTGTGATCGCGCATTCGGCAATGGCGGTCAGTTGAGGCATCCCGGCGCCGCTGACGACACGGGTGGTGCAGATCGATCCCGCGCCCACACCCACTTTGATCACGCTGGCGCCCACTTCGGCCAGGGCGCGCACGCCGGCTGGCGTCACCACATTGCCGGCCAAAATCGGAATCTCGCGATTGACGCGCCGCAACGCCTGAATCGTCTCCAGCACGCCTCGGCTGTGACCATGCGCGGTGTCAATGGCAATAGCGTCGATGCCGGCTTCAATCAGGACATGCGCCCGTTGCAGCCCGCTTTCGCCGACGCCAACAGCGCCGGCCACCAACAAGCGGCCCCGCTCATCCTTGGCGGCGTTCGGGTAATCTTGCCGTTTGAGAATATCTTTGTAGGTGATCAAGCCTTTGAGGTGATTCTGCTCGTCCACCAGCGGAAGCTTCTCAATGCGGTACCGATGGAGAATCTCCTGCGCCTCGGCGAGGGTTGTCCCAATTTTTGCGGTGATGAGCTGGTCACTGGTCATATAGTCGCTGATGGGGCGGTTGTAGTCGGTGGCAAAGCGCACATCGCGATTGGTGAGGATGCCCACTAGGCAGCCACTTTTGTCGGTGATCGGCACACCACTGATCTTGTAGCGGCTCATGACAGCTTCGGCTGAGGCCAAGGTGGCTTCCGGCGACAGGGTGATGGGATCGACGATCATGCCGCTTTCGCTGCGTTTGACCTTATCGACCTCCTCGGCCTGTCCTTCCGCCGTGAGATTGCGATGGATCACACCGAGGCCGCCCTGGCGCGCCAACGCAATTGCCAGTTCGCTCTCTGTCACCGTGTCCATGGCCGCACTCAACACGGGAATATTGAGTTGTAAGCGCTCGTGGAGACGGGTGCTGATGGTAATCTCAGATGGTAAGGTTTCCGTATAGCCCGGAACGAGTAAGACATCATCAAAGGTGACGCCTTCTTTGGCAAAGCGCTCTTGCACTTGCCGGGCGATGCTGTTTTCTTCCAGATAGTGGGTGGCGGCCCCGTTCGTGGCAACCCCGTTCTGGGGTGCAATTGCAATAGACATGCGTTTCTTCCTCTCCTCTTGCTACCGTGGTAAAGACCTTAGTTTTGTTGGGAGAGGAAGACTAAAGTCTTTACGACGATTTACCATGTGCTGCGAAAATATCTCGCATTGTACCACCCCTTGCACCTTCCACCAACATTACGCAACCCGCCGAATCTCGCTTAGACTGGTTGGTAAAAGTGGTGGAACATGGTACAATAGGGTAGGGACAGTGATCAGCCCCAACTCATCAAGGTTTATTTAAGCGGCGCAGGCAGGCGGAGTCCATAGTCGCAGAGTCCAGAGTCCGTAGTCCGTAGTCATGCAGTCAAGACTCTGGACTTAGGACTCTGGACTTAGGACTACGGACCCCGCAACTTCACAGCTTGTCTGTCGCCGGAAAGCAGACAAAGGGTGGATGGTATGTCAGTAACTGCGATTGTTGGCGCACAGTGGGGTGATGAAGGAAAGGGGCGGATTATTGATTTCTTGGCCCAAGAAGCGGATGTGGTGATCCGCTTTCAAGGCGGGGACAATGCCGGTCATACGGTGATCAATGCGTATGGCAAACATGCGCTCCATTTGATCCCCAGTGGTATTTTTAACCCAAAAACACAAAATGTCATTGGTTCGGGCTGTGTGGTGAACCCACAATCCCTGTTAGACGAAATGGCCGCCTTGACCAAGGCTGGGGTCACGCTCGATAATCTCTGGATCAGCAATCGCGCCCAGATGGTGTTGCCCTATCACCGCACGCTGGATGCGCTGGAAGAGGCGTCGCGCGGTTCGGACACCATCGGCACGACCAAACGGGGGATCGGCCCAGCCTATGCCGACAAGGCGGCCCGCTCTGGTCTACGGCTGGGTGATTTGCTCCACCCGGATTGGCTGGAAAGTCGTTTAGATGGCGCCTTGCGCCTCGTTAATCAAAAGATTCAATTGTTGGGGGGCGAGCCGGTCGATGGTGCGGCGCTTTATGCCTTGTGCCAGGAGTTTAAGGCCAAATTAGGTCATCGCATTGTTGATACCATGCCACTCTTGCGCAAGGCTGTGGCGGAAAAGCAGCGCATCTTGCTTGAGGGACAATTGGGCGTCATGCGCGACCTGGATTGGGGGATCTACCCCTATGTCACCAGCAGCAACCCGACCGCCTCCTTTGCTGCATCGGGGGCGGGCATCCCGGCGCGCACCCTTGATCGCGTCATCGGTGTCGTCAAAGCCTACAGCACCTGTGTCGGCGATGGCCCTTTCCCTGTGGAACTCCACGACGCCGACGGCCAAAAGCTGCGTGAGATCGGCGGTGAATATGGCGCCACCACCGGTCGTCCCCGCCGCTGTGGTTGGTTTGACGGCGTGGCGATTGGGTACGCATCTTGGCTCAACGGCATGACCGGCCTGGCCATCACGAAACTAGACGTACTGGATCACTTTGCCACCCTGAAAGTCTGCGTCGGCTACCAACTGCCCGACGGCACCGTGGTACGCGATTCCATGCCCGATACGCCCGTGCTGACGCTGGTCAAACCCATCTACGAAAGCTGGGAAGGTTGGCAAACTTCCACCGAAGGTTGCCGCCGCTGGCAGGATTTACCACCCCAAGCTCAAGCCTACATCAACCGCCTGAGCGAGTTGGCCGGCGTTAACGTCGATTATGTCTCGGTCGGCCCGGAGCGGGAGCAGATGTTTGCGGTGTAGGTAGACAGGTAGACAGGTAGACAGGTAGACAGGTAAACAGGTAAACAATACCTGTCTACCTGTTTACCAAATACAAAGGAAGAATCTCTATGGCCCCATCGCTCGGTGAACGGATAGAAGCGGCGCGTCGCAGCCGGTTTGTGGGGCGGGCGGCGGAGTGTGAACTTTTTCAGCAAGCTTTGCTGGCCGAGGAGTTGCCCTTTTATGTCCTCCATATCTTTGGTCCCGGCGGGATCGGGAAGACGACCCTGCTGCATCAGTTTACCCATCTGGCCCGTGAAGCGCAAGCGACGCTCTTTTATGTCGATAGCCGGGAGCTAGATCCGTCGCCGGAGCGCTTTGTCGCCACGTTGCAGGCGGTGGTCAATGCGCCGCCGGGGCAGACGCTTTTCCAGTTTCTCGCCGCCCAAAACCATCGTTTTGTGATCCTGCTCGATACAGCCGAACTGCTGACGCCTATTGATGGCTGGCTGCGCAACACCTTCTTTCCCCAGTTGCCGGCCAATGTGCTGACCGTTCTGGCCGGGCGTTACCAGCCGGCGGTCGAATGGCGCACCGATCCGGGGTGGCAAGCCTTTGTTCGCATTGTGCAATTGCGCAATCTGGCGCTGGAGGAGAGTCAATCCTACCTCGCCAAGCGGCAGGTGCCGACCGAGCAACATCGCCGCATTTTGGACTTTACCCACGGCCATCCATTGGCGCTCTCTTTGCTGGCCGATACCTTTGCCCAGGCCACCAATGTTCATTTTCAACCAGCAGAGACACCCAATATTATTACGGCGCTGATTGAACGCTTTGTCGAACAGGTGCCAAGCGCTGCTCACCGCGCCGCTTTGGAAGCGTGCGCGTTGGTACGAGTGATGACCGAACCGTTGCTAGAGGAGATGGTTGACGACCCCGACATTCACGAAATCTTTTCTTGGTTGCGCACCCTCTCCTTTATGGAGGCCGACCGGCGGGGCCTCTTCCCACATGATCTGGCCCGCGATGCGCTTTGTATGGAGCTGCGCTGGCGCAATCCGGCGCGTTATAGTGAATTGCACAGCTATGCTCGCCGCTATTACATGGCCCATTTTGCCGATGGCAATCGGCAGCAACAGCAGAATGTTCTCTTTGATTATATCTATTTGCATCGGGAAAATCCAGTGGTGCGTCCCTATTTTGAGTGGCAGGAGCGTGGCGCCATTTTTCTGGAAACCATGCAGCCGGCAGATCGAATGCGCTTGCTGGCCCTCATTGAGCAGCATGAAGGCGCTGAGTCGGCTGGTCTGGCTGACTATTGGATGGGGCGCCAACCGCACAACTTTCTGGTCTTCCGCGATGCCAACACTACCTTGCAAGGGGTACTCTTTCTGCTAGCGCTGGATCAGGCCAAGGAGCCTGATCTCGCCACGGATCCGGCGGCGCGTGCCGTGAATCACTTCCTGCGCCAACAGGCCCCCTTGCGCCCAGGCGAATGTGCCACCTTCTTCCGTTTCTGGCTGGCCGCCGACGGGTATCAGGCCGTGTCGCCGGTGCAGAGCCGCATTTTCTTGACCATGGTGCAACATTACTTGACCACCCCCGGTCTCGCCTACACCTTTGTGCCGTGCATTGAACCGGATTTCTGGACTGGCGTCTTTGCCTATGCCGATCTCCATCGGCTGACGGCGGCGGATTACACTGTTGGTGGTCGCACCTATGGTATCTACGGTCACGATTGGCGGGTAATGCCGCCGTTGGCTTGGCTCAATCTATTGGCCGAACGGGAGATCGCGATGGGCATACCCCATACACCGCCGCCCACTAAGCCGACGAAATTTTCATTGAGCGAGCTTGATTTTGCCGAAGCGGTGCGCGATGCTCTGCGCGACTTTCATAATACCGTGGCCTTGCGCCAAAGTCCCCTGCTCCGCTCCAACCTGATTGAGCAAGAAGGGGCTGGTGAGACCGATGTGACGGCACAGGTGGCTGTATTGCGCAAGTTGCTGCAAACCACCGCCCTCCAATTGCAACAGACGCCGCGTAACAACAAACTTTATCGCGCCCTCTACCATACCTACTTACAACCGGCTGCGACCCAAGAGCAGGCTGCCGAATTGCTCGACTTGCCCTTTAGCACCTACCGCCGCCATCTGCGCAGCGGCATCGACTATCTCGTTGAAACCCTGTGGCAACAGGAGTTAGAACACAGTTGACCCCCTAAGCATCACCCAGGAGGTACTCATGGCAGGAGGACTACAACGCATTTCCCTGGTATTGCACAGTGAACCGATCACCGTGGGCGATCAAGTTGTCCAGCCCGTAGCGCGCCTGGCGGGCTGGTGGCAGGCTTGGGGCGCCAACGGGGGCGGCGCGCTGGTGCGCCTGACGCCGGACAGAGTCGCGATTCAGAAGGATGGGCAACAGCGGACGATTTCCTTGGCTGATCCAACCTGGCACAGCCTTCGCTCAATGGCCCTGGTCGCCGTCACCGTCACCCTTGTCTGTTTCTTTGTTATGTTGCTCACCGCGGCATTGACTCGTCGCCGGTGAGATCGCGTATGAGCAATCGAAGGAGGAGATCATGACGGACATGAACACAATTGCCAACACAGAACCGATTGAGCAGATGTTACAACGCTTGGGCGCGCAAACAGTCTTTGGTGAACCAACGACGCAAAATGGCGTGGTGGTCATTCCTGTGGCTGAAGTGACGATGGGCTTTGGCTATGGCGGCGGTTATGGGCAAGGTGGACAGGCTGCCACGGGCGACGCGCCGACTACGGGCGAAGGTGGTACTGGGGCGGGCAGTGGTGGCGGCGCCGGCGGTCGTTCAACACCACGGGGCTTTATCCAAATTTCTGCGGATGAAGTCAAATTCCAGCCCATCACCGATGAAAACCGTGTGCCGATCGCCGGGATTCTGATGGTGGCCTGGATTGTCTTTTGGGTCATGGCAACCATTCGGTTCATTACCAAGGCAGTGGCGAAAACCCAGCAACTCAAGTGGCAGGCGAAACAAGAACAACGCACTGTGTAATTATGCCTTTGGGTGACCGCAAGGGCGCGCTCCTACAGGAAAATGATCCGTAGGGGTGTACCCTTGCGTGCGGAAGTTACGTTACCGTCAATCTCCTTTGTTTGTGCAATAATTCACAAGCAACAGTGGGCGAGTTCACACAACAGCGATCCATTTGGGGATATAATCATCAGTATGGATCAGTTGAGAAAGGGATTGACAAATGACAAGCCAGCGACCCAAAGTAGTGATCATCGGCGCCGGGTTTGGCGGTCTTTTTGCTGCCAATGAATTAGCCGATAAAGCCGTTGATGTTCTTTTAATTGACCGTAATAATTTTCATACCTTTACGCCCCTGTTATATCAGGTCGCAACTTCGGCGCTTGACCCCAGCTTGATCGCCCAGCCGATCCGCACCATCTTCCGTGACACGGAAAATGTGAACTTTCTCTTTGGCGAAGTAACAGCGATTGATGACACAGCCCAGACGGTGACGGTGATGGCTGGCGATCACGAACTGGTTGAGTCCTACGATTATCTGATCGCAGCGGCGGGCAGCACCCCCAATTATTTCGGCAAGGACGAATTTCGCCAAAACTCCTTTGAATTGCGCACCCTGCGTGATGCGATTCGACTGCGCAACCACATTCTCAACCTCTTTGAAGAGGCGGTATGGACCAAAGATGAGGAGCGTTGTAAAGCTTTGTTGACCATCGTGGTTGTCGGCGGCGGCCCAACGGGGGTTGAAACGGCTGGTGCTATCTACGAACTATACAATCACGTCCTGAGTCGTGAATATCCCCAAGCTGAACTACAGGCGCATGTGATCCTAGTGGAGCAGTCGAGGCAGCTACTGGGGCCATACCCGCCCAAGCTACAAGAAGCTGCACTTCAGCAAATTCAGTCATTAGGTGTAGAAGTACTGTTAGGGCAGTCGGTGACGGCAGTGAATGAGAACAACGTCCACTTGGATGATGGCACAATTATTCCGACCCGCACGCTAGTTTGGGGGGCAGGGGTGAAGGCAGCGCCGTTGGCTACGCTGCTCAATGTTGAATTGCAACGGGGTGGGCGCGTTCCCGTGGAGGCGACGGCGCAAGTGGTGGGGAAGCCACGCCTCTATGTTGTTGGCGATATGGCCCACATGGAAGACAAAGAAGGGCGCCCCTTTCCCATGTTGATTCCTGTCGCTCAGCAACAGGGCAAGTTGGCGGCGCACAATATCTTGGCGGCGATGGCCGGTCAACCGCAGGCACGCTTTGTCTATCATGATCGCGGCACCATGGCGACGATTGGCCGCAGTCGCGCCGTGGCCTGGATCTACAACCGCATCCCGCTGACCGGCTTTCCCGCCTGGTTGGCCTGGTTAGGCTTGCATTTGGTGATGTTGCTGGGCTTTAGCAAGCGGGTGAGTGTCTTTATCAACTGGGCGTGGAATTATCTGACCTATGATCGCGCTGTGCGCATTATCTGGGTGCAAGAAAAGAAAGAGCCAACCCAACGGGAAAGCTTCCCCGCAACCTTTTTGCCCATTCGCGACAAGGAGAGAGCTAACGAGCCGATCACGCACCCGTCTGAGGAACAGAATCCCGTGCGTTACCAACCGGACAGCGCCGAAGCCATTCGCAATCATGAGACCGTCCGTGAAGCGTGAGCAACTCGCTTGGACGTTGGTGGGTCTCATGAACCTGTTGGCGCTGGTCATTCTCGCCATTGGGTTGGCGCCACTTGATGGCTATGCCATTGCCTTTACCTGGCAGCTCATCCTGGCGCTTGCCCTGACAACATTGGTGATTACTGGGGTCTTCCTGTGGCTGATTACCCGCTGAGCCTGGGTGGCTGCTTACCTGAAGCCTAGCTTCCGTTATCGCCACTTCCCGGCAAGATAATCGGCGACAACTTCGGTATGGAGCGGAAAGGCTAATTCTTGCGGTGAGCGAATAATGACCCGTTCGCTGGCTTCATCGGTTGTTATAAAATCAACCAATCGGGCGCTGGTTAGCGGCGGCGCCAAGGCGACAATGATCAGCGTGTTGTCTGGTGCGCTAAAGACTTTGACTTCGCGTAGTGAGGATGGGTTGATTTCTACACCCGCCTCTTCCCAGAGTTCACGCGCCCCGGCGGCTTGCCAGCTTTCGCCAAATTCAATATAGCCGCCGGGCAGGGCCAGCCAACCGCTGCGCGGCTCGATGGTGCGGCGTACCGTCAACACTCCATCGTCCACCGGCTGGATCACCACCGCCACCGGCAGTGGATTGCGAAAGGTCATGTTACCACACTGCGCGCACCGTCGTGGCCAAGGTTGATCAGCGGCAAAAGCATTGCCACAATAGGAACAATGGTTGTTTTTCTGATAAGGCATAAGGTTATTTTTACTGGGTGATTGGTGATTAGTGTGGGTGAGTGAATATGTCAAATTATTTATTCAAGTACTTTAACTGCACCACTAGCAATAATCTGTTGATCAACAGTGATTAATGGCGCTGACATCTTGAGGGCAGTCGCCGCAATCATCCGATCCCGGCTACCCGGAATTGCTGTCAAATCATCATAGGCCCAGACATCATCCATGTCTAGTGGAACAAAGATAAATTGTGAAGCTTGGTGTAGAGTACGAACAACGTGCCGAAAATCAAATATGCCACCACTATTTTGATTGGCATCCCATAACTCAAGGAGTACTATCACTGGCACATGAAGGAGTGCTTCGCCGCGTTCTCCTTCCTTAAATGCGCGCTGGGCGGCACGACTGAGCTTTTTTGAATTATTTGTGAGTTGCCACCAGAGAATGTGGGTATCAAGTACATAGGCTTTCATGCCATGCCCCTGAGATTTATGGCCGCGTCGATGATGATAAAGTCGAATCTGTCGATGGAATTTGGAAATTGTTGTTCAACTCATCGATCCACTCTGCCATTGTTTCTGTTTGGGCGCGCTGTGCCGCCGCAGAGATGGCTTTATCCATTTCATCAGGATCGATCTCCGGCGGCAGTTGAATAATTTCCAAGACACTTTGTGGTTTGCGTACAGTCGTATATTTTGAAAGCGATGGCAACGCTACTTCAGTCCGGGCGTGTCTTGCGGCAAGACGCGCAGCAAGGCGCACCGCCTGTGAAAAATTTTCACAACCATACAGGCGTTGCACTTGTTCAACCGCCTGTAGATCTTCTTCATCAAATTTGATATGTTTCAAAGTTGTTGTCATACGAACAATGTATACGATGTATACCTGGTTGTCAAGTTGTAGATAGCCAGATAGCCAGAAGAGCCTTGTCTCACTGCTTAATCAGTTTTAATAATTTTGATACTCTTCTTGGCCCGCACATCATAGAGATCGGCGCGGCGGTCATAGAGATGGCGCGCCCGTGAAATTTCGCGCTGCTGGGAAAGGCTGGTCAGGTCGAGATCGGTGATGACTACGGTTTCGACATTCGGTTCCGCCTCACCCGCTGTACCGCTAGGGGGGAAGGCGAAGTCGCTAGGCGTGAAGACGGCAGCGCGACCGTAGTTGATGAGATAATTTTTGACGGTGGGCATATTGCCCACATTGCCGGCGATCACCGTGTAGACCGAATTCTCGACCGAACGGGCTTGGGCGGTATAGCGCACCCGGTCGTAGGCGTTTTTCTCGTCGGTGCTATAAGGCACAAAAAGCACCTCAGCGCCGGAGAGTGTAACCAGGCGCGAGAGTTCGGGGAACTCAATGTCATAGGAGACGAGAATGGCAATGCGCGCCAGCGGCGTGTCAAAGACCTTGATCTCTTCACCCGGTTCAAAGCCGAAATCTTCCCGTTCGATGGGCGGCACATGGAGGGCATCTTGCGTATAGACATCGCCATTGGGTGTGAAAAGATGGGCGACGTTATAAACTTCGTCGTCACGAATGACGGGGTGGGAACCGGCGATGATATAGAGTCCGTGATCCACCGCCGCCTGTGTAAAGAGGTCAATATAACGTTCGGTCATACCGGCCAACTGCTTGATGGCGCTGCGTGTATCGAGATCGGAGGGCATCAGGCTGAACAGTTGCACAGTGAAGAGTTCTGGGAAGACCAGGAAGTGACAGTGATAGGTGTCGGCGGTATCCACAAAGAACATGACGGTCTGCTCAAATTCGTCCCAGTAGCGGATGGGGCGCATAAAGTATTGGGCGGCGCAGACGCGGATCTTACGCACGGGCCGTTGTAGCGGCGCCGCGGCAATCTGGCGCTTTTCCGGCTGATAGTCCGGGTTGGGCATCTCCAACCAGGTCGAGTAGTTGAGGCTCGAATCGTCCCAGAGAAAATCGAGCATCACCCGTTTGACTTCATAGCCGGCCTTCAAGTGCGCCTGAAGTGACGAATCCTTTAACTCACCGCGCACCACTTTCTCGACAAACTCCTCGGCGGTCATCTTGCCGGCGACCGCGTTATAACCGGGGATGCGACCGTAGGCGACCATACGGCGCAGATTGTACCGCCGGAGCAGTCGTTTACGCTGCTCATAGAGTTTCCCCGCCACCCCCATGCCGCGATAGCCGGGGTGGACGGCAATATCAGCGCCATAGAGGGTGTCGCCGCTAGGGTCGTGGGTGCTAAAGGTGCCGGCGCCGGTGATCTCTTCGTAGGTGTAGGGATGAGTGCGGTCGTCAAGCTGGACAATGATTGAGGTGGCGTAGCCGACGATCTTTCCTTCAATCTCGGCCAGAAATTGCCCTTCGGGAAAGGCGGCCAGTTGCATCTCATAGAAGCGTTCGGTGTAGTAGGCGCCCTCTGGGTACTCAGGATAAGCGGCGCGATGACAGGCGATAATGCCGGGAATATCGTCTTTGGTCCAGGTGCGGGCGCGAACGCGGGGACGACGGCTAGGGGGCGTCTCCTCTTTGGCTGGTGGCGCTGGCGGTGTACCATTGGTGGAAAGTGCGCTTTTGTTCGCTGGCCCGGTAATTTTTCTGGCTGTTGTCATGCGTCCTCAGTTTCGTCAGTAAATTCGTCAAGGTCCGTTGCCGTCTGCTCGTCGTTGCGCTGCTGCCAGGCCCGGTCGATCACTCGGCGGGCGACTTCGTGACCAAAGCCGCGGCGGGCAAGAAAACCGCCCGCTTTCTGGATAAATTGCGCTCGTTCTAGCCCCTGCCAGCGCGCCACTTTGGGTGCGATGGCAGCCCAGGCGGCGGCGTCTTCGTCGATCTCGGCTTCTTGTAATACCTCGTCAATAAGCGTGTTGTCCATGCCTTTGCGGCGTAACTCGTAGCGGAGTGCCCGCTCACTGCGCGGGCGAAAGCGTTGGCGGTTGTTCACCCACTGTTGCCCAAAGGTGGCGTCGTCCAGATAGCCTTCCTGTTGCAGCCGTGTCATCGTCTGTTCGATAGCGGCGGGGCTGAATTCCCGTTGTTGCAACCGTTGTTCCACCTCAGCCCGACTGCGCACCCGTTGGCCCAAAAAGGTCAACGCTGCGGCATAGGTGCGCTTCTGTTCATCCTCTTCTTGGAGCGCCGCAATCTCCGCTTCGGTCAACTGTTGGCCTTTGCGCAACCCGGCCGCCAACATCAATTCGAGCGAAAAAGCGTATTCCTCATCTAGAAAAATGTTAACGCGCTCCTTGTTCTTTTGTTGAATCTGGAGACGCGTGATCGTTTTATGTGTTGTCATCCTTACAGTATACCGAATAGGTGTGCAAATTGACAACTAGACAGGGAGGTGGGATAGGTGTGGTGATTACAGCGTGCGGTTATGAATTTGCTGCACAATTACCCAGATTGTCATTTGTGTTAGGAAGGTCGTAACTTTATGGAGCCGAAGTATCAAGAGGTTGAAACCCTTGGCGAGGAGATCGCAAGCGCTATTACCCACGGCATTGGCACGGCCTTCAGCATTGTCGGCCTGACGCTGCTCCTGGTCTGGGCAGCGCACCTGGAAGATTGGTGGCGGGTGGTGAGCGTGAGCATTTACGGCGGCGCGTTGGTCTTTTTGTACCTGGCCTCCACGCTCTATCACGCCGTCCAACATCTGGCGACCAAACGAGTCTTTCATATTTTGGATCATGTGGGCATCTTCTTGCTGATCGCCGGCACCTATACACCGATCCTGCTGATCAAAATGCGCGACTGGCAAGGGTGGCTCTTCTTTGGCCTGATCTGGGGGTTGGCGTTGGTCGGCGCAGTGATGAAAGCCTTTTTTACCGGGCGCTATACCAAAGTCTCGACCTTTGCCTATGTAGCGATGGGTTGGTTAGCGCTCCTGTTGGTGAGAGCGCTGGAGGCAGCAGTCGGGATGGGCGGCATGGCCTGGCTCGTGGCCGGAGGTCTTTCCTACTCGTTGGGCGTCATCCCCTTTCTCTGGGAACGCTTGCCCTTTAACCATGCCATCTGGCACCTCTTTGTCATTGGTGGCAGCGTCTGTCACTACGTGCTGATCTGGCAATATATTTTGCCTTAATTGCTGTTTTGTTAACTAAATCCTGTTGGCGTAACCGTAGTAAAGACTTTAGTCTTCCACCCGGCCAGAGAAAGACTAAAGTCTTTACTACGATTTTACGCATCATTACTTACCTAACAAAACAGTAGTCTTGCAGCGAGACTGAGCAATTTACCGCAAAAACGCAAAGGAGAGCCTTTGTATTCTTCGCGGACTTTGCGCCTCCGCGGTTGATTTTGCGCGTTCGCAACAGAACCTAGCTACCTTTCTCCGCCAAGGCAAACGCCTCGGCTAATAGCTCATAGGACCGTAGCCGCGCCTCCTGATCGGCAATGCTTGTCAACGCCATCACTTCATTGACGCCGTTCTGCGCAACCATTGCTTCGATACGCGCCCGGACCGTTTGTGGGCTGCCGATGATCTGACGACCACGGTAGGCGCGGGCCTGCTCCCGTTCGAGTTCGGTAAAGGGGTAGGCTTTGGCCTCGGCCAGCGTGGGTAACGGCGCGGGCTGACCAGTATGGCGCCGCAGATAGGCGAGATCGAGCATCAGGGCCAGTTCTTCGGCCTGCTCATCACTCTCCGCACAGAGGACGCCAATGGCGAGGATGCTATGGGGCGCGCTCAATTGCGCCGATGGCGTAAAGTGGTCGCGATAAGTTTGCATTGCCGCCAGCAGATCATTGGCGTTCGGGTTGATGTGATAGGCAAAGGCAAAGCCAATCCCCGTGGTGGCGGCCAGTTGCGCACTGTAGCCGCCGGAGGAACCGAGCAACCAGAGTGGTGGCAACTGCACATCGCGTGGCGTGGGGCGGATGGTGTGAAAGGGGTGGGTGTCGGAAAAAGCGCCGCTATCAAAGGCCAGCAGTTCGGCCAACTGGTCGGGAAAATCATCGGCTTGCAGCCGTTCCCGCGAGCGGCGCAGGGCATAAGCTGTCACCGGATCAGTGCCGGGAGCGCGACCAATGCCCAGATCGATGCGACCGGGGTAGAGCGCTTCCAGCGTACGAAATGCCTCGGCCACATGCAAGGGCGCATGGTTGGGCAGCATGATCCCGCCCGACCCGACCCGAATGCGACTGGTTTCTCGCGCCACAAGGCCAATCATGATTTCGGGCACTGAGATGGCAATGCTGGGAATGTTATGATGCTCGGCCAACCAGTAGCGCGTGTAGCCCAGGTGATCCGCCAGTCGAGCCAGTTCAATGCTGTTGTGCAACGCTTGCGCGCTGGTGGAACCGGAACCAACCGGGGCCAGATCCAAAATCGAAAGCGCTAACGCCATTTCTTTGCTCCATTATCCCTAAACGGTAATCTCAATGCGGTTGCCCTCCGGGTCGAGGACTACACTTTCATAGTAACCGTCGCCAGTCCAACGGGGGCCGTCGAGCCGCTGGTAGCCATCGGCCACCAGGCGCGCCGTCAACTCATCCACGGCTGCTTCAGAGCCAACCGCCATTGCCAGATGCGCATAGCCAAGAAACTCCTGGCCTGATTGTCTATCCAATGGCGCAATGTCGGGGCGCTGCATCAACTCCAAACTGGGGCCGCCGGCAAAAGTCAAAAAATAGGATTGGAATTGCTTCCGTTCATTGACATATTTGGCATTAGCCTGGGCGCCAAAGTAGCGTTCGTAAAAAGCTTTGGCGCGTTCTAAATCGTTAACCCAAAGCGCAAAATGATTGATTTGCATGGCTCCCCTACCCTTGACAAGGCAGAATCCAAAAAGTTAACACGGATAGGGAGGAACACCGTTTTTATTGAATTGGAAATATCTGTGTTCTTCCGTATCCGTGTTACCTAAGCCGTTGGCGGCGCAGAACGGCCACGATAACGGGCTGTGCGCAACTCGTTGGCATAGAGATCCAACTCTGGCATCGCTTCATCGGCGGCCTGTTGGATGGCTGCTTCGATGTCATACGGCACGCGGATGATCTGCACCGAAAACGGGCTGGGCGTGGGGCTGTCATAGACGCCTTCCAGAATGGCGTAGGCTGCCTGCGGGAGATCGAGTGGATTGCCCACACTGCCCACATTGAACAGGATCCGCTGTTGAAAACATTTCATATACGCCGCGTGGATGTCGCCATAGCCAATCACATCGGGTTGCATCGCGTCGCCGGTCAACACAGTGTTGGCAAACATCCCCAAGTGCGCGTCGGTAGGATCGTTCATCCACACTCGATGGTAGACGCTAATGGGTGACGCATGAAAGAGCCGAATCTTTTTACCGCTCATCACAAACTCAATGGTTGCCGGCAGCGTTTTCAAATAATCCAACCGTTCCTGACCCAATCGTTGACGATGCCAGGCGAGGGTCGGTTTAGCGGTCTCCGCCAGAATAAAATCATCCCAGTTGCCCTTCACCGTCCCCGCGCAAACTTCCCTTGAAATATCCACCGTCTGCGCCGAATGTGGCCCTTTGCCGACCAGATCGCCCAGGCAGAAGATCCGATCAATCCCCCGGCGGCGAATGTCGGCCAGGGTCGCTTCTAGCGCCGGTAAGTTGCCATGTAGGTCGGAGATGAGGGCGATGTGGTCCATGAAACGTTCTTTTTGTCCAAGACTAGTTGGTCAGTGGGGAGATTGAGAGATTGAGAGATTATACACTGAATCCCTCAATCTCTTTATCTCTCAATCTCTACCCTTGCTGCTTCAACAGCGATCGCGTCAAGTCCGTCAAGCGCACCCGTTGTTGACCATCGTCAGTAAAATTTGTCGGCGCCAGCCACTGGGTATACGCGGCCTGCAACGCCGGCCACTCTTGGTCGATGATGGCATACCACGCAGTATCGCGGCTGCGGCCCTTGTAGATGATCGCTTGGCGGAAGAGACCTTCATAGGAAAAACCGAGCCGTTGCGCCGCGACGCGTGAGGGGACATTCAAGCTGTCGCACTTCCACTCATAGCGCCGATAGCCGAGGGCAAAGGCATTCTGCATCATCAAGAACATCGCCTCCGTGGCGGCGGGTGTACGCTGGAGAAGCGGGGAGAAGGCAAGACCGCCCACCTCAATAACGCCATTATGGGGGTCGATGCGCAGATAACTACAGACGCCGACCGCTTTGCCGGTGACGCTATCGATGATGGCATGAAAGAGCGGGTCAGTACTCTGGCAAGCGCGTGTCATCCAGGTGACATAGGCATCCATGTCGGCAAAAGGCCCGTAGGCCAGATAGGTCCACATGCGCCCTTCGCTGTCAAGGCTGTTGGCGGCATAGAGGTCCGCTGCATGAACTTCGACGTTCAAGGGTTCAATGCGGCAGAAGCGGCCCGTAAGGGTGGCACGCGGTGGGACAGGTGGCGGTGTCCAGCCGGGAACCGCAAAACCGATCGGTTGCCCCAAGTGATTGATCGTCTGTGTCATAAGCCCCTCACCCTCGGATCAGGTAGATCAGCGCCACCACAACGCCGATGGTCACCACCATCCAGCGTAGCACCGACGGCTGGATCTTGCCGGCTAGCTTGCCGCCCAGCACGCCCCCCAATAAGGCGCCCACCGCCATCACACCGGCCACCAACCACAAGACTTGCCCCGAAAAGAGAAAGAAGATCGCCGCGGCGACGTTGACGCTAAAGGAGATAGCCTGTTTCAACGCATTCAGCCTTGTCAGCGAATCCTCCAACGACAAGCCGAGGACGGCCAGCACGATGACGCTGAGACCGGCGCCAAAGTAGCCGCCATAGATTGCCGCCAGCCCCACCGGCAACATGGCCCACGCTTCGGAAGCGGGCGCACCGCCTTTGGCCTTTGCCCGACGGGTGAGAAAATTGCGTACAGGCCCCTGTATTGCCAATAGACCAGCCGCCAGCAAAATCAAATAGGGCACCAGATCGCGAAAGAGGCGCTCGCCCGTGTTAAGCAATAAGACGCCGCCGACGATCCCGCCCACAATGCTGGCCGGCACAAGAAAACGCAACCGCGCCTCCTGTCCGCGTAGATCCTTCATTTGGGCAAAAGTCGCGCCGAGATAGCCGGGGCAGAGCGCCACCGTGTTGGTGACATTGGCCGCCACCGCCGGCACACCCACGGCGACAAGCATGGGAAAGGTGATCAAGGTGCCGCCGCCTGCCAACGCATTGACAGCGCCGGCAGCCACAGCGGCTAAAGCCACGAGAAGAAGGTCGAATAGATCAAGGGTCACGGTAGGGCTGCTTTCTGTTTGGGATGGAATATCTAAGCTTTAACGATAACCCGAAAGCGGATACAAACCAGCAACATGGTTTCTACTGGCGTCCGACCAATGCGGGTAAAACACGCGAAAAATCGCGCCAATGCTCGCGGTTGCCAGGAAGCGAGGCTGCGGTCATCTTCCTTTCACTCCTGCGGTTGAACCTCCAGCACTAGGACCCAGTCATTGCCGTCGGTTGGCGCACCGGGTGGGAAAAAATAGTGCAACGGCGCACCCACCCCACTGGCGATGGTCGTGGCAAAAGGGGCTTGCCGTTCATCCTCATGCCCAGCCACATGCCATAAGCCATTCCTTGGATTATACCAGTACGCCGCCGCATGACCATCCGCCAGTTTGTTCATAAAGAGGCCAATCACTTCGCCCCGTGATGTGTAAATGTAGGCCCACCGGCCATCCGCAGCGCGTAGCGCACAGCGCAAGGTCGGCGATAAGGTGCCATCAGAGCCAACAGTGTTCAAGACAAGCAGCGACTGATCCGGTACGCGTGACGCCGCCGGCTTGGCCGTCAACAAAGTGCGGAGGTAGCAGAGATGGGCCGAACCAGGCGCTTCTAACGCAGATGGCAACAAAACCCCTGGCGTTTGGGCCAGGTCAACCGGAAAGGTTTGGTCTTCCGCCAAAAATGTCCAGAGACGGTGATGACCGTAGCCGTAGCCGATGCTGCCGAAGAAGGTGGACCAATACGCCTGGTAGCGTTGAATCCAACCGGGGTCAAAGGGGGTCGCTTTCTGTACGCCGACCCGGCTGGTAAAGAGATCTTCTTCCGCTTCATACCACCCTTCGGCATTGAGCGTCGGTTTGGCCAGCGTGCGCTGCCAATCGCCACTGACCAGGCTGTCGATGTAATCGTGGTAGACATGGGTCTGGATCATGTTGAAGGCCAGCCACGGCGCCTCATGAAAATCATCCGAAGAGGTAAAGCGGCTCAAGGGGTGGATCGTCATTAAATGGTCGCCGCTGTCGCCGGCCAGGAGACCGTCCACCAGCCGCAGCACACGCACCCGATGTTCGGGCGGCGTGGGTTCGCTGTAGGGCGTCTGATATTCAGCCGCGGCGATCCAGATGAGATTGGGACTGTGGCTATAGCGCTGGCCGATTAGGTTGCCAAACGTATAATTATGCTGGTCAGGATCAGTGAAATATTGGCGCTTGCCGCCGTTGAGGTTGAGACCCCACGCCGGCGCCAAGGCAACATACAAGCCATATTGCGCTGCACACGCCAGGATGAAGTCGATATGGCGCCAGTAGGCTTCATTCAACTGCACCTGGGCGAAGGGCGGCCCCTCCCCGTCAAACGCAATGGCGCCGGCATAGTTTTTGCCGCTGAAACGGGAGTTGGGATCTTGGGTGGCGTAGAGATGGATAACGGTAAAGCCTTTAGCTGCGCGATTCGCCAGGTAGCGTTCGACATCGTCCGGCGTCAGGCGCGCCAAGTGCCAGGCTGTATCGCCGAGCCAGAAGAACTCAGTGCCATCGCTGTGTTGCAGATAGTGACCCGTGGCCGCCACCCGTAGGGGGCCGTGTTCATCCCAGGGAGCTTGCATGACTAAATCACTCTTTCGTTTGTATCAGGCACACGCTTGTAAAGACTTTAGTCTTCAAACCGTTGCTGGAAGACTAATAAAAGCCCCAGTTGAAGCCCCAGTATAACACCAGCAGTGTGGCGCCGAAAATGATGCGGTACCAGGCAAAGGGCGCAAAGGAGCGTTGTGAGACAAAGGCCAACAACCCGCGAATCACCACCAACGCCGAGAGAAAAGCGACCAGAAAGCCGACGGCAAAGAGCGGAATGTCAGTGCTGGTGATCACATCACGCACGCCGATCAACTTAACGAGGGTGGCGCCAGCCATTGCTGGAATCGCCAGGAAGAAGGAAAACTCAGTCGCCGCCACACGCGAAAAGCCCAAGAGCAGCCCCCCCATAATCGTCGCCCCGGCCCGTGAGACGCCAGGGAAGAGGATCGCCAAGACCTGAATCAGCCCCACGCCAATCGCTTTGCTCATGGGAATCTCATCAACCGCCGCAACCGTAACCGGTTTGGGTCGTGCTTCAATTAGCAGGATCAGAACCCCACCCACCAGCAGCGCAATGGCAACTGGCACTGGTTTGAAGAGATAGGCTTCAATCAAATCGTCTGTGGGCAAGCCGATGATGACCGCTGGCAGCGTGCCTAAAATCAGGTTGATGATCAGGCGGCGCGCTGGTTCGCTGTGCGGCCAACTCAACGCCACGTTGATCAGCTTTGCGCGATAGACCCAAAGCACCGCCAGAATGGCGCCGAGTTGGATAAAGATGATAAAGGCATTCTCTTTTTCACCCGTAAAATTGAGCCAGTTTTGCACCAGGATCAGATGGCCGGTGGAGGAAACCGGAATAAACTCGGTGATTCCTTCCACCAGGCCCAAAATAACAGCTTTTAATAATGCGAATAAGTCCATGCGTGTAAATCCATTCCACTTCTTATATGATTATTGGTTTTGCTCAGTTACCGGCGTCGTTGCCATGCGGTTTGATGATAGCTTTGGATAGAGGCGTAGGCGGCATTCGGTACAAATACTATGGCTGAATTCTACATCAGTGTAGCGGCTGAGATAGCTTTCGACCCCATGCCAGTAGCCGGCATCATCGCGAATCTTTTGACAAGAAATGCACATTGGCAGCAACTTTTGTAAAGTTTTTACCTGTTGTAACGCTTGTTCAACCGCTAGCTTTTCAGTCAGTAATTGCTGATAGTAATACTGCCGCGATGATTCGAGGCCATAGCTAAGAATCGCGACAAACGTATAAGTTACGATAAAGCGGATGCTAACCGAAAAAGGATAGGTGTAAAGCCCCCAATCAAAAAAGAGCAGGCCAACGGCAATCAACCAGGACGCCGCCACCCAGAATAAACCATTGCGGCAACCGAAAAGAAAAAAGGTTGCCAACGGGTAAAAATAGAACCATAGATAGGCCACGCCTTGGCCGTTACCAACCCCCACTTGATAGGTCATAATCGCAAGCGTGAGCGCAAAACCCAGGTAAGAGACGATCTTGATGTCGTCAAAGTAGTGCAACGCGAGTAAGCTCAAGGCGCCTAAGATCGCTCCTCCCCAAATTACAAGGTCATAGCTTCTTTGCTCGTTATAAAGCGTATTAAACAGGCCGACGACTATGCAAGCAAGCGTTAGAAGTGATAGGAAGAGCAACAAAAAGCTGCGCACTCGTCGTTCGCTGACCGGTGTCTGCGGTTGAATAAACAATTGTTCCCAAGAACACAAAATGCGTTTTAACATTGGCTATGGGTTTACTCTGTTTGATGACTCGGCATTCCATATAATTTTATACGACACTCCGGGCAAACGCTGTGGCTAAATTCCACGGCCATGTGTTGCCCGATATAACTCTCGACACTATGCCAGTAGCCGGCGTCATCCCGAATTTTCTTGCAGGATGCGCAAATGGGGAGCAAGGCGCGTAAGGTTTTGACTTGCTGCAAGGCCGTTTCCAAAGAGGCTTTTTCCCTCAGCAATTGATCATAATATTGGGCGCGCGAGGACTCCAAGCCATAGGCCAGAATGCTTACCAGGGTATAAGTCACCATAAAACGCAGGCTGACGGCAAGCTCATAGGGATAAGGCCCCAAGGTGAAGACAAGGAACAACAAGCTGCTTACCCAGGAGACCGCTACCCAGAGTAATCCTTCTTTGAGGCCAAAGAGGAAAAAGGCGGCAACCGGGTGAAAATAGAGCCATAAAAAAACCATACCTTCGCCGCCGCCAACCGCCATTTCATAGCTTAAGAGGCTTAAAATGAAAAGGACACCCACGCGAAAGAGGGGCAATACCTGTTTAATATACCGGAGCGCCAACAGCAACATCACCCCCACCAAAATAGCAACACCAATGAGCAGTGGTTGCAGGGTCAGACCTTGGTTGGCAAAGGTGAGCAAGCCAAAAAAGAGTAGCGCCGGACAAATGGTTAGCAAAAAGAGCGCCAAAAACCCGCGCTTACGCTGTTCGTCAATCGAGAAGTGGGGTGGTGTAAAAATTTCGCCGAGGTAGGTAATGGGTTGCCGCCCCCTGACCCCTTTGGATACGCTTTCGTACATGCCCCAGTCCTATTCTGGTCGCTGAATTGGTTGATCGGACGCGATCTGGCGGTGCGGTGATGCGATCGGCGCGAGGCAAATGTAAAGTCGCTTGCTGATCTTCCCTTTGTTTTCCGTGCGTACAATCGCAAAATTGCCAACATCGCCGGTCGAACGAACATGGGTGCCGCCACAGGCTTGGACATCAAAGCCCACAATTTCCACCACCCGCATCATTGACTGCCAACACAGAAGCATCCGCTGTAAAACAATAAGCATCCAGCCAGTAGCGCCGCACCGTTCTTTGTTCCATCCCTTTATTGTACTGCACCTGTCGCCACTTCGACAATTTGGGCGCGTAGTAGCGCTTAGCTCTAGCTGAAGAGAGCGCTGCGAC
This sequence comes from Caldilineaceae bacterium, assembly GCA_026645575.1. The sequence goes on from JAPKMW010000052.1 coordinate 21,372, forward strand.
AACGCAGCGCTCTCTTCAGACGTGGGCGATTGCATGTATGGGGTTGATCGACCAATGTTTCCTAGCGGCGGGCAATCAATGGTAAACAGAGCCGACTGCTATACGGCACAAAGGGATCCAGGTAATCGGGGAGACCATCGTTGCCCGTGGTCGGGCGTATCATCGAAAACAAAATCACGACAACGCGCCCAGTGGGCATCCAGGGGATCAACCAATTCGTTGTTCCCCCAATTCGTTGTAGTTGTCTGTATATTGCTACAAACGCTGCGGCTGAAGACGCCCGTTCCCGCGTAAGGAAGAGCGGGTATTGCTGACAAAAGTGATAAGGTCGCCTCATTAAATGGGACGATGTCGTGACAAAAAAGATACGCCATTATAACCATGTTTTCCGGCAATCCCACGCTGTGTTATCATCCAGCCGAAGCAAGCGAAAAAGTAATGACGAACCCTCCCTAACCCTCCCCTGACAAGGGAGGGAACAGTTCCTCCCCTTATCAGAGGGAGGGGGTCAGTTGTTACGCGAAAAGTGCAGCAACATCTGTGCCATTATGTGCGAAAGGACGACCCATGCCGCTATCGTCAACCCATACACCAACCGCCGTCGAGTGGGCGCAAGAGAACCATGAGCCGTTTTACCTGCTGGTCGGCGGGGGGGTGTTGGCGGGCGCGCTGTTGGTCTTTCTGGCCAGGCCGTTGGCGACCGGTTTTGCCGACGCGCCGTTGCCCGGCAAGGAAGGGCCGCTGTTGGGCTTGCTTCTGGTGCTGGCCTTATTGTTGGCCGTGGCGCTTTCACGAGTAAAGTTGCGGCTGGGGTGGCTGGGGCTGGTGGGCGCCGTAGGGTTGGTTGTGCTGGTAGCTTTACACTGGCAACCCACTCAGGGCGCGGCGACGCTCTGGCTCTTGCCCATGTTGCCGGCACTCTTCTTTTTAGAGGCCAAAGTCAGCCTGGCGGTGGGCAGTGTTAGCATTCTCCTGCTCACCTACGGCCAGTTGCCGGCGGCGGCGACCCCGCTGGAGCGCACCATCATCGCCGGGGTCTTGTTGACCCTGTGGCTGCTGAACCAGTTGAGTCACGGCGTGCGCTTGGCTCTCTGGCGCAGCTATGAAGCCTACTATCAACACGCCTGGCGTCTGCTGGAAGCGGCGCGCGATGATCGCCAGCAACTCAACCAGGCCAAGGACAACCTAGCCCACGCCTATGTCCAACTCGAACATCTGACCGCCCAGTTGCGTGCCAGCAAGCTGGAGGCGGAACTGGCACGCCAGGCCAAAGAGCAATTTGTCGCCAATGTCAGCCATGAACTGCGCACACCGCTCAACATGATCATCGGCTTTAGCGAAATGATCATGGCCGCACCCGCCACCTACGCCCCGACGCTGCCCGCCCCGCTCCTAGCCGACATTGGCGTTATCCACCGCAATAGCCTTCACCTCTCTCAACTGATCAACGATGTGCTGGTGTTGAGTCAGATGGACGCTGGGCAGATGCGTCTTAGCCGCGCCTGGGTCGAGGTGGCGACGCTGGTGGGCGAGGCGGTGCAGGCGGTCGAACCGCTCTACAAGGCGAAAAAGCTGCCGCTGACCACGAGCTTGCCCCCAACCTTGCCGCCCCTCTTCTGTGATCGTTTGCGTGTGCGCCAGGTCTTGCTTAACCTTCTCAGCAACGCCGGTCGCTATACGGCGCAGGGGTGCGTTCAGGTCGAGGTGACGGCGACGCCCACCCATCTCTGCTTTGCCGTGTGTGACACTGGCCCCGGCATCGCCCTTGACGATCAGAAGCGCATCTTTGAGCCATTTCAACAGAGCCGCACCGGCCAAGCCAGCCAGGAAGGCAGCGGGCTAGGGCTAACCATCAGCCGACAACTGGTGGAACTGCACAAGGGGAGCATGTGGCTAGAGAGTACGCCAGGTGTGGGCGCCACCTTCTTCTTTACCCTGCCCACTCAGTCGCCGGTAGCCGCGCCCACGGCGACCCCAGCCCCCATCACCCGCTGGATCAACCCCTATTCGACCTACCGCGAAGATGTGCCACGCACCCTGCCACCCCTGCCACCGGCCAAAGAACGGATTTTGGTGTTGGAAGCGCCGCCCACCGTAAGTCGTCAACTGGAGCCATTGTTGGAACAGGCCGAGGTGATCTCCGTCGCTGACCTGGATGCACTCACGGTCGCCGCGTCCGCGACCCCGCCCGCGCTAGTGCTGATCAACCGCGCCGATGTCATGGCCGACCAGCGCTTTGGCCGGCGCCTGGCCGCGCTGCCCCAACGCACGCCGGTGGTCAGTTGTTATTTGCCGGGCAAAGAGGAGGCATGTCAACAACTCAAGGTGCTGGACTATCTGATCAAGCCGGTGACGCGGGCGGCGTTGCTGGCAGTGACGGAACGCGCTGCCGCCCCCGGCAGCACCATTCTGCTGGTCGAAGATGAGCCGGAACTGGCGCGCCTGCTCCGCCGCCAATTGAGTTCGGCGCCGGCTGGCTATCGCATCTTGCACGCCAGTGACGGCGCCACGGCGCTCACCCTGATGGCGCAGCGGCGACCCGATCTGGTCCTATTGGATCTCGGCTTGCCGGATCGCGATGGTTATGATCTGTTGCAGGAGAAGAACGCCAACCCGCTCATGGCCCCGATTCCGGTGATTATCATCTCGGCGCGCGATCCGTTGGGCGGGCCGGTGGTGGCGAACCGCTTGCGGGTCGAATTGGTGGGTGGGCTATCGGTGCGCGATATTGCCACTTGTGTCACCGCGCTCAGTCAGGCGTTGTCGCCGTTACAGCGACTAAAGCGTTCAACGCCGTCAGAAAACGCTCCTGGCTGATCGGCTTTTGCAGGAAGTGGCTGGCGCCCAACAAACGGGCCAACTCCTGTTGCGGCAGAATGGTGCAGACGGCGACCGGCAGCGCCTGGGTGGCCGGGTGATGGCGCACCTGAGCCAGCAGATCCCAGCCGTCGAGGTCGGGCATCATCACATCGATCAGCAGCGCTTGCGCCCCGTGCGCCTGGGCCAGCGCAATGGTCTGGCGCGCATCGGCCACCGGAATAACCTGAAAGCGCGAATGGGCGGCATAGCGTTGGCACAACTGGCCGATGTCCGGGTTATCATCCACCAGCAGAATCGGGATGCCGGCCACCTTGGGCAGCGTGATCGTAATCTGTGGCGGCGCACCCTCCGGCAGCGCGACCGCGCCATGAAAGGGAGTGAGCAATTGGTTGGCCACATGCAGGGCATGATGACAATGGCGGGCATACGCCTCCCGGCTGATGGTATTGGGCATGGTAAAGGTGAGGGTGAGCAGCCGTTCGGCGGTTGTCAAGCGCAGGGGCAGCGCTTGGTCGGCCAGCTTTGGGATGAGCAGACTCAACAGTGTTAAGAGCGTCTGGCGCACGACAATGGGCGGTACAGCGGCTTGCGTTGTCTCAGCCAGGTACAGCGCTTGTAAGCGAACCCGATAGGTGGTGGCCAGCACTGCGGCGTCGGCCAACGCTTTTTGCATCTCCTGCGCCAGGTCACTGCTTACGCCACTATGCTGCCGGCGCACCCAATCGACTTCGGCTTCGAGCGCGTCGGTGTCAACGGGAGCGTCGGTATGGGCGTCGGTCGGTGCGGCTACCCGTGGTGTTGACGGCAGTTGGCACCATAACGTTTCGGCCAGCAGTTCGATGGCGTTGTTCTGGTCGCGTCGCAACTGGCGCACACTGACCCCCAGTTGAAAAGCCACCTCGGCCTGGCTAAGATGTTCGACATAGCGATAGTGCAACAACGGGTAGGCGTGCGCCGTCGTCGGGTCGTCTTTGAGCGCGTGAATGGCCGCCACCAGCCGTTGTTGCAACGCCACCGGATTGCCTCCCAGATTCGTCCCGGTGGCATCCTGCCCCAGGCGCGGCAACAAGGGACTATGGCGCAGGTTTTGATAGTCATCAAGCTGCATCAGGGCCGCACGCAAGGCTGCCACAAATTGCTCCCGCTTCATCCTGTCCGCTTCCTGGCCGAAAGTTGGCCGATCGGTTGTCCAAAGTTTGTTTTCCGCAAGTGGATGTGCGTGCTATTATAGACAACATATGCGCTCTCCGCAAACAGTTCAATTTCCCCCCATTTTCGCGTACGGTAGGCGTAGGTAGCGAACAACACTACAACGGATTCAGAAGGCAGCGGATTGCTCATTTGCTGACCGGAAGCGGCTAAAACAGTAAGTGTTTGGTCAGATGGATAAATCTTTTATCTTCTATTGTTTGGTCTTGTCGTAAAAATCTGCTGCCTTTTGAATCCGTTGTCGTGTCCTCATTTGATGCCCATCTGTTTCCGTAATCGCCTAATTTTGGATGGATGAATTCATGGAAGGAGCCAACGGTATGATCAACGAACGCATCTCACGACGAAGTTTTCTGGCCCTGACAGCCGGCCTAACCGGCGCTACTGCGTTAGCGGCCTGTGCTGTGCCGGCAGCCGCCCCTGGTGGTGAGCAAGCTGCTGCCGGCAGCGCTGCCCCCGCCGCCGAAGTCGCCGACCTGCGCCTCACCTTCTGGGGTGACCTGGCCGATATGCCGACCTGGAACTGGGGGTTGGAAGAGTTCAAGAAGGAACATGGCGACATCAATATTCAGTGGGAGAACACCCCCTGGGGCGAGTATTGGACCAAGTTGCAGACCGAGGTGGCCGGCGGCGTCACGCCCGATGTGGTCGGCATGGTCTCCATGTATTCGCAGCAATACATCCGCCAGGGGACGCTCCTGCCGCTCAATCAATTTATCGAGCGGGAGCCGGATGTCAATGTCGATGACTTCTGGCCGGCGATCATGCCCGCCTACCGTCACCAAGGCGAAACCTTTGCCTTCCCCTATGACCTCTCTACCATGTTGCTGATGTACAACAAAAAGCTCTTTGACGAAGCCGGCGTCCCCCATCCCGTGGGCGACTGGACATGGGATCAGTTCCTCGATGCCTGCCAGAAGTTGACCAAAGACACCGACGGTGACGGCAAGGTCGATCAATGGGGCTGGTTGCTGCCCAATTTGTCGGGCTGGACGCTGGATGTCCCCTTAACGACCAACAAGGCGAGCATGTACAATGCCGAAGGGACAAAGTCTACGCTGGACACGCCCGAAGCCATCGAGACGCTTCAGTGGCTGGCCGACCTGCGCAATGTCCACAAGGTGGTGCCAACGCCCGGCGAAATTGGCGATGTGCCGCTCTTTGAGACCGGTCGCGCCGCCATGACCTGGGGCAATCCCGAATTTGTCCAGGTGCTGACTTCGCGTGTCGGCCCGCCGCGCCAGAATGATAATTTTGCGTGGGATGTGGCGCTCTTCCCCATGAAACAGCAGAATGGCAACGCTGTACAGGGCGGCAGCTTTGCCATTGGCAAGACGACGAAATATGTGGAGCAAGCGTGGACCTTCCTGAAATTCTACACCAGCGCACCCATTCTCAAGGAGATGGTCGGCGTGCCTAGCCGCGGCATCCCCGGTCGCGCCTCGATTGGTGACACGCTGGTGACCGACAACAACCCCGAACATCAACAGTACTTCCTGGATGTGATGGAATACGCCATCTCGACCTTTATCCCGGTCTATCAGCAGGCGGTCGCCATCAACCAGAAGCACCTGGACCCCGTCTTCCTGGGCGAAACCACCGCCGCTGAAGCCTGTGTCGCCCTGGCCGAAGAATTGAATCCAATCTTGGAAAAAGCGGCAGCATAAGGGAGACAGGTAAACAGGTAAACAGGTAAACAGGGACATATGACGTGTCTCCCTATCTCCCTGTTTACCTGTCTCCCTGTCTCCCTATTTACCTGTCTACCAACCAGGGAAATAACTCATGGCAACTATTGCACAAGAGATAAAGCCAACAGCGCGGCGCAGAAGCAGTGTGTGGCGCAACAGGAATCGACGACGGGAATTGATCGCCGCCCTCTGTTTTTTGCTGCCCAACTTGGTTGGCTTTGTGATCTTTATGGCCGGCCCGCTCTTGACCTCGTTGGGGATTTCGTTGTTGGAATGGAATCTGTTAACCCCGCCGGTCTGGCTGGGAGTGGAAAACTATTTCCATCTGGTGCAGGATGATGATTTCTGGCTCAGTCTGCGCGCCACCTTCTATTACATGGCGGGTAGTGTGCCGTTGAGCATTGTGTCGGCCTTGGCGCTGGCGCTGGCGCTCAACCAGAAGATCCGCGGCATTGCCATCTACCGCACCATCTACTTCATCCCGGTTGTCTCGTCGATGATTGCGGTGGCGCTCATGTGGCGTTGGATGTACAACCCCACCTCCGGCATTCTCAACTATATGCTCGACTGGCTCTTTACCACCCTCCACCTGCCGCTCACCCCGCCCGACTGGTTGCAAAGCCGGGTCTGGGCCATGCCGGCGATTATCTTGATGAGCGTCTGGAAGGGCTTGGGCTATAACATGGTTCTCTTTCTGGCTGGTCTGCAAGGGATTCCTGCCCATCTCTACGAAGCCGCCGAGATCGACGGCGCAAGCAGTTGGATCAAATTCCGCCACATCACCCTGCCGCTGTTGACGCCGACTACCTTTTTCATTGTGATCATTTCGATCATCGGCTCGTTCCAGATCTTTGAACAAGCCTACATCATGACCCAAGGCGGCCCGGCGCGCTCGACGGTGACAACAGTCTATTACATCTATGAAAATGGCTTCCAGTGGTATCAGATGGGCTATGCGTCGGCAGTGGCCTGGTTCCTCTTTGCCTTGATTCTGCTGGTGACGGTGATTCAGTGGCGCTATCAAGATCGGTGGGTCTTCTATGAGTGAACAAACCTTGACTGCACAACCTGTCCTGCGTGGCGCAGCCGTCACCCAACGGCGATCGCGCCGGCTGGGGCGCTATTTCTGGCAACATCTCATCAGCCATCTCCTGTTGACCCTGGGCGCGGTGACAATGGTCATCCCCTTTCTCTGGATGTTGTCAACCTCGTTGAAAAATGACCGGCAGGCGTACATCTTCCCGCCCGAATGGCTGCCCGACCCGATCATGTGGTCGAATTACAGCACCACCTGGCAGGCGCTACCCTTTGACCTTTTCTTGCTGAACAGCGTGGTTGTCTCCGTCTTCGTGACGTTGGGGCAGATCTTCACCTGTTCGCTGGGCGCCTTTGCCTTTGCGCGCTTACATTTTCCCGGTCGCGACCAGTTGTTTTTTCTCTACCTGGCGACGATCATGGTGCCCTTCCAGGTGGTCATGATCCCGCTCTTTATTCTGGTGCGCGAACTGAAGTGGATCGACAGCTATGCCGGCTTGATCATTCCTCTGATCTTTAGCGCCTATGGCACCTTTCTGCTGCGCCAGTTCTTTCTGACCATTCCCAACGAACTGGAAGACGCTGCCAAGATCGACGGCTGTAGCTACTTCCGCATCTACTGGAACATTATGTTGCCCCTCTCCAAACCGGCGTTGGCGACGTTGGGGATCTTTGTTTTTCTGTGGAGTTGGAATAACTTTCTCTGGCCGCTGCTGATTGTCAACACGCTGGAGATGAAGACGCTGCCGCTAGGGCTGGCCTATTTTCTGGGGCAATATACGGTCTACTGGAATCTCCTGATGGTGGGCGCAACCATTGCGTTGCTGCCGGTGTTGATCGTCTTTTTCTTTGCCCAGCGCTATTTTATTGAAGGGATTACGCTGACGGGGTTGAAGGGCTGACCAATAATTAATGGTCAATGGAAAATTGAAAATGGTTAATGATGAGCAGGTGAAAAGGGGTGTTTATGCGGGGTGCGGTTGTCCCGGAGCCGGGGAAAATTGCGTTGGTGGATCTGCCGGAGCCGGCGTATAATGACTATGAAGCGTTGGTCGAAATTTTAACCTGTTCGATCTGTTCCGGCACCGATACCCATATTGTCGATGACCACTTTCCTATGCGTGCCTACCCCTGTGTCCTGGGGCATGAAAGCATCGGGCGAGTGATCGAAGTCGGTGCGGCGGTGCGCAACCTGAAGCCGGGCGATCTGGTGCTGCGCCCAACAGCGGTGCGACCGGGCGAAACGCTCGGTGGGTACAACTCGATGTTTGGCAGCTTTGTCGAATATGGGATCGTTGCCGATGCTGCTGCGATCATTGCCGACACGCCGCGGGCGCAGACGCCAAAACTCCCGCCTTTCGCCCTGGCGCAACAGGTGACGCCGCCTGACTTTGACCCTGATCTGGCCGGCGCCTTTATCACCTTCAAAGAGACGCTCAGTTTTCTCCAGCGGCTGGGGGTGCAACCGGGGCGCAGCACCTTGATCCTAGGTAGCGGCACGGTCGGCTTGAGCTTTGCCTTGGGCGCCAAACTCATCGGTGCGACGCCGGTCATTGTCACCGGTCGCCGCTCGGAAGCGCTGGCGACGGCGCAAGCCTTTGGCGCCGATCAGGTCATCAATGTGACCAGCGAAAATCTGGTGGAAGCGGTCAAACGCTACACCAATGGGCAGGGCGTCGATTTTACCGTCGAAGCCGTGGGCGACTGGGAGGTGTTGCAAGCCGGCATTCGCACCCTGGCCGACAACGGTCAGATTGGCATCTATGGCGTCGCTCCCGCTCGCGTTGCCACCATGGACTGGTCGGGAACGGCGCGCAACTGGGCGCTGCGTTTTGTCCAACCCAAAGAAGAGCAGGTACACAACCAGGTGTTGGAGCAGATGCGCCTGGGCATGATCGACTTGCACAAGTTTGTCACCCATCGTGTACCGTTCGACGAAATTCGTGAAGGGTTTGATCTAGTGCGCAATAAGCAAGCGACCAAAGTAGTAGTCAAAATTCGGTAACACAGGAGAATGTATCATGCACTATCGCACCCTTGGCAAAACGGGGTTACGCGTCAGCGAACTGGCCATGGGCGGCTTGTTTGTCGCGTCCCGCTTTTCGACCGGCAAAGAGGACGCCCGGCGCGCCGTGCAACGGGCCTTCCAACTGGGCGTCAATCTGGTGGACACGGCGCCCACCTATCTCGACAGCGAGACCGTGCTGGGCTATGCCCTGGCCGGGACGACGCAGCCCTATTTTCTTTCGACCAAATTGAGCGGCAAGTATGAGAACTTCAATGCCCAGGACAAAGCGATGCTCCGCCGCATCTTTGACGAGAGTTTGCAGACGTTGGGCCGCGATTCCGTGGACATCCTCATGATCCACGAGCCGGATCGCCCCGGTCAATATGACTGGTTCAGCGACCACGAGCGCTTTCACGGGCCGGTCTGTGAGTTGCTGGATGAACTCAAAGCGGAAGGGTTGGTGCGCTTTACGGGGCTGGGCGGCACGACGGCTTATGAACTGCCCCACATCATCAACACCGGTCTGTATGACGTGGTGTTGACCGCCTTTAACTACAGCCTGCTCTGGCAAGAGGCGTTGATCGAAGTGATCCCGGCAGCGAAAAAGCAGGGCATGGGCATCATTGTCGGCTCGCCGTTGCAACAAGGCGCGCTGGCCCGCCGCTTTGATGACGAAGTGAATCAGGGCGCACGCTGGCTTTCCAAGCCGCGGCGGGAGCAATATAAACGGCTCTATGCTCTGCTCGATGAGATCGACATTCCGTTGGCTGAACTGGGGCTGCGTTTCGTCATCTCTAACCCAGACATTTCCACGGTGCTAATGGGCGCTCGCTCGGTTGAAGAGGTGGAAGCCAATGTCGCTGCGGTGGAAAAAGGCCCCTTGCCCGCTGATCTGTTGGGACGCATCCAAGAGATTGCAGAGATGGTGCCTTTCCGCCCCTTTGAAGAACCCTTTAGCCCGCCCTTTGGCCGTCCCAAGCGAGTAGGGCCAGGGTGGGCGAATGCCGGACGCGGCTAATTTATCATAACTCAACAAAAGTAGGGAGAAATGATTGATGCAAGCACAAGCATTGATTTGCACCGCACAGCAACAATTTTCGCTGGAGACCTTTGCCGTTCCCGACCCTGCTGGCGATCAAATTCTGGTGCGCACGCTCTATTCCGGCGTCAGCGTCGGCACCGAGTTTGCCGTGATTCGGGGTAAGTTGGACTGGGGTCCATTCCCCGTCTGCACTGGCTATCAGGCCACCGGCGTCGTGGAGGCGGTGGGGCCAGCGGTGACCCGTTTCAAAACCGGCGATCAGGTCTACTACCGCCGCAACTTCATGCCCATGAGCTGGCAAGGGCAGAAGATCAACACCTGCGCCGGCACCCACTGTTCGGTTGCCCTTATCGGCGAAAACGCCGAAGTGGAACCGTTGCCGGAAGGTGTTGACGAGGCAGTCGGTTCCACCTTTGTTATGCCGTCGGTGGGCTACAATGCGGTCAACATGGCCGGCGTACAGATGGGTGATGTGGTGGCGGTTCACGGGGTCGGGCTGATTGGCTTGGGGGCGTTGGTGGCGGCGCGCTTGCGTGGCGCCATTACCATTGCCATTGATCTGGATGACCGCCGGCTGGCCCTGGCCCGTGACATGGGCGCGGCCTATGTCATTAATGGCAAAACCGAAGAGGTCAAGGCGCAGGTTGAGGCAATAAAACCGGGCGGCGCTGATGTGGTCTTTGAGGCCACCGGGATTCCGGCCTCACTTGATCCAGCCTTTGCCCTTGCCCGGCTGCATGGCAAATTTGTCTTTCTGGGCAACTATGGCAACGCGCCCATCTCCTTTCACTTTCTCGTCCCCCACGTCAAACAACTGACCGCCTTCTTCCCCTGCAACGATGGGCTGAAACCCTGTCGCGACGCCGTGTTGCGCAACATCGGCAGCGGCGCCATTCCCTGGCAGAAGACCATTACCCATACTGTATCCGCCAGGGAAGCGCCGGCGCTCTATGATGCCATCAATCGGAATGCGATCCCGGAAATGATGGGCGCCGTGATTCGGTGGGCCTAAAACCGAATTGGGTTTGGTATATAAGTTGCCAATCGGTTGACGCCGGACGTAAGCGGTGATAAACTTGGCTATCGTCAAGCGATAACGGAAAAGCGTCATACCGACGAGGTGTCTATGGGAGCTAACCCCTTCTTCCATCGGGGTGCGATTCGCACAAGCGCCGATTTCTTTGGCCGGCAGTTGGAAAGTACACAGATAGCCGATCTGCTGCGCAACGGGCAAAGTGTGGCGATGGTGGCGCCGCGCCGGCTGGGGAAAACGTCCTTGCTCTTCCATCTGCTGGATCCGACCTTCCGGCAGCAACAAGGGTTGGCAACCGACCGCTATTGTTGCGTCTACCTCAATGGCGAGGGCCGGAGTACCGTAGATCCCTCAGCGCTCTATTTGTCTTGCCTGGAAGAATTACACGAAACCCTGACCCAAGCCGGCCACCCCAATCTCCTGCCGCCCTTGCCAACCGCCCCGGTTGACTACCGCACCTTTGCCGGTGCGATCCGCGCCGTTGCTCGTCAGGGCCTGCAACTTATTCTGATCTGGGATGAATTTGAGGCGTTGAGCCTCAACCCCCATTTGGATGCCGACTTTTTCTCCGGTCTCCGCGCCCTGGCAACCCAGTATGGCGTTGCCTATGTCACGGCCTCGGCAGAATCCCTGCTGACCCTGACTTATGTCAATCGCCAAGTCCTGAGTTCCCCTTTTTTTAATATCTTCGCCCAAGTCCGTCTCCGCCTCTTTACTCCGGCAGAGGCGACTACCCTATTGGTGGACCTTGCCGCGCGCGGTGGCGTAACCTTTGCCGCGGAGACCGTAGCCTATCTGTTGGATCTGGCTGGGTGGCACCCGCTTTACCTCCAGATTGCTGGCTACCATGCCTATGAACAGTGCGTTCACGCCGATGGGCCGCTGACTCCGGCGGCTTACGCCGCTTTACACCGCGCCTTTTGTGATGAGGTTGATGCGCATTGGCGCTACGCCTGGTCAAAGTTATCGCCGGAGGAGCAAAAATATCTGGCCTTGCTGCCGCTTGTGCGCCAGACCCAACCGACCGTTGTCCAGTGGTTGGAGACGCACGGCGTAGTCAAACGTCAGCAGGATCTCGCCGATTATCTGTCACCGACCTTCCAAACCTTTGTTGCCCAGCAAGCCGTCGCCGGCCTGTTACAAGCGCCGCCCTTGACCCTGGAACCGATGCAGCGCACCGCTTTACAACGAGGCCGGGTCATCAAGCTGTCACCAGCAGAATTTGATCTGTTGGCGCTGTTGATCCGCCAGGAAGGCAAGGTGCTTTCCGGCGATGAGATCATGCTTGCACTCTGGCCGACAGACCGGGATGCCGATAACGCTGAACGCTTGAAGGATCTCCTCAAAGGGCTGCGTCGCTTGTTGGACAAAGATGCTGAGTGCATCCAAAATGTGCGCGGGCAAGGTTACTTTTTCCGCCGACTTGCGTAAGGGGCCGTTACCACTTTCCTCGCATTTTCCCCGCAATTTCCCATGATTTCCCCTTGTTGCCGCACCCGACGCCTGTCATACTATAGCTGCCAATTCCAGAATTTATCATGCAAAAGGAGCATTTCATGGCGCTTATCATGGCAACTTGGGATCTGCCCGCCGACAAAGAACAGCTTGAGCGTTATGCCGCCTGGGCCGAGGAATCGATCAAAGAGACCCTGCGTCTGCCCGGCCTGCAAGAATGGCGCGGGTTCCGTAATCCGTCGGGGATGACGCCGCAAGTCATGGCCATCCATGAATTTGACACAACGGCGTCACTTCAACGCTGGCTTCAGTCGGCTGATTATGCGGCAACGGTGGCGACAATGCGCACCTTGGGTTGTACAAGTTTTTCGCTACAAATCTGGGACGTTTCTCCACTGGCGCCTACGCCGCTGCGCCCACCAGAGCGTTAAGACCATTTGCGGAAAGAAGCTTGATTTCGGCTTGCAAGGGTGAGAGCCGCACGCGTTAGCACGCGGCAGACCATCTGCGTTAGTACGCGACCTGTGTACTAACGCAGATGTTTCAGTGCCATCCATCTGACTTTCAGTTGCACTAAATAAGGAGCAAAAATGACTACGCCTGAACAAATTCTTCACATCCATCACACCTACTTAGCCGCCCACGATACCGGCGATCTGATCACGCTGGTGCAGTATACTCACCCGGCGTATAGCTATTTTCATGTCAATGCCGGCCTCAAAGGGGAGGCCGGTGATCCTGACGTATTACAAGCGATTTATGCTAGTGGCTATAAAGCGCAGCTAAGTTTACACCACAGCGAGGCGCAAGTGTATGGTGACGCTGCCGTTGTCACCTGTTATCTTTCCGGGCAATTTACCTGGGCAGGGGGTGGCGGGTCTGTTGCCGGCACATACCGCTACACAGGGGTTTGGGTGAAGGTTGACGGACAGTGGAAAATTGTCCATGCCCATGCCTCGCCGCTGGCTCCTGAACACACGACTCGTTATCGGGAAGCCAATTAGTGAATCTTAGCCCCAAAGCGGAGAGACCAATGAACCCAATCGATGAAGTGCGTCAGGCCCATGCCGCCCATATTGCCGGTTTAAACCAGGGCAATGTCGCCGCCTTACAGGATCTGCTACATCCTCAAGGCACCTATTTTCATGTAACGGCCAACCTGTTGAGCCAAAACCCCGATCGGCAAACCTTGCAACAAGCCTACGCTGGCGGTCTTGCCTATAATGTCCAAATGCACCACGAGGAGATCGCCCTCTTTGATAATAGCGCCGTCGTCACGGCCTATTCCGTTGGTTCCTTTACGCCGCCTGATGGAAAAACGCTCATCGGCGCCTGGCGCTATACAAGTGTGTGGGTCAAGGCGGAGGGCGCCTGGCGGAATGTTCACGTCCATGCTTCGCCTTTGGCGCCGCTGCACACCAATAGTTGACACGAAATAAGGAATCATTGTGATGACAAACCTCCATAAATCAGATGCGCTGTACGTGGTTGGCGATTCGGCGCATGAACGCAAACGCTTGCAGGAACAGGGCAACTACCTCTATCCATTCACAAGACGGCTTTTCGAGAACGCGGGTATCACGAAGGGGATGCGGGTCCTAGACGTGGGGAGCGGCGCCGGTGATGTCGCTTTTTTGTTAGCGGAGTTGGTGGGGCCAGATGGCGCGGTGGTTGGTGTTGATAGCAACCCGGCCATCTTAGAAACGGCACGTCAACGGGCCGCCGTCAATGGCTACGCCAACGTTTCCTTCGTGGCCGGCGACATTCGCGAAGTCGATATTGCGGGGGAATTTGACGCTGCTGCTGGCCGTCTTGTGTTGCTCTATTTGCAAAGTCCAACCGCGGCCATTCAGCGCGTCTGCAATTTTTTGCGGCCTGGTGGGGTTGTGGCTTTTCTGGAACCAAATTTGACGACCGGTTTTGAAAGTCATCCACCTTCCCCGCTTGTGGATAAAACCGCGTATTGGCTGCGGGAAACGTTCAACCGTGCCCGCATTGATCTGCAAATGGGCATCAAACTCCGTGAAACGTTAGTCGGCGCCGGTTTGGCTGAACCGGAAATGCAGATCGATGCCGTGATCGGTGGCGGCCACTCCTGGTATGCCTACAAATATGCCGAAGACACCATCCGCAGTATGTTGCCCGCCATGGAAAAATTAGGGGTAGCGACCGCGGCTGAAGTCGAGATTGACACCCTTGCCGAACGACTGCGGCAGGAAATGGTCAGCCTAAATAGCGCCGCCCTACTGTCGGTGTGGGTCGGGGCGTGGAGTCGAAAGATTTAATTAGAAAGGACGGTTAAAATGACGAACAAGCTTCGCACCAGTGTCTATCTGTTGATTGTCGTGTTTGTCCTGTTTGGGCTAACCAGTCGGCAGCGATCCGTCAACGCCCAAGATAAACCCCAAGCAACGCCGGCAACCTATGATATTGAAGCGATCTATCGGGCGGCCAACGATGCGCTCAATGCCGGCGATAACGAAGGAAACCTCCAGTATTATGCCGACGATGCGATCAGCATTGCTTTGCCACCACCACCAGGCATTGATGCCATCACTGTTGGCAAGGAGGCGCTGCGCAAATGGAACGCCGATGCTATCGGCTCTCATTCACATATTGAATTTACCGATTTCCACGTCAATGGCGAGACAATCAACGTCCGCACGATGTCTACGAACGATTTCTTAAAAGGGATTGGCGTTGGCTATCTCGAATTTAGTGGCACAGCTATCGTGCGCGACGGTCTCATCGTCTCCGAATCCTTTCTAATGAGCAAACAATCGCAGCAGCGCTTGGAGGCGGCGCTGACCCTGCAAGCCAACAAAGAGATTGTCCGCCGTTTCTACGACGAAGTTTTCAGCCAGGGCAATATGACGACGGCTGATGAGATCATGGATCCCAATTTTGGCGCCAGTTTTGTGGGCGACCGCAAGGTTACGGATGCTGATCGCGGGCTGGTGGCGACTAAGGAATATATCCTTGCCTTCCGCAAGAGCTTCCCCGATCTCAAGATTGAAGCCACCGATATGGTGGCGGAAGGTGACATTGTTGTCGTAAATATTCGCGGCAGTGGCACCTACCAAGGCGGGCTGCCTGACCCCTACACCATCCCCGACAGTGCGATCGGCAAGAAGATCACCTGGTATGGCACGGATTACACCCGGGTTGTCAATGGCAAGATGATGGAAGCTTGGGGTACTCATGAAGATTTGCCCTATTACGAACAGCTTGGCATGAAGCTTGTGCCGACAACCGAATAGGCGATATTGATAATCGTCCTGTTGATATGTGCAATGATATTTGTCAAAGGAGCCAGTATGGGCATTATCCCGCCAACGCATGAACAACTTACCCAGCTTGCAGAAGAACTCGGATTAACTCTTTCACCGACAGAAATCAGCGCCTATGCTTCCGTTATCATGCCAGCAATTGCGGCGTACCAAGGATTAGATGCACTTTCCAGCACCCCACCAGTGGTTACATATCCACGCACCGCTGGTTATCGCCCTGCACCCGCCGAGAATCCGTACAATGCCTGGTATTACAAGACCGCGATCAAAAGGGCAACCAGTGGCGTATTAGCCGGAAAACGGGTTGCATTAAAAGACAATATCATGCTGGCGGGTGTACCGATGATGAATGGCACTGCCCTGCTGGAGGGGTTTGTGACTGATGTGGATGCAACCGTAGTCACCCGCATTCTCGACGCTGGCGGTGAGATCGCCGGAAAGGCGCATTGTGAAGCTTTCTGTTTCTCGGTAAGCAGCCACACGAATGCAACCGGCGCGATTCACAACCCGCACAAGCCCGGGTTTTCCGCGGGCGGCTCCTCTTCCGGTTGTGCCGCCTTAGTCGCCGCCGGTGAGGTAGAGATGGCGATTGGCGGTGATCAGGGTGGATCGATTCGCGTGCCCTCGGCTTTTTGCGGCGTGTATGGCCTTAAGCCAACCTATGGCTTGGTGCCGTATACCGGCATCTTGCCAATGGAAGTGAATTTAGATCATGCGGGGCCGATGACCCGTTCTGTGCGCGATAACGCATTGCTACTGGAAGTGATCGCCGGCGCTGATGGGATTGATCCAAGGCAACATGCGCCGGTTGTCCACCCCTATACCCAACGGTTAGAGGGCGGTGTAACGGGAATGCGCATTGGCTTGGTGCGCGAAGGCTTTGGTCGTCCAACTTCCGAACCAGCGGTCGACGACAAAGTACGGGCGGCAGCGGCATTATTGGCTCGATTGGGGGCCATTGTTGAAGAAGTCTCCATTCCGATGCACCTCTATGCCGAAGCCATTACAACGCCGATCCTGATCGATGGGATTGTGCAAGTGATGTTGTATGGTCAAGGCTTTGGTTCGGGCCGGCAAGACTTTTACCCGGTTCGTTACATGGAGTTTGTTCAACATTGGCAGCAGCAGGCCGACAAATTGCCCGCAACGATCATCGTTGGCGCCTTGTTGGGCAGTTATGTGCGAAAGTATCATGGCGGCGCTTATTATGGCAAAGCCGTTAATCTGGCCGCTGCGGTCACGGCTGCTTACGACCACGCCCTGGCCGATTATGATTTATTGGTGATGCCGACCGCCCCGATGAAAGCTGCCCCGCTGCCGAAACCAGATGCATCAATCGAAGAAAGCTTGCAACGCGCATTTGAAGCGGGCGTCAACACCGGCCAATTTAACCTGAGCCATCATCCGGCCATGAATGTGCCTTGCGGCGTCAGCGACGGCCTTCCCATTGGCATGATGTTCATCGGCAAGCATTACGATGAGCCAACAATCTATCGCGCTGCGTATGCTTTTGAACAGGCGGAAGATTGGATGTCTTTATAGCGAATTCCTCGCAATGGAGGCCGGGCATAAGGCTCGTCCGCGCCATCCAATTGTAAAATCAAAACCGTAACTTTTCTAGGAAGCTAACCATGCCTTATACCACCGCAAATCAGATTGCAGGGCGCCCGTTTAATCGAATATGTGGATTGCGCCCACGGCTTTCTGGAAGAAAATGGGGAGAAGGCGATTACAGATATTCTTGCCTTTCTTGAAGAAGTGGATAGCACAACATAAATCGGAAAAGTAAGGAAACAAGCAAAGGTAAGGATGAAGGGAGCAATATGGCGACATTTGTGCTGGTGCATGGTGGCTGGGATGGAGGATGGGCCTGGCAGGGTGTTGGTAGGATTTTACAAGAAGCTGGTCATGACGTTTACCGACCCACCTTGACCGGTTCCGGGGAACGTGTTCATCTGGCTAGTCCAACGATTGATTTGGATACACATTTTACTGACATTGTAAATGTGATCCGCTATGAGAACCTAGACAATGTAATTTTGGTCGGCTTAAGCTATGGGGGATATATTATCACCGGGGTGGCGGAAAGAATACCGGAACGCCTGCATCACCTGGTTTTTCTGGACGCCTTTGCTCCAGAAGATGGTGAAACGATGAATGACATGCTCGGCCCGGAACTTATAGCCTTTTTTCTGGAGCAAGCTCGCAATTTTGGAGAAGGTTGGCGCGTTCCTCATTTCCCACCTGATGCCGACCGTAGAACCGATGTGCTGCTCAAGCCTGGCGGCCAACCCCAGCGCATCAGCAACCCTGCTGCTGCGCGCTTGAGACACACATACGTGCAATTCACAGCGAAACCGCCCGGCGATCCCCTACAATCAATCATGGCAAGGATGGCTGAACGGGCCAAAGCAAAGGGTTGGCACTACCGTGAATTGGCCGTTGATCATTTTCCACTGCTTGATAAACCGGAAATCGTCGCCAATTTGTTGTTGAAATTGGTGTAGGTGAAACTATGGCAACCTATGTAATTCTGGCGGGCGCGACCGCCGCCGGGTGGTATATGCAGCCTGTTGCCAGTCGTTTGCAAAAAGCTGGGCATGATGTATTTACTCCTACCTATACGGGGCTGGGGGAGCGCTCCCATTTGCTCAACCCTGATATTGACTTAGAAACCCATATTCTTGATGTATTGCAGGTCTTCAAGTATGAAGCGCTGAATGATGTCATCCTGGTCGGCAAAAGTTACAGTGGCATGGTCATCACCGGAGTAGCGGATCGCATCCCAGAGAAGATACGCCACCTTGTCTATTTGGATGCGGCTGTCCCGGAAGATGGACAATCCTTACAGGATCTCCTAGATCCGGCAACCGCCGCCATGGTCGCAGAGGTCGTACAAACTTATGGCCAGGGGTGGTATCTGCCGGTCGATCCAGCGGCTGATCCGCGTTTGACACCCCATCCAGGCAAGACGGGTTCGCAACCGCTGCGCTTGCACAATCCGCAAGCCATTGCGACCATCCCGCATACCTATATCTACTGTACGCGAAAACCACCCATTGGACTAGCCGCCTGCATAACGCAAGGCGGCGCAGCAAAGGCAAAAGCAATGGGCTGGCATTATTACGAACTCGCCACCGATCATGAACCAGAACAAGAGGCGCCCGACGCCGTGGCCGCAATTTTGTTAGCCCTAGCCTAAAAGGGCTAAACGAGAAGATTATCAATAAGGATAATCTATGTCTACTGAACACAACAAAGCGGTGGTTCGCCGCAACTTCGAGGAGCTTTGGAACCAGCGCAAGCTGGAACTGGCGCATGAGCTTTATGCCGCTGACAGTATTTCACTTGGCTTTGGCGGCGACCGACCGCCAGGGCCGGCCGGTTTTCAGCAATTGGTGCAAAACAACCTGGCGAGCTTTCCCGATCTGCACATGACCATTGAACAGATGGTTGCGGAAGGGGATATGGTCGCAACTGTGTGGGTGACTACCGGTACCTATCAAGGTGGTGCGCCTAATGTGCCGGCCAGCGCGCTTGGCAAGCGCGTCACCTTGCGCGGCGTCACGGTCAATCGGTTCAAAGATGGCAAAATCGTCGAAGGGTTTAATTCGATGGATCAGTTGGATCTGTTACGTCAGCTTGGGGTGCTGCCCTAGTTGATGGTAGCTTGACCCACCTGCTATCCCCTGTTTTGCGTGTCCCTTGGGAGCGCAGCCTGGATGCGGCAACCGTCACCAGGAAGGACGGATCCAGGCTGCGCTTTGGGTACTTTGTCAGAAGGGGTTGGCGCGTTGTATAGTTATGGTATGAACCAGTCTAGCGCTGTATCAGCCCTAACGCAGGAGATAGACGAGCAAGTGCAAAGGTCAGCGTCGTCCAAACCGGTAACGTTCTGGCTTCTGTGTTTGCGCGGTCTCTGGTTTGTCGTTGCCGGCCTGACGTTGGGTATGTTTATTGTCGGTTCATTTTTCTATTTCCACTTGCTGCTCGTCCCCTCTGCCCCCCCTCGTTTTGTCACGGAGCAACTCTTTCCTGCCGAAGTGGCGCTGTTTGGGCAGTGGGGGGTCTCGCTTTGGCGCTATGCAACTTACCGCGTAGCCTTGGAAGCGCTCTTTTTTGTCCCCATCTATATCCTGTCACTGCTGATCTTCTGGCGCAAAGCCGACGAGCCATTCGCCATCTTTGTCGCGATCATTTTGATGGCCTATGGGGCGCAAGAGCCGACCGCCGATGACGCCCTGGTTGTCTTCTATCCTTACTGGTTTTGGGTGGTCGAAGCAATTCAAGCGTTGGGGTATGGCGGCGGTTTATTGATCCTCTACTGCTTCCCCGATGGGCGCTTTGTGCCGCGCTGGACACGCCCAGCCGCCATCCTCTGGTCACTGTTGATCAGCGGCTGGTTGCTCTTTCCCCAAATGCCCGCCAACCCGATTCGTGAACCTATCGGTACGGGGCCGACGGTCTTTATGGTGCTGTTTAACAGCGCCTGGTATTTCAGCGGCCTCTGCGCCCTGGCTATCCGCTATCGGCGGATGAGCCAGCCGCTCCAACGCCAGCAGACCAAATGGGTGTTGTTAGGCTTTATTGTCACCTTTATTGGCACGGCTGGCTTCTACCTCATGCGGGCGTTCTGGTCATGGTCGATGGTCGGCGCCTGGTCATTTGATACGCCAGGGTTAGGGCGGCTAGTGGACATCTTTATTGGCGACCCAATCTTGACCCTGACATCGCTGGCGCTGCCGCTTGCCTTTGCCATCGCCATTCTGCGCTATCGCCTTTGGGATATTGATCCGCTGATCAACCGCGTGCTGGTTTATGGGTTGCTGACCGCTTGTGTAACGCTGGCCTATTATGGCGGCGTACAACTGCTGCTGGCCCTTACGACGGTGGGCGCGGCGACATGGGCGTATCCGGTTGCCGGGCCGCTGATCGTCCTGTATAGCATTCTCGTGGCGACGTTGTTATTGCCTGTCCGTCGTCATCTTCAATGGCTGATTGACCGCGCCTTTTACCGCCAAAAACTCGATTTTCAGGAAGCCGTCACCACCTTTGCCCATGAGATGCGCACCATCATCACCTTACCCCAGCTCTTACAAGCCATTATCGACCGGTTCACCGGTTTCTGGCAGAGTGAACAGGGGGTGATTTTCTGGGTTACAGCGGAAGGTGTGGCCCCGGCGCTGCCCTTGGGTGAACTGCCGTCTGCACCTGATCCATTCCACATCCCGGCAGCACGCCGGGCCGAGTTGGTTGCAGGACACCCCAGTTTGCAACCCCAGGATCGGCGGTTCCCCTTGCTGTTGCCCTTGTTGGCGCCCCAAAAGGAAGAGAATCGTCTGATCGCCATTCTGGCCCTAGGCCCACGCCGGTCAGGGCAACCCTATGCCAAACGCGATCTGCCTTTGCTCACCACCCTGGCCACGCAGGCAGGTACGGCCATTGCCGTTGCCCAGTTGGTTGCGGTGGAACAGGCATTGGCGGCCCAGCGCACTTCGCCGCGCGGCCGGGCGGAAGTATGGGTGCAGCGCGTGGTGACGCAACCGGACACGGTGCTGCTGCACCTACATCGGCTCCTCCAACAGGTGGGCCAGGATGCCGCTAGCGCCGCTTTGCTTACTGCTTTGCCCCAGGCGCTTGAAACAGTGCCATCCCAGGAAGATCCCGACGACGTTAACGCCACGCTGCGTTTACTGACCGACCTGGCCCGCGGCTATGCTGACCTGCTGCGCAGTCTGGTGACCCCGGAACTGCTGACCATTGGTGCGCGTACCATCCTGACCACGCTTGATCAACCAGTGGCAGCGACCTGGCAAGACGCGACAAGCGCACGAGCATTGTATGGTTGGTGTCATCAAGCGTTGACGGTACAGAATCTGGTCCAACTGGAAGCACTCCTGGTGCAACCGTTGCCGTTGGTGGCGCCGGTTGATCAGCCCTGGTTCGCCTGGCGTGAAGCGCTGACCACCTTGCAGCCCCTTGGCGCCGTCCTGCGCGCCTATACGCTGGTCGCGACCCCGGAAGATAAACTGACTTATCTGGCCGATGCTCTTGCACAGTTGCGGCACCTCCCACCGGCGCCGACAACAGCCGAGCATGTTTTCTTGCAAGGCATCACCGCACATTGGACCAACCTCTGTAGCGCCGCCCTGACGGTGTTGAACCGACAGGCGCAGTTGACGATTACCTTTGTCACACGCCAGGTGGTGAAAACGGATCAAATTGTGCTGACAGTCACCGTCACCAATCATGGCCGCGGCGACGCCACCAATGTACGCGGGACGCTACTGCCCGGTGAAGGCTACACGATCGGGGTGGGGGAAGCTAGGGTGGCGCAACTGCCTGTCCAGCAACGGGCGCCGCTGCACTTTACGGTGCAGGCAACGGCGGCGACGTTCTTCCAGCCCCGTGTGCAGGTGCAATATGACGACCAGGAGCAGGCGAATAAAAGCGAGGTCGCGACCGCTGCCATCCGTCTGTTGTCCATCCCTGACCACTTTACCCCCATTCCCAATCCCTATTCACCCGGCATGCCCTTGCGTCCTGCCAGCCCGCTCTTCTTTGGTCGTGATGAACTCTTGATCCAGCTTCAGGAGACCTTTCAACCCGGTAGCAACAGTTCCGTCCTGGTGTTGACCGGGCAGCGTCGTATGGGCAAGACTTCACTGGCGCAACAGCTTCAGTGCTATTTGGCGGAGTTTTGTGTCACGGTTTATCTGGATTGCCAGGCGTTGGCCATCGATCCGGGCATGGCCAACTTTTGGTATGATGTGGCGCTGGCGATTGCTGATGCGCTCGCCCTGCCACCGCCGGTGGCGACCGACTTTACAGACCGTCCGACGGGCTTTTTTGAACGTGAGTTTTTACCCCAGGCGTTAGCTGCCGCTGGCAATCGGCGTTTGCTGCTGCTCTTTGATGAATATGAAGAATTAGAAGGCCGCGTCGCCAGCGGGAAGGTAGCGCCGGAACTCTTTGCGTTCCTGCGTCACCTGATGCAACATGTGACAGGGTTGGGCTTTATCTTTATCGGCGCCCAACCATTGGCGACGCTGAACCCGGTCTATTGGTCGGCTTTCTTCAATTTGGCCCTCTACCGCCAGGTTAGCTTCTTGACGGAAGCGGCGACCAGAAATGTGATCACCCAACCGGTGGCGCCCTATCTGGTTTTTGATGATCTGGCGCTGGCCAAAATGTGGCGTGTTACCGCCGGTCACCCCTATTTTTTGCAACTGCTCTGTCACACCCTGGTCAGCGCCGCTAATTGCGCACAGCGGAGTTACGTACTGCTCGACCATGTCCATGAAGTGCTGGGCCAAGTCGTCGAATTAGGCGAAGCGCACCTGCTTTTCTTGTGGGAGCAACTGGCGCCGACGGAAAAGCGCTTGCTGCAAGTGGCTGCTGCGTTGACAATGGCTGGCTCACCAATCACGCCTGCCTTGGTAACGCAACGGTTAGCCATAACCCTAGAAGAAACAGCGGCGTTACTGCTTGCCCTGCTGCAACGTGAATTTTTGCGCCTGGCTGGCGGCGCAACCGTAACTTATGAATTTCGCTTGGATCTGCTCCGCCTGTGGCTTGACCAGTGGCACAATGGCGGCGCCACCTATGCGCCGCTGTGATCAGAAAACGGCGCGATCCGGTTGATAGCGGATTGCGATAAAGATGAGAGAACAAATCTGCTTTTTTCGCATATAATTGATCTGGTTTTTTGCAGTTGTGTGTTCACCTTTGAAGAGTGAATACACATCAAGCGCTGCTGCTCTGCATTCACTTGCCAATCGTTCTGGCTCAACGGTTACGCAGGGACGCCACATCCATCTTCCGGGAAGGTTTGACCAGACCACTTGCTCGACCCAGTCGACCTTCCCGGAAGATTAGCCCGTCAACTCCCTGAATTCCGGTTGCCCCATCGTTTTATCCCAAATAGCAAAAAAGGAGTACCGATGATGTTGTCGATTGATCTTTATGCCGAACCGTTTAAACGCAATCCCCACCCATTCTATGCGGCGATGCGGGAGGCAGCGCCTGTCTATCATTATCAACATCCCGATGGCTTTCCCTTGGGTTTTGGCTTTGGCCTGCATTACTGTCTGGGCGCACCGCTGGCACGCCTGGAAGGGCAGATCGCCTTTACCACCTTGCTCCAACGCTTGCCCCACTTGCGGTTGGCGGTTGCGCCTGATGCCTTGCAATGGCGCACCGAGAGCATCTTCTTGCGCGGTCTACGCAGCTTGCCGGTTGAGTGGCGCTAACGCGTTTCTTTGGCAATCCTAGTTCGCCACCGTTTGTATGTATCAGGATGTTTTGTTATGATCGCAAGCCGTACCTAGGCGAGGATCGAGGCACAAACGGGAGGTAACTATGTTGAAACCATTGGATCGCGACGGGAATGCGCCCTGGAAAGCCCGCTTTCGCTTACCCATTCTTTTTCAACCGCAGGTGGCAACGGCCAATCCCACCCGCGGTTTGGTCGTCAGTAATCAGGCGTCGGACGCTTTTCAACTCTATACTTGGGACGTGCCCACCAGTGAACTCCGCCAATTGACCAACCGCCCCGACGGCACAACCGCTGGTTGGCTTTCCCCCGATGGGCAGTCTGTCTATTACCTGGACGACCAAAAGGGCAATGAGCATGGGCATATCGTGCGTGTCCCCTACACTGGCGGGGCCGCCGAGGATCTGACGCCAGCCATGCGCCCCTACACCTTACGCGGCTTTGAAATCAGCCGTGCCGGCAACCTGCTGGCTTTTATGGCCGTCAATGCCGATGGGTATCAATTGATGGGAATTAATCTCGCGACGGATGGCACAGCCGGCGCGCCCCATCTGATCTATCAGAGCAAATGGGAGACGTGGGAGGCCGTGCTTTCGGCGCAAGGGGATCTGGTTGCCATGCAGTCCACGGCGCGGGCCAGCGGGATGCGTCGCTATAGCACCATCGTGATGTATACCGCCACCGGCCAGTTGCTGCGCGAGCTATGGGATGGGGTGGAGCATAGCGTCGAGCCGGTTGCCTTTTCACCCGTGGCCGGTGATCCGCGCTTGCTCCTCACCAGCACCCGCACGGGCTTCAATCGTCCCGTGATCTGGAACCCCTACACCAAGGAACGCACCGATCTTGCTCTGCCTGAACTGGCAGGCGAGTTGCGCCCGGTCGGTTGGTCGCCAGATGGACAACAAATCCTGCTCTGGCACATCAACCAAGGGATCGAGCAACTCTATCTCTATCATCTGGCGCCGCAACGGCTGACCAAAATGGCCCATCCCAGCGGATCCTTCGGCGACTTTAAGGCTACCGCCTTTTTTGCATCGAATGATGAAATCTGGACCAGCCAGGAAGATGCCGCCCATCCACCACGCGTGCTGGCGCTCGATGGCGTCACTGGCGCTCTGAAGGGCACTGTTTTGACCGCCGGACAAACATTATCGGGACAGCCCTTTCAATCCGTCACCTTCTCTTCGTCCGATGGGCAAACCGTGCAAGGCTGGCTGGGCGTACCGGCCGGGCCAGGGCCATTTCCGACTATTCTCGATATGCACGGCGGCCCCCACTTTATGCGCCCCCACTATTTTGACCCGGAGGCGCAAGCCTGGATCGACCACGGGTTTGCCTTTCTTAGCATCAACTACCGCGGCTCAACTTCCTTTGGCCGCCCGTTCCAAGAAAAGATTTGGGGCAATATTGGCCACTGGGAGCTGGAAGACATGGTGGCAGCGCGCAACTGGTTGGTTGAACAAGGCATTGCTGACCCCAAAGCCATTCTTTTGCATGGCGCCTCGTATGGCGGCTACCTCACCCTTTGGGGACTGGGCAGGCGCCCCGACTTGTGGGCCGGCGGTCTGGCCGTAGTTCCCGGCAGCGATTGGCTGGTGAGTTATGAAGATGCCTCTGAAGCGTTGAAAGGCGCCTTTCGCGCCTGGTTTGGCGGCACACCGGAACAGAAGCGCGATCAGTATATTGCCAGTTCGCCGACCACCTATGTCGAACAGGTGCAAGCGCCGGTCTTGATCATTCAAGGTCGCCACGATACTCGCGTCCCTCCGCGCGAAGTGGAGGTGTACGAAGCCAAAATGCGTGCGCTGGGCAAACCGATCGAAGTCGTCTGGTATGACGCCGGTCATGGCAGCACATCAACGGCGCAGACCATTGAATTTGTCGAATTAATGCTCAATTTTGCCTATCGCATTCTAACGCACTAACACGCTTGCCAATGAATGACGCCGACATTACGCCATTGAATGCGGACTTACCCGCACCCACACCCCATCTTTCGGCGCCATCGCCATCGTCAATCGCGGCGTTACCGGTCGGTTGGCGACGGGAGTGAGGCGGAAGCGTTGCAACGCCATTGCCAGTACCAGTTGACCTTCCATAAGCGCAAAGTCACGGCCCATACAGAGGCGCGGCCCAGCGCCAAAGGGGAGCCAGGCATAGGGATGTTGACCGCCAGTGGTATTGCTTGCATCTGTTGCTGCAAAGCGTTCGGGGCGAAATTCGGCGGCATCGGGCCAAAAGGTTGGATGTTGCTGAATGATATAGATCGGTAGGACGACGGTTGCGCCGGCAGGGATGCGATAGCCATCGATCATGTCATCGGCAATGGCCGTGCGCGGCAACCAGGCCACCGGCGGATAGAGCCGCAACGCTTCCTGAAAGACCCTGCGCGCATAGGACAATTGCGGCAGATCGGCAAAGGTTGGCGTCCGGCCGGCCAAGACCTGGTCAATTTCGTTTTGCAAGCGTGTCAACACGTCCGGGTGTTGCAACAGAAGATGCAACGTCCAGGTCAACCCCATCGCCGTGGTGTCGTAGCCGGCCATGAAGATCGTGATCGCTTCATCATGCACCTGTTGATCGTTCATCTGTTCGCCGCTCTCGTCATCCACCACATTCAACAACATGGCCAACAGGTTGTCTTCGTAACGCCCTTCGTCCAGGGCCTGCCGGCCACGGGCAATCACATCGTAAAGCACCGTATCGATAGCCCGGCACGCCTGCCGAAAACGCTCGCCGCTGCGAATGGGCAACCAGCGCGGCAAGGAACGGGTAACCACGCCGGAGATGAGATAATGCCCAATCACCGGCATCGCGTCCGCCACCTGATCGATTTCGGCTTGTGACAGGCCACTGCCAAACATCGTCTTGGTGATCACCTTGAGTGTAATGGCCGAAAAAGCCTTCTCCAACTCAAGACTTTCCTCATGGTGCGCGGCCCAGCCCTGCAACCCCTCGTCGATCGCTTCGGTTATCAGGGTGGTTAACGCTGCCAACCGTTGGCGATGAAAGTGCGGTTGGAGCATACGGCGTTGCCGTAACCAATACTCGCCCTCGCTGACCGCCAGTCCATTGCCAAGCAGATCGCGTACAATGTCCCACAATTTGCCCCCCTTGCGGTAGTTACGGACATTGTCCCGCAGAACATGTTGGACATGGTCAGGATGATTCAGGATAATCGGTTGAAATGGCCCCAGGCGGAGCGCATAGATGTCGCCATAATGACGGCGGGCGGTGTGTAAAAAAGCAATTGGTTCACGGAGCAAGGCTGGCACACTGCCGACTAGCGGCCAGCCTGCGCTGACAGGAACGCGCTGCACATGCTGCGCAACAGTGGCGGATTGGCTTCGTTTCAGCATTTTGACTTTCCTTGACTGAGAATGAGACTTTGGGCTTGGTCCAACTGGTCTTAGTATAATCAGCCACCGTTAAAGCAACGTTAGTGTGCAACGCGCTCACGTGTCAAAATGCGTGAAATAGGTACAGATAGCGTTAGAGCATCGTTAAAGCCCGGCGCAATGAGTAAAAAGCTGAGGCGGCAATGGGCACGGCTTGTTGAAGCGGGTTGATGGTTGCCCCTCCCTTACAGATACAACACCACGTCATCCCCCTCCTGTACCACCGGATAGGTCCGTACCCGCAGCTTCTCATCATAGAGCGCCTGACCAGTTTTGATGTCAAACTCCCATTGATGCCAGGGACATTTGAGGATTTCGCTTTCCCGTTCGTACCCCAGTTGCGTACCCCCGGTGGAGACAACGAGTGGCCGCAACCGGCCTTTGCAGAGCGGCCCGGCCCGGTGTGGACAGCGGTTGAGCAGGGCATAGTATTCACCCCCAACATGAAACACACCAATTTCGTGACCATTGACCGTCACCACCTTGCGCCCACCACTGGGCAACTCTGCTGCCGTCGCCACTACATGACGCTCGGCTCCTTGTTTTGCCATTCCTTACTCTCTTTTCCTTTGTTGTCGATCTGTTCTTGACCTATGCCCGAATAACCTATCCTGGTTGATTGGTTTTGAGCCTACCTGTTCTATTCTAAACAGACTACCCAATGACTGAGTTTAGGAGAGAATCATGACTGAACAACTATTTGTTAATCCCAGCGCTACCACCATCCGCCAAACCCAAACGATGCACCCCAAACAGCGGGGCGGACCGGATTTGGCCTATCAACGGCTGGCGCTTGTCAATGTGATCTACTATGGCGCCCCCGGCGACCGCCAGTGGGTGTTGATCGACGCTGGTCTACCTGGTACGGCTACTCTCATTACTAATGCGGCGGAACAGCGCTTTGGCAATGATGCCCGGCTGGCGGCCATCATCCTGACCCACGGTCATTTTGACCATGTCGGCGCGCTCAAAACCCTCGCCGAACGGTGGGACGTACCCATCTACGCCCATCCGCTTGAACTGCCTTACCTCGATGGGCGCGCCGCCTACCCGCCGCCTGATCCTGGTGTTGGTGGCGGCTTGATGTCGCTCTTGTCGCCTTTGTACCCACGTGGCCCCTTCAACGTGCGCCGTTGGCTCCATCCGTTGCCGCCGGATGGCAGTGTACCGCACATGGCTGGCTGGCGCTGGCTCCATACCCCTGGTCATACGCCTGGTCATGTTTCGTTCTGGCGGGAGGCCGATTGCGCTTTGATTGCCGGCGATGCCTTTATCACCACTAAACAGGAATCGGCCCTGGCTGTCGCCACCCAACGCGTGGAGATGCACGGTCCGCCCATGTACTTCACCCCAGATTGGCTCCAGTCCCGTCGCTCGGTCGAACGCCTGGCCGCCCTGGAACCCGACTTCGTCATCACCGGCCACGGTCGTCCGCTGCAAGGCGCACCCCTCCGCCAAGCCCTCCACACCTTGGCGCGCAACTTCGACCAGCTTGCCGTTCCCCGGCAGGGGCGTTATGTTCACGAACCGCGTTTTTTGACAAGATGACAAGATGACAAGTTGACAGGGTGGCAGGGTCACAGAATGTCTTCTGGTTTCCTGTGTAACATTCACCTTGTCACCCTGTCACCTTGTCACCTTTACAGCCGCGCCCGATACAACTCCCGCGCATTCTCCACCATCACCCGCTGGCGCAAGGCCGGATCGGCGTCAGTGAGGATCGTGCTGGGTTCGTCCCAGTCCCAGTGCGGGTAGTCGCTGGCAAAGACCAGGATTTCATCGGCCCACATCCAGCGCAGGAAGGTGTCTCGATCGGCTTTGCTGGGGAAATTCGGCAGCGGTTGCGTACCAAAGCGGATGTTGCCGCGCAGATATTCGCTGGGTAGCTTCTTGACCCAGGGCGTATAATCGCGCAGTCCTTTCCAGTCGCCATCCATGTGCCACATCAACCCCGGCACCCAAAAGACATCATGTTCAATAAAGAGGAACTTGAAGTTGGGGAACTTTTCAAAGACGCCCTCACAGATCAAGCTGGAAACATGGGCCATGGCGATCTGTGGGCGCGCCATGCGCATCTCTAAGTAGTAGGTGGGGAAGCCGGCAGCGGTGGGCGGGGCGGAGACGCCGGCCCCCTCGGCGCCAAAGTGGACGCACATGGGCAGGCCGTGCCGTTCACACGCCGCATAGATCGGGTGGTAGAAACGGTTGCCAAAGGGCATCCGCGCGCCGGCGGGCATCAACACCTGGACAAAGGCCGGGTTATCGGCCAGCCGTTCGATCTCGGCAACGGCTTGTGCGGGGTCTTGTGGTGCAATGTGGATCGAGGCGCGAAAACGCTTGTCTTTGGCCACCCAATGCTCCAGCGTCCACTCATTAAAGGCACGACAATAGGCCGCCGCGTAGTCGGCATCGGGGTGAACTGCGGCTGAATAGGGGCCGCCGGTAAGGACGGCAATGTTCAGATCATAGCGATCAACATGGCGTTCAATGGCGACAGCAGGGTCGGTGGCGGGGTTGATGTCCTTGCCGTCCCACAGATCATGACGGGCGCCACTGCCAGGCATATTCGTGTAGCCAATGCCAGGCATCATCGCGCCGAAATCTTTGATATACTCCACGTATTGACGAGGCAGATAGGGAAAAAGCACATCGGGTTTGTCCGATTGATGGTGAACATCACAATCAATGACCGCCAGCGCTGATTTGGGCGGCTGGGGCTTGGGGGTGGCGAAGGCTTTGGGCCGGGCGGCGCGACCATTGCTTCTGCTGCGTGGCGGCGCCTCAATAGGTGGCGTAATCGTCATATTTCCTCCGGTTTGGGCTGGTAAACTACGGCTGACGGCAATCACAAACCAGGTTTCTGGCCGAAACCTGGTTTGTTGCGCAACAGCGCTGCGGTCTTGATAAACAATGAAGCGCATTATAGCCTAAGAACGTATCCGCGGCCAAGTACAGAAAAAGAAACGGCGGTGACGAACAGTCTGGCAGACTGCTCATCACCGCCGTTTGTACAAGGGGGTAGTGTAAGTTGACTATTACATCATCGCTATTACATCATCTTGGCTATTACATTATCGCTATTACATCATCAAGGTTGGTGTGCGGCGTAGCCCAATCTGCACGCGAACACAGCCATCCGGGCCGAGTTCGATGCCGGTGGAGGTGATATAGCAATCTAACAGGCTTTCAATCTGGCCGGCCAGCCGTGGGTAGGCGGCATCGATCCAGTGATCCATGACCCGTTTCACCAGGTCGCGACCAGCTTTGGTTTGCGCCAGGGAATGTTCACGGGCGGTGAGGGCATTGCGGATTTCAATGGTCAAGCGATCAGGGGTTAGGTGCGCTTGCGGCTTAACGCCAGGTTGGGTGCGTAGACGGCTCCACTCCGATAAAAAGACCTGGGCGATCTGCGGTAACGCATTCGTAACCGTGCCATGTTCTGTTTGTACATTGACCTTCATGCGATTCTCCTACCTGTTATTTCTTTACATAGACAACAACACCTTTGTTGTTATCTTACATAGACAACAACACCTTTGTTGTTATCTTACATAGACAACAACACCTTTGTTGTTATCTTGCTCTCGCTGCTGCGCTGCTGTTGCACCTTAGTGATTTGTCGATTTATTGTCTGTACAATTTTCAACATTCACCGCAACTTACGCTGTCGCCAAGGGGGTGTCGGCGGCCAACCGTATTATAGCGGGAAAGATAGCAAGGTTGAATTCCAAATGAGTTACAAAGATCAGGGCAACTAATTAGGCACAATGCTGTACCAGACAGCCGATAAAGAGAGGCATGACAATTATATCAGGTAATGGCCGGCGCCATTCTAACAAATTCATTACGTTCTAACTCGCGCAGAATAAAATCGGTCACTGCAATACGTTGCCGGCAACGACGGTTAGCTGTGGATGCTGCGTTGTCACTTTGGCCGGGTCGCGCACCAGGATGGTGACGGTGTGACCGGCGGCCAACGCTTGTTGCAACACCTGCGCCCCTGTCCCACCGGTCGCGCCGAAAATGGTAAGTTTCATCTTGCTTCCCTAATTGACTTTTTTATGGCATACTCCACATAGTGACCAGCATGGCCCGATCCACGTCCATAATATCCCCATTCGGGAAAGTTGAAATCGCAAGTGATGGCAGTGGGCAGCAGGAGGATCGCCTGTAAAAAGGCTGCCAGATCCGGAACGCCATACAGATTCACTTCGTAGCCCCAGTCCATCAATAGCCGGGCCATGCGGCGCGTTTCCGTATGCCACCAGTTGAGCGAGAAGCGATTCATACCCCACCCTGCCAGTCGTGCGATTTCGTCGCGGAGCGCTGCCGGTTGCTCAAGCTGGTGACGGAGAAAGCCAATCGGCGCCTGAATGACGGCGCCAGGGTAACGTACCGCCAATCGACGGACAACCGGCTCCGTCAGGATGGACAATTCACCATTGAACCAGAGTTGCTCGGCCCGCAAGCCATACGCATCGACCAGCGTCAGCGCCTGGTCAATGGCATCGCCGCCGGCCTTGAAATCAAGCTTCACCGCCTTTTGCCACTGTTTGCAGGCTGCCAAGGCGGCGTCGAGCGTTAGCCAGCGTTCGCCAGCAACCAGCGGGCGTTCGTCAAAGCTGTCATGGCGCAAAATGAAAGCGGCGCCGGTCGGATCCAGATTGACATCCAACTCGGCCCAGTGGACCGGCGAAGGCAAGAACTGGCGCAAGTTGATCGGGTCATTCACCCCATGCCAGACCAACTGTACCTGGGGCGGCAGTTGCTCCTCGCTGATCAGGTCAACCAGGCTATAGTCAATGCCTTGGAGGGCGGTCGGCGGCAACACTTCCAGGGGGGAAAGGAAGATGGTATCGGCGTGGAGCAACAGAATATCGTCAGCGTTGGTTCCCTGCGCAATCGCGGCCAGATTGCCCGGTTCGTTGTCGATAAAAGCAATCACCCGATACCCCAATGAACGCACATGCTCAACGCCCAGCACCTTCCGCGCTGCAACCCCTTCGGTCCACTCATTCGGGCGCATATAAAGCAATTCATTGGTAAAGTGGACGCCATACGCTTCCCCCATGCGGTTGAGGGCAGCCAGCGTGTCGGCGCGCATGTGTTCCTCGCGACCGGTGTTCAAGCCGACGGTGGTGTTGGGCTGTAGCTGAAACCAGCGAATGACGGCAAAGACATTGTTAAAGGCATAGTGGGCGGTGGCAATGATTTCGGGTGACCAGTAGCGCTGACGGTACCACTCTTCGATCTCCAGGCGCGCTTCCTCAGCCAGCCCCAGCCGCTGCAAGAAGCGGTCGATTACATTTTCATGAACATCGATGTCGGTGAGGGAGAGATTGCGAAAATGGTCGGCGCCATGCTCCCGGTCATAGCGGGTCAATAGATAGAAGATCATGTGGCGCAGATCGAGGATGGTGCCATCAATGTCAAAGAGAAGAAGCAATTCATCGTTCGGGTACTGCCGCCGCATCCGGGCATGATGGGCAGCCAACGCCGTCATCCAGTTGGTCATACAGAAAGATCCTTTTTTCGGATGTGTGAGTTTAAGGCTCTACCAGGAAAATAATCATCTGCAACAACGTAATATGTGATTCGTGTTGCGTGAACTGTTTAACGGTTGTCGTATGATTTATTTCCTGGACTGGCCTAATGAGATTATGATGAAGAAGTTGGCTAGAACAGTCCAGCTTTTTGCAAAAGCCGGACTGTTGCCTTGGATACGGCTACGGCTGCACCGGCGCTGGCGCATTCAGCTCATCGCGGATGATGGCGATCACCTGGCGATTTTTGAGTTCGGCCTGGTCAGCCTCTTTTTCTTCGCGTGCCTTCCGCAACTCCATATCCCAAGCCAGTTGGTCATTGCGCGATTTAAGTTCGCGGCGTAACAGATCATGGAAACGGGTGCGTAGCGCATAGATCGTACTGCTCGCCTTGGCGGCTGCTCGATCCAACCGACCCTGCTGTTCCGTCGTTAGCTCGGCTCGCTTTTCCTGTAAGCGTCCCAATCGCGCCAACAGATCACCACCCGACACCGTCATCTTGCGATTGCCTTCGCTGGTCGGCACGACAATCGTCCGGTAGACCTCCCCGGCGACGATATACGCTTCCAACTCATTCGCCACCGCCTCCACCCGCGCCAGATCATCCGTCACCCAACTCAAGGCGCCATTACCACTTTTTCCCATTGCATCCCTCCTTTGTGTAAACAAGAGACTAGAGAGATTGAACCTTTAATCTCTCTAATCTCTCAATCTCTCTAATCTCTCTAATCTCTCCCGTAATCTGTCACCTTGTCACCTTGTCATCCCTCACCCCGGCGCCAACACCAACCGCTGCTCTGCCACCCCTTCCACCGCCGACCGGCTCCACGGCATCTTATGATAGGCACCCTCGCGCCAGAGCATGATCTGGTCATCATAGTTGGGGTGGAGCGGATGGCCTGACTGGCCGGTGTTGGTGATGCTTTGCGCCCGATCCCAGACGCCTACTTCGTAGATCTGCCGATAACTGGCCGCGACCTGCACCAGCCCCAACGGCAACTTGGGGGCATGGCGGGTGAGATTGGGCGTCGCGCTGTCGCCGCCCACAGGGATGGGGCCACGGTTGAAAATATTTTTCAGCAGCCGGGCGCTGCCCAACGGGTGAACGTAGCGCACCTGATGGGCGCGGCCCCAATCCCAAGTACGGGTCGTCTCGCCCATCGTTTTGCGGATCTCGCGCATGGTGGCTGTCAACGCTTCTTGCAACAACGTTTCGCGATCACGCAAGCGACCCGTGGCGGCTTCAACATACCAGTATGATTGCTCATGTTCATTCAGGAGCGACAGCAGACGCGTTTCGGCGCGCAACAGAAAGCCGTGAATCAGAAAGAGCGGGGTGCTGCTCATGCCATAGTAGCCCCGTTTGGCCGACCCTACTTTGTCGCCAAAGACCATCTCCATAAGCTGGACGAGCATCTGTTGATAGATGGTGGCGGCAAAGTTATCGGCATCCATGCGAAAATTCCACTTGCGCAGCGCCTGTAATGCAGTCTTCTCCCAGGGATCTTCGCTGTTGATCAGCGTCAACCAGGGGGTGAAGGCTTCGGCTAATTTGCTCTGGTTGTCCAGTTGCATCTCTTCCATGTCGCGAATCGTGTGGCGCTCTTTGCGTTGCAAGAGTTCTTCGATGCGCGCCGCCCGCCAACCCGGATCAAATTCGACGCCCAGAAAGTGGGGGTAATCATCACCCACCATTTTGTTGTTGGCGCTGACAATTTTCCCCGACTCCGGGTTGTAGAGCCGGGGGAGCGCCGCTGGCGGGATTAGGGCGGGCCACTCATAGTCGGCTGTCCAACCGGGCGCCGGCAGCAACCCTAAATTTTGCTCCCGTTGGGGAATGGCGCCGGCCAGCCGATAGCCAATGTTGCCACGGCTATCGGCAAAGAGAAAATTCTGTGGCGGCGCCGTCCATTCATCCAGCGCCTGGTTAAAGGTCGTCCAATCGGTAGCCTGGTTCAGTTGGCGAATTGCATCCAGCAACGGCCCCGTTGTATGACCTGTCCAGCGGAGGGCCAGCGGTAAACTGTTTGCCGGATCATTGGCTGTGCGCTCGTCATTGGGGATTAGGCCACTGATGAGCGGCCCGTGACGCGTGATCACTACTCGTTCGACATGGGGGTCGCGCCGGCGCACCTGAATCACCTCTTCGATCACCGTCGCCGCCTCCCACTCCCCCTCATATTCGTAGCGATCGGCTTCGGTGGGGTGGGCGCGTTCCAGGTAGAGATCCTGCACATCGACCATTGCGTTGGTGACGCCCCAAGCGATCTCCTCGTTATGACCGATGATGACGCCGGGCGCGCCGGGCAACGAGACGCCACTTGTTTCATAACCGGGCGCACTCAGATGGATCTCATACCAGACGCCGGGAATTTGCACCGCCAGATGGGGGTCA
This sequence comes from Caldilineaceae bacterium, assembly GCA_026645575.1. The sequence goes on from JAPKMW010000052.1 coordinate 56,566, forward strand.
TTACAGAGCAGGGGGCGCCGGTTCAGGCTATGTTTGGGTGCGATCACCCAAGCGTTGCTGCCCTGGCCGGCGGTGGCGACGCCCAGCCATTGCTTGAGTTGTTCATATTGATTGAGCAGCAACCCCGCCGTGTGCTGTAATCGCACCATGTCCGTGCCACCCACCCCAGCCAGCACCAACGGACTCTTGGCCGGGTAGTCCGGTTCCAATTCGGCGGCCACCACCGGGTCAAGTTGGTGGAGCAGCCGCAGACGCGTCAATTCGCTTTCCCAGTTGAGGCTCAAGCTCCAGGCCATCACCTTGCCGTGGCCCAGCGTGTCGAGGGGCGTCCACGGCGCCGGGCGAACGCGTAACAGGTTGAACTCCGCGCCTAAACGGCCAGGGCGGTGGCTGATGTAGGCATTCACCCCTTCAGCGTACCAGGTGAGCCATTGGCGCGTCTCATCATCAAGGCTTGCCAGTTCAGCTTCTGCCGCCCGCCAGAAGCCGACGATGCGGCTAAAGCGGTCGGCATCCAATGCCGCTTCGCCAAAGACTTCAGCCAGGGCGCCACGGGCGATGCGCCGGTTCTGCTCCATCTGCCAGAGGCGATCTTGGGCATGGACAAAGCCCTGCGCCCGCAGTAGATCGGCCACCGTTTGCGCATAGACATGAGGGATGCCATGTTTATCGCGCAGCACTTCCACCGGTGCTGTCAAGCCGGGTAGCCGTAGCGTCCCCTCTAGTTGTGGGTTGCTGCGCTGAATCGACCACCAATACAAATAAACGAAAAACGCCCCAAGCGGCGCAATTACGAACAAAAAGATCAGAAGCAACGTTGTCATAAACCCCATTCTTGTCCAATTTGTTGGATCTGGCTGCAAAACCGCTTACAGTTTACCACACGAGCGCCAGGATAGTGTAGAATGAACAAGATGATTACCGTTTTCGATTAGGCTTCTTGCAAAACCAAAGGAAAGTTAGCATTACTTATGTCAGCTACACCTCCACTCTGGATTGGGGTAACGACGCGCCACGGCGATCCGACTTGGGTGCAAAACAACACGCGCAACTATCTTCAGGTGTTACAGGCTGCTGGTGCGATTCCGGTGGTTTTGTCGCCTGATTGCCCGACAATCTTGCCCGATGGCTCGACTGTGCTGCCCGATGAACGGGGGCGACTACCGGCCACCATTCTTGATCGCCTCCATGGTCTGATTTTGTCCGGCGGGGGGGATGTCCATCCTAAATACTTCGGGCAGGAACTGGCCGGCGCCGAACCGGAGTCAATTGACTTGAAGCGGGATGAATTGGAATTAACTCTCTCCCAAGCGGCGCTGGCGCGTGACTTACCACTCTTTGCCATTTGTCGCGGCTGTCAAGTCCTAAATGTGGCCGCTGGCGGGGGGATGGTGCAGCATTTGCCGGGCCATCGCTCGCCCAAAGATAGCACGGCCTTTCATGATGTGACGATTGCCCCCGCCAGCCGTTTTCAGGCAATTGTTGAGATGGAACGGTTGCCCGTTAATACCTTTCATCACCAGGGCATGGACCGGGCGTCGATGGCGTCGCTCTTTACGCCGGTTGCGCTGGCCCAACCGGATGAATGGTTGGTGGAAGCTTACGAGAGTCGCCAACACCGCTGGGTGTTCGGCGTCCAGTGGCACCCGGAACGGATCTTTGAATTGGATCCCGGTCATCGCCGCCTGTGGGTAAGTTTTCTGGCGGTCTGTCAGCAGACAGAGAGCGCATAGAACGCGGATTGAGCAGCGCAAAGCAGATTTTAGCAGACAAAATTTGCTTTGCGCTGCTCAACTAGCTTACGCCGCGTTCTCTCTGTCTAGGTAAGGAAAAGCATGAAAACCGATCTCTTTGATTACAATTTGCCGGCGTCGTTTATTGCCCAGCAACCGGCGGAACCGCGTGACAGCAGTCGTCTGCTCATTCTTCACCGCGCCGACGGGCGCATTGAACATCGCACCTTTCGCGACATCGGTGATTATTTAAAGCCCGACGATCTGCTGGTGGCGAATGATAGCCGGGTGATCCCGGCGCGCTTGCATGGCCGTAAAGCTACGGGGGGCGCCGTTGAGATTTTTCTGCTGCACCAACTGGACGATAGTGGGCAACGTTGGGAATGCCTGGTGCGTGGTCGTAATCTGGGCGAAGGGGTCGTGGTTCAGCTCGAAAAAAGCGGCGCCAATCCTCAATCACCCAATCATCCAATCACCCAATCATCTGAACAGCACCTCACCGCTGTCATCGAAGCCGTCCACCCAACTGGCACGCGCACGGTCAACTTCGCGGCGCCGCTACGTCCCTATCTGGATGAGCTGGGCGAGGTGCCGCTGCCACCCTACATCACTGGTTACAGCGGGGATCGCGAGCGCTATCAGACGGTCTACAGCCAACCGGAAGGAAGCGTGGCCGCGCCGACCGCCGGGTTGCATTTTACGCCGGAATTGTTGCTGCGCTTACGGCAACAGGGCGTTCTGTTTGAAACCGTGACATTACATGTGGGCTTGGACACTTTTCGTCCGGTGGAGAGCGAGGAGATCGAAAAGCATGTGATTCATACGGAATGGGCAGCGCTGAGTAGCGCCACAGCCAAACGTATCAACGATGTGACCTTGGCCGGCGGGCGCATTATCGCTGTCGGCACCACCACCACCCGCACGCTAGAGTGGGCAGCCACGGGCGCACAAGGGATCGATCCCTACGCTATTACCGCCTGCCCTTGGCAACGGGTCGCCGCCTTTACCGGACCTGTCAATCTTTTTATCCACCCCGGCTATCGCTACCGTGCGGTTGATGCGCTGATCACCAACTTTCATCTGCCCCGTTCCAGCTTACTGCTGTTGGTGAGCGCGTTTCTGGCGCAAGCTCAAAATGACGACCCGGATGCCGGACGCCGCCTGTTGCTCGATACCTATGCGGTTGCCAAACGCGAAGGGTACCGCTTCTTTAGCTTTGGCGACGCAATGTTAATTCTCTAAAACTGTAACTACTCCGCTTCTAGCCGCACCCCCACCGGTGGTGCGGCTAGAAGCGGAGTAGTTACCTAAAACTTTGCAAATCGCTCTTTCGCCGGGTCAAAAGGGAATGTTGGCGATGACATCTTGGATGATCTCTTTTAGTGAGATCAGCGACCCAATCAAGGTAATGGCAATCAGGCTGACGAGCAACACGTACTCAATAAGCCCTTGCCCCCGTTGGTCGACCAGGTGATTGGAAAACTGGCGGCGGCAAAACTGATGGCCGTAAAACAGGCAGTGACAAAATTTGGCTGTCAGATGATTTATCGACATGACTTTATTGTTCTCTTTCTACAGCAACTCTTTCCGTGCGCCCTGCTTGCTATCACTTACTTGCTATGAGTAGGAACGGGCCAGGGAGCCGCGGCTTTTTAGAAATGGCAACGAAATAAACCCAGCGACTTCAAACCTGTCGGGTCTCTCAGAACTGACAGGTTTTGTCGGATTCATTTACTCCTCATTCCTTAGGGGCGGCGCGGCTCTATTGCTCTAGCATAGCATAGACGTAGCGATTTTTCTCTGACAGCTATGTGACAAATTGCGTATCACTTTCCAACGCTTGTTGGAGGGACATGGCTCACGTGCGCTTGGGCGCCCAACCGCTCCACACCATGAGGCCAATGAGGAGCAGATCGCGCCAGAAGAGCCAAAGGCGGACATGGTAATAGATCAATTGATAGAGTTTGCCGCGCGTGACCGGATCGTAATCGACCAGAATAATGCGATGCTCTGGTGCAGCGGTGAGCATTAAATTATGGGCGCGCAGGAGATTGCGCTGGAAGAGAAAGCTCCAGAGTCGCCAGGGGAAACGATACCAGCGGTTGCGTTCTTCCCGCTCAGCAGGACTGGCGCTAACGCGCCCATAAAGGTCGGGCATCCAACCACGGCGACCATAGGTCGCCACCGAGCGGCGGATGATGCGCAAGAGTTGGCGGGCGAGCTGCTGGCGTTCCGCCCGGTCAAATTGATGATAGTCAACATCGAACAGAGGGCGGGCCTGTTGATAGTAGGGCTGCACCGTCAGGAGTTGGGGTTGGCCGGCGCGATTGACCGACAGCAGAAAGTGATTGGGGATACTATGTTGCGGCCCCATTACAGTGGCAAAGCGGCGGGCGGCCTTGCGCATCGTCATTGCTGCGTGCAACGCTTCGGTTAGTGTGGCCGCCTGGCTGCTTTTGACTTTGACAACATACCGCCGATCATCGGTGCAATAGACTTCGGTCTCATTGCCGCCGCCGATGCGCTCCAGATGGAGATCGGCGTCGAGCGGGGCGAATAGGGCATCTTGGTAGAGATTGGTCATAGATGAGAAAATCATTGGGCCATGCCAAGAAAATAGTCATTTGAACAACGTGTTGCGTGAACTACGTAATGGTTGTCGTACAATTTATTGCTTGGATTGACCTTGGCTGGGTAACTAGGGCTGCTAACTAAATTTGTTGATTGGTGCGATCAAACAGCACTTTGGGACTCTCTACGCAAGTGGGGGGTGAAAGGATTCACACAACTTGCCCCCAACGTTTGTACAAGTAAGAATAAGGTAACGACTAAGCCCGTGCTTGTCCTGTCTGTGATCCACCTCCCAGACGCCGGTTACGAATCGGCTAGGCGCAAACGCCAACGCCTCAGGGCGTTTGTTTGGTACGTTCGTTTGTCAGCATATTGTATAGCTTTTCTCGATAAATGTGAATATAATCTACTTATGTTATGTTTTTGATTGCCAACGTGCTACCCAAACGCCCAAAAACGCCGGAAAGAGGTACAGAAACTTATGATGGCGCCTGAACAATTCAATGGCCTGACAGAGTGGTTTTTCCCCCTTTATTATACCCTTTATTTCGCCTGGCCGCCTGTTTTGATCTATCTCATCGGTCACCGCCGTCAATTTTTGGCGCGCTTGATTACCTTGTGGACATTCTCCGGCGTCCTTAGCGTGTTGCTGGTTCTGGCCCACCTCAATGCTACGCCCATGCTGCCCGTCTTGGGGCCAGAGCCTTACAATACGATCATCCTGGTCAGCATCCGCTTGGCGCTGCTTGTCACCCTCGCTTGTCTCAGTTTGGAACGCCGCGCTGCCTTGCCATCGGCGCCTGTCACCCAGTAGGCGAGCAGGTCGGCGCCTTTTACCCTGCGTATTGTGGTCCTAGGGCAGATATAGACGCTAGAGCCAAAGGGTTTCTGCAACCCTTTGGCTCTGATCCACAACGCATGGAGGAATAGTCAGTAGACCGCAGCGTCTTGCTCTGCGCCAGTCCGTGACTGGCGGCGGGTCCGTGACCCGCCTAGAGCATATTGCGGTCTACTGATAGTATATCAACCAGTGGATAGGGGATAGCCTGTCCGGTTGACCAGTGCGCAACGGCCCAATCTTCGCTATGCTGGGGGCAGTGTAACCAAAACTGACGGAAAGAGAGAAGCGATCATGAACAATATGCGTCTGGGTGAACGGGAACGCACCCTGATGGAAACACTGCGCAGTGGCGAACAGTCCCAGTGGTGGCGGACCGTGCGGGTGCGCGATGTGATGGCCACTGCGTTGTTTTGTGTGGACAGCTTGACAACGGTGCCGGAGGCCCAGCGGTTGATGCAGGAGCATCGGATTCGCCGACTGCCGGTCATCGATGACGGCAAGCTGGTCGGTATTGTCACCCAAGGCGATGTACGGGGCGCGCTGCCTTCGGAAGCCACTACCCTCAACCGCACGGAACAAGCCTATTTGATGAATCAGGTCAAGGTGGACCGCATTATGCATACCAATGTGCTTACCATCCGCCCCGATGCTGCGCTGGCCGACGCCGCCCGTTTAATGGTGCAGCACAAAATCGGCGGTTTGCCCGTTGTGGCTGATGACGGCGCCGTCATCGGCATTGTCACCGAATCGGATATCTTTAGCACCTTTGTCAAGGTCTTTGACACCCTAGATGCGCTCCACCACCAAGTCACCTTCGACGCTGACAACAGTGATTAACCAGCGCCGTTGCCGGTCGTTTTGCCATGGCTAGGCGGGCCGCGCTGTTGACCGCCGGCCCACTGTTACTTCATGCAAAAACGGAAGGGGAGAGCAAGTTGCAAAACTTGCTCTCCCCTTCCGTTTTACTTTTCCCCGTAACTACTAAAAAGGAAGGTAAGGCCATGTCGAATGGCCTAGCCAGATCGCCCACGCTGGCGGCGCTGCGGCTTAGTTGCCCTAACACCGCGCGGCGGGTGGGTCGGCCAGCGCCTGAAAGATGTTGCTGAGGTGGCTTGAATAGTGATCCATAAAGCTAAGTATAAACGCGAACGATAGTTAGCGTAAAAGCTAACTGTTGTGGTTTTACTAAACAAACAACAGTACCAACCCCTGGTGCGGAGTGACAGCCATTCCTCTTTCAGTGGCTCGCTTCGGTGTGTAGCCACAAAGCGCTTGTCACGTGTCGTTTGTCATATGCTTACTGCACCCAGCGACACTTTGGTGATTGACAGTTACACTGTGCAAGGGTTGTCTCATCATAATAGTCGGCGGTGATCTCTTGGCCAGCGCGGATAGGGCGAGCTGCCACATATTGGGTGGCTTTGCCGCTGCGTGAGAGATCGACGGCATTGGCGTCGCAGGAGTGATTGATGTAGTAATGAAAGCTTTTGGGTGTGGCGATGGAGAGGTCTTTGGCAATATTGGCCTCGTTATACAGCTCTGCTTCGAGTTGCACCTTGCCGGTTTGCCAATCTTCCGTGGTGTAGACGATACCACCTGTTACCAGGATCAACAGTTCACCCGCCACTATATCGTCGGTTGCAAAGGTGCCAATGCCTTGAATCGGCGATTTGCGCAATACCAGACGACGGTCAAACCACATCGTGATCGGTTCACTTTGATCACTCATAGATTCTTTCCTTTCATCTCAAAACGCTTGACCAATGCTGGCGGCGCCTGGCAGCGCCAGGCGTTGAGCAGCAACGTCTCCAGCTCAACAACGTCAACCGCCGCCAACCGCACAAGGATGGCCGGGAAGCCGTTGTAGTGGGGTTCGGTGAAGAACTTTGTTGGTTCGGCCTCAATCAACATCTCTTTTTCTAAATTGTTACGGACGCGAATAGCGATGACCTCCGGGTTGGGGACGCGCGCTTTTTTCGGGTCAACCCGTTCCAGCCAAACCCAAGCGAACCCTTTGGGTTTGCCTTTGTTTAGCACCGCAAAGGCAATGCGCCCTTCCTCTTGGGTTGTCTCTGGGAAGGAGAGAGCAATACGGCGAAGGTCATTTAGCTCTGCCATTGGTGGTTCCCCTTGTGGTAAGCTTTACTGATCTGTAGAACAGCAAACTACGACGCCCCCATCATCGCCGCCGCTTTCTCGGCAATCATGATCACCGGGGCATGGGTATTGCCGCCGATGATGGCGGGCATGATCGAGGCATCGACCACGCGCAGTCCGTCAACGCCATGCACCTGGAGTCGATCATTGACGACGGCCAGCGGATCATTGCCCATTGAATGTAGACCATGCGATTGTTTGCTAGGAGTATACTCCGTGCGAGGAAAAAAACACAAGAGCAGCCGATGTTGGAAGCGGCTCAAGCGCGGTCGCCAGACAAGAATTTTCGGTAGTGGTTGATCGATGACTGGGGTTGGTGAGACCTCCGGGAGGTGGGCAAAGGGCGTCCCTGGGAAAAGCCATCAACCGCCCACCTCCCGGAGGTCTCCCCAGTTATCGGTTCACACTTACCGATGTTGATCCACCAAAACTGGGTTGCCATCGGGATCGACCACCACAAAGCTGGCGGGGCCGGTCGTGGTTTCGTCGGCTTCGCTGGCAAAGGCGACCCCTTGCGCCTTCAGTTGATGTTGGAGTTCCCGCACATCGGTAAAGCTCGGCAACGGTTGCGCATTGCTATCCCAGCCAGGGTTGAAGGTTAAGATATTCTTGTCAAACATCCCCTGAAAGAGACCAATCAGCGTCTCCCCATTTTTCATGATCAGCCAATTTTGCCCCTGATTCCCGCCAAAGACGGTAAAGCCCAGCTTCTCATAAAATGCCTTGGAAGCCGCAATGTCTTTCACCGCCAGACTAATTGAAAAAGCGCCCAGTTCCATTCGTCACTCCTTTATGGTTGATTTGTCTTGTTTGTGACAGGGTGACAAGGTGACAAAGTGAGAGCGCCCTGTCACCCATCACCTTGTCACCTTGTCACTCTGTCAGTTTTGCCAATCCACTACAGCGCAACGACCGGCACGGCACAATCCATGTCCAGCGTTTCCCACCCTGCGCCGCCGGGGAATTGCCGGTAGATCTCCATCCCCGGCAGATTCGCCGGTTGATAGCGACTACGGGGCAACCAGTAGCGGAAGAGATAGTTCAGCGCCCGATCTTCCTGCGCCAGGTCGCCAACGACGCGGATGGCGGCCACCTGGCAAGCTGGGAACGTTTGGATGCTCACCGGCCCGGTTGCTTGCCAATCCGCCGGCACGGTCAGGCACCAGTCAAAGCGGCAGAGGTGTAACGGCGTAATATCGGGATCATCCTGCGACATGCCATAGAGCGTTGTCTGTGCTAGCTCACCGCCCTGTTGACCATACCACGCCAACAGTTGCTCATAAGCAGTGGCAATCTGGCCGGGGCTGTTGTAGGCATTATAGACCCGAATATAAGCCAGCCGTTGGGCGGGTAAGGCGCGCACCGTCACGCGATACGCGTCCTGGGTTGCGAACTCCGCCAACATCGCCATAGTATAGCGGGGAAATGGCCCGGTTGGTTGATCAATCTTGCTATTTTTCAGCGGGCTTTGGCGATCCCATGTGCTGGCGGTCAGCCCAAAGTGTTTTTTGAAGGCGCGTGAGAAGGTGGCGATGGCGGTAAAACCGCTCTCAAAGGCGGCATCGGTAATGGAAAGCTGTGGGCTTGCCCGTAACAACGCAGCGGCGCGTTCCAAGCGCAAGCGCACCACCAACTCGTTGATCGTCTCGTCCGTCATGGCTTTGAAGACACGATGAAAGTGAAAGGGCGAGAAGCCCGCCACCTGCGCCAGCGTTGCCAACGACAGGTCGTCATCCAAATGTTCGCGGGCATAGGCGATCACAGTGTTGATGCGCTGTTCGTAGATGTTCTTTTGGGTAAGGTCAGGTAGAATTATTCGCGTAGTCATAAATGGGAAAATGCTGGCTATCGTAGGTCACCTTTGTAAAGTGACACGATTCCACCGCAGCAGGCTTGTCACTAACCACTCGCCATGCTAAGCGCTTTCTCCGCGAGATGGCGCATTATAGCGCGGAGTTCAGTTGGCTGTCGAATGGTTACCGGAAAATTGAAACGCAAAAGCAGGTGAGCTATCGACTCTAATTCATAGGCTTCACGCCGCCAGATGACCCCATCTGCCGCTTCTTCTAAGCTTCCGGCTGCTGGGGGCAGAAGCTGACGTGCCTGCGCTAGCGTTGTTTGTAGAACAATCTCAACTGGGTATGTTCCTGGCATCGTAGCGAATACGCTGTGAACGTGCTGCAAGGCATCGAAATCAGTGGGGCGTTCGAAGGACTGATCCAGTTGTTCAACGGTGACCATTCGGTCGATGCGAAACGTACGTAGCTCTTTGCGTAAGTGACAATAGCCAGCGGTGTACCAATATCCCTGATAGTAAACAATCCCATAGGGATCAAAAAGACGTGCAGATTCTTCACCACTGAAGGCCAGATAGCGCAAAGATACGCGCTGTTGCTTGTGTACAGCCACGCTCAACAGGGATACAAACCCTGGCTGCAACAGTGCGGGAGGCGGAGCGACATTGAAGGTAATCGCCTCTTGCAACGCTCGAACCTGATCGAGCAGTGCTTTCGGCATCACCCGTTCGGTCTTCGCAAGTGCGCCCTCAATTGCCACCATCTCCACGGGTAGTTGAAAAGCCTGCATCACAAGTAATCCCAACACGAGCGCAGTCGCCTCGGCATTGTTAAACATAAGCGGTGGCAATTTATAGCCGCGCCCTAGATAATACGCGCCGTCTGGTCCACGTTCAGCCTCGATAGGAATGCCCATATCCTGCAACATAACAATATAACGGCGTACTGTTCGCTCACTGATTTCGAGGCGGTTGGCAAGTTGCGAACCACTCATCTGGCGGTGCGATTGCAATAATTCCAAGATTGTGAGCAAGCGGATTGTAGGACTATACATTGATGATTTCCTCTTCCATGATTAGGTCCGATTCTGACCTAATTATTCATTATACTCCATAGTAGATAGCAGTTGATGAAATGCTATCGTCTCAACCCATCTATACCGCACACAGGCACAAGTCGAGCTTTTTAGGTACAGGCCTCAACTTGATACGGTGCGGAGTGTAATGAGTCTAACCGATTAAGGAGATCTTATGTCTATCAATGTTGTTACTCATCTGAACTTCCGGGGCAATGCTCGTCAGGCGCTGGAGTTCTACCACTCTGTGTTTGGTGGCAATCTTGTGATCGCCACCTACGCCGACTTTGGTGCGCCAAAAGCGACCCCCAACGCCGATAAAGTTGTGTGGGGTCAAGTGGCTGCCGAGAGCGGCTTCCAAGTGATGGCTTATGATGTACCCTTTGCTGAGCAGTCGCCCCATCCGGCTAAACCCTCGACACGCCGAGAACATGGGGTGACAATCACGCAGGAGCCATTCTTTATCTCGCTGCGCGGCGAGAGCGTCAACGAGATTTCTGCGCTGTGGGAGAAGCTTTCAGCGAATGCAACCGTCATCGAGCCAATCGCGCCGTCGCCATGGGCATCGTTGTTTGGGATGCTGACTGACTGCTTTGGTGTCACATGGATCCTGGATGTGGCGTAAGCCAATATAACGGCTAAATCGCCTAGCAGGCGGTAGGGGCGTCTCCTTGTAGGCGCTTGCGAGGAGACGCCCCTACGATCCTTGTTTCTTTGCATAGAGGGTGTCAACCACACGTTGATACCCTCTATGTCTATTTACTGCATAATACTTGCTTCACATTACCTGGGCGTCCAACCCACATCCAACATCGCCTGGACTGTTATTGCCATACAACTGAGGTGATAGTTGACAACTGGATATGTTATTAGTAACATATGTTTATTAGATAATATATTGGTTTTCGGGGGATACCGTGGCAATTCAACAGATCATTTTGGGTTTTTTACAAGCGGGCGCCAAGAGCGGTTACACGTTGAAAAAGGAAATCGTCGCGGTTCCCTTTTTTCATTCATCTGCCAACAACAACCAGATCTATACGGCATTGCTGAACCTGCATCGCGCCGGATTGGTGGATGTTGCGTTGCAGGTGAAAGAAAAAGGGGTTGCCAGCAAGCTCTACTCGATCACGCCTGCGGGCGAGAACGCGTTAAGGGCGTGGGTCGCGGCGCCACCAGAAGGTGCTGAATACTACAGTCACTTTCATCAGCAACTCGCCTTTGCCCACACGTTGAGTCAACAGGAATTGCTCACGCTCTTTGACACATACGAAGCCAAAACAAAGGCGCTCCTGGCCATCGCCAGGGAATTACACCTTCGCTTTGGTAAGTCGCAACAAGCCAATCCGCGTGATACCGCAGCACAGCGACGAACATTTTTATGGGCGGCCATCTTTGAACAGCGGATGAAGGTCTACGAGCTGGAATTAACGTGGCTCCAGCAGACGCGCGATAAGCTGTTCGCTCTTGCTGCCAGTGTAGAAGGGAAGGAGTAGGCATGAATTCAATTTATAAAAGCGCCAATGGCCGTGTAACCGTGCAAACCGCCTATGACAAACTCCTCAGTCAACTGCCGGCCGACATCGAGCAGCACTATGTCGCCACCAGCCAGGGGCCAACCTTTGTGCTGGCAGCAGGCAAGCTTGACGCACCGCCGCTTGTCTTTTTTCACGGTTCACTCTCGAATTCAATCACCTGGGGATGGGAGTTGCGCCGGCTTGCCCCCAACTTTCGGGTCTATGCCATCGACATGATTGGGGAAGCGGGCAAGAGCGCTGAGGCGCGACCCAGCCTACACAGCGCAGCGTACCGTCAATGGTTGTGCGAACTGTTTCAACAGTTGGGCGTGGCCCAGCCAATTCTGGTTGGGCTATCGTTAGGCGGCTGGTTGGCGCTCGATTATGCCACCCATTTCCCCCAAGCGGTCAAGGGCTTAATCCTGATCAGCCCTGGCGGTGTGGGGCGAAATCGCAATATCCTGCTCTGGGCCTTGCCCTATTTGTTGCTCGGCCAGTGGGGCATCAAGCGCTTCTACCGGCGCGTGCTTGGTCCGCTGGGCGACGAGCTTGCAGACACCGAACTGAGCCGCTTTTTACAGGCGATTGCCACCCATGTCACCCCACGGACCGAAGCGCTGCCCATTGTGAGCGATCAACAACTGGCGGCGCTCTCCTGTCCGGTCTTGTTACTGATTGGTGGCAAAGATGTCATGCTCTACCCGGAGGAAATTCGCACCCGGCTCAAGCGCCATGTAAAGCACTATGAGGAGGACTACTTGCCAGAGGCGGGTCACTACTTGGGGGATCAATCCGTCGCGATTGACCGCTTTCTGGCAAGCTTGGTTGCAACTGGTTAGACCAACCAGTTAGTTTTTTAGAAAATTCATTGACCAGAAACCGCTGTGTTGGTAGAAATGCACATCTATCTGAGATTGTTACGTGGTGCCATCGAAAATGGCTCAACGGGAATTCAGGGGTAGGAATTGAGCGAAAGATCATGAAGAAAGCCATTGTCTTTTTCTCATGCTCAGGCGTACATTGGAATCCAGATCAGTCAACTGAAGAATTAGGGATGGCAGTCGCACTGCGGAGCAATCTCTCCGCTAATTGCAACACTTCTTGGCGCAAATCTGGCGGCTGATGAATGACAAAGGGCAGATGCAGCCCGCACAGAAAACGTGCCACACTGCTCAGCTCGCCATGCTGGGTTTGAAAGAGGACACCGTTCTCCGTTTCGGTCAGCGTGCCAAAGAAACTACCGATCTGATGTTGCACAGTGCGTAGCGGCGCTTGAAACTCCACGGCGATCTGCCAGGTCGGTGTGGTTTGGGCAATCTGCTCCATGATAAATGCTTCGCAGTCAAAGCCCTCGCTGCGCACAAAAAAGCTCAGTCAACACCTGCATCTGCTCGATATGATCGAGGCGAAAGGTGCGATACTCGCGCCGCAAGCTGCTTGACCTGCTCGCCCAGAGGCGTATCCAAGCACATGCGGCGTGTCGCCTGCCACTGGAGCAGGCTTCGCTGGGCAGCGTCGGGGACGACGACGGGGAAGCTCGTCTTGATTCCCGGTTTGGCTTGAGGCTAAAGCCGCATGGCTAGTACGCGCTTGACAGACAGCTACCCACGTTTGAAGATGAGGAAGTATTGGTTGGCGAGGAATTTCAGATCCGCATCCAACACATAGCCTGCCTGCTTGAGTTCGACACAAACCGCTTCTGCCGAAATACGGTGATCGGCGGGCGGTCCTTCAGAAGCCTCGATGGTGTAGTCGATCACGGCGATCCGGGCGCCGGGTGCCAGGCTTTTGTTCAAATGGTCGAGATAGGCAACCCGATCTCCCATGTGGTGAAGCGTGTTCACCAGCAACGCCAGATTCGCTTGAACCGGCAGATCGGGTCTGGCTGGATCGATCGTGACGGGCAGCAAGTTGGCGAGGTTGCGTTCCCTGGCTTGGGCGGTCAGATAGTCGATCATCTCCGGTTGGGCATCAGCAGCAATGACTTTCACTTGTGGATAGGCTGCGGCGATGCGTAGCGCAAAGTAACCGGTGCCGGCACCGATGTCGGCAACCACATCGGTGGGTTGTAAGCCCAAGTTTGCGATCACCTCAGCGGGGCGTTGGCTCTGGTCGCGCTCCGGTCCCTCTAGCACTTTCAACCAGCGCTCGATGCCGCTGAATAGATTGTGATCGCCAGCCTGATGCCCCTGCTGTCCATGATGATTGTGGTGTCCGTGATGGTTGTGGTGTCCGTGAGTAGGCTGTGCCGGTGGGGCATGATGTACGCTCTGACCAAAAATAAGCGAGCGATGCGCCCCCAACCCTGCCATCGCGCCATCCGACATGGCAAAGGTCACATTCCCAGCCATGCTGGCGGCATCGCCGCAAGCAAAGACCCCAGCCACCGAGCTTTCTTTGGTGATGTCGGTTTGCACATAGGGGCCAAGGGGGCCGTCGGTGAACAGACAGCCAAGTTGTTCCGCCAGTGGGCTGGCAGCCTTGGTTTTGGCCGCCAGAAACAAACCGGCGAGCGCAACACTCCGCCCATCCTGGAGTTGCACAGTCGCACGGCTGCCGGTAATGGCAGTAACCAACTCGCGTTCAATGGTCACACCGCGTGCGTGCAGTTGTCTTTGCTGGTCGTCATTCGGCTCGACGATGCCATTTGTGAAGAAGGTTGTCGGTCCCCATTCGGGAATGAGCTGCGCTTGATGGAGCGATGCCGCACCCGTTGCCAGCACGCCGAGTGGGCCGCCATCCAGTTCGTAGCCATGACAATAGGGACAGTGAAAGACAGCTTGCCCCCACCGTTCCGCCAAGCCAGGAATGGCTGGTAGTTCATCAACGATACCGGTTGCCAACACGAGTTTCTTGGCGATGACGAGCTCCTCTTTTGCCAGATAAACCGTAAAAGTGTCGTCGCTTTTTTCAGCGCGCAACACCGTGCCATCACGCCAGGTCACATTGGGATAGCGCAGCAGTTGCGTTTTGGCGTTGCTGGCGATTTCCCCCGGCGCTACCCCATCCTGCCCCAACACCCCATGCGAGCTGCTGGCAAAACGGTTGCGGCGTTGACCAGCGTCAATCACGCAAACGCTGCGCCGCCCGCGCGCTAGTTGCAGCGCCGCCGCCATTCCGGCGTAACTTCCTCCGACAACAATCACATCGTACATTTTAGTTGCTCCTATCTGCTTGTTCACCGCAAAGCGCGATGATCTGCACAACTTCTTGCTCTGGGATCGCCTGTCTGTCGCAACCCCTAGGCGTTTGCGCGACGCCACGATCAACATTACGTTCTTGGCGAGCCTGATGCAATTGCTCGCGCAACTCGGCCAACGTTACTTCGCTGAAACGGGCCAAAAGCAACGCTTCCGCAGCACGAAATGTCTGATTCATCACCCTATTGACCGCTTGTTCAACCAGGCAACTGGGCGATTCGGTGCGATTACCGAGCGCGAGCATGGTTGGCGAGTCTAACGCGGAGTAAATGTCGCGCAGGGTCACTGTGTTGAGATCACAGGAGAGCTGCCAACCACCCCCATGCCCTTTTTCAGATTTGACAAAGCCACGTTTGCGCAGGCCCGCCAAAATTGTCCGAATGACAACGGGGTTGGTATCCATCATTTTCGCCATTTTTTCCGACGTAACCGGCTCATCGAGCTCGGCCATGTGCAGAAGAATGTGGAGAACACCGGAAAGTTTGCTGTCTAGTTTCATGTAACATATTGTATTACATGAAATGAGATGTGTCAAATCGGCTAGTTTCATGTAATATGAAATGTTACATGAAACTGGGCAGCACCATATTCTACGATATTTGGGCCGGCAAAAGCCTACGGCCCAAGAGATTTCGAGCTAACCTATGCGCAGATCTGAATGCGGTGTTTGATCTGCTGTTGTGCGGGGCGACCACCGCCCCCGTCGCGGCCACCTTCCCGTTAACCGAGGCAGTAGCGGCTATGACGCTGGCCGAACCTCGCACCATGCGCGGGAAGGTGGTATTGGTGCCGTCCCATTGATTTGCGCTTCCACCACCGGCTCTCCCACCTGCGCGTGGTATTCGGAGCGATTGTGGTGACACTGGCGGTGCTTCCGGTGGCGGATTCTTCGCCCCAGCATTTTACGTCGACTACAACCCGGTCACAGGACCGAACTTCTTCCCCAAATGTTTACAACCGATCCGGGGCGGGCTGCGATCACCGGAAACCCCTACGATTTCGAGGCATTCGACATGTCGACCTTGCGTGGCATCGCGAAAACCGCACTCTACTGGCGCAACAACGTCTCGGCGACTATCGAGAATATTGTCGAGCATTACAGTGATCACCTGCTCATCAAGTTCCTTCCGCTCATCCAGAAAGGGGAGAAGGAAGTGGGCGCCGATGGTGACATCGGTATTGACGTTGAAGCCCTAACCCGCCAACAGAAAGATGATCTGATTGCCTTTCTGAAGCGCCTGTAAGATCGCGCCGGCCCATGCGTCGCACGTTGGTGCGCGACGCATGGGCCGGTAGGGAATTACACCTTTGTTTTGGTAAGTCGCAACCATCCAATCCGCGTGATACCATAGCACAGCGACGAACGTTTTTATGGGCAGCCATCTTTGAACAGCGGATGAAGGTCTACGCGCTGGAATTAACGTGGCTCCAGCAGACGCGCGATAAGCTGTTCGCTCTTGCTGCCAGTGCAGAAGGGAATGAGCAGGCATGAATTCAATTTATAAAAGTGCCAATGGTCAGGCAGCCGTACAAGCCGCCTATGACAAACTCCTCAGCCAACTTCCGGCAGCAATTGAACAACGCTATGTCGCCACCAACCAGGGGCCAACCTTTGTGCTGGCAGCAGGCCAGCTTGACGCACCGCCGGTTGTCTTTTTTCATGGCTCGCTCTCCAATTCGATTACATGGGGGCGGGAGTTAATTCGTTTGGCTCCAAAGTTCCGTGTCTATGCCATTGATATGATTGGGGAGGCGGGCAAGAGCGCTGAGGCGCGCCCCAGTCTACACAGCGCAGCGTACCGTCAATGGTTGTGCGAACTGTTTCAACAGTTGGGCGTGGCCCAGCCGATTCTGGTTGGCCTATCGTTAGGCGGATGGTTGGCGCTCGATTATGCCACCCATTTCCCCCAAGCGGTCAAGGGCTTAATCCTGATCAGCCCTGGCGGTGTGGG
>JAPKMW010000053.1 GCA_026645575.1 Caldilineaceae bacterium
GGGCAAAAACCAATAGCCGGTGATGGCGGTTGCCGGTGGTAATTCGTAGCGGCTGGGCAAGGGCGCAACCGTTGGGCTATAGGCAAAGAGGGTGGGCACGGGCTGTTGCGCCCGCCGATAGCGCCCCCAGGGCGCGAGGGGGGGGAGTTGCAAGACAGTCCGCCGCGCTCGGTTGAGCAGTGGCCCCAACAGTTGCCAAAGCCCATGCCGACCAAGCCAATGGGTCACCTGATGATAGGGCGCAGCCAAAGGCAGCCAGGAGGGTGCGCTGGGAAAATTGACATGGGCCCGATCCGGCACGGCGAGCAAGGGATGGAAATGGACCGCTACCAGTGGGCACGACCGTTTTTCGACCAGATCCAACCCCAGGTAGAGACCCAGCGTCGAGACAATCAACAGGTCGGCCTGCTGTGCGATCTGCCAACAGTCGGCCAAGATGGTGGTCAACAAGGGGGCTAACTCACCGAGAAAGGCACGGGCAAAGTAGAGCGGGTTATGCGCGCCATCGAGCAGTTCGTTGACCAGCCCCATGTTCATCAACTCAGTCACATACCCGCCCACCGGGGCAAAAGGCACGCCATAGGCGGCGGCCAGCGGGCCATAATCGGCCGCCGCGGCAATGGTTACACGGTGGCCCCGTTCTTGCAACGCCAGCGCTAGCGCGACAAAAGGTTGGACATCCCCGCGCGAGCCTAGGGCCAAGATCACAACGTGCATGATCCCCCTACGCGATCTTGCTCAGCAAGCCGCTGCACACGACGCTGTTTGGTCATCGGCAAGCGGGGGGGCAGTCCGTAAGTAACCGCCACCTGGGGCGGTTGACAGCCATAGGCGCCGATCGCGGCGCTTATCGCCTGCTGTACCTGCTGGGCAAACGGTTCGTGTGCCAGCGTTGGGAGTGGGGTCAAATAGATCTGGAGTTGCCCATCGCCGGCTTGCACGATCTGATAGTCCATTGCCGGCGGCAGGCTTGCCCGCACCAGCCGGCTAAGCAGGGCGGGATAGAAGGACGTCCTTTGCCCATCCAGTCCCATAAAATAACAGATGTCGGCCACCCGACCTTCCACCGCAGCCAGCGTGCGAAAGGGGCCGCCACAGGGGCAAGGATCAGCGTCCACCTGAAGAATATCCCCCAGGCGATAGCGAATGATCGGCTGGGTGGTGCGCCAGAGGTCGGTAATAAGCGGGGTGTAACGGGGCGCCGCACCGGGTAGGGTTGGCAAGGGTTCCAGTTGCACGGCTACCAGATCTTCTTGGAGATGTAACCGGCCCTGCGCACAGCTTATTGCCAACAGCCCTTCTGTACACTGGTAGATCTGATGCACAGGTACGCCAAAGGTCTCCTGCAACTGCGCTTCGTCGTGTGCCTCTAACGCTTCGGCCACGGCGATCAACCGCTGCGGTGTAATGGTCAGCGCACCCGCCCTTTTTTGCCCAGCCAGCGCGGTCAACAGCGAGGGCGGACCCACCAGGAGATGGGGACGGAAGTGGTTGAGCGCCGTCACCGCGCGGTCAACGGGCTGACTCAGATCAAAGTAGCACAGGTGCAACCACGGGTTGTTGACCCCAGCATAGAGATTGCTAAAGGCGCGCAGAAAAAAGGCCACCCGGCACCCTTGCCAGGGCAGCCCATGCAACGCGCGCGCCAAGATCACCCCGGCCCACGCCCCAATTTCGGCTTCGGTCACCAGGAAGAGACCCCGCTGCCCGCTGGTACCCGAAGAGAGGCCAGCGGTGACGGTCTGCCCCTGGGCGGTGCGCAGGGTTGGGCGAAAGTCACGTGACTGTTCTGCCCTGGCGGCCACCTGTTGCGCGGTCGCCTGTGTTATGCCGACCGTGTTGAATTGGTCAAAGTGCTCAACCATAGCCCGTTTGTCAACGGTGGGTAGGGTGCGCCACGCGCTCAGATCGTGATCGTGCCAGTGGGCGCGGTAGAAGGCGCTATGTCGTTGGGCATAGGCGATGATCTGCTGGGCGCGCCGCTCCTGGTAAGCCGCCAGGCGCGCCCCGTCCAATCGCCGCCAACGCCAATGCGCCGCCAGCCAGTGGCGCAGCACGCTAGGTAGTTGACCCACCTTCATCAGCGCGGCTCCACATCATACGCAAAAACTTCGGGGCAGTGGGTGGGGATCAGCCGCCACGTTGGATAGGCTTGGGCAAAGGCATGCAAGTTGGCAAGGGTGCGCTGGACTGCTGCCCAATCGTCGACAATCAGTCTGGTGGCGCGGGCGGGGGGGCGCACTTCGCGAATGGCGCGCCGCAACCAGGCCCCATCGGCAACAAAAAAGTCATCCCCCTGTGCCGTGTGGGCAAGCAGCCCAAGCTGGCCGCGGGCATGGCCCGGCAGGTTGACCAGCCGCAAGGAACCATCGCCAAAGAGATCGTGGCTGGCCCCCAGGAAAGGCACAACGGAGCCGGTAAAGGCTGGCAACAGGGTGGCGCGTTCGGCAAAATCGCTGGGTAGCAGGGCGGGCAGATAGCCACAGCGCAACGCCGCCCACCCAGTGCGGGCCACAAAGTGGTCGTAGGCCGCCTGGGTGGCGACAAAACGCGCCGTGGGAAAATCGCGCAGCCCGGCAATGTGATCGGCGTGAAAATGGGAGATGATGATCGTGTTGATCGACGATGGTTGGAGGCTGAAGCGATCTAACTGGGCCACCAACGCCAACGCCGGATCCAAGCGCAAAGGCGTTGCCCAGCGGTAGAAACGGTAGGGCAAACGGGCGGTTTCGGTCAACATATGGGGCGCATAGCCCGTGTCCCAGAGGAGCCAGCCGTGGTTGGGATGATGCAGCAGCGCAACAAGGGCATGACAGGCCACCTGTTCCCGCTGCCCCCCCTGGATCATCGTCGATTCGTGGGCCAGACAGTAGCCGGTGTCGAGCAGGTGACAGTGGGTCAGGGTCACGGTTGGGGTTGTATTCATTGCGCTGTTTCCCCCGCTAGTGTGAGATCAGCCCCACTCAGCGCCGTCAACGTGCGGGTTAGTCCCTCGGCAACCGTGACAAGGGGTTGATAGCCCAAATCACGTTGTGCTGCGCTGATATTGTAGGTTTGGGTGCGGGCGAGAATCCCGACCGTGTAGCGGGTTAACAGCGGCTCGCGCCCCGTCCGCCGGGCATTGAGTTCGAGGAGGTGGGCGATCAGCAGCGCCACTCCCACGGGAATCCGGCGCAGGGCGGTGGGCAACTGCAACTTGGTGAGTACCGTGCGGATCGTTGGCCAGAGCAGGCAATGTTCGCCATTCGTAATAAAGTAACTTTTGCCGACCGCTGCGTCGGCCCTGGCGGCAAGGAGCAGTGCATGCACAACATTGTCAACATAGGTGAGATCGACCAAGTTGTGGCCGTTGCCGATCTGGGGCAGGCGCTTTTGGCGCGCCCGCGCAATCAGCCGGGGTAAGAGGGCGCGGTCCCCCGGGCCGAAGATCGCTTTGGGGCGCAGGATCACCGTGGGCAGGCCCTGTTGGTAGGCCGCATTGACGCGATCCTCGCCCAATTTTTTCGTGGCGGCATAGGCAGAAGAAAAGTACTGGGGGTAAGGGCAGCTTTCATCGATTTCATGGTGATCGCGCCCCGTGAAGATCACACTGGGGGAGGAGACATAGAGCAAGCGACCCACGTTGTGTTGCAAGCAGCCGTCAACCACGGCGCGTGTGCCCTCGACATTGGTCTGGTAAAAATCGTCCCACCTACCCCACGCGGTGGAAAGCGCACCGACATGGTAAACCAGATCCTGGCCGGCGCAGGCCGCCATCACCGCTGTCCGGTCGCGCAAATCCACCCGCAACCCTCTTGCGCCAGCGACAAGTTGGGGTTGAATCGTCGTGAAATCGCGGCCCAAGAGGGTAAGTTGGTGGCCCTGAGTTAAGAGGGCAGTCGTTAGATGGCTGCCAAGAAAGCCGGTCGCGCCGGTAACTAGGATCTTCACGAGCAGGTTTTACCTTACCTAGCATTAGGGAATTATTTACGTTCGCGGCTGTTATCTTACTACAAAAGTGGGGTCAATGGCAACGCCGACGGCTTGTTAAAGCCGGCCACGAAGCGACCATGATTTTGTGCGGATGGTTGGTGTAAAATAGGCTTGAAAATCGGTGACACTGTGGCTAATGCACCTGCACTGGTTGAGATGAAACTAATACCCAGGGGTTTCCCAGTAGAGCGAGGCGCCACGCGGGCCGACCTGTACATCGGCGAGCAGTGCCGGCGGCGCGTCTACCAATCCTTGTAGCAAATGGATTGGCAGCAAGAGCGTGACGCCACTTTTTAACTCGATCACAAAGCGCCCCTGCTGCTGCTCGTAGCTGACAGAGCTGGCTTGCGGTTCGGTCTGTAGTTGTTTCTGGCCGCAATCTGCCAGCGTAAAAACTGGAATGGTGGCATGACTAAAATCCGGTGTATTGCGTCTGCCAGTTCGGTGGTGGTAATTTGTTGTAAAGTGTGGGGTAACACCGTTTTCCCCTTTTCTCCTTCTGCTGCCGCACGCATACCACTCCTGTACCATCAGCGCCTATCTCGCTCTATGGACAGGGGAAAGTTTGTCGGGTAAGGTTGTGGTAGTAAAGTCAGATTGATCAGCCCGGTTGTGATAAGATACAATTGTGATAAGGTACAATGATGGTGAGTAAAGTAACAAGTTTCTGGACGATAGTCAACAATTGTCGGGTTTATGTCCGCACGGCTGCCCCTGACTGTCCCGCCGCAGAAGCACCGACCTTTGTGCTGGTGCATGGGCTGCTTATTTCCAGCCGTTATATGGCGCCGACGGCGGCGCGATTGGGGCAGCGCTATCGGGTCTACGCGCCTGATCTGCCCGGCTTTGGTAAAAGTCAAAACCCGCCGCAAGTGCTGACGGTCGAGGAGTTGAGCGATGCCATTGTCGCCTGGATGGACGCTATGTGCCTGTCCCAAGCGCTCTTTCTTGGCAATTCATTAGGGGGGCAAATTCTGATCGACCTGGGGGCGCGTTACCCAGAACGCGTGGCCGGGTTGATTTTGGTCGGCCCCACCGTCGATCCGCAGGCGCGCACGGTTGTGCAACAAGCGAGCCGACTTTTGCTTGATTTTCTCTATGAAAAGCCGTCGCTCTTTTACCATCTGTTGATCGATCTCTGGCGGGCTGGGGTCCGGCGCACCTGGCAAACCTTTCGGTATGCGCTCTGGGATTACACAGAAGAGAAACTCTCTGCTATCCAGGCGCCAACCCTGGTGGTGCGTGGGGATCGGGATCGGGTGGCGCCACAACCATGGGTGGAAGCGATCACGGCCCGGCTCGCCAAGGGTCAGTTGGTTGTGATTCCCAAAGGCCCCCATTGTGTGAACTATACCACCCCTGGCGCTTTGACCCAGGTCGTGGCGCATTTTATTGAAGAAAGCGTCAAGCCGCGGCGTGTCCCCACCGTGGACACGCCGATAGTCGGTGGCTTGACCAAAGACAATTTGTCCTAGCGAGTGAATGAAGCGTATGAAAAACGGCAAAGCGCCGACTGTGGAACGGCGTCATATTCGGGTTGGTAATTCTTGGGTGCATTATAAGACAGCCGGTTCCGGCCCGCCGCTGGTCTTGGTGCATGGCCTCGCCAGTTCTACGCGCTGGTGGCGCCGTAATATGGCGGCGCTGGCCGCCC
The DNA here is from genome assembly GCA_026645575.1 of Caldilineaceae bacterium. The sequence goes on from JAPKMW010000053.1 coordinate 5,627, forward strand.
ACTTTCGCGTCTATGCGGTCGATTTAAGCGAGTTTGGCGACCGACGGTTGCGCCCCCGCTTTGTGCTTAGTCAAGCGGCGCACTACCTGGCCCGCTGGCTGGATGCTGTGAAGCTGGAACAGGCGAATTTGATCGGCCATTCGATGGGCGGTCGTATTGTCGCCGAATTTGCCGCTGAATATCCCGAACGGGCGGATCGACTGGTGCTGGTCAATGCCGCCATTTTACCCTTTGGCCGTGGATATATTAAGCAATCTTGGGGACTCATGCGCGCCCTCCAACGGATCTCGCCCAGCCTATTTTCCGTCTTGCTCTTTGACACGCTTCACACCGGTGTATTGCCGGTGCTGCTCACCGGGCGCGAGTTGATGAAGACCAACCTCGAACACAAGCTGACCGCCATTCAGGCGCCGACCCTGATCATCTGGGGTGAAGATGATACCATTGTCCCGCTGGCGTTGGGGCAGCGCCTCCATCAACAACTGGCCGATAGTCGCTTTGTCGTAATCCGGGGTGCGGTCCATGTGCCGATGTGGGAAAAACCCGACGAGTTCAATCACATTGTCTTGGAATTTTTAACGGATCCAATACCTGCCGCGTTGCGCCACCCCGCAGGCGAAGAACACAAGCCGCCATTGGCGTTATTCTGATTACTATCCTTAATTCAGAATGGAAACCGCCATTCCCGTTTGGTCTCTTCCTGGAATGAGTCACAGTCGGTCTCGTCAGCCCGATCGCCCTTGACTCCCTTCCAGGAAAAGACCAAACGCCTCTTTTCAAATTGACTTTAGGGTAGCGGGTTCACGTACTGATTCATCCACGCCAACAACGCCTCATTCTGTGCGCGTCGCATCTTGGGGGCGCCACTGATCGCGCCGGCATGGGGCATGGTCGGTAGCCGCACCATCTCCACGGGACAGCCATTCACCTTCAACACAGTATAGAACTGTTCGGCTTGCTCGGCGGGACAGCGCCAGTCGTGTTCGCCTTGCACCAACAGCGTTGGCGTCTTGCAACGGTGGGCATAGGTGATGGGCGAACAGCGGGTGTATACTTCGGGAATCTCATGGGGATGACCACCCAGTTGCTCCACGGCAAACCAGACCCCAATGTCGCTGACGCCATAGAAGCTCTGCCAGTTGGTGACCGGGTTTTCCGGCACCGCCGCCTTAAACCGATCGGTCTGCCCAACGATCCAGCAAGAGAGGTTGCCGCCACCGGAAAGACCACAAACGCCCAACCGATCCGGGTCGGCCCAGCCGTTGGCGATGACGGTATCAACCCCCGCCATCAGATCGGTATAATCGAGATTGCCCCAGTCGCCCTTGATCGCAGTCGAAAAGGCATTGCCATAGCCCGTCGAGGCGCGATGGTTGACCATCAAGACGGCATAACCGGCGCCGACCAACATCTGTGTGTCAAAGTGGTAAACCGAGCCAAAGGCGCTATGAGGGCCGCCGTGGATGTAGAGAATGGTGGGATAGGGCGCGGCGCTGACCGTCGGGCGGATCAACCAGCCTTCCACCGGCACGCCATCTTGGCCGGGGAACCAGAGATGCTCCACCGCCGCCGTTTGTAAACCCGCCAGGAAAACGCCGTTCAGGTCGGTTAAGCGCTGCTCGGCTTGACCGGCGCCATCCGCCAGGTAGAGATCGGGGGGCGTATGAAAGTCGCTGACGGCATAGAGCAAGGTAGCCGTGGGCGGATGGCAGTCGAGCAGGAAGCAACTGCGGTCGCCGCTCACCACCGCTTCATAGGCAACGGCCCCGCTCAACCCAACGCGGTACACCTGCACCGTGCCACCGATCTGCACCTGTACATACGCGGCCGCACCGTCGCCAGTAACAACGACTTTGCCCAGTTGCGCCGTCACCCCCGCTGGTATATCCGCTTGCAGCCGCGCGCCCACCTGGCGATCCAGTCCAGTCGTGCGTTTGGTTACCCTTTTGCTCTGGATATCCACCACAAAGAGATCATTCTGCGTCCCAATCGTTTGGCCGGCTTCGACACCCACAAAGGCTATCTGCTCGCCAGCGGGTAACCAAGCCACACCAGTGGATAAACTGCCCCATGCCTGCGCCACTACTGTCGTCGTCTCACCAGCCAACGTGACCACGCGTAAGATGGGGTGAATTGCTTTATGGCGATCCGGTTGCATGGTTGCCAGGTAAAGTAAGCGGCTGCCGTCGGGCGACCATTGGGGCGCGGTGTTGTTGCAACCATCATTGGTCAAGCGCTGCGCTTCACCGCCAGTTACATCGATCACATAAATATCTTGCACAGCGGGGTCGAGATAGCCGATGGCGTCAAAACGGTAGACAGGGCGGGTCACGCGGTAGGGTAGGGCGGGATCGTGGGGTTGATCCGGCTGGGGGCCGGCGCTACAGGCCACCTGCCGACCATTGGGTGACCAGGTTGGGCCGCCGCCAATGCCCTGGTTGAAGTTAGTGAGCTGGCGCGCCTCGCCGCCATCGACCGGCAGGAGATGGATCTGCGCCTTGCCGCTACGGGTCGAAACAAAAGCCAACGTTTTGCCATCGGGCGACCACTGGGGTGAGTGGTTGCGCGCTTTGCCGAAGGTTAACTGATGCGCTTCGCCCGTGACACGGTCCAGCAACCAAAGCTGCTCATAGTCGGCGTCGTCGCCCTCATCATAGGTGGCGACGCTATAGGCCACCTGTTTGCCATTAGGCGACAGGGCGGCAGAATGTAGAAAGTGCAATTGAAAGAGGTCGTCCGGTTGAACAGGACGTTGAGTTGGTGCGTTGGTCATAAGGTTGCTCCAATGCAAAAGGGCTTGTTCTACTTGGGTCAAGCAGGGTGGTTACCCATATTGTAGCGCATGTTGCTGACTGCTGACGAACACGCGCTTGGTGAATGGTCGCTATTCAGGGCAAGAGTCCTTTGCTGGAAAAGGCGAGAAGCGTTTCGTATGACCAGACGCCAGTTGCCTCTTCACGGACTTGCGAAGAGCCGCAAGTTATATTTTACGGACCCTTACCCCAGTTGGTAGTTGTTGCCTATCCTGCTTCCTGTGTTTCTGTAAGTAAATTTACTGCAAATGTCGTATGTTGTTAGCTTGCAATAGCAGTTCACGCAAATATATCCTTCTGCTATAGTAAACTAGTCAATTACAATATCACATCTTGATCAAGGGCCGTAGCTCTATTTCTGGTTGAACTAGTGAATACGCTACTTTGTGGACGCCCTACGTTTTTTTTGCTCTTCCTGTGTTTCGCTAGCCAGAAAAATCAAAAAACATCTTGCGCATCGGAGGATAAACTGTGGCAAAATTTCTTGATACAACAGGTGTCTCTTATCATCTCCAACAACTGATCAATCAGTCTCAAGATACGCTCATCTTGATTAGCCCCTATCTGAAAATCAATGAACGGTTGCGTCAGTCTTTGGATGATAAAGACCGTATGAAGATTGATATTCGGGTTGTTTATGGTAAAAACGAGTTGCAACCCGACCAAATCAATTGGTTGAAATCTCTCAAATCTGTACGGACGAGTTTTTGTGAAAACTTACATGCCAAGTGTTATCTAAACGAAAGCGAAGCCATTGTTACCTCAATGAATTTATATGAATTTTCGCAGGTCAACAACCAGGAGATGGGGATTTATGTCACAAAAACTGATGACCCACGGTTGTACGATGAAATCTACAACGAAGCACGACGGCTTATTCGTATTAGTGATGAAGTTCGCTTGTCGGTGGAAAAAATTATCGAAGCGGAAGGCAAGCTATCTGATAAAGGTAACGGCAAAAAAGCAGAAAATGACAAAAAAGGGGGTTGCATCCGTTGTAAGAAAGAAGTTGCGCTTAATCCTTCTACGCCATACTGCATTGATTGCTATAAAAGTTGGAAGAAGTATGAAAATTTTGCCTATCAGGAAAAATATTGCCATTTATGCGGCAAAGATAATGCTTCAACGATGAATAAGCCCGTATGTTTTGATTGCTATAAAGAGCATAAAGAGTTGTTTGCGGCTAAAAATTAGGTGTCTGGCAACACATAAACAGCCTAACAAAGTGTGCGGCAGAGGCTTGGTTCGTCAAGCCTCTGTGGGCAGCGCAGCGGCTGCCCATTAACAATCTGGTTAGGTCGCAAGGTGGTGTCAGTTTCTGGCGGTCTGCCGCCAGGGATGGCGGCGCTCTCAGGCGCGTAACATTGTTACTCAGACAGTTTCCGTCCCCCTTGCACATTGCGGCGCTACAAGAAAAAATAGATGCAGCATGGGGCGAAAGAAAGTTTTGCGTACGAACCGTTGATGCTAATTTTATAAGCCTTATCACCGATGACGGTGGCGATCCCTTTGGCGGCTAACTTGGCCTGATTGGCCTGGCTGCGCACCATTGCCACAAAGGGCAACCCACGGCGCTGGAGTTCCTCGGCCACGACCTGGCCGGTGTTGCCGGTGGCGCCGGTTAACAAAATCGTTGCATTCATGATGCTACCTTCCTATCTTACAGGCGTTTGCTAAACATGCTTGTTAGGCTGGTGTATAGATCGGTTGCTCTTGCACCTGGCTGCGTCGTTTGTTTTGGCTTGCCCCCCGCTGTGGCTTCAACACTTGCCAGAGGATCTTTGGGTGGAAGAGCGAGGTCGGCGGCTTGAGCATATTCTGCACATGGTAAAAGGCTTCGGCCACGGTCGGGTTGTGCGGCATGGTATTTAGCACCTGATCGAGATAGCGCTGCACCAGCCGTGTGATCGGGTCAGGCGTCTGACCGCCTTCGGTTCCCGGCCAGCGCACATCTTGACCGGTCGCCATCTGCCAGGGGCCGGCAATGACGCCGGCCAGTTCTTTTTGAAAGCGTTGGGCTAAACCGGTGAGATTTTGCCCGCCGGTGCGCCGGCGCTGGGCCTTGAGACAGGCCTCGAGCGTCTGGCCGGCAATGGCGGCGGTGCTCATGCCCTGACCGTAAACCGGATTAAAGGCATAGACGGCGTCGCCCGTCACCAGGAAATTTTCCAGATAACGCGGCAGCTTCTCATAGTAGCGCATACGATTTTCGGCACGGCGGTAGCCATAGGGCGCTGTCAACGGTTCGGCATCCTTGATCGCTTCATAGAAGCGGGGCGAGCGCAAACTGCGGGCAAATTCGAGAAAACCTGCTTCATCGGTCGGCGGATAGTCGCCGGCCACCCCGATGAGCAGGGCGTGCCAGCGCGGGCCATGTTCGTCCGGTTCCATAGGTAGAATGACGGCACCACGGGGGGTGTGCGGGTGCATCGGCATGATGTACAGTGTCTTCCACGGTTCGGCAAAGTTGGCCGGTTGGCGATAGATACGGGTGCTGTAGCCGACAAAGGCGTTGACTTTTGTCTCCTCCGGCGGCGTATAGCCCAGTTCAGCCAACCATTCCGGGGTATGCGAATCGCGACCGCTGGCATCCACCACCAGATCGGCGGTGAGCTGAACCACGGGCGCATCCGGTTGGTGACGGTTGCGCAGCTTTACGCCGGTCGCACGTTGCGCTTTTTCATCGGTCAGGAGACCCAACACTTCCTGTTCATGACAGAAGCGCACGTTTGGGAAGGCCATCAAGCGCTGTTGGATGGTGGTTTCTAAGAGCGGGCGGCTACAGACGGTGCTGACCAGCGTCGATTGAAAGGGTTGACACCAGGCGCCATTGATAAAAAAGGCCCACTCTGTGCCAAAATTGCCAGTGGTGGCGCCGCCGGCCAACAGTTCCTGGCGGAAACCGGGAAACATCGCTTCGAGAATTTGCTCACCGCGAGCCAGCAGCGCGTGCGGGTGGCGGGCTTGGGGCGCCCCTTTGCGAAAAGCTGTCGTCACCGATGGTCTGTCGCGCTCGATGATGGTGACTTGGGCAAAGTGTTCGCTTAAGACACGCGCTGTGGTCAACCCGGCAATACTGCCGCCGATGACAATGGCGTGTTGGTAAGGCATCTGATTCTGCTGTGCTTGCGTATTCATGACTAATCGTCCCTTTCCATAATCAAGATAAGTGTGCTAGATACCGTGGTCTGCTTTGATTACCCCTGCGTTCGTTTCTGTGCTGATTATAAGTTGGGCAGAGATGAAAAAGTTCTCAAGATCTGGGTAAAATTTATCAAACGCAATCATACATGATAACAAGAAAGCCCACTCCTGCCAGATGATCGCGCTGGCGGAAGCGGGCTTCTTGATGATGATCTACCCCGAAAGTCAGCCGTCCCAGTGGGACGCAACAGCAGGTAGGACGCGGTGTTAGGTATACTGGAAGAGGAGGGCGGGGACCAACTTAGTGATGCGCCCACCGATAAGCCACTCGGTCACATAGATATTCCCTTGCGCGTCGGCGGCGACGCCATGCGGGCTATTGAATTTGCCGGCATGGATCAGGGCGTCGGCGTGGTTGGGCCAGCCCGGTAGATCGCAGATGGCTTCGTTTTCACCCAGATAGCCCAGCAGACGATCCTGACCATCCAGAATGGCGACGCGAGCGCGCAATTCGGGGATGATGAGCCGCTCACCGCTGACGGCAAAGGCGCAGGGACTGGTTAGGAAATCGGCGCCGAAGACGCGCAGATAGTTGCCTTCCACATCATAGACCTGCACCCGCCGGTTGCCCCGGTCGGCAATGTAGAGTTCGGGCTGCGCCTTGCGCGTGTCCATAAAGATACTGTGCGGACATTTGAAGGCGCCGGCTTCACCCTCTGTGCCGTTGATGCTGTCGATATAGTGACCATGTTTGTCATAGCAATGAATGTAACCGGCGCCGTAGCCATCGGTCACCCAGATGTCGCCGTTGCCGCCGTGGCGCTCTTCATGGACAGCAACCCAAGTTGGGGCATACTTGCCGTTTTCATAGATCGACAGCGCCGGGCGTTGGAGATTGAGAATTGTGCGACCATCCAGGGTTGTTTTGACCACCTCACCGGTTTTCGTGTCGGCCAACCAGAGGAAATCCTCGCCCGCTTCGTGGACAAGGGTCAGCCCATGTGCGCCGGGGAAGCGGTCGCCCCAGGCGTCGATAAAGTCACCTTCCGGGCTGTAGATCACCACCGCCGGGTCGGCTTGATGAAAGAGTACGACCAGCCCTTGTTGGGTGATCGCGATGCCGTGGGTGCGACCATCCGCCTGGCCGGTGCAGGTTTGCGGGATGCGCACCCAGTGTTCTGCCCAGGTGTAGCGCACTTTGCTGGGGCCGATAACCGGTTGGGGTTGGATTGAGAACATAGCGTCACGTACATTGGTATACATAGTAGTAGTCCTTTATGAATCATAGATGACCACAATGGTCATGTTGTTTTTTACACTGGTTAGCATACGCTGGAAACGAAAAAGTTTCATGCGCCAAAAGTGTAAGGGTCTGGTTGATTATTCTGTTGGCATCCAGGGACACGCTTACTACTAAAGTAACAGCGGTGATACTCAGGTAGTTAACACCAGAGCGAACCAAGTTACTGCATCCTCAGTCCGCAGCCGTGTAGTCGTGTAGTCCAGCGTCGGTCTATTGCCACCTTGGCACGGTGCGGTCTACTGATATTGGACATTGATTTGTACACTAAGGCCGAATCCCCAATATGGTCATATCGGTAAAGGCTTTGCCCAGTTCTAGCGGTTGCTTGCTATTGGTCGGCCAGCTTTGCAACGCTGCGGCAATGGCTTCACTCATGAGAGCCGTGAGCGCGGCCAGCCGTTGGCGATGAAACTGTGGTTGAAACATGTGTCGTCGACGCAACCAGAAGGCCCCTCGCTGACCACCAGCCCATTGCCCAGCAATTCACGGACGATTTACCAGAATTTCCCACCTTTGGCATATGTTTGTAGAATAGTCGAAATTTTTGTCAGCATCTTTCCTCTGTAAAATGGGTATCAGACTGTCGAAGTAGCTTGTCGCTGGGGCGCTTGCCACGACGAATCCTATCCTGGTAGCGTGACGTAACAGGGCAATGTTATCGGCCCGCTGCTGATCAGCTTGTTGTTGCTTTCGTTCGTCTCCGCAACAGTGCGATAGAGATCGGCGCGGGCCTCGAAACAAGGGCTGTCGGGCAACTGAAAGTCGCTGACGAAGCCCACCCGGTAGGCTTTTCCCGCATCCAACTGGCGGATGGCAACGCTGTGGTTGATAGGCGCAGTGGCATAGGGGTTATAGGTCTTCACGGTGACGGTGAACTGTTGAGCCGGGGCATTGCCCTGGTTGACCAGCAGCAGCACCGGCCCGCCGTGCGCTGACCCAAGCTTGAAGGCTAGATCCGGCAACAACGGGATTGGTTGCGGCTCCGGCGGCGCTTGGTTGGCGTAGGTCGGGATGGGCAAGACAAGCGCGGCTAACACGCACATGATGACCAACAGTTGACGCGTTTTGCTGTTCATAAAAGGTTTCTCCTTGAGATGGAATCGTTCTGTTTATACGGTAGCGGACGATTTACCCTTGATGGCTGTTGTCCTCCGCTGTTCGTAGGATACCACGGCTGCGGCGCCCATTTTTCTCAATAACTAGCCCAAATTTCTCAACACGCCGTTTTTCAACGTGACCTTCGCAACGGCTGCTTTGCTGTGGTATCATGGTTGGACAAGCAACGTTTGCACCGCAACATCGCAGCCGTTCACTTTCCTGGAGGGACGATGCAAGAAGCCCTTTCTTTTGGTCCGTGGTTGAAACAGCGGCGCCGCTTTCTGGATTTAACCCAGAAGGAACTAGCCCAGCGCGCAGCCTGTTCGCTCTCGACGCTACGCAAGATCGAGGCCGGCGATCTGCTGCCCTCCAAGGAATTGGCGCGCTTGCTGGCAGCGGCGCTTGGGGTGCTGGACAAAGAGCAGGATGCCTTTGTCGCCTTTGCTCGTGATGAACGGCGCACAGCCCTGGCCCCGGCGTTTGTTGCGCTGCCATCCCCCACCGTTGCTGGTGGTGGGGGAACTTCACCGCCCCCTGCCGCCACCGCGCCGCCACCCACCGCGCCACGGCATTACTTGCCTGCCCAACTCACCGCCTTTATCGGGCGTGAGGTCGAAGTTGTGGCCGTGCAACAGATGCTCGCCAACCCGGCCTGCGCTCTGCTGACTATTGTCGGCCCCGGTGGCATCGGCAAAACGCGCCTGGCGCTGGCCGTCGCCCAAACCATTTTGGATTCAACGACCGCCGATCTGGGGGATAATCAAAAATTGCGCCCAGGAGGCGCCCACCCAAAGCCAAAATTTGACGACGGCATCTACTTTGTCTCCTTCGTCGGCGTCACCGGGCCAGAGTTTATGGTCTCCACCCTGGCCAACGCCATTGGTTTCTCCTTTGCCAGCACCGGCGATCCCAAAAGTCAACTGCTCAACTATCTGCGCGAGAAAAGCATGTTGGTGGTGCTCGACAATCTGGAACATCTGTTGGAGGGGGTTGATCTGCTGGTTGATCTGTTACAGGCTGCGCCGGCGGTGAAACTCCTGACCACCGCGCGCGAACGGCTGGCTGTGCAAGGGGAGTGGGTCTTTGACTTGCCGACGCTGGCAACACCGCCGCCGGACACAGGGCTGATGGCAGCCACCCCCGTCACCTACCCGGCGGTGACCTTATTTATCGAGCGGGCGCAGCGCACCCGCCAGGACTTTACGCTGGCGCCCCGCAACGAAGCAGCCGTTGGACAAATTTGCCGATTGGTGGGCGGGATGCCGCTGGCGCTGGAACTGGCCGCCAGTTGGGTGCATATCCTTTCCTGCACCGAGATCGCCAGCGAGATCGCCCGCAACCTCGACTTTTTGGCCGTCAATCATCGCAATTTGCCCGAACGCCAACGCAGCGTGCGCGCCACCTTTCGCAGTCAAAGCGCACTTTATCCCTAATATCTTGAATGCGTTGGTGGGGCTTGCCACTGTGCGGGGCAAGGTTGCACCGCACGTACTCAATGCAACGTTGGCGCACTACGCCCTTGTCCATCCAAACAGCGACCAGGAAACCAGGCAACATGCGGAACGCTTACGCCTATTATTGGCAACAATACTGACACCGCAGCAGATCGAAGCAGCGCGTACCCAAGCCCAACAGGCAACACTCGAAAGCCTGGTCGCGACCATGAGCTAGATCTGAATCATCATAAGGCGGATGCGTTGCCCCCGGTATTGTACGAGCAACAACGGCCCCCAAACACCAGCGCCAGGGAGACTTTCATCCCCCGTTTATTTTGGCGCCATCTTGAATGACCAGATATGGCCGTACGACAGGCGGCGCAAAAAGAAGCCCAACTTTGGTTAAAAGTCGGGCTTCTCGGCAATAACGTCAACAGAAACCGGATTTATGACGTCAGTAGACTGTCGTCTCAGTCAGACTTGATCGATCACCGTAGCGCTACTGGGTCACCAGCGGCAGGTAGTAGAAGGGTGCTTCAAAAGCGCCAATGTCACAGCGCCCCCCTTGCGGACGGGCGACGCCCCGTTGGTCAATGGGCAGACAACCATCCGGGCTACCGCGGTTGATGGCCGGGCTACCTGGAAGCAGGGCGTGTGTTTCGACCGCAAAGCCATGATTCTGCAAATTGCCCAATTTGGCATCAACGTCACCCTCGGCTTGCCCCACGATGTCGCCGGTGGCCGCGCCCAGCAAGGTGCAACTGCTGCGTTCCAGCAGATTATAGCCCAGGGAGGTGACAGTGCCAGTGCAATCGTCAAGAAACCCTGGAAAAACCAGATTTTCCGCCAGCAAACTGTTGCTGATCTGGAAAGCCGGGTTCAGGCTAAAGATCCCGCCCGCCGACCCGCCAAAGTTCCGGGCAATGGTCACATGGGTCAGCGCGCCCTGGCCTGCTTCCGCCACAGAGAGGCCGCCACCGCCGTCGGCTGTGTTGCCGCTGACCGTACTGTTCACCATCGTCATGTCGCCACGCTGGTGAAAGATGGCGCCGCCCTGTCCTCCATCCTCGGCATCGTTCTGATTAAAGGTACTATGGGTCAGGGTAAGCTGACCAGTGTTCCAGATCGCGCCGCCGTTGCCTTGTGCGCTGTTATTGGCAAAATAGCCATTTGTGATCGTCACCGTGGCCGTAATCGCTTGATTGCCCCTTGTCTGATTGGCGGTTGTTTGATTGGCGAGGGCGCCGCCATTGCCATTCTGCGCACGGTTAGTCGACAGGACGACCATGCGGAGGGTGAGTTGCTGTTGATTGTTGATCCCGCCGCCGGTGGTTGCCGTATTATTGCTAATGACACCGCCGCTGATCGAAGCCTCCCCCTGGTTGTCCACCGCCCCACCGACGCCACTGACCGGCGCCGTAGCTTGATTGTGGTTGAGCAACGAATTAACTAGGGTCATGGCGCCCAGATTGGTGATGCCACCGCCGCTGCCGGCGCGATTGGTTGTAATCTGGCTAGCGTCAATGTGGGCGGTTGCCGCGGCCCCCAGCCACAGCCCACCACCGGCCAGATCGGCGTTATTGTCCAGAATCATGCTCTTGCGAAGGAACACCGTGCCGTGGTCAACGGCCAGGCCGGCGCCGTAGCGGGCGGTGTGATCATAGAGACGGCTGTCTAAGAGCGTCAGGTGCGCCTGCGCCGTGACCAAAAGACCGCCGCCGGTTTCTAAGGTGGGGTGACCGCCATTACGGATGAACAGCGACGCCAACGTAACTGTCGCGCCATTTTCCACGCGGAAGAGGCGATCCAGCCACTGGTTGCCACTGGCGCCCCCCTGGATGATCGGGCGCTGACAATTGGCGGGCGTACAGTCAGCGCGACCGCCCAGGCCATCAATGTAGACATTGGCGGTAATGTTCAGATCACCCGTGGTGGCATCATTGACGCCATCCGGTGCAATGGTCAACTGGTAGGCGTTGACCACCGATTGAAAGAAGATCGTGCTGCTGACCTGTTGGTTGGCCTTGATAATGGCGCCGCGCAGGCTGCAATCATTGGGCGCGTCGGTACAGGCTTGGGCTTCCGCCGTGTCGTCCGTACGATCTACCAGCAGAACGGTGGATGTGCGAGCGCTATCGGTGGTGGTCGGCAGCGCTTGGGCCGACGCGTTGGCCCCCGTCATGATGAAAAGCAAGAGCAGGGCAAGAAATGCCGTCAACAACGATCGCCAGCGGTTGGTAAAGGAATGGGTTTGGGTGTGCATCATTGGTTTCCTTTTGTCGTGTGTTTTGTAAAATAAGATTTGAACGATTGAATTCATCGGCCCAGGTATATCACCGCGAATCACGTCAGGAGAAAAAGATTCGCTAATCCCATGATTCGCGGTGATATACCTGGGCCGCATCTACCTACCAAGACCTCGTTAACTGCCCATATGCCCTACCCGGCATGGGCCAGATCACGGGCGGCGGTGGCGGCAACAGCCGCTGGCTACGCTTGCGGCTTCAGCACCTGCCACAGGATACGCGGATGAAAGAGTGAGGTGGGCGGCTTGAGCATATTTTGCACCTGGAAAAAGGCTTCCGCTACGATTGTGCTATCGGGCATCCGGTTTAAGACCTGATCCAGATAGCGCTGCACCAGCCGTGTCACCGGATCAGGCTCCTCGCCCCCTTCCGTTTCCGGCCAGCGGGCATCCTGGCCGGTTGCCATCTGCCACGGGCCAGCGATCACGCCGGCGGCCGCTTTTTGAAAACGGTGGGCCAGACCGGTCAGTGACCCGTTGCCCATCCAGTGACGCATCCGGCGGCGGTGGGCGGTGAGACAAGCGCCCAATGTTTCGCTCACCAGCATGGCGGCAGTCATCCCTTGTCCATAGACCGGGTTAAAGGCATAGAGGGCGTCGCCGGTGACGAGAAAGTTTTCGAGATAGCGGGGCAGCTTCTCATAGTAGCGCATCCGGTTTTCGGCCTGACGATAGCCATAGGGCGCGGTCAGCGGTTCAGCGTTTTTGATCGCTTCATAGAGCAAGGGCGTCGATAAGCTGCGCGCAAAGGCTAGAAAGCCGGCGTCGTCGGTCGGCGGGTAGTCACCATTCATGCCGACCAAGGACACATGCCAGCGCGGCCCCTGTGCATCCGCTTCCATCGGTAGAATGACCGCGCCACGGGGGGTGTGGGGCGGCATGGCCATGATGTACATGGCTTGCCAGCCACTGGTATCGTTGTTAGCGTTGGCCGGTTTGCGATAGATACGCGTGCTGTAGCCGGGAAAGGCATCGACGATTGCTTCCTGGGGCGGGGTATAGCCCAGCTTTGCCAACCAGGTCGGCGCCTGCGAGCCGCGCCCGCTGGCGTCCACCACCAAATCAGCGGTCAGGGTTTGGCTGGGCGCGTCCGGCGCCGTGCGCGAGCGCAATTGTACCCCCGTGGCGCGCGTTTTCTGGGCATCGGTACATAGCTCGATAACACTCTGTTGATGCAGCATCTGCACGTTCGGGTCAGCGGCCAGGCGCCGATAGATTGTGCTTTCCAACAGCGGACGACTACAGCCGATACAGACAATGGGCGACGGGAAAGGCGTCACCCACCGCTGGTTGGCAAATAGGCGGAATTCCTGCCCCGGATAAAAAGGAACTGCACCGGCGGCAATTAGCTTCTGCACGATGCCGGGAAATTGCGCTTCGAGAATGTTCTGTCCACGCGCAAAGAGTACATGGGGATGGCGGGCTTGGGGCGCGCCCGTGCGAAAGGCATCGGCGGTCGGCGGCTCATCGCGCTCGATGATGGTCACTTGGGCAAAATGGTCACGCAAGACACGGGCCGTGGTCAGGCCGGCAATGCTGCCGCCAATGACAATGGCGTGTTGATAGGCTGGGCTGTGGTTTTCTGTTTGTACACGCATGATCAGCGTCTCCTCAATATCTAACAACCAAAAAGCTTGAACAGCAGACAAGAACTTTAGTTAACACAGATAGGGAGAAACACGGATTGAATAGAAATATTTGTGTTCTTCCTTATCTGTGTTAACTTCTTTGGTTCTGGCTTGTCCAGGTTAGGTAAAAGACAAGAATGTTGGCGGGTGGCGGCTCACGTATCACTCGCCACTCACCACCTGCTACTCGCCACTCACCACTCGCCGTTGGCACGCCATCAACACCGCGCCCCGCGGCTTGAGGGTGGCGGCCAACTGGGCTTGCGGCAGCGTCTTCGCCAGCGGCGTCAGGGTGAACTGTTGCAGGAGGGTGGCGAGAATCATCTGACCTTCTAGCATGGCAAAATCGCGACCGATACAGAGCCGTTGCCCTGCACCAAAGGGAATCCAGGCGAAGGGGTGGCGACCGGCGCTGCGTTCCGGGCTAAAGCGCTCTGGGTCGAACCTAGTCGGCTCTTCCCAAAAGGCGGGATGGTGATGATACATATAGATCGGCAGCACCACCATGGTCCCGGCAGGAATGTGGTAGCCGGCAATCTCATCATCCGCCACAGCGACGCGCGGCAACCAGGAGGCCGGCGGGCGCAGGCGCAGGGTCTCTTGGAAGACCATGCGGGTGTAGCTCAGGTGACCGACATTAGCAAAGGTAACAGGCTGGTCGCCCAGGACGCTGTCGATTTCGGCCTGTAGCTTGGCAAAACAGTTCGCATCATTCAGGATCAAGGGCAGCGCCCAGGTCAACGCCACCGAGGTCGTCTCATAGCCGGCCAGGAAGATGGTGATTGCCTCATCGCGCAGTTGTTGATCGGTCATGGTTTCGCCCGTCTCCTCGTCGACCAGGGTGAGCATCATCGAGAGCAAGTTGTCGGCATAGTCCCCTTGGGCAATGGCCTGGCGGCTGCGTTCGATCACCTGGTAGATCACGGCGTCAATCTGGGTAATTGCTTCCCGGAAGCGCCGTTCGCGGGCAGCAAAGAGCCATGCGGGCAAGCTGCGGGTGAGCATGGCCGGCATGGTGTAGTTGACGGCATAGGTCAGGGCGTCACTCACTTGCTCGATCGCGCTGCGTTCCAGCGTGCCGCCAAACATGGTGCGCGTGATTATGCGCATGGTCATGTCGGCGAGGGCTTTGCCTAGATCCAGCGTTTGTCCGTTTTGCGGCCAACTCTGTAAGCTTTCAGCAATGGCTTCGCTCATCAACGTCGTGAGCGCGGCCAGCCGTTGGCGGTGGAATTGCGGTTGCAACATACGCCGTTGGCGCAGCCAGAAGTCGCCTTCGCTGACGACCAAGCCATTACCCAGCATTTCGCGGATGATCTCCCAGAATTTCCCGCCTTTGCGGTAGTTGCGGGCATGGTCACGGAAAACGTGTTGGGCATGGTCGGGGTGATTCAACACCACTGCTTGGGTCAACCCAAGATTCAATGTATAAATTTCCCCGTAGCGGGCATGGGCCGCCGGCAAAAAGTCGATCTGCTGGCGGATGAGCGCCGGCAGGGCGCCGATCAACGGCCAACCGCTGGTCATTGGGGGGTGGGCCGTCTGGGTCGGGTTGGTGAAGCGTGAATCGGTTGGTTGATTGATGAGCGTAGTCATTTTTCTCTCCTGTATCGCCATGTTTGAACATGGCCTTATTTGCAACGTGCCGAGGGCTTTCCCGCCCCCCCAGCTTCTTCTGCGTTAAGACTAGAATAGCAGGTGATGCCAGCTAATTTTTCTCAACAAGCGCACGAAAATTCTCAACAACAGCAAGATAGCATGACCGGGCGGCTGGTGATGCCTCACGGAACGGAACCCATGCATCAAGTGAGCGTCTAACAACAACTTCCTGCTCCGCTCGGCGCGAGTCCGTGACTCGCAACGGTCTAGGGCGGGTCATGGACTCGCGCCGAGCGGAAGTTATTTCTAGACGGTTACCAAGTGGGGCAAACCATTATGTGGAGAGTAGGCGGTTGGTGGGTAACAAAAAAAGCGCGTCCCACCGGACGCGCTTTGGTAATGTGGGTAAGGCTTTACGCATCAACGCTGGCAAAAAAACGGATGCTTGGCGGCCCGTCCAGCAGGCTCATTAGCTGCGCCAGCGTGCCGTTCTCGGTGCGCCAGGCCAGATAGCGCTCGTAGGCGTCACGGTTGGCCCACTGTGTGACAAGGACCAAGGTCTGTGGGTCATCCTGGCTGACATAGGCGGTGGCGCCCTGACACCCGGCAAAGGCCCGTGTATGGGGAATGCCGGCCGTCGTCAAGGTTCGTAGGGCTTCCACTGCATCCGCCTTCGCTTTCACTTCCAATAGCACTAACGTAGGCATAGAGAACTCCTTTTTGGATAAATATCGCTAAACTCAAGCGTCCCTACGGGACAGATCACATCATCAATTCGTATGGAAAAACATTACATCTGCAAAACTGGTTTGATTGCGCGTCCCTGTTCGGCATCGGCGGCGGCCTCGTTGATCTGCGCCAGTTCGTAGGTGCTGATCAGCCGGTCGAAGGGGAAACGGCCCTGCATATGGAGGTCGATCAGCCGGGGGATGAAGAGATCGGGTATGCTGTCCCCTTCGAGAATGCCGCGAATGGTGCGCCCCATGAGCAGGGAGGTCATGTCAAAGGTGACTTCGGTGCCATAGGGTGCGGCGCCGATCAAGCCGCAAACGCCCAGTGGCCGCAACGCCTCCACCGCCTGCCGGAAGACCTTAGGCAGCGCCGTAGTCTCCAGGGTATAATCCGCCCCGCCGCCGGTGAGTTGTTGGATTGTGGCTAAGGCATCCGCTTCACGCGTGTCGATGGTGTGGGTGGCGCCCAACTCCTGCGCCAGGGCCAGGCGGGCGGGGTTGATGTCGATGGCAACAATCGTAGTGCAACCGACGACCCGCGCCGCCATGATCGCGCTCAACCCCACCGAGCCTGTGCCAAAAACCGCCAGTGATGAACCAGGGCGCACCGCCAAACTATTCATCACCGCACCGGCGCCGGTCTGAATGCCACACCCCAGCGGCCCCAGCAGCGCCAGCGGCGCATCCTGTCGCGCCTTGACCACATTGCGTTCCCCGGCCAGGGCGTAGGTGGCAAACGACGATTGACCAAAGAAGCAACCATGAATGATTTCACCCGCCTGTTGCAAGGTGGCCGAACCATCGGCCCGTTTGCCGGTGAAGGTGCAGTCAAAGGCGTGGGCGCAATAGGCCGGTTGTCCCCGCTGGCAGTTGGGGCAACCGCCACAGGAGCTAAAGGTCAACACGACATGATCGCCCGGTTTGACCTTTGTCACCCGTTCGCCCACCTGCTCTACAACACCGGCCCCTTCGTGACCCAAGACCACCGGCAAGGTGAAAGGGCTATGACGCACACTCAGATCGGTGTGACAGATGCCGGTGGCGACCATACGCACCAACACCTCATCGGCGCGGGGCGCATCCAGTTCCACGGTTTCCAGGTGGAAGGGTTGGGCTTTGTTACGTAAAACAGCGGCGGTAATTTGCATAAAAACCTCTCTTTTTCGGTAGTCGCATCTTTTGTGATGCCCCTAGTATCGCATGGGAGAATGGTAAAAATTCTCAAGATTAATGCAAAAATTCTCAAGCGAACTGTTTGCTAAGTAAAACAGAAAAGCAATGGCTTGGGTATGGCACAAAGTGCCATCAATGGTGACATATCACTCAGATGGACACTGTCGACCTCGTTGACGCCTTGCGACGATGAGACAACGCCCCCATCACCACCACTCCACCGATGAGTAGGGCTACCAACAGCAGCGCGAGGCTGATTGCCAATCCTAACCAGGAAGGTCGCCCCCACACCACGACTTGCGCTGCTGCTGACGTTGACAGCAGTTGACGAACGGCTTCGGCGACGCCGGATGTTTGGGTCGTCAGTGTCTGCTGCTCGCCATTGGTTAATGCAACATAGGTGGCGCCGCTGGTCGGTCTGCTGCCCAAGCGGCTGGCACTGCTGGTAGTGCTATACTCATCGACTGCGCGCACATCCTTGATGATGACATGGCGGCTGGGCGCCACCAACCAGACAAATTCACGCACCGTGCAATCGACCTGCTGATCAGTGACCCGCTGACACACAATACGCACCATGGGCGCGGCCAGGCCCAAGCCAAAACTGATCACCAACAAGTAGGCTGTCAGATAGAGAGCCAGAAGCTTCCGCCCCCGGTAGGGCGCGTGAAGGAGCGGATCGGGCACCGGTTCGGCAACGGGCGTCAGCTTTGTCTTACGGGATTTCCGCCGTTTCGTCGGTTGCGCCTGCGCTTGCATGGCGGCTTGCCCCTGGTTTTGCAGCCGGATTGCCATGCCCACAAAAAGCAGGCCGCCGCCAATACAGAAACCATACCAGAGCAAAACTGTGGCGAGGTTTGTCGGGTTCAAGTTGAAAAATTCGTGCATAGGACAAGACTTTCAGCTAGATGTGCTTACATTGTTACAGTTACCGACCAGCAGTATAGCATAGCATTACAGTGAAAAATTCTCATGTGCGCAGGGTAAATTCTCAGGTTTACGGCAGATTTTCGCAGCAGCAGGGCTAAAACAGCAAAGCCCTGTCTAAGCCTGACTGGAAAAGTGCGCTCATCTGTGGTATGCTGACAGCAATGGATTCTACGTCATATTCCGCACCGTCACCGGCTGCTATGCTGGCGGGTAATGGAATTATCTTGTTGAATCATCCGGTTCTCTACCTGCTCCCAGCGGGCGCGGGTAGAGAATCACACAGAAAGGGAGCGACAATGTCGTCCGTACCTGCGTTAGCCCCAGCCGCGCTCTACCGGCGTTCAGACCCGGCGGCGCTGGACTTCCAGACCACTGATGATCTGCCCGACATGGGTGAATTTATCGGCCAGGATCGCGCCATCAAAGCGATTGAATTTGGCATCGGCATGAGCCGACATGGCTACAATATCTTTGCCCTTGGCCCCACTGGGTCGGGGCGTCACGCGCTGGTGCAGCGGTATGTGGCCGATCAGGCTGCCGCCGAACCGCCGCCCAATGACTGGTGTTATGTCAACAACTTTGAACAGCCCTACCGCCCTCGTGTCCTCTGTCTACCGGCGGGCATGGGGAAGGAGCTGCGCAACGATGTGCAACGACTAGTCGAGGAGCTGCGCAATGCCCTCTCCTCCGCCTTTGAAAATGAGGAGTACCAGACCCGACGCCAGTCACTGGAAATGGAACTGCAAGAGCAACAGCAGAAAGGGCTGAATGAACTGCAAGAACAGGCGCGCGAACGGGGCGTAACGCTATTGCGCACTCCCGGCGGGTTGGTCTTTGCCCCCTACAAGGACGGCAATGTGTTGGCGCCGGAGCAATTCAATGGGTTGCCCCAAGAGGAGCAGGATCGCATCAAAGCGGAAGTCGAGGTGCTGCAAGAGCGCTTGCAGAAGATTTTGATTCAAGCGCCACGCTTAGAACGCGATTTTCGCGAGCGCATTCGCCTCTTGAATGAAGAGGTGGCCGGCTTTGTCCTCAACGAGTTGATGGATGATTATTACCAGAAATATGCCGAACAGCCGGCGGTGGTCGAGTTTTTGCGGACGCTACAAAAAGATGTGAGTGGCAACCTACCCGGCTTTGTCAGCGGCGAGGAGAAGCAAGGGGAGGAGCAACCCGCGTCCGTCCTCCCCAATGGTGCAACGGCCTCGGCGCAAGGTCGCCGCTACCAGGTCAATCTGCTGGTGGATGCCGACGATCTGGAGGGCGCGCCGGTGATCTATGAAACCAACCCCTCCTACCTGAATCTGGTCGGGCGGGTGGAGCAGATGGCGACGATGGGCGCGCTCATCACCGATTTTACCTTGATCAAGCCGGGCAGTTTGCACCGCGCCAATGGCGGCTACTTGATTGTCGATGCGCTCAAAGTGTTGACCAGCCCCTATGCCTGGGAGGGTTTAAAGCGCGCCCTACAATTTGGCGAAATTCGCATTGAGTCGCCGGTGCAGATGATGAGCCTGACCACCACCGTCTCGCTGGAACCGGAGCCGATCCCGCTCAAGGTCAAGGTGGTGCTGGTGGGCGACCGCCAGACCTACTATCTGCTCGCCCAATATGACCCGGATTTCAACGAACTCTTCAAGGTAGCCGCCGATTTTGGCGATGAACTGGTGCGCACGCCGGAAAGCGAGCAGCTTTACGCCCGCTTGATCGCCACGGTCGCACGTCGCGAAAAGCTGCGCCCCTTTGACAGCAACGCCGTCGCCCGCATTATCGAACGCAGCGCCCGCCTGGTGAGCGACGCCGAACGGCTCAGTATGCGGATTCAGGTGGTCTATGATCTCATGGAGGAGGCCGACTACTGGGCGCAACAGGCCGGCGCCGCCATTGTCAGCGCCAGCCATGTCCAACAAGCACTCGACGCTCAGGTCTACCGCTCGGATCGTATTCGTGAACGAACGCAGGAAGAGGTGTTGCGCCAGACGATTTTGGTGGACACGGCAGGCGAAAAGGTGGGGCAGATCAATGGCCTGTCGGTGATCCAGCTTGGCACCTACATGTATGGCCAGGCGTCGCGCATCACCGCCACCATCCACATGGGGCAGGGGGACGTCGTTAACATTGAACGCGAAGTGGAGATGAGCGGCCCGATTCACTCCAAAGGCGTTTTGATTCTCGCCAGCCTGCTGCGCGCCCGCTACGCCACCGAACGGCCGCTGGCGCTTTCGGCCAGTCTGGTCTTTGAGCAATCCTACGGTGGGGTGGATGGCGATAGCGCCTCTTCGACTGAACTCTATGCGCTGCTTTCGGCCATTAGTGGCGTGCCGATCAAACAGTCGCTGGCGGTGACGGGGTCGGTCAACCAACATGGAGAAGTGCAGGCGATTGGTGGCGTCAATGAGAAGATCGAAGGCTACTTTGATCTCTGTAAGGCGCGCGGCTTGACCGGTGAGCAAGGGGTCTTGATCCCGATTGCCAACGTCAAACACTTGATGTTGCGTCAAGATGTGGTTGAGGCGGCGACGGCGGGGCAGTTCCACATTTATGCGGTAACGACGATTGACGAAGGCATTGAACTATTAACCGGGATGCCCGCCGGTGAACGGGACGCCAAGGGTAATTACCCAAAGGGAACGATCAACTTTCTGGTCGCCCAACGCTTACAGGCGATGGCGGAACGACGGGCGGAACTGGATGCCGAGGGTGCGAAGAAGAAGCGGCAGCGCGGGGGAAAGAAGGAAAGTGTATGAGCAACTTATGGGGAAGGCGCGCCAGTGTGGGGCCGCAGACAGGAAGGCAAGAGATAGGAGAGACGAGACAGGAGAACGAGGGCAGAGAGATGGAAGAAGCGGTGGTGACGGAGCGGGTGCTGGTGGCGTTGGATGCGTCGCCGCAGAGTCAGGCGGCTTTGCGGGCGGCGGCCAGGGTGGCGGCGGCCATGCAGGCCGAGTTGCAGGGGTTGTTTGTGGAAGATGCCAATCTCTTTCACCTCTGTAACAGCCCCTTCTGCCGGGAGGTTGGTCTGCGCACAGCCGTGGTGCGCCAACTGGAGAGCCAGACCGTGGAGCGGCAGTTGCGTGTGCTGGCGGCAGAGATGCGCCGTTCGTTGGCGCGGGTGGCTGGCGAAGCGCAGGTGCGCTGGTCGTTTCAGGTAACGCGGGGGGCGGTGGAACATGAGTTGTTGGCGGCGGCGGAAAATTCCGTATTGTTAAGCCTGGGGCGCACCGGCTGGTTGACCGGCTCCCGCCTGGGTTCGACGACGCGCACGGTGGTGCAACGTACCCTGCGACCCCTCTTGATCCTCGGCAACCACGAGGGCTTGACCCATCCGCTGACGGTGATCTACAACGGTTCGGCCAGCGCCGATCGCGCGTTGGCGTTGGCCGTGCGGCTGGCGCAGCGCGATGGTCATGCCCTCAATATCCTGATGGTGGGGCAGGATGCTGCGGAAGCGTGGCAGATGCAGATCGCCGCTGTGCTGGAGGCCCAAAGTGTCCAACCCACCTTTCTACAGGTTGAGCACGCAGGCGTGTTAGTGGGCATCCTCCAGCGCATAAAAACTAATTCGTTGGTGCTGCCGCTGGAATATGCTGAATTACTGGCGTCAATTGATGGGCCGGTTTTGTTGGTGCCATAGGCCCAAGGTCGGTAGCCATCGCACCGCAAATCAGTCGAATTAGCGAATTGTTGCTGAAGTGATTCGCAAATCCCAAAGATGTGCGGTGCGATGAGGCAGCCGCCAATCAGGGCATTGTCTCCGTGGTTGAACAGCCCCTTTCACTCTGTAGTAAAGAAGGAATTTTCATGCGACATTGGTGGTGGCAAAGCATGGGGCGGTCAGCGCACCGCCGTCTTGCTTTGATGATGGCTTTAGTGATTCTCACTGCTGCGCTACAACCTTTGCACGCCCAAGCGCCTCTTTCCTGTGGCGAACTTGTCTACCCCGTTGGCGGTCCGGCAAAGGCGCCAACTGTGACGCCGGGAACAAATCTCGTGAGTCTGGGGGATACCCTCTACTTCATCTCACACGATGATAGCGGCTCTGGGACTGATCCCCGTTACCTGTGGCGAACGGATGGCACCCCAACCGGCACCTATACTATCACCGCGCCGGTGGCCGATTTTTCGCCGCTTTACCTCTTTACCACCATTAATGACAAATTGGTTATGCGCGCCACCACACCAGACACCGGGGCAGAATTGTGGATCACGGATGGGACAGCGCAAGGCACACAACTGCTCAAAGATATGACGCCAGGGTCAGCGGACACCACCTACCAGTCAAGTTGGTTTGCATTGGACAACCGCCTCTTCTTTGGCGTTTACGAAGAAGGCAAAAACAGTTGGTGGACAACTACCGGCACAATCATATCGACTGTCCCCCTGACAACGATCTACCCCGGCCCCCAACCGGGGAATCTGTAT
This sequence comes from Caldilineaceae bacterium, assembly GCA_026645575.1. Next base: position 28,209 of record JAPKMW010000053.1, read on the forward strand.
CTGTTGGCCCAAAATACCACCGAAGCCTATTTTGTCTCGACGGTTTCCACCAAGCAGGTGACGCTGTGGCAGCTTGACGCCGATGGCTTCCAGGTGATCAAAGAGCTGGTTGGCGATGAGCAAAGTAGCGAGATGACAACCATTAGCGCCGCGCTCATTCAACAAGATAAACTCTACTTCTTTGCCAAGGTAGCCGGCGGGCCAAGCGGGCTTTGGCGTTCCAATGGCACAGCCGCCGGCACCCGGTTGCTCGTTACCGCCGATCTCCTTTTCCCTGCTGACCAGAATGGCGTCAGTGGTCTCAGCGCCTATACACTGCTGGCGGCTGACGATGAAACGCTTTTCTTTTTTGAAGCGGATAAACCGTTGCTCAAACTTTGGCGGTTGGATACGCTATCAGACAAGGCGACCTTGGTGAAAACTATCCGCGCCCGCAGTGAAGATGGGCTGTACTACGAGTTGTTCCTTAATGAAGCCATTACTTATAACCAGCAGATCTACTTCTCCTTCTGGTGGCGTGACAATCGTCGCCAGATAAGCCAGACGGAGCTATGGCAAAGCGACGGTACAGAAGCCGGCACCAGTTTTTTCACCAACTTGCGCAATGGCGGCATGCTCACCTTTGGCACACCTTTGGGGTTATTTTTGCTCAATAATGACGAGGCAGCCGGTAGCTATGTACTGAACATTCCCTGGCAGCAACCCTATCCAACTGTGGTCTGTAACCTAGGCGCACACTCAATGCTCTATCCCAAGCTATTTCGCCATCAGGATGTGATCTACGTCTCCGGTCGCAATGCCTATTTGGGTACAGTACATCTATGGCGCCTCGACCCGGCAACGCTCCAACCAACCAACATCTTCGTGCCAGTGGCGCAAAAATAAGAATGATTTTGCGTTTGGATAGCCGTGCTCGCGTCCCGTAGGGACGCCTGAGTTTAGAGGAGGGATTATACGCATAGCTAAACTCAAGCATCCCTACGGGACGAGTTCATTTGGCGATTACCTTGCCGACCAGCACGCGCCCATCGCCGGTGGTTTGGCCGGCGCTTGCGGTGATGGGCAGGAGCAATGTGCCACCACTGTCCGCTTCATAGAGACCAACCCACAAAGCAAATTCGCCAGCGGCGGCGGGCGGCGTTAGCGCAAATTGGGTAACGATGCGGTCGCCTTGGCGCCAGTAGCGCGTGGGGAAACGCAGGGCCGGCGCTTGATCAAAGCCGCTGGCGCGCTCGCCATTTTCAGCCAACAGGTGGACAAAGGCGGCGTAATCGGTCGCCGGTGTACCGATGGCATCCCAGACCAGCGTAACCGTGAACGGCGCTGTGTCACCTACGGCCACTTGCGCCGGAAAATCGACGGCAGCGAGTTTGATTACTGTGCCAAACTCAGCACCGTTGGTCATCATGGCGGTTAGGTCAACCGCTGGCGGTTCTGATGGACTGATGGCGACCTGCCCTAGAAATGGCCCTTCTTCAATCTTCACGCCGTCTGTGGTTTGGGCCGGGATGGGCAAGCGGTCACCTTTTTCGGTCTTTGGATCGACAAAGCCGATGTAAACCTGCGCCAGGAGCGGTGATGAACCGGTAATGGCCCGTTCGATCAGCACGGGATACCGGTCGGCATAAATAGCGCCCGGCTGCCAGAGTGTGGTCGGGTTGCGGCCCCAGCCAGGGTGACTGGTCAGGTTGCCGGCCTCCACGCGGTTTTCGTCCAGCAACTGGATAAACAGTTGATAGTCATCCTGAATCGGCGCCTGGGCTTGCAGGTAGAGTGTCACCGGCACGCGATCCCCTGGTTGAAAACGTTCGTTGGGAACCTCTAGCGCCAGCAGATAGAGCTTGTCAGTATCACCATAGACGACATCAATGGGTTGGGCGGTGGCGGGAATTTCACCGACCGGTTCGGGTGCGTTGTAGCTGGCCGGAAAAAGAACCGTCAGCGTATAGAGCGAACAACCGATCATCAACAACGGTGTCAGCGACCAGAACAATGGCTGCACCCGCGTTGGCATATAGCGCAACCAGGCGTGTAACCCCAACACCAGCAGCACAGCAAAGGCGCTTAGGGCTGGAAAGAAGAGCCGCCCTTGGCTGCTGGTGGCCTGATTCAACCAGTAGATGAGCAGCGCCACCGAGATCAGCACCCAACCCAGCAGGAGCAAGCGCACCAATTGCGCCCCTTTGGCCTGCTTATCGGTTGCCGAGCGATTGATCTGCCACGCCAATGGCAAACCGGCCAGCGCCACCACCGTCACGCCATCGAGCAATAGGTAGACCCAATTGGGCAGCAAGATGTTGAACCAGCCAAAAATGCCCCAAAAGGAGTAGCGTAAGCCCCGAAATTCACCCCAAAAACTCCCCCAGGTGATCGGCTCCGGACGCAACCCATTGTTCGCCAGCAGATTGGTGACGCCGAAGAGGTCGCCATAGAGTGTATAGTTGCGCCAGTACCACCAGCCGGCCACCAGCAGCAGCGGAATTGTCACCGGCAAAATGGCACGGAAGGGGAGTCGCCAGTCCCGTTGCACCACTGCGATCAACAAAGTCGCTACAGCGACCAGCGGCAGCAACCCCAACCCCTGCAACTTACTCAACGCCGCTAGACCGACCAGGATGCCCAGGAAGACCCATTCCAGCAAGGCAATTGATTTGTGTGTGGCTTTGGTCAATAGGTGTGCCAGCCAGTAGACCGTGGCTGTGCTGGTCGCAATGACCATACTATCATTCGAGCAGGCCGCGCTGATAAAAGTAAACTGGGGAATGGTTGCTACCCACAACACCGGTAGTAGCGCTAGGGGCCAAGATCGCTTGAATTGTGTATGATCAGAAAAGGCTAAGCGGGCGATTTGATAGATCAACCAAAGCGTTACACAGCCTAACGCCAGCGAAAGCCAACGGGCGATGTGTAAGGCCAAATTGCTGCCTTGCAGTGGGTGCGCCGCCGCGCTGTAGAGCATAAAATTTTTGTTGCCGGGAAAGAGCGGGTCGCCGATGTTGGCACGGGGGTTGGGGACATTGAGTTGATTGAAATCGTTCTGGTTGATGGCGCTGGTCAACCAACCGGCTACCAGATAGTAGAGCGGCGCTTGACTGCCTTCATGCGACCACGTCTCTTCCACCGCCGGGTTTTGCACCGGCAAGCCATTCCCTGCCGCGAGATGGCGAACAAAGGCGTAATGGTAGAGTTCATCGGGTGTTTCAAAGGGTGGGGTCGCCAGGCTATACCAAAGCCCGATCCCTAAAAACAGCCCCAGGATTGCCAGAACCCCAAGCCGTTCACGGACTTGTGTAACCCGAGTCGAAAGAGCCGGTTGCTCTTGGGGCGAAATTGATGAAGTTTCACTCATGTCCATAGGGCTATTATGCACCTGACGCCCTATCTGCGCAAAGATTGTATCAGGTGAGGAGCCATCCACTGCTCAACTGCTGTGCCGTAACGTGGATCGAATGCATCGCTCGACTTCTGTCAAGTTAGCAAAGCTATGCAGCTTCATGACCGGCAGCTCGCCAAAGTTATCTCGCTCGTTGACTACCGCGACAAAGGCCACATCAGCCGATCTGGCCGCCTCCCAGTCACCCGTTGCGTCGCCAAAGAAGACAATGGGACTATCAGCGTGAATGGCGCGGATGGCGTGGAGTGCATTGGCCTTCGGGGTGGTAGAACCATACACCTTCGTAAAATAAGGGAGTAAGTTGCGCCGTTCCAGTTGGCGATGCACCTCTTCCTCCGGCGCTGAGGAGCAGACATAGAAGGTATAGCTGTCCTGTTGCAGAAACGCTGCCACCCCGTCCACCATCGGCGCAATGGCGAGCTCATGTTCTAGTGCTTGGGCGTACCGTTCCAGATAGCCAGTAAGCAGGGCGGCGCCTGGCTCTACGCCGACGATGTCGCGCAAAATGCCGGCCAGTTTGTCACGCCGGGGAACGCCGCCTTGCGCCAGAATGTATTCGCTGATGGTTTCACGTTGCTCAGGATACTCGGCAAAGAGGGAAAGCATAGCCCGGTACTTAATGAGGTTGGTCTTGAGGATCACGCCGTCAAGATCTAGCACAGCGATAGTCGTCATTGATGGATTACCTCTCAATTTGCAGTGCATCTTCAATCGCCAACGGTTGTTGACCGCACATCTGCCACCACTTGGATGAATCAAGCGACGTGTCACGCATCAACCCGGCATCCGTCGGCATTGGTTGTGCCGTTAACCGCGTGGTGTCAACGCCAAGTGCATTCATCGCCCGCTGCTGAAACGCATAGGCGCTCATGCGCAAACCGGCCAGATGAATTGGTCCCTGAACGTTGGACTGCGCCAGGTGAAGTATGCCAGACGCCACTTCATGAACCGACAGTGGACATTTGTAATAGTCATCATAAAGAACCACGGAATCGCCCCGCAAAAGGCGATCCCGTGTGCGTGCCAAACGCAGATCCAGTTGCCCGTTGCTGAAACCGTAGATGTAGCTTGGCCGAATGATGCAGTGATCAGGGGTCATGGCTTGCACCAACCGCTCACAGAGCAGGAGGTTGCGCCCATAGTCATTGACCGGATCGGGCGAATCGGCTTCGGTGTAATGGCCGCGTTCGCCGCTAAAGATAGCATCGCTAGAGGGATAGACAAACCGATTGGCGGCAAGCTGGCTCAGTAGTCGGCGCATTCCCGACATCAGCTTGTCTGCCGGTTGGTTCATTTCGACCGCAGCGGTGAAGATTACGGTCATACCGGCGGGATCAAGTCGATTCGTCAAATTTTGCCATCTTGTTGAACTTTCTGCTCGGTCATGGGGACTACTTGACCCACTTCTATCACCTCATCACCCGGCAGCCGTTGCCCAAAGTAGCGATAGTATAACGCCTGTCTGTCCGCTGCTGAGAGTTGTTTTTCATCGAGCACTTCCTGAGGACGCACATCGGACGCAAAGGGCCAGCGCACATCTTGCAAACAGGCGACACTGCCACCCACCCCATTCATGGCGTCTTGAATCCGTTGTCGATGCCACCATAGTAACGCTTCCGGTAACTCAGCCAGGGCAAAAAAGCGTGCGGCCAGCGCTTCGCACGCTTGTGGTTGCAACACCCCACCCACGGGATGCCCGGCAAAAAGCACCGTATGGTTGCCGCCGCTTTGCCAGTTGGGCAAAGAGTAGATGCCAACCAACCGATCCAGTTGGACGATTAGCCCAGTCTCCTCTTGCACTTCGCGGATTGCGGCTTGGGCAATGGACTCGCCGCTCTCGACCTTACCACTGGGTAAAGCCCACATTGCTGCATCAGTACGCTGAATGAGTAAGACTTTGCCTTCTTGCAAAACGGCCACTGCAGCGGCTAGATCAACAGTCATATTCGCCCTCTTTCGTGGTCTTAGCGCCTAACATAAAACTGGCAATCGTTGTTGACATGTGCGATAACCTGCAACCGTTCGCTAAGCTTTTCATCGTTCTTCGCGCTTCGCATGAGAGCCACTCTTGCATCGTACTATACAAAACCGGCTTACCTTTGTCAATTCACCTGCAATGTTCAACTCTACCATCACCCCATCAAACCCATTTGATGATTCCTCCCATTCCTGTGTATAATCAACCTATTCAAATAGATAATCCCCATCTTCCTTTCATCCACGAACAGGAGAACAAATTGTGATAGCAGTAACAACAGCGGCCACCACAGCCGATGCAGCCGATGCGACGGCTCTAGCGTCGGTGGATCGCGAACAGTGGTTGCACATGTACGAACAGATGAGCAAGATTCGCGCCTTTGAAGAGAACGCCAACGAACTCTACCTCAGCCGCAAGATGCCCGGCCTGACCCATCTTTATATCGGCGAGGAGGCAGTAGCCGTCGGCGTCTGTGAGGCGCTGCGCCAGGACGATTATATTACCAGCACCCACCGCGGCCACGGCCATTGTGTCGCCAAGGGAGCCAAACTCGACCGCATGTTTGCCGAGTTGTTGGGCAAAGAGGCGGGCTACTGTCGCGGCAAGGGCGGTTCGATGCACATTGCCGACCAGGACACGGGCAATCTGGGCGCCAACGCCATTGTCGGCGGCAGTTCCGGCATTGCCACAGGCGCGGCGCTGTCGATCAAGATGCGCGGCAGCGATCAGGTGGCGGTCTGCTTCTTTGGTGACGGCGCCATGGGTCAAGGGCTGTTCTATGAATCGGCCAACATGGCCCAACTCTGGAAGCTGCCGGTGATCTATGTCTGTGAAAACAATCAGTACGGCGAATACACCAAACAACAGGAAGCCGGCGCCGGCACGTTGCTAGGTCGCGCCCAAGCCTTTGGCATTCATTCGGTTGAAGTCGATGGGCAGGATATTCGCCAAGTCTTCCTAACCATGCGCCAGCTAGTGGAGCGGGCGCGGCGCGGCGAAGGGCCGGCCTTCCTGGTCTGCAACACCTACCGCTTTATGGGCCATCACGTCGGTGATGTCAATCGCGAATATTACCGCTCCAAGGACGAAGAGAATTACTGGCGCACCGAACGGGATCCGATGAAACAACTGGCCGGTTGGATGGTGGAACAAGGGCTGGCCGAGGCCGACATTTTTGAACAAATTGAAGCCGGTGTACGGGGCGAAGTCACGGCGGCGGTTGAGTTTGCGCTCAATGCGCCTTACCCCGCACCAGAGGAGGTTGATCAACATGTCTACGCTTAATCCCAATGGCGCCAACGGTCAACCGACGCGTATCATGACCTTTGGCGAAGCGATCAAAGAAGCCATTGCCGAAGAGATGCGCCGTGACAGCCGCGTCTTTATCATCGGCGAGGATGTGGCCGAAGCCGGCACGCCCTTTAAGGTGCTGCTGGGCCTGGTCGATGAATTTGGCACCCAGCGAGTCATCGACTCGCCCATCTCCGAAGCGGGCGTGGCCGGCATTGGTGTTGGGGCGGCCATTACCGGAATGCGCCCCATCGTCGATATTATGTTTGGCGACTTCACGACCTTGACGATGGATCAGATGGTCAATCAGGCAGCCAAAACCCACTACATGTCCGGCGGCAAGCTCAAGGTGCCGCTGGTCTTGCGCACGACCATGGGCGCCACCCGTCGCTCCGCGGCGCAACATTCCCAATCCCTTCATGCCTGGCTCAGTCATATTCCTGGGCTAAAGGTGGCCGTCCCTGCGACGCCTTATGACGCCAAGGGTCTTTGGAAAACCGCCATCCGTGACGACAACCCGATTGCCATCTTTGAAGACAAGATGATGTACACCCTCAAAGGCCCCGTGCCAGAAGGCGATTACACGATTCCTTTTGGCGTCGCCGATATTAAACGGGTTGGCACAGATATTACGCTGGTGGGGACGAGCAGCATGGTGCATATCGCCCTGGAAGCCGCCGAAAAGCTGGCCGAACTGGGCATCAGCGCCGAAGTGGTCGATCCGCGCACCACCGTGCCACTCGACAAACAAGCCTTGATCGACTCGGCCAAGAAGACTAGCCGCGCCATTGTCATCGACGAGGGGTATGAACAATATGGCGCCACCGCCGAAATCGCTTCGATCATCGCCGATGGCGCCTTTTACTATCTGGACGCCCCAGTCAAACGCATGGGGGCGATGAATGTGCCGATCCCCTTCTCGCCAGTGCTAGAGGATCTGACTGTACCGACAGCGGCGAAGGTGATTGACGTGGCAAAGGCGCTGTGTGGTCGGGCGTAATCAGGGTAATCGCGAACTCACACTGCTGTCAGCTACCCCCGTAAGCTTCGAGTACGCGATTGCCCTGGGGCGTAATTGATCGATCTACACAAATACTACTGGTCTATGCTATAATCTTCATGAGTAGATTCCGAGAAGCTGTTCATGAAGATTATAGCAGGCGGTCATTTCATGCAATTTATTGATCGACAACAAGAGCTACACGAACTCAATCAACTGCTGGCAAACCAGCGTAGCGAGTTTGCCGTGGTCTATGGGCGGCGACGGGTGGGCAAGACGACGCTGCTGCTCCACTGGGCGCAACGGAGCAATCGCCCGACGGTCTACTGGATGGCGCGACGAGAACCGGCGGCGGCCTTACGTCAAAGTTTAGCGCGTGCGATCTGGCAATGGGCCTACCCAGAGGAAACAGCGCCGGAGCCGCCTAGCTTTGCCTCCTGGGAACAACTCTTTGCCCACTTGGGGCGCATGATCGCCGATGAACAGGTGATTCTCATCTTTGACGAATTTTCGTATGCGGTGGAGTCGGATCCTTCGCTGCCATCCCATGTACAGGCGGCGTGGGATCACATCTTCAAAGCAAAGCGCGCTGCCTTGATGCTTGCCGGTTCGCATATTGGGATGATGGTTGACCTGTTGACCTACGAAGCGCCGCTCTATGGGCGCACGACGGCCCAACTGCTGGTCGAGCCACTGCCCTTTGCGGTGTTGAGTGAGTTCTTTCCAACCTATAGCGCGGCGGAGCGGGTGGCAACCTATGCGGTGGTTGGCGGTGTCCCGGCTTATCTGGAACGCTTTGACGGCAAGCAAAGCCTGAGCGCCAATATTCGGCAACATCTTTTTCAGCGCACAGGCATGTTTCGCAGTGAACCGGCGATCATGGTGAGCGATCTGGTGCGGGAAACGGGAACGTATGAAACGGTTCTACGCTCCATTGCCACCGGCGCCCATACACCCGCCGAAATGGCAACCGCCTCCGCGATTGCCGCCCAGAATCTCTCCCCCTATCTACGGCGATTGCGGGAGTTGGGCCTGATTGAGCGGCGCATCCCGGCCACCATCCCGCCGGCGGAACGGCGCTCGACGACGCGCAGTCGCTATCATTTGCGTGATCCCTACCTGCGCTTCTACTTTCGCTTTATTGAGCCGAATCTGGAGATGATCGAACTGGGCTTGGCTGATCTGCTCTGGGAACGGATTGGGGAACAATTTCGCGCCTTTATCGGCAGCACCGTCTTTGAAGAACTCTGTCGTGAATGGGTGTTGGTGCAAGCCAAACAACGCCGTCTACCCTTTACGCCCGAAGTGGTCGGCAGCCACTGGGCGACCGATGCGCAGATTGATGTGGTGGCGATCAACTGGCGGGAAAAGCAGATCTTGCTGGGTGAGTGCAAGTGGGGCGCCAACCGGGTCGGGCGCGAGGTGATCCAGGGCTTGCTCGACAAAGCACCCAAAGTGGTCCCTGGCGCCGATTGGCAAGTTGCTTACGCCTTTTTTGCGCGTGCTGGTTTTACGGAAGCGGCTCAACAAACGGCAGCCGCAGTGAACGCCTACCTTGTTGATTTAACCAGACTGGATACCGATTTACGAATGGCAGTAGCAACGACACAATAAATAATTAATGGAAAACAATTAATTGAAAATTGTTAATGGTCCGGCAACGGTCAACCATCATTAACCATTAACCGTTGTCCATTGACAATTAATTATTAGGGAGGCTGCTTTGGCAAAAGAAATCATTATGCCCGCGCTCGGCATGGCGCAAGAGACGGGCACTTTATTAACCTGGCACAAACGGGAAGGCGACACGGTCAACAAGGGCGAACTGTTGATGACCGTCGCCACCGACAAAACCGATGTGGAAATTGAAGCGCCGGCCAGCGGCATCTTGCGTGGCGTCACGCTCAAAGAAGGGGAAGACGCACCGGTCGGGCAGGTCATTGCCTGGCTGTTAGCTGCGGGAGAAGCAATCCCGGGTACGAAGCAAAATGGCGCAGCCGCGCCAACCGCGCCGGCGGCACCTGCCGTGCAACCAGCGGTAGCGTCAGCGGCGCCTTTACCGGCCACTCCGGTGGCCGCCCGCATGGCCACCGAACATGGCATCGATCTGCGGCTGGTCAAGGCCAGCGGTGACCGCATCCAAAAAGAAGATGTGCTGGCCTACCTGGCCGAACGGGACAAACCGGCGCAACCAGGGACCCCCAGCAGCACGGTCAACGGCAAAGTGCTCGCCTCACCCAAAGCGCGCCGGCTGGCAACTGAGCAAGGCGTGGATCTCGCTAACCTCACCGGCAGTGGCCCCGACGGCGCCATCATCGCCGCCGATGTATTGGCTGCCGCCCAAGCCAAACCCGCCGTTGCACCGGCTGTGGCCGAACCAGCCCCAATCTCCCAATCACCCAATCTCCAATCTCCAATCTCCAGTCTCCAGTCTCCTGAAGCCATCCCGATGAGCCGCCCCTGGCGCATCATGGCGCAACGGTTGCAACAGAGTTGGACGACCGTTCCCCATTTCTACCTGGAACGGGATGTCAACGCCAGCGCGCTGGGACAGTGGCGCAAAGCGTTGCAGGCGCGCAGCACAGCCAAGATCACCTACAGCGACCTCATGGTCAAAACGGTCGCCGCAGCGCTACGCAAACACCCGCGCCTCAATGCCAGTTGGCAGAATGAGCAGATTCTCGCCAACGCCGAGATCAATGTGGGGCTGGCGGTGGCGGTGGAAGATGGGTTGCTGGTGCCGGTCGTTCACAACGCTGATCGCTTAGGTTTGGGCGAGATTGCGGCGCGTCGCGTTGATCTAGTCGAAAAAGCACAGAGCGGGAAACTCCCCCCCGCCGATTTAGCCAACGGCACCTTTACCATCAGCAACCTGGGCATGTTTGGCGTCGAGCGCTTCAATGCCATTGTTAACCCACCGCAGGCGGCGATCTTGGCTGTCGGCGCCATTGTCGATCGGGTTGTGCCGGTCAATGGACAGCCGGCAGTGCAGCCGATGATGACGCTGACCCTTTCCTGTGACCATCGCATTGTCGATGGCGCACGGGCGGCGCAGTTCTTGCAGACATTAGTTGGCTATCTGGAAGATCCGCTGAGTATTTTGGACTAAATCCCCATGAGCAGAACCGAAATGATTCTCATCCGCCACGGCGAAACCATTTGGAACGCCGAAGGGCGCATTCAAGGCCAGGGCGATAGCCCCTTAACCGAACGGGGCGTCGCCCAAGCCAGGGCCGTGGCAGAACGGCTGCAACATGAGCCGTTTACGATGCTATACGCCAGTCACTTGGGCCGGGTCATCGAGACGGCGCGCTATATTGCCGCCATTACGGGGCACACCCTCACCATTGATGAACGGCTCCAAGAGCGCCATTATGGCCTCTTTGAAGGGTTGACCTACGCCGACGCCCAACAACAGCATCCCGAAATTTATGCAACCTATCAACAACAGCGCTACACAGCCGATTATGCGCATCCTGGCGCCGAAAGTCTACGCCAGTTGGCGGAACGGGGGCAAGCGGTTTTAGCAGAATTGGCCGAGAAACATCCCGGTGAACGGCTGGCCATTGTCTCGCACGGCGCTTTCCTCGGCGCTGTTTTGCGTCACATTTTGGGCGTGCCATTGGGTGGCAAACATGGCTTTCGGCTGGCCAATGGCAGCATCAGCGAAATTGTCTTTACCAATGGTGACTGGCGGGTCAAAACGTTGGGCGAGGTCTATCATTTGCGCGATCACACAGGATCATGAATAATCTTAGTAGAGGCAGAACCAAACTCTCGAACTAAAGCAGTGGGAAGCGTATGGCGCGTCGAAATTATTAAGCTGAGTGATTTTGATCCGCAACCGATTGTTGAGTATGCTATTACAGAACGCGATCTGACCCTTATTCATCAATACTTACGGGCGATGCAGTCACATCTAGGGGTTGCGACTTGGGATGAGATTGGCCTCGGTAGCTACTACGGGACAAGTGCCTTGTTACATGAGGTCGTAGAATTGCGTATCTTGTTAAGTCGAGATCCCTATTTGTTAACGCGTTCCATGGAAGAGATCAAAGCATTTGCGCGTTTGCCAACGAACCGTGATGCACATGTTCGTGGTTTAGAGGTCGAATATAGCTATTTAGAGAAAGTGATTGAAAAAGCCTTGGGACATCGCATGAACATTGGCGCGTTGCTACTCGCCAATACAAAGCGCCCTGGCGACTGGCAAGATCTTTTCGACACAGATTTACCCTTCTTTGAACCAACAGAAGAGGAAATCGAGGAAGCAGAAGAGATATTGGCACGCTTGCGTACTTTTGGAAGGAGGCAGCGGTGAGAGTCTACTATCGAATTTTACAAGAAATAACGCCAAAGGGACAATGGGAAACAATTGGCGCGATTACGCACTGGGAATCAGCCCCTCCCCACTTACAATTAAGCGGCATCGTTCAGCATACAGTGAGTACAGCTATCTGGCGAGTGATTTTAGAACGCGTCCGCAAGAATCATCTAACGCTTGAAACATACCATGAAGCCTTTGGCGAATACGAACGCTACTACCGTTTATTCCCCGAAATTCACTGCATCGAGGGTGAATCCGCCGCTGAGATCCGCCAGAGCCTGCGCGAAAAATATGTCTATGGCCCGCTTACCGCAGCGGTCGCCGCATAACGAAACTCAACCGAAGGAGTAACCTCATGACCAAATCCTACAATGTCACCATGCTGGGAACCGGCCTGATCGGCATGTTCTATACCCAGGCGTTGCATGGACAACGCAGCCGCGACCGGGTCGTCTCGGTCTACTCGCGACGGGCGGAGCGAGCCAGCGCCTTTGCCCAGGAGTATGGCATTCCCCACCACACCACGAATCTAGCCGAGGCGATCAACCATCCCGATAGCGATGTCGTGGTGATCGGGTTGCCCAACATCCAGCACGAAGAGGCGGTGCGCCTGTGCTGTGAAGCGGGCAAGGCCGTTCTTTGCACCAAACCGCTGGGGCGCAACGCGGCGGAGGCCAAACGGATGTTGGAAATGGTGGAAAAGGCCGGCATCTTTCATGGCTATCTCGAAGACCTGGTCTACACGCCGAAAGCGCTGAAATCGATTGCCGCGGTCAAAAATGGCGCGATTGGCAAGGTGCTCTGGGCGCGCTCACGCGAGACCCACCCCGGCCCTCACAGCGACTGGTTCTGGGACAAAGAGATGGCCGGCGGCGGCGCCATCATCGACTTGGGCTGTCACTGTGTCGAGATTGCCCGCAACTTTATCGGTAAGGATGTGAAACCGATTGAGGTGATGTGTTGGGGCGACACCCAAGTCCACCCGATTGCCGCCGAAGATAGCGCCATTGCCTTGGTCAAATATGCCACCGGCGCGATTGGTCAATTCGAGGTGGCGTGGACCTTCCGCGGCGGCATGGATCTGCGCGACGAAGTTTCCGGCACCGAAGGCACCATCTGGACCAACCACTTTCTACGCACCGGCTTTGAAATGTTCACCGCCGTGGGTCAGGGCGGTTATGTGGCAGAAAAGGCGGAAAATGCCACTGGCTGGCTCTTCCCCGTGGGCGATGAACTGTCGGAACTGGGCTACATTGATATGTTCAGCGACATGTTCCGTGCCCTGGAAGCGGGCAGCGCGCCTTCGGAAACATTCTATGACGGCTATGTCGTCAATGCCATCCTCGACGCCTGTTACAAGTCCATGGAGACCAAACAGTGGGAGCCAGTGCAACTGGAAATCTGGCGCGGCTCGGAAGAGATGAGCGGCAGCGCCACCTTCCGTGAATATGACGCCAACTACCTCTTGATCAAAGAAGAAAAGATGCCCGACGGCGCCACGAAATTGATCCTCAAGGAAAAGGGCAGCGGGAAGATTATTCAGCGCGTTGGGTAATAAGACTTGACCCACCGCTCTTGGCGAGTCCGTGACTCGCATCTAGCCGGAGCGAGTCACGGACTCGCCAAGAGCGGTGCTTGATGCTTTTTCGTACCCTTCGCCGTCAGCCGTTAGCGACCGGCACCGCCGGCAACCACCCCACCTGTAACACGCCCCACAAGCCAATCAGAATCGCCTCGGCGGCATCGTGACGTAGCGAAGTTGGGCGGGGCGCGCCTGACCAGTGGATGAGGCTGCGCGCCAGGCGGTCGGCGTGGTGCTTGGCATCGACGCCAGTGCGTTGTTGGCGCGGGTAGAGCAGTTGTTGCCGCCAGGTTTCGGCGCTGGTCTGGATCACCTGGACTTCCCGGCGCGCCGCCTCTTTCTTCCAGCTTTCGGCCAATGTACCGCCCCCTTCGATGACCAGCCATTGCAGATCGGGCAGTTCCTGCAAGATGCCATAAGCGGCGCGGCGCATGCGCGCTAGGGCGCCAAAGTTTTGCGACCGATACCAGCGCAGTCGGCCATCGTCGCCATAATGCGCCAGCCCGGCGCGCAAGCCCAGGTCAATGGCTAATAAAGAGGCCATAATCGGCGCTATCACTCCTCTGCATCTACAGCCGCGCCTACAATCTAGGCGGAACCAAGTCAAGCATAGTATACTGTTGCCACATTCTATCAGTCTCTTTCCTACAATCAAGAATGGAGCAAGCCTTTATGTACGAACAACCACTGCGCACGACGGTGATCGGCAGCTATCCTTTCCCGTCATGGTTAGAATATGCCTCCCAACATCTGGATCAATTTGGCACCGATGAAATTGCTGAAATGCAAGAAGACGCGGTCATCTGCGCCATCCATGACCAGATGACCGCGGGATTGGATGTCATCACCGATGGCGAGCAGACGCGCCTTGATTTTAACCTCTCCTTTTATGGTTTTCTTGGCGGTCTGGGTGAGCCGGAAGCGTCACGCCGCAACTTTGGGCCGCCCGCCCATGATCAACGGGGCAAACATCCCATCACTGGCGAATTGGCGGCGCCGCGCGGTCTAGGCGTCGTCGAAGAGTTCAAGCGGCTCCAGCGGTTGGCGCCCACCGGCCCGACGCTGAAGGCCAGCGTCCCTGGTCCCTATACCCTGAGCGGTCGTTTGCAGCCCAATGCCCAGTACAAGGATCGCTACGCCGTCACCGAAGCGCTCATTCCGATTGTACGCAAAGAGTTGGAAGATTTGGTGGCGGCCGGCTGCCAAGAGTTGACGGTTGATGAGCCGTCCATGAGTTGCTATGCCTACCGCGAAGACACGGCGCGCTTTGTAGACATTTTCAACCGCACCGTCGAGTCGGTGGTGGGCAAATGTCGCCTCTCCACGCACCTCTGCTTTGGCAACTTCAAAGGCCACGCCGTGGGCTATCGGCGCTATGCCCCCATGTTTCCCGCTTTTCTCGATATGAAACTGGATGAGATTCATGTCGAGATGGCAAGCCGCGAATTTGCCGAAATTGAAATTATCGGTGAAATTGCGCGTCACCGCGATGTAGCGGTAGGCATTATCGATGTAAAGAGCTATTTTGTCGAGACGCCGGCTGTCGTCGCCGAACGAGTGCGCCTCTGTTTACAACACGCCCCTGCTGACCGCCTCGCTTTTGCTCCTGACTGCGGGTTGAGCCAGACGGCACGCTGGGCGGCCAAGCCGAAGTTAAAGAACATGGTGGCGGGCGTCCAGCTTGTACGCCAGGAATTAGGACTGGCTTAAGTTTATCCCAACAAGCCTGGAAGCGCTGAAAGGCTTTCGGGCTTGTTACCCCGTCGTTTAACCTTGCCCCATTTCTCCTTTTCACCCACAACTTATCAACCATATCGTAAGGTTACTCTTTCTCATTCTCGCTGAAAGAATAGTATACCAAACGCTATTGTAATTAGACTGTCATACAATTTGCCCATTTCTTACCTTATGCTTTCCTCGATAACCATTATTACCGGGTAGACACACAATTGCAAGGGCTACTGTGGTTATTACTGCGCTACCGTTGTCTATCACTTTTGAGGAGGGCACTATGCTTTGGGGAACGGATCGCCACCGCTTGTGGGCGAGTAAAATGACGACGTTAGGGTTCGCCATTTTGTTATGGCTTGGATTTAGCACACCTGTGTATGCACATAGCACTGCGACCGTCGTAGCGGCCAGTTGCCCTGGCGGCGCCACTGTCTATGTCAACGGCAACGCCACGGGCGCCAATTCAGGTTCATCTTGGGATAATGCACTACTCAAACTACAAGATGCATTAACGCTGGCTGGTAGCTGCCCGACGGTCAATGCCATTTGGGTCGCCAAAGGGGTCTATTACCCGGATGAAGGAACAGGCGTCACGAATAATGACCGCAATGCCACCTTCCAATTACCCGCCAATATCGCCATCTATGGCGGCTTTGCCGGGGGAGAAAGCCAATTAACCGCGCGCAACTGGCAAACCAATATCACTGTCCTCAGCGGTGACTTAGATAAGAACGATAGTGTCGATAGCAATGGGATCAGTTTATCACCCACCCAAAGCAACAACACAAACAATGCCAATCGTGTGGTTAGCAGCGACAGGGTGACAAAAACCGCAACGCTGGATGGCTTTAGCATCACCAGCGGTCGAGCCGACCTCTCCGGTGGTGGCATCTATAATGTTAATAGCAGTCCAACGTTACGTAATCTAGCCATTATCGGCAACTATAGCTCTAGCAACGGCGGTGGCATCTACAATCAAAACAGTAACCCACTGCTGGAAAATATTATCTTTAAAGCTAACTACAGCAGGTTAAACGGGGCGGCACTCTACAATTCCAATAGCGCGCCGACCATTATCAACGCATTGTTCAGCGGGAATCACGCCTTTAATCAAGCCGGCGCTATTTATAACAATGATAGCAACCCAACCATTATCAATGCAACCATTAGCGGCAATCGCGCCAAAGGAGTGGCAGCGCTCTATAATAATAATAGCAGCCCAACCTTGATCAATGTCATTATTTGGAACAATATCTCAACATTTAGCAATTATATTGGCGACGATATTGGCAAGAGCACAACTGGTCAGCCCAAATTTCAAAATAGCTTGCTCGAAGGCGCAAGCATCAGCAGCAACTGGCAGAACTTTGGCGCGGATGAGGGCAACAATCAGGATCGCGATCCAAACTTTGTCACACCAATAGATCCCAATAACGCGCCCACCCGCGACGGCAACCTGCAACTGGCGAGCGGTTCTCCCGCCGCCGACGCCGGTTTGACCAGCGTCAACACCACCGCGTTTGATATTGCTGACGCAGCACGCATCCAGGGCTTCGTCATCGATCTAGGCGCTTATGAATCACCCTATACCGCCCATCTGACGGCAACCGCGGCCAGTGCGCCCGCCATGATCGAATATGGCGAACCCCTGACCCACACCGTGGTCGTCACCAACAGCGGTGATGCTTATGCTTATCAAGTGTTCTTTACGGATACGCTGCCCAGCAATGTTGCCTTCGCGGCTTGGGTCACCAAACCAACAGACGCAACCTATAACAATGGCAGCCATACCATCACCTGGCAGGGGATTCTGACGGCTAGTAAAGCGATCAGCTTTACCTTTGTTACGACCCATACCGGCAGCGCCAACGAAACGATCACCAACACAGTCGCGGTTGATCACCCCACCGGCGATGTGAACGCTAGCGCCACAACTACGGTGCTACCCTTGCCGACTGCTGACCTGGCGGACACCACCGTACCGGAGGCCGGCGGTCAGGCCACCTTCACTGTGACCCTCTCTGCACCGACACGGAAGAGCGTTAGCCTGCGTTATAGCACAAGCAATGGCAGTGC
This sequence comes from Caldilineaceae bacterium, assembly GCA_026645575.1. The sequence continues at coordinate 45,587 of JAPKMW010000053.1, forward strand.
TAAGGCGTCCGGTGATTTTACCGCAGCCAACAATGTTTTGCTCACCATTCCGCCCGGCGCCCAACAGCAAACATTCACCATTCCCGTCATCAATGATGATATTGATGAAGATCAAGAAGATTTCCAGGTCGCGCTGAGTGCGCCCATCAATGCCACCCTGGGCGACGCACAGGGTACAGCCGCCATTCTCGACGATGATACAGCCGGCAATGTTGTTACACCAAACACGTTGACCCTAAGTGAACCGAACGCCACCGGCAACTTCACCATCACCTTAACCAGCCAGCCGGAAAGTGATGTGACGGTTGGGTTAACGAGCAGTGACACAACCGAGTGCAACGTGCAATCCACGGTTGTTCTAAATGCCCAGAACTGGCGTACTGGCGTCTCGGCGCCTATTAGTGTTGTTGACGATGATGTGGTTGACGGCGATCAAAGCTGTGTTGTGCAGACTACGGTCAGTAGCAGCGACGTCCACTATAACAACATGGCGATGACCGATATTACCGTCACGGTTCAGAGTGAAGATGTGGCTGGGGTTGTTCTGGAACCAAGCAACCCGATTGTGAGTGAACCCAATAGCAACACCCTGATCAAGGTGACGCTCACTAGCCAGCCGACGACATCAGTGCAAATCAATCTGGTCAGCACCCTGTTGACTGAGTGTCAAATAATAACGGACAGCGTAACGATTGAACCTGGCGAATGGCGCACCGGCAAATTGATCAGTGTCATGGCTGTTGATGAGGATGTTGATGATGGCGATCAGACATGTATTGTGGAGACAACGGCCACCAGCAACGACCTCATCTACGAGGGCATCGCTGTGGCTGATCTGCCGGTTACTGTCATCGACAACGATATTTCCGGCGTCGCCGTTGTGCCTACAAGCATCACCGTCAGCGAACCGAATACGACCAACAGCTTCAGCTTGACATTAACCAGCAAGCCGTCGCAGCCAGTCAGGATCAATTTGAGCAGCAGCGATACTGGCGAATGCCGCATCTCGACCAGTAGCGTCACCTTGGACAGCACCAACTGGAATGTGAGTGTGGTTGTCCCTGTAACCGCGGTTGATGATGCTATTGATGATGGTGATCAACCTTGTTCAATCAGAACCAGCGTCACGAGTAACGATCCGAAATATAACGGCGTGACAGCAGATGATGTGGCCGTGACCGTGCAGGATGACACCGACACCGCCGGCATGATCGTCTCCACCACGGCAATCACGGTGAGCGAACCAAGCGGCACGGCAAATTACCAATTTAAACTGAACAGCCAGCCGGTCTCTCCGGTGGTGGTGAACTTGACCACAAGCGACCCCAGCGAGTGTAGTGTGCCGGCCAGTATCACCCTCACCGCTTCCAATTGGCGCAACGGTCTCACCGTCAAGGTGACGGCGGTGGATGACTTTTTGATTGATCGGACGCAAAGCTGTGTGATCCATGCCACCGGTAGCAGCAACGACAGCAAATATGCCGGGATGCAAGCCGCCGATGTGACGGCCACTGTGCTGGATAATGATACCGCCGGCGTTATCTTTGCACCGGATCAAAACAGCATGAGCGAAAAAGAGGGCAGCATCTTCCTGGTCACCAAGTTGAACAGCCAGCCCTTTGCGCCTGTTACCATCAACCTGAACAACGATGATGCAACCGAATGCGCCGTCCCCGATAGCGTAACGCTAAACAGCACCAACTGGCAGACTGGCGTCGGTATTACCATTCTCAGCGTTGATGATGATCTGGATGATGAGACCCAACGCTGCACCATTCAATCGGCCGTTAATAGTAGTGACACCGATTACCAGGGGCTGGCCGTTGCGGCGCTCAAGTTGGATGTCATCGATGATGAGACCGCCGGCTTTGTTGTTACCCCCAACGAGCTGACGGTGAGCGAACCCAACAGTACCAGTGACTTTGTGGTGGCCCTTACCAGCGAACCGACGGCCACGGTAACGATCACATTGAGCAGTAGTGACCTGACCGAATGTCAAGGGCCGGCCACCACCCTAAAGCTCGACAAAAATAACTGGCGCACGGGCGCGACCGCCACCGTGGCCGCCGTCGATGATCGCATTGCCGATGATGCCCGCTCCTGCCCCATGCAGATGGTGGCCGCTAGTAGCGACGGCGATTATAACGGCTTGCCCCTAAATCCTTTGGCAGTGACCGTTGAAGACGATGACCGCGCCGGCGTAACCATGACCCCAGGCCAATTGACTGTACAGGAACCTGACGGGGCCGCCACCTTTACCATTACCCTGACCAGTGAGCCGACGGCGACGGTCACCATCGCCCTAACCGCCAGCGATGCCAGCGAATGCACCATGCCCCCTCAAGTCATGCTCGACGAGACCAACTGGGAGCAGGGCGTTGCCGTCCCGGTCAATGCCATTGATGATCTAATTGATGATGGTGACCAAAGCTGTATTGTGCAGACAAGCGTCAGTAGCGCCGATGCCCACTATGCCGGCATTGCCGCCGCCGCTGTTACGACAACAGTGCAGAATGATGGCGATACCGCCGGCGTTATTATCGGCACAAAGGCGCTGACGGTCAGTGAGCCGGCCGGCAGCCAAAGCTATACAGTAGTCTTAACCAGCGAACCAGCCATGCCAGTGACGCTAACCATGACGCCGGCCAACAGCCAGTGTAGCGCCACCAACAGCCTGCTCTTTACCGCAGCGAATTGGCAAGTTCCGCAGTCAGTTACCGTTACCGCGGTCGATGATCACATTGTCGATGGCGCGCGGCTCTGTACGCTCAACACAGCGGCCACCAGTGGCGATAGTGGTTATCATGGCATTGCGGTTGCCCCCGTCGCCGTGACCGTACAGGATGATGGCGATACCGCCGGCATCCTTGTCACGCCGACAACCTTGAATCTCAGTGAACCGAGCGGCCAATCCGTCATTACCTTTGCCTTGACCAGCCAGCCGACGGCGACAGTAGAAATCGCGTTGACCAGCGCTGACCCCAGTGAGTGCCAACCGACCGGCAACGCAACACTAGATGCGACTAACTGGCAAAGTGGCGTACTTGTCGCGGTCGCTGTAGTCGATGACCAACTGGATGATGGCGCCCAGTCCTGCCCGATGCAGATGGCTGTCATCAGCGCTGATCCGAACTATCATCAACGGGCAATCGAGCCGCTCACCTTTACCGTGACTGATAGCGATGTGGTGGCCATGCAGGTTGCGGCCACGGCTGACGTGACAACAGCGCAATTGGGTCAAACGATCCAATACAGCTACCGCGTTACCAACACGGGCGATGTTACGTTGACACTGACGGCGCTCGACAGCCATGCCGGCTCAATTAACTTTACGCCACAAACGCTGGCGCCACGAGCGGTGGCTCAGGGCAATGGGCAATATCTCGTCCGTGAAAGCGACGCCCCCGGCCCGTTGCAGAGTCGTCTGATTGTCACCGGCACGGCAGCGCTTGGCACCATTGTCACCGGCGCCGCCAATACCACCGTCGCCATCGCAGTGATGCCCTCGGTCGATGTCTCGGTCAAACGGCTTGGCCCGCCCCAGATCAGCGCAGGCATGGTTGTAACCTATCAAGTCACCATGAGTAATACCGGTTTTGTCGCCGCGGTGGTTAATCGGATCGAAGGCGCCCCCAATACGGCTGTGCAGGCTGCCGACAGCACAGTTGCCGCCTGCGCCACCCCGCTCACCCTGGCGCCGAAGAGTAGCCATAGCTGCTTCCTCTTCTGGCAGGCCGTCAAAACCGGTAGCGATGTGGTCGAATTTACCGTCAACGTCCACCTGCAAGGGCCGCTCCAAAGCACCGCCGTCCTCAACGGCAACGCCACCGTCGTCGTTGGCGGCCCCAATGATGCACGCTGGCATCTCTACCTGCCGGCTGTGAAACGATAGTTCAGAAGGCAGAAGACACAAGGCAGGGGATCTGGTTCTTATCCATACGCATAGAGCGAAGAGTTTCCCTGGTGTGAGAAGGGTCGGCTGTTACCCTGAAAGGGTCTCTAGACTGCAATACCCTAGAGACCCTTTCAGGGTGATAGACGAGTAGCAAGGGTTTCCCCGATACCCCTTAAGGCCGCTCCTAACCGGTCACGGACCGGCTAGGAGCCGAGTAGTCACTAAACCGCGTGTACAACGCCACCCCCCCTAATTTGCCTCTCCCCCCTGGAGTATGCTATGCTCTTGCCGTTAAACTCTACTGCATTTATTCATTGCTACATTTCCCAGGAGCAGAAGAGGCAAATCTATGCGACGTCTTTTAGTCATTTTGTTACTTGCGGTGATGCCGTTGGCGATCTCTTGCCGTCCGATTGCCAACACAGGTACGGCTGCGGTGGTAGAACCACTGGCGGGCGGCGAGTTCAATAAGTTTTTCCCCAAGGATGAAGGCGATTACAATGTCCTCTATACACAGGAAAAAGAAGGCTTTGCGCAGGCGAGGCTGAACCTGAAGGGGGTCGAGATCGCCACCCTCTCGGTGTCGGACACAGCCATTAGTGTCGAAGCACTGGACAAGTTCAAAGATAGCAAGGAAGAGATTGCCGGCTACCCGGCTGCGGCTGTCGGTATGTTGGGTACGGCCATCCTCGTTGCGGATCGCTTCCAAGTGCAGGTGCGCTCCAAAGATGCTTCCTTTACAGCCGAGGATCGAACGGCTTGGCTTGAAAAGTTCGATCTCGACGGTTTGGCTGCACTACCATAACCTTTCATCCCACCCACCATGCCAAACTTTTCAAGGTGACTGCGAGGTGCGCCCGCAACCTTAGCGCATTGTGTGATTCACCTTTCACCTGGTCACTTTGTCATGCTTCAAGGAGAAGACTCTTATGGCTAAATCAATTCCTGAACTTGTCAATCGCCTGCCCAAGCGCAATGTTACTGTTTATGTGCTACGCTCACTCGATTTTGTTGTGCCAGGTCAGTGGGAAAATATTGTTGACTTTGAAGAGATGGTCATGAAAGTGACCGGAGAAAAAGACCCGTCGTTGATTCGCGCCGTCACCCAACGGGCCGATGCCCTCTTTATGGACCGTTCTGAGCGCTACCGCCGTGCCTATAATTTTTACAAAATTGCCGATTCAACCGATCGTTTATTGGCATCCGCCGCTTTAGCAAATAAAATTGGCGAACGGGTGCGTTTTCTTTCGATCTTGGAGCGGTTGACCCCCAAGGCCGACAAGGCGCAGACCCTTGACTTCAGCATGAAATTGACCATTGAGTTGGTCAACTTCTGTCTCATCAATGGCATCCCCGGCGATAGTATCGGCGACTTTGTGGCGGCATTGGGGGACTATAGCAAAGAGTCGCTCATGCGTATGGCAGCGCTCGTCTGTCTTGATGGCATTATGCCATTGGGACCAGATTTCAGCCGCATGGTCATTAATACGCTCGACAATCTGACGCCGGACGAATTGGCGAAAAACGGCACCTACAAGCAGATTCAAACGGCGATTCCCGGCAATGATGATGCCGGCAAGTTGGCCTTTGTATTAAAGAGCGTCGATAGCGTCAAAGGTTGGATCGACGGTTTTGTGACCAAGAACAACTTGACCTCGGAGCAGGTCTTCAAAAGCGTCCAGAATTTTATTGATGTGAATGATAACCGGCTCGACTACTGGAGCGCCTTCCTCGATATGACGACCAATTACTATACCCACACCGGCACCCAAACGCTGGGGCGGCGGATTATCGAGCGGGCAGTGAATGAAATTTAGGAATTACGAGTTACGAGTTACAGCTCCACTGCGTAACTCGTAACTCGTAATTTGTGGAAGCATGGATTTTGTATGGAAGCAAACGCGCAAGAGACAGTCTCCGCGCCACGTCAGCGGGTGCGCATGGTCTATGAAAAAGGGGAGGCGATCAAATTCATCTCCCATCATGATGAATTCCGGCTGTGGGAGCGGACGTTGCGTCGGGCCGATCTGCCCTTGCTCTACAAACAGGGCTTTCACCCGCAGCCACACATGCAGTTTGCCGCGCCGCTGGGTGTTGGCATGACGGGGGCCAACGAATTGATCGACATTACCCTCAGTCCGCCGGTGCCATTGCCCGAATTGGCGGAACGGGTGCGCGCCAAGTTGCCGCCGGGCGTCTTGCTGCATGAAGTGGCCGAAGTGCCGCTCAATACGCCGGCGCTGCAAAGTCTGCTCATCGGCGCTGACTATACGATTTTGATCTATGCGGCGCCGGGTGACTTAACGGAGGAACTCTTTGCGGAACGCATTGCCACGCTGCTGACCACCAGCGAGATCTGGCGGGAACGGGAGCGCAAAGGGGAAAAATACGAATATAATCTACGCCCGCTCATCTTTGAGTTGCGTTACGAAGGCTATGATCCCGCCACCGAGGAGCATCGCATCTTTTTACGTGTCCAGCAACGGGCCGGCGCTACCGGTCGCCCTGACGAGGTGGTGGATGCCTTGGGCTTCGATGACCACGCCCGCACCCTCCGCCGGGATCGGCTCTATTACGAAGACCGCCCCGAAGACAGGACACTCTTTGCCCAATACCCGGTGATCGAACAGGCCGCCATCGCTCACCCGGCCCCCAAACGCCGCTACTACAAACGCACCGGCGACCACCCCGCTGATCGCGCCGCCGAAGAGGTTGGCCGGTCGATCAGCGAGCGGGCTGGGGATGAGTTTGTGTAAAAGCAGATAGTAGGTATTGGATAGTAGGTATTGGACGGTAATACCTAATAGCGGCCATAATATTTTTTGCGTCTTTGCTAGGCTATAAGGATAACGGATTTCACGTTTGGGCCTGCTAGATTGCTCTCTTCTTTCTTGCCTTAACCCTAACTTTCAAAACACCTTTTTAGAAGAAGCAGCAACAAGATGAGTCTAGACCACCTTGTAGGCATCGTCCATACGTATTTCGTAGGTTAAGCGTCTGCTAAAAGGGCTTGACAAATGCCCCCCCCCCCCTTGATATAATGACTGCACCATATTCTCAAGTGAATGTGAAACGATTATCGACTCCGCATCTAGCTGTTCAAGCGAACCGTAACCAATTTTATTTTCGTTGCGCTGAGATATTTATTCAAGTCGCCGTCTTCTTTATTGTAATTGCCGTGTAGCAATTATTTCACCTGAGAATTTAAATTCAGGTCGCTTTGCTGTCATTTACTCCAGCCGTTTCCTTCGTTTAATCATCCATTATGTAAAAAATAATAGGAGTCTTGCCCATGCCTACGATACGTCGCTCGTTCCAAAGCCTGTTAGGAATTGGTTTGCTCGCGATCCTACTTTTTGTCATTTGGATTCTGCGCCAGAACGAAATCCTTGCACCACAAACAAGCCAGGAACAATCGCCTGCAATTAACGAAGTAGCGCAAGCCACTGCGCCAGATTCGCCATTGCCTACGGCTATTGTCATCGGAACGGTTGAGCCAACAGTGACACCTTTACCAACGTTTACGCCTTGGCCAACAGCAACACGTTACCCAGGGCCAACACCCACCCCTCTTCCTCTGCCTCAACCAGCAGATAGTGCGGCTGGAAGCCTTCTCTATGCAATCCGCACCCAAACAGACGGTTCTTCTACAGCAGGAAAAATTTGGCAGTTGCAACTAGATGCTAACGGACAGATATCTACTCCTTCACAAGAAATCGGCCTTGGCTGGATGAGATCATATCTATCTTGGGATCGAACTCTGGTTGCATTTGTTGATCGAACTATGGGCGGGGATCGCATCTATATCTTGAGCCTAGTAACTGGAAAAATTATACCTATAGCTGAGTCAATGAACCGATTTGGGTTTTTCCTAGGGTGGCATCCCAATAATAAAGAGATACTGTACCTAGTTGGTGATAGCGCCTATGGTGGTTTATGGCTTCTCAACAGTGAGACTGGTACGCAAACAATCATTGTTCAGCAAGATCCACCTTATATTATAGATGCGGCCATATCACCGGATGGTCAGCAAATTATCTATTCGCAGCAGAAAGGTATCACTGCACCAGGTGAACTTTGGACAGCTTTTGCTGATGGCAGTGAACCCAAAATACTCTTTTCTGGTGAAGTTGCAACCGGCTTTAGTTGGTCGCCCGACAACCGTAAAATTGCCTATTTTGGTACTCATGGGCTTTGTGTAATAACTCTTGATGATCCAGCGTGTAAAGTTGTGGCACGGAATGCTAACCCTGGAAATTTATTTAAACCGGTTTGGTCGTCTGATGGTCGCCACTTGGCCTATGTTGCGGTTGAGACAGATGGCGTATCATCGAATGTGTCGTCAGAGAATGAACAAAACAAAGTACAGGACTGGGACAAAGAAGCTTTTGTCAGAGCAAACGTTCATGTTATCGATATTGAAACTGGTGAAGAAAAAATCCCAGTTCCACTAACACCTTCTGACAAAACCTCAGGCCATATCGATCCAACATGGTCCCCTAATGGCAAACAAATTGCTTTTGCCGGTTTACATGGTGAGCAAGCCAACATCTGGATTGTCAACGTTGATGGAACAAATCTGCATTCAGTCGCTGAAGCAGCTACGCTAATTCGTTTCCCAATTTGGACAAAATAATCAGTGAGGAATTTCATGAGAGCTATGACAACTCACCCATTCATTACGCGCACAATCTTCCTGTTAGCTGTGGTAGTTATTAGCATCTTGTCCAGTTTAGCATTTGTTGCACAGGTACAAGCGCAAACAGCACCGTTCCTAACTACACCATACTTTGGGCAAAAGAACATGACTTCCAGGTTTGATCACGAACTCCCGAACTATGGAGTGGATGGTTCTCTTATGGGCTTTGATGGCATTCGTCGCGGTCCACCTGCGGACGTGACGAACTGCACCAACGGTATTAATGGTAGTTGTTATAATGGGCATGATGGATATGATTTTGGGATGTTTTATGAACCTGTACTAGCAGCGGCAGCAGGTACAGTAACACAAGCACAATGGCAGGTTACCGGCGTTCGCCAAGGAGCTAATGCACTATTAGGTCTTTATATTGAAATCGATCATGGGAATAATTATAGGACCCGCTATGGTCATCTAAGTGCAATAGCTGTCTCAGTCGGGCAAGCAGTTCAGGCAGGTCAAATTATCGGTTCAACCGGTGCTACGGGTAATACAGGAAACCCACCATCTCCACATCTGCATTTTGTACTGCAATCCCTCGTAAATGGTAACTGGCGACCAGTTGATCCTTTTGGTTGGACTGGTGGCACTGATCCGTGGCAAACACAAACTGGAGCCGTAAGTTTATGTCTTTGGAAGGATGGAGAGTGGGCTAATTATTGTAATAATCAACAACGCCCCATTCCAGCACCTGTCAGTGGTGGTGTAACCCAAATCGACGATAATCCAGGCAATAACAACGGTTTTGCTAAAGGAAATGGCGGTTACCCCAATAACATTTGTCAGAATAATTGCGCTAATTGGACACTTGATAATAATATGTATTATACCCTTGCCAATGGCACAACACCGAATAGCTGGGCGCGATGGTTACCGACAATTCTAACTAGTGGTGCTGTTTATGAGATTCAGGTTTTCATTCCGAATGTGCCAGCTAATACAACAACCTGGCAGGCACCATACACCATCGTTCATAGCGATGGAACCACTACCGCGGTAATTGATCAAGAAGGATCGCGCGACAAGTGGATCAGCATCGGCTCATATCGTATGTTACCTGGATCGAGTCATGGGGTTTATGTTACGGATGCTTCCGGTGAGACGGCGGGGACAAGACGGGTTGGCGCCGATGCAGTCCGGTTTATCCGCCGTGGTACTACTTATGCACCTGATGTCAGATCTAATAATAATTCTTGGTCATCGGGTGTTACCATTCGCAATAATGGCGCCGGTCAGGCAAAATTAATGATCAGATTTTTGCAACAAAATGGGACAAATGCCTGTCCTCCGCTTCTAACAACCTTGCCTGCGCATGGTGCCAATGGTTATGCTTGTGGTCCTACTAATTGGGCATCTGCGATAGTTGATAGCACGCAAGATGTATCAGTTCTCGTCCGCCAAGAACGAGGGGGCATTTATACCCATGAAGCCTATCCCGGGATTGATAATCCTGCCGCTGATGTACGTGTACCGATTGTCCAACGCAATAACAGTGGGTGGTACAGTGACTTGTTTGTTCAAAATGCCGGTACTACCAATACGGACATCAATTTAGAATTCTTTGGGGCCGCTGGTGGCTGTATTCTTACATCCTGCCCCTATAATAATCAAGCGAACCTTGCACCAGGTGCGCGTGCCCATTTTGTTATCTCTACTACCTATACCGTAAATGGGTTTTATGGCTCTGTACGGGTAACGAATTCAAACAATCAACCATTGGCAGTTGCGTCCACCCAATACTTTTTTAATGGGACAACCAGCTTGATGATGGAGACCAGCAACACGCAACCGCCGGCATCTGTTTTGTATGGACCCTTAATTCAATATAATAATGGTGGATGGTCATCCGGGTTAGCGACTTATCGACTAGGTGGTTCTTCGGTAACAACTTCATTTTATCCGCAGGTCAATAACAATATCTGTCATCAATTTGCAAGTGTAACCAATAATCCATGGGCGCAATATCCGGCAATTCCTGGTGGCACAGCTTGTCCAACTACGCCGTTAACTCAGTTTGTAGCGAATGGCGGAACAACGATGGTAGCCAATGTAAATCAATTACTGCCAGGTACGAGTGCAACAAATTACGCTGCGATTGCCAATCCCAGTCGGCAGGTCATTGTTAGCAAGGTGTGGAGAGGTGCAGCGGACAATACGGGTTGGAGTGATGGGTTTGTGATTGCCAACTATAACAACGTTTCAGCAAACGTGACCGTCAGATTCTACAATGCGGGTGATGGTGCTGTAAATTCTACCGCTGTTTATAATATTGGTGCTTTACAGAATCAGATCATTTTTGGAGCGGTTCCAATCAACTTCACAGGTTCAGCCGTAATTACATCCGATCAACCAATCGCTGTCATGGCTAACAGCTATTTCCCTGGTGGTGGCGCTACTACCCGTGATGTCCTTGGCAGTTATCCTGCTACCCACCGATAAAACACAGATCTTGCCTATTGAATGAATTAGAGGATCGGCTGCTTTAGTCGGTCCTCTAATTCACTCAATAGGCTGCAATGCAGAGTAAACATTTTCTACTACTTGCCCATCAGGTATCAAGTTGGCCTTAAGAAACACCTTCTAATACCCAATATCACTCCAATGTCCGCTTCATCCCGGCGCGCATCAACTCGTCATCCAGGAGCAACTTGAAAATTTCTAAGCGTGCCACCGGTTGTTGCAAGTTTTGGGTATTAATGCGGCGGTTCAGATCTTTGATCTCTTGACCCCAACTCTCGATCTGACGTTGCCATTTTGTGCTGAGTTGTGCGCGAAATTTGGCGTCGGTGCTACTCTCCCACTCCGTTTGGAAGCGCTGACTCACTGCCTGAAACTGCGCACGAAAACGGACAATGGCATCGAGCATCGCGTTACGTTCGCTGATCCAGTGTGGCGTCAGGTTATTGTTCTTCAGCAGGTCATTCGCCATCTGTTGCTCTTGTGGCACATAGGGATTGCGCTCAATCGACAACGGCTTGCCCTTATTGCGCAGATTGTCAAAGGCGCCATTGCGCATCGCCTCATCAATGCGATGGCTGATCAGATCATTCCACGCCGCCTCGGTGCGCGGCCCCGGCGCCTTCGGTTCTTCTGGCTTCTGATCTTCTGTCTTCTGTTCCTTGACAGGCTCCTGCTTCTGCTCGCGATACTCCGCCGCCTTCTCTTTCGCTTGTAATTCACTCTTGCTCATGCAAGAACTCCTGCTATCCAGTCAACGCCGAAAATCAATGTGAACGCGGATCTTGTCGCGTCTATTCTGACTATACCAAAAGAGTACCAAAAATACCAAGTGAGATCAAAACTGTTGTCATTACCGACGTTGTATTACAGATGAAACCGCTTTGCTGCTTTGCTACCCAGCCTCCCCATGCAATGCCTGCAACGCCCGATGCACCCACCTCTTCCGAAAAACTCCGCCGCAGTGCCGGATCGGGGATCGACATGGCATCTTCGAGGCTGTGATCGGCAACGACCCACTGGCGATTCGTGACTATGCGCAAGCCGTCGAAGGAATGGGCTATCGCCATCTGCTTATCTATGACCATGTTTTGGGCGCCGACACGACCAATCGGCCCAACTGGCGCGGCCCCTACACCAGCAAGACGCCCTTTCACGAACCCTTTGTCCTCTATGGCTATCTAGCTGCCGTGACCTGGCAACTGGAGTTGGTGGCCGGCATTATCATTCTGCCGCAACGGCAGACAACGCTAGTTGCCAAGCAAGCGGCGGAGGTCGATTAACTTACCGTCTTACTGAATTTACGGGTTCAACTGCACCAACAATTGACCACGTTGCACTGTCTCACCTACTGTGCAACCCACGGCTGCCACCACACCGGCATGGGGGGCGATAATGCGCGTCTCCATTTTCATGGCGCTCAACACCAGTAGCGCATCGCCCTGAGCAATGGTTGCGCCGATGGTCACGAATAATTCGAGAATTTGGCCGGGCATGGGTGCGGTGATGGTGCCGATGGCCGTGGGCTGGGCGCCCCCCTGTCGGCGGCGCGCCGCTGTCACCCGTTGCACCGTCCAGCTTTCGCCATCCAGCCAGACATAGCGGGCGGGATCGGTGTGGCCGCCGGTGGCGACAACGGCAGCCGTGCGGTTGCCGTCCCTGGTCAACAGAAGCCGACCCGCGCTGCCAGGTTGGGCCTGGACGGTATAGTGCTGGTCGCCGACCGTCACGGCAAAGGCAGCGCCAGTACGCTCAACGCGCACGGTTTTAACGTCATCACCGATTTGATAGTGAAACTGGGCCATCGTCAATGCCTCGCTTTTTGACTCTATAAACCAAATTCACACAATTCAATTTGCCTAGGGACGTACCCTTGCAGTCGCCCGAAATCCGGGGCATCGGCGAGCGGATGCCCCTACGATTTACCCACCAATACGGAAACCATTATCAGCGCGCCAAGGGCTGTATGGATCGGAGCCTTGAGGGAGCGTCTCGTGCGCAGCAGCCTGACTGCCGGCCCCTCCACCTCCCAGAAAATCAGCCAGCGCGGCGGCGATCAAGACTGCATCCGGCGGAACGGCTTGGGTTGGTTGCCAGGGCATGACTGCTGTCTCGACAAAATCGGTAGTGGTCTGCCCTTGTTGGAAGCGTGGGTGGGCCAAGACATCGCGCAGAAAGGGCAAATTCGTTGTCAGGTCGCTCAGGATGACAAAATGGCGCAGCGCCCACTGCATCTTGGCAATGGCGCTCCGTCGATCCTCGGCTATGACACTCAGTTTGGCGATCAGCGGGTCATAATAGATGGTCACGGCGTCGCCACTGATCACGCCGGTATCGACACGGATGCCGGGGCCGACGGGTTCGATCAGGCAGTGCAACGTGCCAGTGGAGGGCAAAAAACCGCTGGCTGGGTCTTCGGCATAGAGGCGGCATTCAATGGCATGGCCGCGTTGGCTCAGGTCACGCTGGCGCCAGGGCAAGGGTTCGCCGGCAGCAATGCGGATCTGCGCCTGGACCAGATCGACGCCTGTCACTAGTTCGGTGATCGGGTGTTCGACCTGGAGGCGGGTGTTCATCTCTAAAAAATAGAAGTTGCCCGTTTCATCGACCAGAAATTCGAGCGTACCGGCGTTGGTGTAGCCGACGGCCCGCGCGGCCTTGACAGCAACTTCACCCATACGCCGGCGCAGATCATCGGTCAGGTGGGGCGAAGGCGTCTCTTCGATGATCTTCTGGTGGTGGCGCTGGACGGAACATTCGCGCTCGAAGAGATGAATAACGTTGCCGTAATGATCGCCCAGCACCTGGATCTCAATGTGGTGAGCGGCAGTAATCAGCTTTTCCAGATAGAGTTCATCATCGCCAAAGGCGTTCATGGCTTCGCGACGGGCGGCGGCGATGGCGTGGGGCAGGTCCGCCGCCCGCTCGACAATGCGCATTCCCTTGCCGCCACCGCCGGCTTTGGCTTTCACGAGGACAGGAAAGCCGAGTTGTTCAGCCGCTGCTGATAGAGCTTCATCGGCATTGCTCTCCTGGTAGCCGGGGATGACGGGGGCGCCGGCGGCCTGCATCGCAGCGCGCGCCGCCGTTTTCGACCCCATCGTGCGGATCACATCCCCATTGGGGCCGATCCAAATGAGACCAGCAGCGGTGACGGCATCGGCAAAGGCGGCATTTTCGGCCAGGAAGCCATAGCCGGGGTGGATGGCGTCACAATTGTATTGCTCCGCAGCAGTCAGAATGAGATCGCCACGCAGGTAAGAGGCGCTGGGCGCCGCCGTACCAAGATGAACCGCTTCATCGGCCAACATGGTATGAAGAGCATTGGCGTCAGCGTCAGAGTAGACGGCGACGGTAGTAATGCCCATCTCCTGGCAGGCGCGTATGATGCGGACGGCGATTTCGCCACGGTTGGCGATTAGGATTTTGGAAAACATGTGTTGCCTGTAACTATGATAGCATTTCCCACGTGACCAGTCACGGAGTGACGGCTGAGGGTAGACGAGGGTTTCAACCCTCGAACTGCCCAATTGTTGCGTTGTGTAGACCGGCTTAAATGGCCGGTCTACCGTCACCCGTCACTCCGTGACTCATGTGTAGTGTTCATAATTTTACATCCGAAACACGCCATACTGCGACGCGTTGATCGGTGCATTGAAACAGGCCGACAACGCCAGCCCCAACACCTGTCGTGTCTCCGCCGGGTCGAGAATGCCGTCATCCCAAAGGCGGGCGGTGGCATAGTAGGGGTTGCCTTCTTGCTCATATTTGTCAAGAATGGGCTGTTTGAAGGCGGCTTGGTCGGCGGCGCTCATGGCTGGTTGACGTTGGCGGGCCAGTTGATCCTGTTTGACGGTGAGCAGCACATTGGCGGCCTGTTCGCCCCCCATGACGCTAATCCGACTATTCGGCCACATCCAGAGGAAGCGGGGGCCATAGGCGCGGCCACACATGCCATAGTTGCCGGCGCCAAAGGAGCCGCCAATGATTACAGTCAATTTGGGCACTCCGGCATTCGCCACGGCATGAACTAGCTTGGCGCCATCCTTGGCAATGCCACCGGTTTCATAGGCTTTGCCCACCATAAAGCCGGTGATGTTTTGCAAAAAGAGCAGGGGGATGCGGCGCGCCGTACACAACTGGATAAAGTGCGTCCCCTTGAGCGCTGATTCGCTAAAGAGGATGCCGTTGTTGGCGACAATGCCGACGGGGTAGCCATAAATATGGGCAAAGCCACAGACCAGCGTCTCACCATAGCGGGCCTTGAACTCGCGGAAGCGACTGCCGTCCACCAGCCGAGCGATCACCTCGCGCACATCATAGAGGGTGCGAAAGGTAGGGGGAATAATGCCATAGAGTTCAGTTGGATCGTAAAGCGGTTCTTCGGGCGGGCGGATATCGAGATCGAGTTGTTTGCGCGTGTTGAGGGTCGCCACAATCTCACGCAGCAGCAGCAGGGCATGTTCATCATCTTCGGCAAAGTGATCGGCCACGCCGGAGACGCGGGTGTGGACATCAGCGCCGCCCAGCTCTTCAGCCGTCACTTCCTCACCGGTGGCGGCCTTGACCAGCGGCGGACCGCCCAGGAAAATGGTGCCTGTCCCCTTGACAATGATCGCCTCGTCGCTCATGGCCGGCACATAGGCGCCGCCCGCCGTACATGACCCCATGACGGCGGCGATCTGCGGGATGCCTTGGGCGCTCATGATGGCCTGATTGTAAAAGATGCGGCCAAAGTCATCGACATCAGGGAAGACTTCATCCTGCATGGGCAAAAAGGCGCCGCCCGAATCGACCAGATAGAGACAGGGCAGCCGGTTCTCCAAGGCAACCTGCTGGGCGCGCAGATGCTTTTTCACGGTCAGCGGGTAGTAGGTCCCACCCTTGACGGTGGCGTCGTTGGCGACAATCATACACTCGCGCCCGGCCACACTGCCGATGCCGGTGACAATGCCGGCGCCCGGCGCTTCATTGCCATAGAGGTCCCACGCCGCCAGTGGTGATAATTCCAAAAAGGGCGAACCAGGGTCGAGGAGTTGATCGATACGGTCGCGAACAAATAACTTGCCCCGTTCCTCATGCCGCGCCCGTGTCTCGGCGCCGCCGCCCATGCGCACAGCAGCTAACCGTTCGCGCAGCGTTGCCGCCAACGCCTGATTGTGTTCGGCATTGGCTCTATAGGTTGCACTTTGCCGATTGATTTGTGTTTCGAGAATATCCATAGCGTGATTCGTGTTGCGTGATGCGTGTCAGCGTACTTTGTAACTCACGAAGCACGCAGCACGCATCACGTTAGAGTTCCAACAAATGCCGCGCAATCACCATCCGTAAAATCTCGCTCGTACCTTCGCCGATGGACATAAGGCGGGTATCACGATACATGCGCTCGACCTCAAATTCTCGGCTGTAGCCGTAGCCGCCATGAATCTGAATGGCGTTGCGACAGACCCGCTCGCTCATTTCGGTTGCCATTAACTTCGCCATGCCGGCCTCTTTGGCATAAGGTTTGCCCTGGTCACGCAGCCATGCTGCCCAGTATATCATAAGTCGCGCCGCTTGTATCTCTGTGGCAGCGTCAGCGAGCATAAATTGAATTGCCTGGTGCTGACCGATGGGTTTGCCGAAGGTTTCGCGTTCCCGGGCATACTGTAAGGCCCGTTCATAGGCGGCTTGGGCTAGGCCGACCGCCAGCGCGCCGATGCTGATGCGCCCTTTGGTCAGCGTAGCGAGGGTCTGTTGTAACCCCTGCCCTTCTTCCCCGATGAGATTTTCCATCGGCACACAAACTTCGGTAAAGGTGACGGCGTGGGTTGGCGAGCCGTTCAACCCCATCTTCTTCTCTGGGGGGCTAATGGTGATCCCCGGTGTATCGGTAGGAATCAGGATTTGGCTCAGGCTGTGGCTGCCCCCGGCGGGATCAGTTCGGCAGAGGACGATCATCGTGTCGGCAATCGAGGCATTGGTTGCCCATAGTTTGGCGCCGTCGATGAGCCACCGCTCCCTCTCTTTGACGGCATTGGTGCGCACACCGCCCTTAAGATCCGAGCCGGCGCCGGGTTCAGTTAAACAGAGACAGCCTAGTTTTCCCCGCCCCGTAGCGAGATGAGTCACCCACTGCTCTTTCTGGGCGTCGGTGCCATAGTCAAGCAGAGGGCCGATGCCCAAATTGTTATGAGCCGAGATCGCTAGTGCGGTCGAGCCGCAGGCCCAGCCCAGTTCTTCAATGGCAATGGCGGCGCTGATGGTGTCCATGCCGGCGCCGCCATACGCTTCCGGCACTTGCATCCCTAACAGCCCCAGCGCCCCCATTTTGCGTACGGCCGTCCAGTTAAATTCACTCGTTTCATCGGTCTGCTTTGCCAGCGGGGCAACCTCCTTGGCGGCAAAGTCATGCACCATCTCACGAAACATCTGCTGTTCTTGATTCAAGGCAAATTCCATACTCACCCCCCTGGGAAAGACAAAAAGACAAAAAGACAGAAAGACAAGAAGACAGAAGAGCGTTCGGCGATGTGCGATGGGGGCGAAATGAGCGCTTTTTTCTGGTGTTATCTGTGCTTTTTCTGCATCTGTTACCTAAATTTTAGTCGCTTAGTACCGGCTTTTTTCTAGCTCATAATGTTGGGTAGCGAACAGGGTCGCTTTCATGGAGCAGGTCGTAGACGACCATCACCACATCTTCGGCGTTCGGTTTAGAAAAGTAGTCGCCATCGGCGCCATAGGCGGGGCGATGGGGCTGGGCGGTGATGGTGCGCGGTGGGGAGTCGAGCCAGTGGTAGCCATCCTGCACTTCCAACACCTGTTGCAGCATGTAAGCCGCCGCGCCGCCAGGGACATCTTCGTCCAGCAAGACCAGCCGGCTGGTTTTCTGGAGCGAGGCGACTATCGTATGGTTCACATCAAAAGGTAACAGCGACTGAACATCGATCACCTCGATGTCAATGTCCAGCGCCGCCAACTGGAACGCTGCTTCCAGAGCAATGCGGCAGCACGCGCCATAGGTGACAAGGGTGACATCGTTACCAGGACGCAAAATTTCGGGAACACCGAGCGGAACGGTGAAATCACCCAGATTGGCCGGTAGCCGTTCCCGTTGGCGGTAGCCGTTCAGCACCTCGATCACCAGCGCCGGATCATCGCCACGCAGCAGAGTGTTGTAAAAACCAGCCGCTTGGGTCATATTGCGCGGCGCCAATAGGTGCATTCCGCGTAACAGGTGCAGTAAACCACCCATTGGCGAACCGGAGTGCCAGATCCCTTCCAGCCGATGCCCACGGGTGCGCACAATCACCGGCGCTTTTTGTCCACCATGTGTCCGCCAATGAAGGGTGGCGAGATCGTCAGAGAGGGTCATCAGCGGGTACAGGATGTAATCCAGGTATTGGATTTCGGCAATGGGGCGCAAACCGCGCATGGCCATGCCGATGGCCTGCCCGATGATCGTTACTTCGCGAATGCCGGTGTCGGTGACACGCAAAGGGCCATACTTTGCTTGTAGACCGGCTACACCCTGGTTAACATCGCCCAGTTTGCCCACGTCCTCGCCAAAGATGCAGATGCGCGGGTCACGCGCTAGGAGTAGATCAAAGTTGGCTTGTAATACCTCAAAACCACGCACTTCGCGCGAAGATTCATCATACAGGGGCGCAACGAGGGGGACTTTCAGTGGCGATTCGTCACTTTCGCTATAAAGATAGGCGCCATAGCGCGCACGATTGGCAGCAAGGTGGGCAGTACGCCATGCCAGTAGTGGCGCGCGCACCCGTTTGGCTTCACTGTAGAGGCAAGACAGTGCCTTTTGTGTCGTCTGGAGCAATTCCTTACGCGTTGGCAGATGGGAGTCATCACGCAGGGGCTGGCTCAAATCGATTAACGCTTCCGCCTGGCACGAGCTTTGTGCCACATCCGCCAACTGATCAGCCAGTTCATGGGCTTCCGCTTGTAAGGGCGCAGAGACGGCCTGCCAGGCGCGCTCACGGGCAGCTTCGACTTCCTGGCGAGTGGCAGTTTCCAGTTGGGTTAGTTCCGCTTCGGTGGCTTGTCCTATAGCAAGGAGCCATTCCCGCATCTTGACGAGCGGATCATGGGCGGCTTCCCAGGCCAATCGCTCTGGAGATTTGTACCGCTCATGGCTACCGGAGGTGGAATGACCTTGGGGTTGGGTCATCTCTACGACGTGAATGATGGCCGGGCGATGGTACTGACGGGCGTTGTCGGCGGCTTGGGCATATAGGTCAACCAATGTTGGATAATCCCAACCGGGGATACGGTAGAGGTCAAAGCCTTGGTCACAACCGGGCCGGCGACGGAACCCTTCCAGCAACGCTGTCAAGTCACCCCCCAAC
Source organism: Caldilineaceae bacterium (assembly GCA_026645575.1). The sequence goes on from JAPKMW010000053.1 coordinate 64,983, forward strand.
AATTGGTGGCGATTGGTGACGGAGATGCCATAGTCATCATCCCAAACCGAGATGACAGCCGGAGCGCGCAGCAGGCCGATGGCATTGAGCGCTTCCCAAAACATGCCCTGGGCGCAACTGGCATTGCCAATCGTGCCAAAGGCGATCTCGTCACCCTGATGCGAAAAGTCAGTAAAGGTGTGTAGCGCCGGCAATTCTCGATAGAGGCGTGAGGCATAGGCCAGGCCAACCAGGCGCGGCATTTGCGCAGCCGTACAAGAAATGTCGGCGGAGGAGTTGTAGCGGTCGGTTTGTGGCAGCCAGTGGCCTTCGGCATCGAGCAAGCGGGTGGCAAAGTGGGCTACCATTGAGCGGCCACCGCTGGCCGGTTCAGCAGTCACATCCGTATTGGCATAGAGTTGAGCAAAGAAAGCTTCGGGCGTGGTCATGCCCAGGGCAAAGAGCAAGGTTTGGTCGCGATAATAGCCGGCGCGAAAGTCACCGGGCTGAAACGCACGCGCCAACGCCAGTTGGGCAATCTCTTTACCGGCGCCAAAGACGCCAAACTTGGCGCGGCCGCTGAAGACTTCGCGCTGACCAAGGCGGCTAACTTGACGACTCAAGAACGCAAGCCGATAATCGGCGAGGGCTGGGGTGAGTTGCGGCAACAAATTGGGGGCAAAAACAGCAGCAGGGGGTAAGGTGACCGGCAGTTGATAGAGAATAGGGTCAGGCGCCGCACGCGCAACGGTGCGGTTGGTTGTATGAAATGAGAGTTGAGCGGTAGAGAGCATCTTTGCCTCCCTCAATAACCCGCCAACCACCCGGCATGGAAGCTGGAGCGGCGGCGCAACTCAAACGCATGGGAAAAGCGCCTGGATTGGCACTGCTAGCGCTACTAGTTGATGGCCGTGCGCTTTTGCTGATCTGAGTTTAGTATAGCGACCTCATTGTCGCCGTTTCATTACAACATAGTTTCAGATAACAGACGGTAAGTCTTGGCACATTGCCATTGGGTGTGTCAGAATAAGGCCAGGTTTCATGGCAGAGGAAAGGGAGGAGAGAGCATGGCAGGCAAATATTTTGACGATCTAACCATCGGCGACATAATGCGTCATTCGTTGGGGCGCACCATCACCGAAACCGACAACGTTCTCTTCTCGGCGTTGACCATGAACACCCAGCCGCTCCATCTGAATGAGGATTTTGCCGCCAAACAGACCGAGTTTGGCCGCCGCATTGTCAACGGCATTTTTACGTTGGGGTTAGCGGTGGGATTGACCGTCTCAGAACTCACGGAAGGAACCATCGTAGCCAATCTCAGCTATGAACAGGTTATCCATCCACATCCGGTCTTCCACGGCGACACCCTCTATGTTGAAAGCCAGGTGGTGGCTCTGCGTGAGTCCCGCTCCAAACCGGATCGGGGGATTGTCACCTTTCGCCACATTGGACGCAACCAGGATGGCGTAGTGGTGATTGACTTTCAGCGCACCGTCTTGATGTACAAACGACCAAGCAGCTAAAACCTAATAAAGAAATCACATGAAAGTCGCACATACCGTCGGGGCGTCCCCTTGCGGGCGCCCCGACGGTATGTGCGGAGTCTAGGCGTTTTCTCTATAAGATAGGGGTAGAAAAATATCACCGCGAATCAATCTGGTGTGATGCGCTAATCCTTTGATTCGCGGTGATATTGGCTGCTCCAAGCCTATCACTATGACAACACCAAACAGGCTTCGCGCGGGAAATAGAGGGTTACAGGTGCGCCAATCTCGGGCAGCGTCAAATGAGGATGATTAAATTCATCGAGCAATAGGGTTGTCTCACCAACAGTGATACTGATACGCACAATCGAGCCGAGAAACGAAATGCTCTCGACACGACCGGGAAGAGTATTTTCGCCGTTGCCGCTGCCGCTCAGGCGTAACTGCTCAGGACGTAGGGCAAGTTTTACCGTGGCGCCGTTGGGAGCAGTGGTAATTGACTGCGCTGCATAGACATCACGGCCACTCACGCGCAGATGCCCTTGGTCAGCATCAACCACCGTCGCCGTCAGGGTATTCAATGTGCCAACAAACGAGGCAACAAAGGCCGTCTGCGGAAAGTTGTAAATTTCAAAGGGCGCACCGATCTGCTCCATACGCCCTTCATTCATCACCACCACCCGATCCGAGAGCGAAAGCGCCTCTTCCTGGTCGTGGGTGACATAGATGGTGGTAATGCCCAATTTGCGTTGAATGGTGCGAATTTCATTACGTAACGCGACACGGATCTTAGCATCCAACGCCGACAGCGGTTCATCAAGGAGCAAGAGTTGAGGCCGAATCGCCAATGCGCGCGCCAGGGCAACACGCTGTTGTTGACCGCCGGAGAGTTGATAAGGGTAGCGGTTGCCCAGTGTCTCCAGCTTGATCAAGCCTAACATCTCTTCGACGCGCGTCTTGATCTCCTGTGCGCTCTTCCCAGCTACCTTCAAACCAAAGCCAATATTGTTAGCGACAGTCATGTTAGGAAACAGTGCGTAGGATTGGAAGACCATGCCGATGTTGCGCTGGTTGGGTGGCTTGCCTGTCACCTCGACACCATCGATGGCAATGGCGCCGCTGGTGGGATGTTCAAAGCCAGCAATCATGCGGAGCGTCGTGGTCTTGCCGCAACCGCTTGGCCCCAAGAAAGAGACAAATTCGCCCCGCGCCACCTGCAAATTCACATCACGCACGGCGACAGTCTGACCGAAAGCTTTTTGGACGTTGGTTAGTTGAAGAAAGGCCATAGGGATTCACGTTGGTTAGTTGGTTGGTTAGTTGATTCGTTACCGTCCGGCAGCAAATTGGCCGGTGGTTCCACGCGAGAGCCAGCCGATCAAGCCCATTGCCGCCCAGGTGATTACAAAGCTAATAATCGCCAGGGCCGAGGGTTCATAGGTGCGATGATTGCCCAACAAGGCCAAATAGGGACCAAAGGCAGGGCGAGCCAGAAAGGTTGCCAAGGTCAATTCGCCGATCACGGTGGCAAAGGTTAGCAAAGCGCCACTGAGCAGCGCCGTGCGCAGATTGGGTAGAATAACCTGCGCCAGAATTGTCACCCAATTGGCGCCTAAACTTTGTGCCGCTTCGGTTAAGGTGCGCACATCCATCGCCCGCAGCCCGGTGTCAACTGCCCGGTACATATAGGGCAGTGCGAGAACAACATAGCCACCCACCAGTAAAAGATTTGTGCCAGTTACACTATTGGTCAACGGTGGCACCAATGTAGCGCCGCCAATGCCAATGGGGCGGCTATATAATTTGATCATGCCAAACACAAGAATGATGGCAGGAATGACAAAGGGCAGCAAGGTAATAAATTCAACGACAGGGCGCAAGCGTGGCAGTCGTAGATGCACCCAGTAAGCCGTCGGCACGATCAACAGGACGCTGACAATGATGGTAAAAACCGCCATCCAGAGCGAAAAGGTGAAGGTGCGCACAAACTCAGGGTCGGTCAAGGCGTTGACATAGGCCGTAAAGCCCAGTTCCCCGCGTTGGGCGCGTAAAGAAAAATCAAAGGTGCCATAGAGCGGCAGCAAAAAATAAAGCGCCCCCAGCGCCAGCCATAGCCAACTCCAAATTGAAACCCGTCTCACCCCGTTACCTCCTTTACCGCAACCACCGCTCCGCCCGCCGCTGTAGCCAGGAATACAAGGTGATGGAGAGCGCCATAATAATCACCATACCGAACGCCAGGGCATAGCCCAGGTTGGGATCGTGCAAAACGTCGCCACGAATTTGCGCACCAATTAAGATTGTTACCAGATTCAAGCGCCCTCCGGTCAAAGCCAACGCCGTGGCATACGCGCCAAAGGCATTGCCGAAGAGAAGAATCATCGATCCCAGGATCGATGGTAATAGAATGGGCAACCCGACCATGCGCCAATATTGTACACTGCTCGCCCCCAAGTTATCGGCAGCTTCGCGCCATTCCCGTTTTAACCCCTCCAGCGCCGGCGTCATAATCAGCACCATGAGCGGAAATTGAAAATAGAGATAAGTCAAGCTAAGACCGGCAAAGCTATAGAGGCTGAAACCAGTTCGGTAGAGATCGACGCCAAACCAATTCTCGAGAATTACGGTGACAAAGCCAGTTCGTCCCAAAGTGGAGACAAAGGCAAAGGCCAGCGGTACACCGGCAAAATTGGAAGCCACCCCGGAAAAGGTCGTCAAAATCGCCCGCACCCAGCGTGGCGCATGGCCCAAGGTAATGGCATAGGCTAACAAAAAACCTAGTAACCCACCGCCAATCGCCGTCACGGCGCTGACCCGAATACTGAGCCAGTAGGCGGCTACAATGTTGGGTTGCAACAAATTGCGGAAATTGTTCAACGTCAAAGCGCCGCTACTGTCTTGAAAACTGCCCGTGAAGAGTGACATGGAGGGCAAAATCAACAAGGCAATGGCAAAAAGAAAAAAGGGGGCAACGCCCACCCAGTTCCAAAGGCGGTTACGGAATGATGGTGCGTCAGCAAATTTGGTGGTCATTAGTAGTAAAGAGATTGAGAGATAAAGCGATTGAGAGACTCAGAAACGCAATCACTGAATCTCCCAGTCGCTTTATCTCTTTGCTGTTACAAAACGCTTATTGGCCTTCTTGAATGTTGGCGCCAACCACCTGATCCCATTGTTCGGTGATCACAGTCTTGGCGGCAGCTTGCTGTTCAGCCGTGGCAAAGACCGCGCCTTCGACGCTGGGCAATTTGTCCAGCATTTCCTGCGGAATAACATTGCGAGCGCGCAAATCTGGTTCGCGGATGGGGTGGCAGTAGCCCTTGAGCCACATGAGTTGCCCCTCGTCAGAGTAGAGATGTTCCATCCAGAGTTTGGCTGCATTGGGATGGGGAGCGTAGGCGCTAATCGCCTGCACATAGACGCCGCCGAAGCGACCAGTGGCCGGAATGACCACTTCGATTGGCGGATTGCCGGCCATTTCGTCACGAGCGGAAAGGGCCAAATAGTCCCACGTAATACGAATCGGCGTTTCGCCTCTGGCCACTAAGGCATTGTTAGCGATGACCGGTACCAAATTGCCGGCCTGGTTGAGTTGTGCAAAGAAATCCAAGCCCTTTTCCGGTTCATCCAGCGTACCACCATTGGCTAACGACGCAGCATGAACGGTCTGAATCGCTTGGTTAGAGGTGCGCGGGTCGCCCGACATGCCAACAGCATTGGCATAATCTGCGTTCAAAAGATCGGCCCAATCTTGCGGCACTGTTTCAATGATGTCGGTGTTCACCATGAAGGAGAGTACGCCGTAGTAGTCGCCGTACCAATACCCTTCCGGGTCTTTTACCTCATCTGGAATCGTATCCCAAGTGGCAACCTTGTAGGGTTGGATCAAACCCTCGTCTTTGGCAGTAGCACCAAAGGAAAAGCCAATGTCGATCACATCCGGCGCTTGGGGGCCTTTGTTGTCTTTGTTGGCACGGATAGCTTCCAGTTCGTCACCGGAGCCAGCGTCAGGGTTAAGTTCGTTAACCTCCAGGCCATACTTAGCTTTGAATGAATCGATCACTTCACCGTAGTTACACCAATCGCGTGGCAACGCGATCACATTCAACGTCCCTTCCGCCTTGGCTGCTTCGACCAACGCTTCCATCCCTGCGGGGACATCGGCGGCTGGGGCGCTGGCGGCTTCTTGGGCCGGTTCAGCCGTGGGTGCGGTTGCGGCTTGGGGGGCGACACAAGCGGTTAACACGAGGATGGCGCATAACAAAAATGCTACGCCTCGCCAATACGCTTTACTCTGCATATCGATTTTTCTCCTTGGAATCTAAAAGGTTGTATAGCAAAGAATAATATACGTGGGTTCTGTGAGCGCCATTTTAACATAGTGCCAACGTTCTGTAAATTAAGATTCAGTTCGGTAATACAAATTTTCCTGCTTGTTAGAATGGTGTTCTACTGGTATAATTGATCATTAGGTCAACGTACTGTTATCAATAGTTCAAGTGAAATGAGGCACTTCATGCCACCATTCAAACAAATTCCCAGACGCACCTTTCTGGTAGGGCTGGCGTTGCTTCCGTTGGCGACAGCTTGTGGATCTAACAATTCGCAACCGGCAGCCAGTTCAGCAACAACCAGCAATCAGGATGGGCCGCAAATTTTAGTTTATAAATCACCCACCTGAGGTTGCTGTGGCGCATGGACAGAACACCTGACCGCCAATGGCTTTCGACTCCAAATCCAAGATCAGAGCGATTTGACGAGCATCAAAGCCCAACACGGCGTACCAGGCGAGTTACAGTCCTGCCACACCGCCATCGTCGATGGCTACGTAATTGAAGGTCATGTTCCTGCCGCTGATATTCAACGGCTGTTGAAGGAAAAGCCAGCAGTTCGCGGTCTTTCCGTTCCCGGGATGCCCGTCGGCTCTCCCGGCATGGAGATCGATGGACAACCGGCAGAGGCGTATGATGTGATCGCTTTTGCAGAAGACGGCAGCACCAGTGTCTTCAGCAGCTACGGGTCATAACACCTGATCCGGTTCTTTCGTCCCGTAGGGACGGTTGAGTTTAGCAAGCAAGTTATTTGATCAAGCCAATGGGAAGACATCTTGTAGAGGCACAAACTATCGTGCCACTACAAGATGTCTTCCCATTGGCCTTCCATTAGAATCTGGGGGAAAAAAGAAGACCAGACGCCTAATGGCGTCTGGTCGGATAAGTGCTTATGAAGGGGGAAGTGTAGAAAACGGGAGGGATGTTGGCAATGACCTACTCTCGCATGTAGCGACCCACATACTACCATCGGTGCTGGTGGACTTAACTGCCGGGTTCGAGATGGGACCGGGTGTACCCCCACCGCTCAAATCACCAACAAACCCCCCCGTATTTCTTCATACCAAATGGAAAACAATTAATCATGATTCGTTTTCCATTCATGATTATTTCAGCCTGATACACTAAAAACTGAGTAGGATTAGGTACTTGTTGTCATTGCGAAACATGGGTTGATTAAGCCCTCGTGCATTAGTACGGGTTTGCTGAAGGCCTCTCAGCCTGTACACAGCCCGCCTATCTAGCTGGTCGTCTTCCAGCGCACTTACCAGGTTACCCTGTGAGGGAATTTATCTTGCAGACGGCTTCCCACTTAGATGCTTTCAGCGGTTATCCAGCCCGGACTTAGCTACCCAGCGCTGCCGTTGGCACGACAACTGGCACACCAGCGGTCCGTCCACCCCGGTCCTCTCGTACTAGGGGCAGACCTGCGCAATTCCCTTGCGCCCACAGCGGATAGAGACCGACCTGTCTCACGACGGTCTGAACCCAGCTCGCGTACCACTTTAATGGGCGAACAGCCCAACCCTTGGGACCTACTACAGCCCCAGGATGTGACGAGCCGACATCGAGGTGCCGAACCTTCCCGTCGATATGAACTCTTGGGGAAGACTAGCCTGTTATCCCCGGGGTAGCTTTTATCCGATGAGCCATGGCCCTTCCACTCGGTGCCATAGGATCACTAACGCCGACTTTCGTCTCTGCTCGACTTGTTGGTCTCGCAGTCAAGCGCCCTTATGCGTTTACACTCTACGACTGGTTTCCATTCAGCCTGAGGGCACCGTTGCGCGCCTCCGTTACACTTTAGGAGGCGACCGCCCCAGTCAAACTGCCCACCTGTCACGGTTCCCTACCCGGCTTACGGGCAAGGTTAGAGTCAAAACGTGTTCAGAGTGGTATTTCACTGACGACTCCACCGAACCTGGCGGCCCAGCTTCTCAGTCTCCCACCTATCCTACACAAAACACGTCCTAACCCAATGGCAGGCTACAGTAAAGCTCCACGGGGTCTTTTTGTCCTGCTGCGGGTAAAGAGCATCTTCACTCCTAGTTCAGTTTCACCGGGTTCTTCGTTGAGACAGTGCTCCATTCGTTACGCCTTTCGTGCGGGTCGGAACTTACCCGACAAGGAATTTCGCTACCTTAGGACCGTTATAGTTACGGCCG
>JAPKMW010000054.1 GCA_026645575.1 Caldilineaceae bacterium
AGTAGAGAGATTCAGAGATTGAAGGGAACAATGAAACGGATTGGTATTTTGGGCGGTATTAGTCATGAATCAACAGCGGTCTATTACCAGCGGCTACACAGCGAATGTTTTGCCCGTCGGCACGACTATTACTACCCGGAAGTGATTGTCTATAGCCTCAACTTTCAGAAGTTTACCGACTATGAGGATCGGGGAGAGATGAAGCCGTATATCGAGTACATTTTACAGGGCATGGACACGCTGCAACAGGCCGGTGCTGATTTTGCCCTCATGGCATTGCCATTGCTTCTGCAATCGAGCGACACAACAATTCCCCTGCTAGATACACTCACCCTTCACGTACAGGCAGCCATTGACTACGCCTTGGGCTGACCCTAGAAAAGACAGACTATCATGCACTTTGACTATCAGAAGCCCCCCTTCACCATCAGCACCGACCCTGCCCGGCTTGATCTCAATGTCATTCATGGCTTTCTCTACCATTGCTATTGGTCGCCGGGGATTCCACGCGAATTGGTAGCGCAAGCCATCAACCATTCACTCAACTTTGGGCTATACGAAGAAAAACAGCAGATCGGCTTTGCCCGTGTGGTGTCCGATTACACCTCTTTTGCTTATCTGGCCGATGTCTTTGTTCTCCCCACCCATCGTGGTCACGGCTTGGGCGTCTGGCTTATTGAGTGCATCATTAATTGTCCGGCGCTGCAAAGCATTCGCAGCTTTACCCTCGCCACCCGCGACGCCCACGGTCTCTATCGCAAATTCGGCTTTGAAGCCGCTGATGAGCGACGTTACATGATCAAACGCTACGAGGTTCCCTGGCGCAATCAAGCGTTAATCCGAGAGTAGTCCTTTGTCATTGGTCATTTGTTATTTGTTATTCGCTGAAAATGACCAGTGACCAATGACTACCACCCATCACAACAGTAAAAAGGAACCACTCATGACCAAATTCGCCTACTTTGAAGGCAACATTGTCCCTATCGACCAGGCCAAGGTGAGCATCACCTGTAACACGCTGCACTATGGCACCGGCTGTTTTGGCGGCTTGCGCGCCTATTGGAACGAGGAACGGCAGACGCTCTATGCCTTTCGCCTGGCCGACCATTACAAGCGCTTTCTGAATAGCGCCAAGTTGCTGCGCTGTCGGTTGGAATATACGATTGACGACCTGATCGACATCACTTTGCGCCTGCTGCAACGCGAAGATTGGCAGCAAAATTGCTACATCCGCCCCATTGCCTACAAAGACGATGGCGTCTATCGCGTCTGGCTACACGAAGCAACTGACCGAGTGGCAATCTTCACCTTCCCTGTCGGCGCCTATATTCCGGTGGACAAGGGGGCGAATGTCTGTGTCAGCGCCTGGCGTCGGGTCGATGATACGGCGATGCCGGCGCGCGGGAAGGTTAATGGCACCTATGTTAACAGTGCGTTGATCAAAAGCGATGCCATGTTAAGCGGCTTTGACGATGCCATCGTCCTCAACCAAGATGGACATGTGGCCGAAGGGAGCGCCGCCAACTTTATGCTGGTGCGCGATGGCGTTCTCATCACGCCGCCTATCACCAGCAACATTCTCGAAGGCATTACCCGCCGCACGATACTGGAGTTAGCCAGCGATGTGTTGGGGTTGACCGTGGTGGAACGGGAGATTGACCGCAGCGAACTTTACCTCTGTGACGAAGCGTTCTACTGCGGCACGGGCGCTCAAGTGACGCCGATCAGTGCCATTGATCATCGCCCGGTCGGCGATGGTGGCGTTGGCTATCTCACCAATCAGATTCGTGATCTCTACTCCCGCGTGTTACATGGGCTTGAGCCGGCCTACATGCACTGGTTAACCCCGGTGCCGGCCGAATAAGGAGAGGTGGGAACGCCAAACACTACAGCGGATTTAGGCAGCAGCCGATTGCCGATTGGCTCACGAGAAGCGGCTTGAGCAACAAGCTTCAAAAATCAATAGACCGCAACGCTCATAGCCAGTCCTTGACTGGCGCCGGTCACGGACCGGCTGAGAGCGTTGCGGTCTACTGAAAATGGTTTATACGCAATGGTACTGTCCCCACAAAAATCCGCTGCTGCTTAAATCCGCTGTAGCGTTTGCTACCAATCGCACCTACCGTCGCTTTGATGACAAAGCAAAGGGGCGCGCCGGCTGGGTAGCGGTAGCAGGGGGACGCGTTGGCGGCGTTTTCTGCACCAGTGGATTGACAAAGGCGGGCGCTTGTTGCTTGGGCAGGAAAAAAGTAAAGCGCGTCCCTTCGCCTACTTTGCTCTCGGCGCGTATGGCGCCGCCGTGCGCCTCGACAAAACTTTTGACAATCGCCAGCCCCAGTCCGGCCCCACCGGTGGCGCGACTACGTGACTTTTCACCACGATAAAATTGTTCAAAGACGTGGGGCAGGTCTTCCGGGCGAATGCCTTCCCCACTGTCGCGCACACTGACTTCAACCCCACCGGCGACCGTGCGCGTATTGACCTGGATTGTGCCACCACTGGGTGTATGCCGAATCGCGTTGCTGATCAAGTTGGTCAACACGCGCCCGATCAAGCGCGCATCCATCGGTACGGGATCAACGCCAGAGGTGACCTGCCCCTGCAACTTGATCCCCTTCTCTTCTGCCAGGCCATGGCAGCTTTCAATCGTATCCGAAATCAAGTCATTCAAAGAATTAGGCTGGCGGTCGAGTTGGAGGCCACCGGCGTCAATCTGCGCCATCTCAAAAAGGTTATCGATCAGCAGCGAGAGCGCGTGAATATCGCGCTTGGCCGTGCGTAGATAGCGGGCAGCCGTTGCCGGGTCATCGACCATGCCGTCGGCCAGCGCTTCCACCATTCCCCGCACCGAGGTTAGGGGCGTGCGCAAATCATGACCGACCCAAGCGATGAGATTGCGGCGCATCTGTTCGGCTTCCTGGCGCATAGCGGCAGCGCTTTCCAGTTGCGCCGCCATGTTATTGAAGGATTCGGCCAGTTCCGTCACCTCATCGCGACCAGGAACACGGATACGCGTATTAAACTGACCAGCGGCAATGGCGCGGGCGGCGGCGCGTAAGGCGTTGATCTTGTCGGCAAAGGCCGCCGAAAGAAAATAGCCCAGCACCATGGCAATACAGGTGGCAAAGATGAGCAGAATCGTCGCCAGCGTGCGGTCATGGCTGTTGATAAACATGCGCCAGGCAGTAAAAAGCACATTGACAAAGGTCAGCACACCGGAGAGCAAATAACCGCTCATCAAGGTCCAGCGCAAGCGACTGGTGCGTTGAAACCAGCCAAAGTGATAGGCGATCATGCCAACCAGCACAGAGATACCAGCGGTGATAGAAAGCAACAGGGTCATTTCGCTGAACTCGGTCAGCACCGGCTGCATCATAGCGACAAAGAGCAGCAACGTTAGCGCCAGCACGATGACAATGCCGAGCATAAAGCCTAATGAGCGGAGCAGCGATTGCCGTTGCGGTTCAATGATGGGCGGTTCCATGATGATCTTTCTTTTCAAGAATGAAGGATGAAATCAAGAGCGCTTCATCTCTCATCCTTCATCCCTTCTACCTACGGCTCAAATTTATAGCCGACACCCCAGACGGTGTGAATATGTTGGGGGTTGGAGGAGTCGGGTTCAATCTTTTCGCGGACGCGGCGCACATGGACAGTCACCGTGCTAGGGTCAATGTAGGTGGTTTCGCCCCAGACGTGGTCGAGCAATTGGTCACGATTGAAAACCTGGCGGGGATGGCGGGCCAGAAACCAGAGGAGATCAAACTCCTTGGCCGTCAGCATAATTTCGGCGCCATTGACTGTGACTAGGCGCGTGACGGGATCGATTTGGAGCTTGCCAAAGACCAGGGCGCGTTCTTGCGTTGGCGGCGGTGTTGGCGCCGCCACTCCTTGGGCGCGACGCAAGACCGCTCGCACCCGGCTCACCAGTTCCTGCGGGCTAAAGGGCTTCACCACATAATCATCGGCCCCCATTTCCAAGCCCAAAATCCGATCACTTTCTTCTTTGCGCGCCGTGAGCATAATGATCGGGGTGTTGCCCTCGGCACGCAACCGGCGGGTGATCTCCCAGCCGTCAATGCCGGGCAGCATAAGATCCAGCACCACCAGATCGGGTTTCTGTTGAGTCAAGGCTTGCAACGCCGCCCGCCCATCATGGACAACCTTGACCTCGTACCCGGAGCGGGTCAGGTAGAGGCTGACCACCTCGCTAATGCTCTGCTCGTCATCCACCACCAAAATCGTTGGACTGATCACACCTGGCTCCTTGATATTGTTGAGACAGTTGGGGAAAGCTTTGGGGTGGAGATAAGAGATTGAGAGAGTAAGAGATTTCGTTGGATCAATCTCTCAATCTCTTATCTCCCATTTAGCCCTTTAATAAATTCTTCTGTAACTTGCCCATTGCATTGCGCGGCAGCGCTTCGACACGGTGAATGGCGCGGGGGACTTTGAAGCTGGCAAGTTGACCGCGACAGTAGCGCACTAGATCCTCTTGGTCAATCTCCGCCGTGCAGACCAGATAGGCCACGGGCACTTCGCCCCACTCAGGATGAGGGGCGCCGATCACGGCGGCTTCGCTAATGCCGGGATAGGTGGTCAGCATCTCTTCGATCTCGCGCGGGTAGATGTTAAAGCCGCCGCTGATGATCAATTCATGGCGCCGGCCCAGCAAGGTGACATAGCCATTCTGTGGGTCTTGGCGGGCCAGATCACCGGTGTGGAACCACTGCTGGCCCAGGGCATCGTGGCTAAAGCTGGCAGCGGTCTTCTCTGGGGCATTCCAATAGGCGCTAAAGACGTTGCCGCCGCGCACCAGTAATTCACCTTCCCCACCGACTGGCACATCAACCCCTTTGTGATCCACAATGCGCATAGAAACGCCGGGCAAAGGTGTGCCGACACTGCCGGCAATCCGCTCGCCGATGTAGGGGTTGCTCAGATTCATGCCCGTTTCGGTCATGCCATAGCGTTCGAGAATGGTGTGGCCGGTCAGTTCCTGAAAGGCGACAAAGGTCTCCGCCGCCAACGGGGCGCTACCGGAGCAGAAGAGGCGCATGTGGGCCAAGTCCGGTTTCGGCAACTGCTTCAATTCTTCCACCAGGCGCACATAGATGGTGGGAACGGCAAAGAAAAGCGTTGGTTCGCCACTCAACAGATCAGCGAGAATCGTTTTGGCTTCAAATTGGGCGCGCAACAGAACAGTCGCACCAGCAGCCAGCGCACAATGGAGACCGACGATCAGACCGTGGGTGTGAAACAAGGGCAGACAGAGCAACAACTTGTCTTGTGGCTGCCACGCCCAAGCAGCCAGCAGGCCAGTGACCGTAGCGATGACATTGTTGTGCGTAATCATCGCTCCCTTGCTACGCCCGGTGGTGCCGGAGGTGTAGATAATCAGGGCGAGATCATCGCTTTCGACCAGCGGCAGTTGCACCTGTTCGGCCGGCGCTTGCCAACAGTCAAATTCCTCGGCCAGGACGAGCGCTTCAACGCTAGCTTTGTCGGCGCCGACTTCGTCGAGGATTGCCAGTTGCGCCGTTTCCGTCACCACAAGCCGGGGTGTACAATCGGTCAGAATGTGGCCGATCTCTAACCGGCGGTAGCGCAGATTAATCGGCACCACGACAGCACCCAGGCGGATCACAGCCAGATAGGCAATGATCAATTCAGGGCGGCTACTAATGAAAAAGGCCACTCGGTCGCCCTTGCGCAGTCCCCACTGTTGCAACCCTGCCGCCACGCGATCCACGGCGGCGTAGAGATCGGCAAAGGTCAGGCTGGTTGGGGCAGGGGTAACATCTAAGGCATGAATAGCAATTTTATCTGGGCTGCGGTGTTTGGGAATGGCAAAGAGATCATGTAGGTTCATGGCGCTCACCTAACTAGAGTTGGATAGATTCAAAAACGCACTTGTTAGGGTAGAATCTACCTGCTCTAGAAAGGACTGTCAAATTGGCGCCTGGGTGGAAGAGGGCAGTGAGTCAGTAAGACAGTGAGTCAGTGAATTAGTTAGCCGGTCACTAACCTACTGACTACCGTCTTAGGACTTACGCAGCACCATTTCGTGGCGACAGGCCAGACCGCCGGGAAGTGGGCAACAATCGACTAGTCATCTGTAACCATTCTTGCCCACTTCCCGGCGGTCTGGTCGGCTTTTGCGTAAGTCCTATGTCTTACGAATCGACGATCACGGCTCCGGTGCGTGGCGCTGGTCAGCAATGGGTGGGCTTACCCACAAATTTCTGACCAATGCCATGCACCGGAGAGCTTGCCACTCTCCCCAACAGGGTAAATTCGGCAAAAAAAAGCCTGACAACAAATGAATTGTTGTCAGGCTTTAGGAATGACTACCACTGCTCACTCCCCCGAAGAGTCGGCGGGTGAGGGCGCTCACGAGATGGAGCGTTTGATTGAGCTTTTCGACATGCGCCTTAGCGGGATTGTCGTCGCCCAATTCGGACAACGCCAACGAATTTTGCGTCGCCATTTTGTTCAGCAGGCTGTCAAAGTCACTGACCAATTCATTGGAAAGGGGGGCGCTGTCGGTCAAGTGTTTAACCTGATGCAATTGCTTGGCGGCTTCGCTCAAGGCTTGCTCGCTCTGTTTGCGATCAACCGCATACCGGATCGCTCGCACAAGCAATTCGGTGTTGAAGTTGCCCTTGACCAGATAATCTTGAGCGCCTAACCGTAGCGCCTGGCTAGCTAAGGTTTGATCATCCCGCCCGGTCAAGACAATGATCGCCGCTTGGGGCGCCGCTTGCTGAATGCGCACCAGGGTGTCAAGGCCGGCGGTATCAGTCAGGTTGAGATCAAGTACGATCACATGAACGGGGTGAGCGATGGAATAATCAATCGCTTCACGGAGGAGGCTGGCCTGGGCAACCACAAAAATTTGTCCATTGTCCTGGTTGAGGCTACCCATCAAACGACGGCGGAGGAGAGCGCTGTAGTCAATGTCATCTTCGACAAGTAAGACGTAGAGAACCTGCGAATTCATACACAATTTTCCTTGCTGGACTTATTTCCTTACTGGACTTAGCTGACAGCTCATGGATGGTCTATGAACAACTGGGCGCATCCCTGAGAATCAGTAGACTACAAGGATTTGCTCTAGCCAGTCATGGACTGACGAAGAGCAGTGCGGCCTACTGAGAATGAATCAGAATTCCGGCTAGAGAGTGACAGACCCCAGGAGGATTTGTTATGCGCAGTATACAACAAATATAACAGGCAATATGTTACAGTTTACTGATAAAACAGAGTGCTAAATTTAAGAAATTTTTAAAGATCCGATAACAAAGTAAAGTAATCATTACCCCGCTCGCAGCCGGTCACAGATCGGCTGCGAGCGAACTTTGGCGTTACCTCAGCGCCGCATAACCTGTTCAATCACCGCCAGCCCGCGTTGCACCAGGGCCAGATCGGCTTGCGTTCCCATATGACCCACGCGGAAAACCTTACCGGCTAGCGGGCCATAATTGCCACCCACGGCCATGCCATGTGTTCTTAAGGCGCGATCAAAGCTGGGCCAGTCCCAGCCGGTGGGCAATTTAGCAGCGGTCACAGTAGGCGCGGCAATTGCTTCGCTGGCCGGCCAGAGATCAATGCCCAACGCTTGTAACCCTTGTCGACAGTAGGCTGCCACCTTGTGATGACGTCCGTACGCATTCGGCAAGCCTTCGACCAAGAGCCGTTGTAAGGCAATCTGGAGACCGGCCATGGCGTGCCAGTTATGGGTATACGGCATATAGCGTTCCGCCATTGCTTGGCGCCAGGGCAATAACGCGTCGTAGCCAGCATACTTGACTTCGGCACAGCGTTGCCAGGCCCGCTCACTCACACTGACCATGGAAAGGTCAGCCATCAGGCTCAGGACTTTCTGGCTGCCCAGTAGCCCCAGGTCAATGTGCCATTCATCAACCAGCACCGGCGTGCCACCGGCACTGGCGACAAAATCCACATAAAAGAGCGCATCGACCTCCCGGCTAATGGCGCCGATTTCGGCCAGCGGGTTGAGGGTGCCGCTGGGGGTTTCACAATGGACGGCGGTGATCAGATGGGGGCGAAAGGCGTGGGCGGCCTGCCGCACCTGGTCGGGATCGGCAATGGTATCATAGCCAAAGCCCACTGTTTGCACCTCGGCGCCCAGTTGGGCCGCCATCTCGCCAATGCCATAACCAAAGAGACCACTCGCCACGGCCAGCACCCGGTCGCCGGGGCGCAGCACGCTCTTCAACGCCCCCCAGAGCGCTAGCATCCCCTCGCCGCTCTGGATGGTAACACTGTTACGGGTGACGAGCATCTGTTGCAGATCGCGTTCGCATTGTTGATAGAGGGCGAAAAATTCATCCTCTAAATCGGCACTACCATAATTGACATGATAGACAGCCAACACTTCCGGCGGTACAGAGACCGGCCCAGGGACGAGTGGAATGGAATAGGTTTGCATGGTTTGCTCGCTTTATGGTTTGATCCAGGCTGTTTGAAGGCGAGATGGACAGAGTGAGAGATTAAAGAGAGTAAGAGAGTGAGAGATTACACGTTGCTTAATCTCTCACTCTCTTTATCTCCCTATTCCACCCGCTTTTCCGCTTCATAAACACCTGTTGTACAATATTCCAATGACTGACGCAATTTTACCGCTGATTCAAGCCAAACACAAACTTTTCGTCACCGGGCCATTTGGCAGTGGCAAGACAACGCTAGCCATTGAGCGCATACGCTGGTTACTGCGCCAGGAACGGGTGCGTGGCGATGACATTTTGGTGCTGACCCCCCAACGCACGGTGGCCGAACCCTATTATCAGGCGTTGCGGAGTCCGGCCTTGCCCTCCGGGGCGCCGGTGCGCGTCACCACACTGGCTGGTCTGGCGCGGCAGTCAACGGAACTCTACTGGCCGCTGCTGGCGACAGTGGCCGGCTTTGGCGATCCCAAGCGCGAGCCAACCTTTCTAAACCTGGAGACCAGCCAATACCACATGGCGCGCTTTGTTGATGAGGCGATTGCACGGGGCGAGTTTGACGGCATTCGCATTGAACATAGCCGCGTGGTCAGCCAGGTGTTGGATAACCTGAACAAGGCGGCGTTGCAGGGCTTTACCATCGATGAAGCCTACGCCCGGCTGGAACTGGCTGTCCCTAGCGGGGAGCAACGCACGGCGCGGCTCAATGCCCTGCTGGCGGCGCGCAACATCAGTCAAGCCTTTCGCAAGCTCTGTCTGGAGCAGACGCTGCTCGACTTTAGTATGCAGGTCGAGCTGTTTATGCGCCATGTCCTGACCAATGACTGGAGCCGCACCCATCTCTTTCGCTCCCACCGCCACCTCATTTTTGACAACCTGGAAGAGGATACGCGCAGTGCGCACCAATTGGTTCACCAGTGGCTGCCCCATCTCGACAGCGCCTTGCTCCTGGCTGATAGCGAGGCTGGTTTCCGCCTCTTCCTGGGCGCTGATCCCGAAGGAGTGGCAGCGCTGGCGGAGGCGTGTGAACAGCGGGTGCAGTTGACCACCAGTTATATTGTCTCGCCAGAACTGGTTCAACTGGAACAGCGGGTGGACCAGCAGGTGCGTGGGCGCCGGTTGGCCGCCGCGGCGCAAAGCGTACAACCACTACCCACCGCCAATGGCATGAGCGAACCCGCGCTGGTGGTGCCCAACGAAGGCTTTCGCTTCTACCCGCAGATGATCAAGTGGACGGTGCGCGAGATTGCCCGGCTGGTGCAAGAGGAAGGGGTGCCGCCCAGTGAAATTGTGGTGCTGGCCCCCTTTGTCAGCGACGCCCTACGCTTTAGCTTGCAGACCGGCTTGAACGAGTTTGGCATCAACTCGACTACCCATCGTCCCAGTCGCGCCCTGGAAAATGAACCGGCGGCGCAAACCTTGTTGATGCTGGCCAAGGTCGCCCATCCCCACTGGGGCATGAAACCGGCGCCGGCGGATGTAACTATGGGGTTGACGTTGGCAGTTGCCGCGCTTGACCCGGTGCGCGCCCATCTGTTGAGCCGCATTATCTACCCGGAGCGCCGCCCGACGATTGAGTTTGGTCGCTTTGGCGAATTGGTGCCGGAGATGCAACAGCGCATTACCTACACCATTGGCGAGGCGTATGACCGGCTACGCGACTGGATCTACCGTTACCGCGCCAACCCGGATCAAGTGCCGCTGGATCAATTCTTTGCCCGCCTCTTTGGTGAATTGCTGAGTCAACCGGGCTATGGCTTTCACGAGGATCGCGATGCCGCCCGCGTCGCCAATCAACTGGTCGAGTCGGCGCGCAATTTCCGCTGGGCGATGGAGAGTGGTGGCGCCAAACAGCAAAGCGTCGAATATACGCTCTTAGGGCGGGAATATGTCAAGCTGGTGGAAGGCGGGGCATTGGGCGCGCTCTTTGCACCGGGCTGGCGGATGCCGGACGATGCCATCTTTATCGCACCGGCCTACACCTTTTTGATGCGCAACCGCCCCGTCACGGTGCAATTCTGGCTCGACATTGGCGCCGGCGGCTGGTGGGAACGGCTCTACCAACCGCTGACCCACCCCTATGTGCTGTCGCAACGCTGGCCGGCCCACGAAGCGTGGAGCGACTTTGCCGAATATCACAAGCGCCAGGAGACCATGCACCGCCTGCTCTTGGGCTTGATCCGCCGCACTCGGCGCCGTATTTACCTGGGCATTAGCGATTACAGCGAAAGCGGTTTTGAACAGCGCGGGCCGTTGTTGGGGTTGATTAACCGGTTGTTGGCAGAAGGGGCGGCGTAATAGTACACGTACTATAATAACTTGATTATGACAACAAAAATTACTAATCCCGCACCAACATTCGTGTTTTGGCTATTCAATTGGGCAACGCATCGAATCTTTACATCATTACAGTATTACCCGCAATACATTCGTTGTGATATTGATGTAAGGGGTATACTGATTATGACCGCATGAACCCTATCCAATTTTCACTCAATCAAATTATGTGAAGTTCATCTTATTCATATAGCTCTACCGCCGCGGCCAACCCATTCAGTGTTACGATTAAGTGATTCAAGACATCTCGCCCCAAAATCATCACTGAATTTACCGATCAGCGACAACGCGAACTTTGTGAAAGGTATGAGACCCTACCCGCAGGGAGACTTCATAGATATCGGCAATTTCGCTTGCACCCGTTACGCTACGAAAAATTGCTTGACTGCTCCTGCGCGCATTCATTCGTTTTAGAATGGGCAGTGGAATCATTGAGCCGTCCGAACCGGAGTCAATCATGGAGCGAAGGGTAATTGGTTCCTGATCACTGCCAAAGGAAGAAACAGCGACTTCGACCATCGGCATTGAGGGAATAAAGGTAGCATCGTACTCGTATGTATACATAGCTTTGCGGATGTTAGCGTTCAAGGCGGTGAGAGTAAACGGTTCGCACTTCCAGTGGCTGCTCGGTTACTGGGGCAATCCAGACAAATTCATGAGGAAAGCGTTGATAAATCCGTGTGCTTAGGGCAACGCCGTCTTTATCATGATCCACAATTTGACCCTGATAAATTGCCACTTCCTCACCAGCGTAATTAGCGAGTAACATCGGGTGCAGGGCAATAAAAGCTGCCCTTTCTCGTTCAATCGCTTCATCCATCGGATCTGGCATATTGGCTTCGGGAGAAACGATATTGCCATTTACTAACCTGCGCCCCTGCTGTGGCGATTCCACGAGCAGGCCCAGCCGAAAATAGTGAATCAAGCGATAGAGATCTGGTAAATGTTCTTCTGGGAGAAGCTCAAGTTCTTGCGCAAGTTTCAACCGTAAAGGGGTTGCATCTATCATCTCTCTTGTAGCCTCCGCTTTACTATAGACAATCGAGTCCAATGCAAGTATACCACTTCCCTTAAACCGACACAATCGGCGCATCCGATCTTGGCGTAGCCCGCACCCGCAACCAGTAGACCACCACGGCGCCACTACCAAAGGCGGTGACCAGCAGGGTCGCAACATAGGCCAACGGACGGAAACCGCCCCCCAACGCCCAACTGAGCGCCAGCAGCCCGGTCAGCACCAAGGCGCCGACAATGAGGGCGACCAGCGGTTGGTTTTCCAAGGTGGCCCGGCGGAGTAGCCAGTCACCAACGGAGAGGGAGAGCGCCGACCAACCGACCAGATTGATGGCAGCAAAGAGTACCCCGACCGCCAGCCCCACTGGCGCCAGACAGAGGGTCGCCACCAGCAGCACGGTTAGCACCACCAAGACCAGATTGACGATCAGGCCGACGGCAAAGCTGAGGGGCCGCTGCTCATGAAGCGTTTGCCCGACCGTCTGCACGAGCGCTGGTCGCGCGTAGAAGACCAAGCCGGCCAGCAGTACAATCAGGCTAGAGCCAAAGGCGGCCAGCAACAAGCGTCCCAGCAGCCCAAAGAGCGCACCACCCCAATGCCAGGAGCGCTGAATGGCCGTGTCAACGGCGGGCATCGCCGGCGCCGCTGGTTCAGCCGGGAGCGCCGGAACGGCTGGGATTTGCAAAGATTCGAGCAGCGGTGGCAATTGGGGCAAGCTAAAATTGCCGCGCAACAAATTGCCCTGTACTAGGGATCCCTCTTCCCGGTGGAGCTCGCCGGCCATCACGCTGGCATTGCCGCCGATCTTGGCCGTTTCCGCCAGATCAATGTCACCGCTCCAGACCACCAGATCACCGCCGACGGCGCCATCGATCCAGGCGTCGCCGCTGAGGGCAGTCACAGAGCCTTGCACCTTACCGCCGGCTTCAATGGTAACATCACCGCTGTAGGCAACCAGATCGCCTTTAATCAAACCATCTTCTTCAACAGTAACATCGCCGCTGTAGACAATGACATCATGGTTGAAGACTTCACCGGTCTCGACCACCACATCTTCGCTATAGGCGTGTTTATCCCCTTGTGCAGTGAATTGTACTGGGCCAGGCATTACCCAACGGCCAACAGCCTCACGACGATTCCAGTTGGCAATGACAACCACCAAGACGAGTAGGAGAAGCAACCCGATAATCCGGCGCCGACGTGTGCGCCCACGTTTCTTTCGTACCACCACTACATCCCTCACTACGCAACACTGATTTGTGAAGACAATTCCTGCTCATGCACCGAGCGGCGCAACAGACTCACCCAGCCACCCAGGAGTGCCGCGGCCATAAACAGATAGCCGACGCCAATGGCTTTGGCTTGGGGCGTGGCGGCAAAGGCCGCAAAGGCCAGCCAGCCGCTCTCCACCCACTGCGCCAGCGTGATCCAAGCATAGGTCAGGTTTTGCACAAAGGCGCTCACCCAACTGCCCTGGTTGACCATCAGGTAGGCGCCCATCGAGGCCAACCCGACCAGGACGCCAATCCAGAGGATCAGCGTGATGGCGCCAATCGCCATGCCGAACCAGAGGCGGCGGCGGCGCTCCTGTTGCAGCAGCCGCACCTCAAAGCGGTCCACAAAGCCGGCAGCCGGCGCCACCGATGGCAGGGCGACAAAGTGATTGTGCAGCCGTTGCCAACTGCGCCACTGCACCGCCAGGGTGGGATAGGCAGCCAGATACTCTTCAAATTTGGCCGTTTCCCCGGCATCGGCCAGGTTGTCCAGCGCCAGCGACATGAGGAGCATAAACTCTTCCTCTTGTTCCGGGGTGGGTAACCGGCGGCTACCGGTCTGTTTCATCATCTCTTTGGTTCCCATAAGCGTACCTCTACGATTGCAAATGCTGGGACACCGGTCACGGACCGGCTAGGAGCAAGGTAGTTAGTTGGCAAAGGCCGTGCGCCAGAACAACAACTGCCCCTTAGGCGCTTCCTGGCGCTGCCGCAGCGGGACGGCTTCCCGTTTCCCCGACAGAGGCGGCGTCGCGGTCTGGCTGGCATAGAGATCAGCGATCTGTTTGCGCGCGCGGAAGAGTCGGCTCTTGACCGCTGAGACGGTTAAACCCATCGTTTCGGCGATCTCTTCATAACTACAATCTTCCCAGTAGCGTAAAATTAGCGGGGTGCGATAGTCGGGTTCGAGCTTACCGAGCAACCCCTGCAATTCGGCGGCCAACTCCTGGCTCAACAGATCTTCTTCCGGTTGCGGCGCCTCATGCTCCAGATTTTCCAGCACCGGGTTTTCGTCGATGGAGACATGGTGGGCGCGCCGTTTGCGCAGCCGGTCAATGCAATGGTGATTGGCAATGGAAAAGAGCCAAGTGCTAAATTTATGGCCACCATCGTATTGTTCGAGACGCGAGTAGGCACGCAAAAAGGTCTCTTGCGCGGCATCTTCCGCCTCTTCCGGTGAACCCAACATTCGATAGGTTAAATTGTAAACTGGACGCTGGTACGCTTCGACCAGCCGGCTAAAGGCTTGTTTGTTGCCGGTCTGCGCTTCACGTATCCAGATTTCTTCCTGTTCACTCATGATAATTTCGCCCCATACCGTTCTACGGCTGATTCAGGGTGGTGTTCATTTTATCCTTATTCCGCTCATAGCCGGTCCGTGACCGGCGCTTTAAAGCTGACGCCGGTCACGGACCGGCTATGAGCGGATAGCTCTGTTGTTGATATTGGTCATGCAGCAAAGGCCACTATCAACCCACCCTCATGTTTATCATCTGCATGATCACTAGTCATTAAGGCAATACGTGGGCCGCAAAAAAAAGTTTCGCGCAATCTGGGCGATTTTGCAGGAATTTTACTACGAATTTTGGGGACGTCCAATCCAGTCACGGAGTGACGGCTGAGGGTAGACGAGGGTTTCAACCCTCGGACCCATCCCCGATTGCCGCGATCAAAAGAGGGCGAGTTGTTGTAGAGGGCGGCGGCCATTGAGCAAGATGTAGCGGGCCGTGCGTTCCGGGTCGCGCAGACCGGCAGCGCGGAGGTGCGAAAGGTCGGTCAAGTTAGCGTAGCGCCGGGCAGCGAGAATCGCGTCGGCGATCTTGGGGCCGATGCCGGGAACGCGCAGCAGATCGGCGCGGCTGGCGCGGTTGATTTCCACCGGTTTTTCCCGCAAATTGACCGCAGCCCACGCTTCCTTGGGATCATGGGTTAAGCTGAGATTTCCGCCATTTTCAAAAGGAATATCTTCAAAATTCCAGCCATAGTCGCGCAGGAGAAAACTGGCCTGATAGAGCCGAAATTCCCGCTGTTTGGAAGTGGCAGGCAACCCGTCAAAGGGGGTTTGACTGACGGGATGAAAGGCCATATAATAGGTGCGTTGCAGCCCGAGTTGGTGATAAAGCTTCTCGCTCACATCTAACAACTCGACATCGGTATCACCCACGGCGCCGACGACAAATTGGGTGACGACGCTAGCGCGTAGCTGCTCCTGGCGGCGCAACTGGCTGATCCACTGGAGACGCTGGAAGAGTTCACCCCAGTAATCTTTCTTGGGCGCCAACTGTTGCAGCCGCTGTTCGGTCGCCCCTTCTAAGTTGATCGAGACGCGATTGGCCAGTTGCATGGCGCGCCGAATCTGATCAATTTCGGCGCTGGGCATAATTTTGAGGTGGATGTAGCCGTGATAGCTGTACTTATTGCGCAAAATCTCGGCAGTGTCGATGATCTTATCTTGCGTGGTGACGCTGCCCTTGATAATGCCGGAGGAGAGAAAGAGACCATCCACCACCTGGGCGCGCTGCAAAGTCTGAAAACTCTTTGCCATCTCATCCGGCGAAAAGGTGATGCGTTGCGTCTTGTTGCGACCAGCGCGGAAAGGACAATAGAAACAGTTGCGTTCACAGGCCGTGGTCATCATCGCCTTCAACACCGGCTTTTTGCCCGTCGGCGTGCTGACCTCGGAGATACAGGGCAACGCTTTGGGCATCTGATTGCCTGCCCCTTCATTCACCGGCGCCATACCAGCCGGCTCAAAGTCCAGGGCGTTGTCCAGCAGTGACAATTTTTGAAAAGCATCCGGTGCTACTTTAAAGTTCATAAGCAAGCGTCCGTGGTCGTTTAGTCCAGAGTCAATTCGTCGTGAGCGCTCAGCATCATCTTGTGGAATCATTATAGGAACAATTGTTCTATTTGTCAAGTGGCCCTTCTTGCCTCGGGAGCATATCGATTTGAGAACAGGATTTTCACGCTCGTGGTGGATTGTCAAATTCACCACTAGATCGCCGGATTTGACAATCCGGCTAAAGCGGTGTTTACCCCCAGTTGGTATGCACCCCTCTTACCTGCTCTCTTCAGGTCTTGTATGGAGGTTCAGCCAGTGCGTGCAGTGATTCAACGCGTTAGTCAAGCTAGTGTCACCGTCGAAGGAGAGACAGTCAGTTCAATTGCGCGCGGCTTCCTGATCCTGCTAGGCGTCACCCACCGCGATACCGAGGCGGAAGCGCTCTATCTGGCGCGCAAGATTGCCGGGTTACGGGTTTTTGAAGACAGCACGGGGAAGCTCAACTTGGGGCTGACCGAGGTGGCAGGCAGTGCGTTGGTGGTAAGCCAATTCACCCTCTATGCCGATGTGCGCAAAGGGCGCCGCCCCAGCTTTACCGACGCGGCGCGACCAGAGCAAGCGGTCCAGCTTTATCAGCGCTTCTGTCAATTGTTGGCCGAACAAGGCATTATGGTGCAACAAGGCGTTTTCCAGGCGCACATGGCTGTGGCGCTGGTCAACGACGGGCCGGTCACCCTTTGGTTGGATACGGCGGAGTTAATGAAGCAGGAATGATTCGTTGTTATTCTCTGGTTCGTTGTTATTCTCGTCGGCGCGCCTGCACTTCCGGCGCAAGCGGCCCTTCCACCGTTTGATAGATGGGGGGCCAAACAACCGGGGCGTTCCGACTCGCTTGCCCGGTCGTAGTATATTGGAGATAGAGCAGTTGCGGTTCAGGCCACTGGTGCCACATATAGTTGGGGACTTTTTCCCCATCCGGTGGGTTGGTCGAGCCATAGGGAAAAGTGTAGCGCCCGGAAGCTAACTCAATATTGCTCTGCTCCAAAGCGCGAATGATCTCTTCGGCCATAAGGGAATTTGCTCGTTTTAGCGCATCGGCGACTAACCAAAGGGCGTCGTAGGCTTCAAAAGCCGGCCCTTCCGGCCAACGATTAAAATGTTGTTGGAAGAGATCAGCAAAGCGTTGGCCCATTGGCGTCACGGTGCTAGGCCAGGGACCGATTTGGGTGACAACCGTGTAGAGGCCATCCGGCACCTGCTCCCAAAAGGTTATATCGTCCAACGCGCTAGGGGGAGCGACCAGCAAAGTACTGCGCAACGGACCAATGCCGGCAGCCAACAACTGTTGTTGCAAGAGCAAACTGTCGCCATTGTGCAAGTAAATGACAACGGCATCCGGTAATTTATCAAGGGCGACAATGCGGGCGATCAGGGGCGAAAAGTCGGTAGTTGGCAGGTCGATGGGAAAGACAACAGGCTTGATACCATAGGCCGGCAACAACGCTTGCGCCAATTGACTGCGCATCGTGCCATAGCGCGAATTTTCGACCAGGAGTACCGTCAACAAGTCACCATCCTGATTATAATCACCCACCGCGGCCAACCAGCGACCCATCATCTCAATCAACATCGAGCGGCTAGGGGCGATGCGAAAAATTTCCGGGGCCAGATCTGCAGTCACTTCATCTGCATAAGGATCGGCAAAGACCACAGGAATGTCGTAACGCATGGCAACTTCCTTGACGGCGAGGGCTACGTCGCTGTGGAAAACACCGACAATGGCGGCAACGCAATCGACGGTTGCCAGTCGTTCGGCAAAGAGGGCGCCCTGCGCCGGCGCCGCGCCCGAATCATAAACCACCAGGCGCACCGGTTTCCCGTTGATGCCGCCCTGCTCGTTAATCTCAGCCAGAGCCAGGTTCGTAGCGCCTTGCATGGCAAAACCAACATTCATAAAGGAGCGTTCCGATAAGGGGTAGAGTGCGCCAATGACTACTTCGGTGGCTTCGGCCAGTGGGCCGCGTAGACAAGCCGTTGGATTTAGGGGGGGAGGGGAAGGCGTATCGACAACAACCGGTTGTTGCACGGCTGTGGGCGCTTGGCGCCAACTGACGGCCAATGCCAGGGCCATAGTGATAGCAGCAACAGGATACAAGATCAACCGATATGGTGGCGGTTTCATAATACTTATCCAATAAACTTTGCCGCAACGTTCGTTGCGTTCTGTTGTCCCGCAACATGCATTGCGTTCTACTGAAGATGTTGCGAAAATTTGGCTCCTTCGGAGGTTTCCGTATAAAATTCAGGGGCGACTTTTCTAATGCTGTTGATTGCGAGTCTGCACAACTCCTATTACAGTTGTCCTCTTACAGTTGGATCCTGTTACGGGTAGATAAGTATAACAAGAGTCATAAAGGCGTAGGGTAGTGGTCTGAATCCTCCTGAGTATATCACCATTCGGGGGTTGGGTCAAACTCTCTATATCTTGTAGGTCGATTAATCAAATAAACAATATATACGAAGGAGCGACAAAAACTATGAAACAACAATCTCGATTGATGCGCTGGCTTTTGCTGGTGGTGTTAGCAGGGGCGCTGGCGAGTGGCTGTGCAGCGCCAGTGGCGGCCCCCGGCGCCACCACCGGGGAGAGCAATGCCGAGAGCAATACAGCGGATGGTGAGAAGACCACAATTCAATTGGCAGTGAACCCCTGGTCAGCTTCAGAACTCAATGTCGCCGTGGCACAAATTCTGCTGGAAGAGCAGTTGGGCTACCCAGTGGAAACGGTGGAAATTGCCGAACAAGCGCAGTGGGCGGCCCTGGCCGCCGGTGATCTCCACGCCAGCCTGGAAGTGTGGCCGTCGGGTCATGGCGCCAATGTGGCCGAGTACATTGAAAAGCAAAAAGTGGTCGAAGATGGCGGCCCGCTGGGCGTCGTCGGGCGTATTGGCTGGTATCTGCCCACTTACATGGTGACGGAACACCCGGATCTGGCGACTGGTGAAGGACTTGCCAATCCAGAGAATGCCGCCCTCTTTGCCACCGCCGAAACCGGCGACAAGGGACAACTGCTCTTTGGCGATCCCAGTTGGGTCACTTACGAAGCCGATATTATTGAGAATCTCGGTCTCAATTTCCAGATTGTCCAGGCCGGCTCGGAAGAAGCGATCCTCTCTTCGCTCGATGCCGCCTATAGCCGCCAGGATCCGGTTCTCTTCTACTTCTGGACGCCCCACTCCATCCATGCCAAATATGAGTTAACTCGTGTCGCCCTGCCGGAGTATAGCGAAGAGTGCTACGCCAAAGCCGAGAGCGGCGGCGTCGATTGCGACTACCCGTCCGACAATCTCTTCAAAATCTTCTGGCCTGGCCTTAAGGATGCCGCCCCCGATGCCTACACGCTGCTGAAGAATATGAGCTATACCACCGAAGATCAGATCAGCATGATCGCTGCTGTCGAGTTGGAAGGCCAATCGGTGGAAGCAGCGGCGCGCGCTTGGTTGGATGCCAATCAGGCGACGTGGCAGGCTTGGTTGCCGAAGTAAGGATGACAAGATGAGCGGGTGACACGGTGACTTCGACAGGCTCAGTCACCGTGTCACCCGCTCATCTTGGCATGGTCGATTGTCATTCATGATTATACCATTCTAGATTGGGAGCAACGTGTGCAATTAGCAGGAAAGACAGCCCTGGTGACAGGGGGGGGAACAGGGATTGGGCGAGCGGTGGCGGTGGCCTTTGCCAATGCCGGAGCCAAGGTAGTGGTGACGGGACGACGGGAAGATAAGCTGCGGGAAACCTGTGCGCTGGCGACGGGGCCACACCCGATCCAGTTCTATGTGGCCGATGTGGGCAACCGGGAACAGGCGGACGCGTTGGTAGCGTGGACAAACCAGACGCTGGGGCAGATTGATATTCTGGTCAACAATGCCGGCGTCAATGTAGTCGAGCGCCGTATGGAGGTGCTAAAGCCGGAAGCGTGGGACTACATGATGAATGTTAATGCTACCGGTGTCTTTAATACGATTCACGGCGTCCTGCCGCAAATGCGGGATCGGCGCGATGGCGTCTTGATCACCATTTCGTCACTGGCCGGGGTGCGCGCCAGCACGTTGGCTGGGGCCGCCTATAGCGCCGGCAAACATGCGGTGACGGCGTTGACCCAGGTGATCAGTCTCGAAGAAAAGGATAACGGCATTCGCGCCACGGTCATCGCCCCCGGCGAGGTCAACACCCCCCTACTCGATGACCGCCCCGTGAAGGTGAGCGAAGAACATAAGGCGCAGATCCTCCAACCGGAAGATGTGGCCGCCGCCGCCCTCTTTGTGGCGGCGCTGCCCCCGCGTGCCCATGTGCCGGAGCTAATCATCAAACCGGTGACGCAGGTATTTGTGTAAATGCACTCGTCCCGTAGGGACGCTTGCGTTTAGGGAAAAGGCAATCGCCCGATCATTTCGCTATCCTATCGCTAAACTCAGGCGTTCCTATGGGACGAGTCATCTACGCTATAAAATATGCAAAACTGCCTTCCGTTGCCTCTTGACATTCTGCCCCTGAAGCTGTATACTATACGCAACAAAAATCGTTTTTTATAACAACAATGCACCGGAGGAGTACCCGCCAAGCCGTTGCCAGAGAGACAGGATCAGCGACTGGGAGTCCTGTTCAATGAGCCGTGGGGAAGGTCGCCGGGAAGGTTGGCGAAATCAAGATAATCCTACATTATCCAGTTTGGTCCGGGTGCGCCCGTTATTGCGTCAGAGAGATAGGTTGTGTCGTTCCCGTTTGGTGGGCGACTGGCCTATAAGCAAGGTGGCACCGCGGAGAGTCGCTTCGTCCTTGAGAGGATGAGCGGCTTTTTTTGTTTTCAGAAGAGATTAGGAGTAGGAAGTACGCAGTTGGCCTGTCATTTCGCACCCCCTGGGCACCCGTAGCGAGAAATCTGCATCAGATTCCTCCCTCCGGTCGGAATGACAACTGCGTAACGCCTGAGATAAAGAGATTGAGAGATTCGCAAAGGTAATCTCCCAATCTCTTAATCTCCCAATCTCCTCAAGCGACAGCAGCAGAGAGGGTAGAGTTGATATGACCGAAATTACCATGCCCAAAGCGTATGACCATACGCAGGTGGAGGAAGAGCTTTATCGCTGGTGGGAAGAACAGGGCTTTTTCCGACCAGAGCAGCAGATGGGGATTGGCCTGGCTGATCCGGCACAGGAGTCGTTTGTCATTTCCATGCCGCCGCCCAATGTCACCGGGGCGCTGCACCTGGGCCATGCCATTACCAGCAGCGTTGAGGATATGCTGATCCGCTACTACCGGATGCGCGGCCGTCCGACGCTCTGGGTGCCGGGGACCGATCATGCCGGCATCGCCACCCAAAATGTGGTGGAGCGCATGTTGGACAAACAGGGCATCACCCGGCATGACCTGGGTCGCGAACGGTTTGTCGAAGAGGTGTGGGGTTGGAAGGCGGAGTATCACAGCCGCATCACCGCCCAGCAGAAGCGCATGGGCATCTCCTGCGACTGGGGGCGCGAACGCTTTACCCTGGACGAAGGGTTGAGCGCGGCGGTGCTGGAAGCCTTTATCAACTTGTATAAAGAGGGGTTGATCTATCGCGGCAAACGGCTGGTGAACTGGTGTCCTCGCTGCCAGAGCGCGATCAGCGATCTGGAAGTGGAGTATGAAGAGGAGCAGGGTACGCTCTACACCTTCCGCTACCCCTTACAAGAAGGCGGCTATTTGGAGGTGAGCACCACACGCCCGGAGACCATTTTGGGTGATACCGCCGTGGCCGTACATCCTGAGGATGAGCGCTACCGGCATCTGGTGGGCAAGACGGCGTTGGTGCCGGCGCTCAATCGGGCCATTCCAGTGATTGCCGACGCTTATGTCGATCCGCAATTTGGCACCGGTGCGCTCAAAGTGACGCCTGGCCATGATCCGAACGACTATGAAATCGGGCTGCGTCACAATCTGCCCATGATTAATATCATGAACCAGGACGCTACCCTCAACGCCGAGGCTGGGCCGTATGCCGGCTTGGATCGCTTTGCGGCGCGCAAAAAACTCTGGGCTGATATGAAGGAGCAGGGGTTGGTGGTGCGCGAGGAACAGCGCGCCCATCAGGTGGGTCACTGCCAGCGTTGTCACACCATTGTCGAGCCGCTACTCAGTGAACAGTGGTGGGTGAAGATGCAGCCACTGGCCGAGCCGGCTATTGCCGCCGTGCGCAACGGCGACATCAAGATTGTGCCAGAGCGCTTTGAAAAGGTCTACTACCACTGGATGGAGAACATCCGCGACTGGTGTATCAGCCGGCAACTCTGGTGGGGCCATCGCATCCCCATCTGGTACGGGCCGGATGGGCAGACCTTTGCTGCGCTCAGTGAAAGTGACGCGCACGCCCAAGCCGCCGCCCATTACGGCAAAGCCGTGACCTTAGAGCAAGACCCCGACGTGCTGGACACTTGGTTCAGCAGCGGGCTCTGGCCCTTTAGCACGTTGGGTTGGCCGGCACAAACCGAGGATCTGGCGCGCTTCTACCCGACCACCGTGTTGGAGACGGGGTATGACATCCTCTTCTTCTGGGTGGCGCGCATGATTATGATGGGGTTGAAATTTACTGGTGACGTGCCCTTCCGTTATGTTTATTTACACGGGCTGGTGCGCGATGAACAGGGGCGCAAGATGAGCAAGAGCCTGGGCAACGCCCTCGACCCGCTCGACCTGATTGCCCAATACGGCAGCGACGCCCTGCGCTTCACCCTGCTCACCGGCAGCACACCGGGCAGCGACATGAAGTTGAGCGTGACGCGCATTGAATCCAATCGCAACTTTGCCAATAAGATCTGGAACGCGGCCCGCTTTGTGATTATGAACCTGGCTGATCATCCGCTGCCACTGGCGAAGGATAACACGGCCTATAACATGTGCTATCAACTGCCGGCGCCCGACCAACTGGGACTAGCCGACCGCTGGATCTTGAGCCGGTTGCAAGCGGTGCAAAGTGAAGCAAGCCGCTTGATCGAGGGCTGGCAGTTGGGCGAAGCCGGTCGCCAACTGTATGAGTTCCTCTGGAATGAGTATTGCGACTGGTACATCGAAGCGGCCAAGGTGCGCCTCTACGACGGCACACCAGAGGAAGCGCAAGCCACCCGCCAGGTGTTGGCTTATGTGCTAGAGCAAAGTCTGCGCCTGCTGCATCCCTACATGCCCTTTGTCACTGAGACGATCTGGCAGAATTTGCCCGATTTGGGGGGTAATAATCGGGCCTTGATCGCCATGCAATGGCCGCAGGGTAATGAACTGGCCGACACCCCAGCCGATGACGCCTTTGGCCGCGTGCAGGAAATTGTGCGTGGAATTCGCAATGCCCGCTCTGAATATGAAGTGGAACCCGGTCGCCGCATCGCCACCCAGATCAGCGCTGGTGACTATGCGCCTATGCTGCAAGCCAATCGTGCGTTGTTGGTGACGCTGGCGCGGCTTGACGGCAATGCATTGGAAATCGCCCACGAGTGGCCTGCCCCCGACAAGGCCGTGACCCTGGCCGTCGGTGGCGTGACGGTCTATTTGCCGCTGGCCGGTTTGGTCGATCTGGCGGCGGAACGAGGTCGCTTACAAAAGGAGATTGAAGGGCTTGAAGGACAGTTGCGCAAGATCGACGGCTTGCTCAACAACCCCGGCTTTGTCAACAAGGCGGCAGCCAATGTGGTGGAGCGCGAACGGACCCGCCAGCGGGAACTGCAAGAAAAGCATACCCAATTGACGCAGCGGTTGGCGGCGTTGGCAGGTTGATTTACAAGCTCACTCGTAGCCAGTCTGTGACTGGCTACGAGTGAGCAATTCGTAGCAAAGGTGGATTATGGGCTTAGCGGTTGAGCTACACATCGATCCGATCAACACAGCGCCGATTGTGGCGTTGACTGAACAAATTTATGCCCAATGTGGAGGACAGCACTTAACCGGCATGGGCGCCCATCCGCATATCAGTTTGACCCTGTTTGCCCAACTCGACCCTGCGTCGATCGACGGTCTGTTGGCTGAGTTTGCCGCAACGACACCGCCTTTGTCGGTCACGTTCGCATCCGTTGGCGTCTTTCCAACGGCACAAGGGGTAGTCTACTTGGCGCCTGTGGTGACGCCCCAACTGCTGGCGATTCATGCCCGCTTTCATGCGCTGCTCACGCATCTGGCAACACCCAGCAACACTTATTATCTACCCGGCAACTGGATGCCCCACTGCACGGTTGGTTTTGAACTGCCGGCGGACAAAATCGGGCAGGCCGTGACACTCTGTCAAGGAGCTGATGTTTTTCGTACCGTCACCTTGACCACGTTGCGGTTGATCGAATTCCGGCCGGTGCGCCCCATCTACACCTATCAGTTACAGGGAGCATAGTCTGTGCAACTAGAAATCCTCACCTTTTGCGATGCCGCTGCCGAATATGGCGGGCGGTTGAATATCCTCGGTGCAACCGACACGGTAATCGCTGCCGATCTGCCGCTCAAATTTCCCCATTGTGCGATTGTGGTGCGCCTGCGGGCTGCGCGCATTGAGGAAGGCGATCACACCGTGCGCTTGATGATCATTGACGCCGACGGGACACCCATTCTAAATCTCGACGGCAAGATGGCGATCCGCTTTGGGGCTGGCATGAACGGCGTGGTCAATTTGATCATTAACGCCCAGCAGCTTGAATTTCGCGAGGCCGGTGAATACGCCATTGAAGTCGCCGTCGATGGCATCCAACTAGGTTCCTGCCCCTTTTATGTCCGTCGCCGCGACTTGTTGGAAGGGCGGGCCAGTGGGTAGTAAAAACTTTAGTCTTTGTCCCCGCCAAAAAGAAAAACTAAAGTCTTTACTACGAGCTAGGCGCGCCTTATGACCAGCTACCAAATTCGCCAATGCACCAATGAAAGCTGTCGTCTCCGCTTTCCCATGCCGCCGGATGCCGCGCCGGGAGAACGTTGTCCGTTCTGTCGGGGCAAGACGGTGGTGGTGGCGGAGAGCAACGCGCCCAGTGAGCCAACTCCATCCGCGAATCCAGTAGCCCGTTTGCCCATTGAGGCGTTGCTGGACAATGTGCGCAGCCTCTTTAACGTCGGCTCGATCTTTCGCAGCGCCGATGGGGCCGGGTTCCGCCGGTTGCACCTTTGTGGCATTACCCCAACGCCGGAGAATCCCAAGTTGGCCAAAACGGCATTGGGCGCCGAACAGGCGGTCGATTGGCAACGCTATCGCAATGGGGTGGATGCGGTCGAACAGTTACGCGAGCAGGGCTTTACGCTTTGGGCACTGGAAGAGCATCCACAAGCTGAATCGCTGATGACGGTTACATTACCGCAACAACCGCTGGTGCTGGTGGTCGGCAATGAGGTGACCGGCGTCGATCCAGGGATTTTGGGGCGCTGTGATAAAATCGTTGCCATTCCTATGCACGGGGTGAAACGGTCGCTCAATGTGGCGACAGCTTTTGGCGTGGCGGCGGTGATTCTGTCCAACCGATGGCATGAGACACTATAGCTGATTTAGGCGGCAGCGGATGGTCCTTGCATGTCAAGAGTTTAGCGATGGTTCAGAAAGTTGTAAAGGTTATCAGATACTATCTCAGGAGAACTTATGACGCAACAGTACAGTCAGCCCCACCACACGGCCGATACCTTGGGCATATTAGGGCTGCCCGCACCCATCCAGGAATTAGCCAAACGCCGCTGGGACGCGATTATCGTCGGCGCCGGTCACAATGGCTTGACCTGCGCTGCCTATCTGGCCCGTGCCGGCAAGCAGGTCTTGGTGTTGGAAGCCAGAGAACGGGTCGGCGGTGCCTGTACGCTGGAAGAGACCTGGCCGGGCTACCGCATTTCCCCCTGTGCCTATCTCGCCGGCCTGTTGCATCCACTGGTGGTGGATGAATTGAACTTCCCGGCCCATGGCTATGAATGGACGCCGGCCGTGGCGGGCATGTTTGTCCCCTTTGACGACGGGTCAAGCATCCAACTGTGGGATGACGATGTCCGTTGCGCCGAAGAGATCAAACGTTTTGCCCCTGGCGATGTCCGTGGCTGGCGCGCTATGTATGATGTGATGAAGCGCGCACGTGATGCCGTGCGCCCAGCGGGTGACGGCGATCTCTGGATCGGCCCGCCCCCCAGCCGTGAGCAGATTGAAGCGCGGCTCAAAGGCGACCAGGATGCGATCAATCTGCTTTTCAACTGGTCGATGGTCGAGTATGCCGAACATTTTTTGCAGGATGAGCGACTGCAATGCGCCGTGCTGGGCCAGGGCATCATCGGCACCAATGCCAGCCCCCATGATCCCGGCACGGCGTCGATCCACTTTCATCACTCCTCCGGTCGGTTGAGTGGGTTGACCGGCACTTGGGGCTATGTCAAGGGCGGCATGGGCATGGTCTCCTTTATCCTCTGCGACATTGCCCGTGAGGCTGGCGCAGTGGTGGCGTCAGGTACGCCGGTTGCCCGCATTCTACCCAGCGAAGGGGTAGAATTAGCCGGTGGTGAACGCATCTACGCGCCCATTGTAGTCTCCAATGCTGACCCGCAAGTAACGTTACGCCTCTTAGGCTCTGCTGCTGATTCGGCCTGGCAACGCCAGGTGGAAGCGGTGCCGATGAAAGGTTGCACGGCCAAGCTCTCGGTCGCCTTGCATGAGTTGCCCAATTTCAAAGCCCGCCCTGGCATCTATGAACCGCACCACAGCGGCCAGATCAACACGCCGTTGACCAAAGCCGAGTGGCAGGATTACCCCGCCATTGCCAACGCCGGTAGGTTGCCGCCCCGCTTGTGGACGGAACTCTACTTCCAAACCGCCCATGATCCCACCATTGCCCCGCCGGGGATGCACACGATGAGCGTCTTTACCCAATATGTCCCCCACACCTTTGCCGAAGGCTCCTGGGATACCCGACGCGAGGAAGTAGCCGCACTGGCCTTTGCGTCGATTGGTCGCTACTGTAGCAACATCCCCGACGCCGTCGCCCACTACGAGGTGATGGGGCCGCCCGACATTGAGAAAAAGGTTGGTTTAACCGGTGGTCATATCTTCCAGGGCGAATGCTTACCCGCCTACATGTGGGATCAACGCCTCGCCTACCAAACCCCCATGCCCGGCGTCTACCTCTGTGGCGCCTGCACCCACCCCGGCGGCAGTGTCATCGCGATCAATGGGCGGAATGCGGCGATGGCGATTTTGGAGTCTGACAGGGTGACAGGGTGACAGGGTGACAGGGTGACAGGGTGACGTAGTCGTCAAATTACCTCACCTTGTCACCTTGTCATCAGCCAGCTTGTTCCCACACCTCGCGCAACCACTGCGCACTACCCAAAAGCCAGCGCCGGTCACCGGGGATCTCCAGGCTGATGGCGCTGTCGTAGCGGAAGCTGCGCAGGGTTTGGAGTTCGCGCAGGAGGGTGATGCCGCCAGTGGGCGCGGCGCCGATAGGCAGGTATTGATGGTGGACGCCGTCGTTGTCACTGAGGCGGACGTGGACAAGACGGTCGGCCAGGGCGAAGAGGTATTCACGGGTCATACTCTGCATGGTCTGCATATTGCCGTGACCGATGTGATAGACCAGTTTGAGATCGGGCAGGCGTTGGAAGATTTCGCGGAAATATTTGAGTTGATGGGCATTGTGCGGGCTGTTTTCCAGCGCCACGGTGACGCCTTGCGTCTGCCCATGTTTGAGGATGACACCAAAGAGTTGGCGGTAATATTCATAGCCGGTGCGCTCATCGAGATGGGCCGGCCAGCCGCAGAAGCGGACAGTGCAAAGGGTCGCACCGACAGCGGCGGTGGCGTCGATGGCGCGACGGGTTTCGTCCATGGCCGCCTGCCGCACCAACGGCGCCGGGTTGTCGAGCGGCAGATAGGTCGCGGCCCGGCAGATCGCTTGCACCCCTTTGTCAGCTAGCGCGGTTTTCACCTCCGCCCATTTCACACTTTCCGACGCAGCGGCGGGGGCTTCCAACGCGATGTCCAGGGTTGAAAAGCCATTGCCGGCGGCCCACTCGATCTCGGTGGCGAGGCTGCTGCGGGGATTGGTGACGAAGCTCAATTGCATTGGATCTACTCCGTTCTAGGATGACAAGGTGGTTGGGTGATTCGGTACTTGGTCATTGCGCTTCCTCTAAAGCAGTTAACACGGATAGGGAAGAACACGGTTTGATTTTTATAAAATCAGTGTTTTTCCCTATCCGTGTTAACTGGAATTTTTGTCGATCGAGCCAACACGCTACTCACCTGTACAACGATCAGCAACACCACCCCAACCACCATCACATAGATTCCCCAGCCGAGGGGAAGCGGCTCGTTATAGAGTTCACGAATGGTGGGCAGGACGCGCAGAAAGTCGCGCAGGGGAAACCAGAGCGCGGCGAGGCTCAAGAGCAGCACAACGCTGCTGCCCACCCAGCGCGACAAGAGCGCCAGGAACGGGCTGATGGCTGCCGCCCCTAAACAGAGCGCTAAGGCCAGGATCTGTTGACGAAATTCGGGGTTGGTGAAGGTGGCCGGTCCCCAGGCGGGAGGCAGCAGGTTGAGGGCGGCGACACCGGCGATGATCAGCAACAAGACACGCATGGGCCAGGCATAGCGCCACTGCGGTCGAAACGCAGCCAGACTGAGCGCCAGACTCACGACCACCAATGGCAGATAAAAGCCCTCGCGCCAGAGTATGACCTGGCCGCCACGCACGGTGGGCAGAAATTTGACATACTCGCCCAAGTCCAGCCCGGTGACGACCAGGCCGGCGACGCGATGGGACACCCACGGGCCAACGTAGCCGGTCAGGATGAGCAGCGCGCTTAATGGTAGGAGCCAGCGGTGAAGGGTTGGGTTTCGCCAGAGAGTGTAGATCACCTTCCGGGAAGAGGTCAGCGACGGACCATCTACTTTAGCCGAATTGGTAAGCGCCGACCTCTTCCCGGCAGGGTGTGGAATGCTCATCTTCATGCAAAGTTGCCGTTACACAGCGGCCAACAGGGGTGGTTGTTCATAGATTGCCAATTTGCGCACACGGGAACGAATCGGCGCCAGTTCTTGCACTTCAATGTAAATGAGGGGACGCTGGCTACTGTCGTCTGTGCGTTTGGCTTGTTGGGCATTCTGAATCGCCTGTTGATTGTAGAGCGGATCGGTGCGGTCTAATAAGACAACTTGGGCGTCCGGTGGGATTTGGGCAGCCAATTCAGGATGTTCCATAAGGTAGCGCGTAAATTCAGTCAATAACTCTTTCACTTTTGCTTGATAGACCAGGTTCATTGCGTCACCTCCTTCAAATACGCTGCACGGTAACTCACCCAATTTTCCACAAGATCCCGCTGCCCTAATGTCAAAATTTCAGCATTGGTATCGTGTATGAAGAATTCTTTGGTTTGGGCGCCATCTGGGTGTAACAAATCCCGATGGGGCCGACCATGCGCTGTATCATAACGTACCACCGGATGCCATTCACCATCGATCCAGGTTTCGTATTGAATGACAAAGGCGACAATCCGCCCATTTTCCCACACATGCCAATGGCGATAGCGATTTTGTTGTAGATCATCCAAATAGACAATAAAACTCGTTTCACTCATAACAAACTCTGAATGACATTGGGTGATGGGGTTACACAGGGATTATATCACGAGGCAGGGCAAACTATAGAAGTTATAGACAGTCTATCTGCAAGTAGAAAAATGGACACGCACAGGGACCAGATCAGCGGATTCGTGACAGGAATGGATTGTTGGCGGGGAGGGGTAGCGTGCGTGGCACTGACCAAGACTGCTTCGTCTACACGACGGTCCGCTGGTCAGTGCCGCGCACGCGGTGGCAGCGCGGGGGTTGGTTGATCCCGCGTGCGCGGCACTGACCGGTCGATTGGTGCAGAGGGGACGTTACCGTGGTCAGTGCCACGCACGCTGCCGTGATCGTTATAGCGCGGCGGTATCTGCATACCCAAACCACAACAACGGGGCCCACACCAACCCGGTCGTCTACCGAACACGGGCAGGGTGTGGGCCGCTTTTCTATTCGCCCGGTCTACCCCCCTCCAGCCTCACTCGGTTCAGATGAGGAGTAAAACACGGCCAGGAAATGGCTGCACCGGCTCTCATGCTGCGCTACACAAGCCGTAGCCGGTGCAGAATACTAGAACAAACAAGCCTGAAGACAGGTTTGTCAGAAAGCCGTGGAGGAGAACCCGAAAACCGATGTTGTTGTTCCGGTTGTGCGGGTTGTTGTTGTTACGGTAGGCGCAACGGGCGTTGTTATCATTGTTGTTGAACGAGCCGCCCCGCAACACGCGACCTATCAGCCATTCCCCGCATTAACGCCCGCGCATGGCGTGCGTTGTTGCTTTTTCTTCGGTGACTTTGCGCCAGCCGCCCAGTAATTTGCCCAACTCTGTCACTATGCCCGCAGCGTGGTGATATTGCCCCAGGGTAAACCAACGCATGCGATGCACCAATCGCAAGTAGAGACGCACTTTATTCAATTGCGCATCGGCGTGGCTCAACCGTTCCAGCCGCAGTTGACCGCGCAAGCTATTCGCTTCCAGGATGCGTTCTTGAAAATCAAAGGCGGCATCCAGTAAACGACGGGTGACGGTGTGGCGATGGAGCCGGGGAAAATGATTGGTTTGTGGCACCAGCCAAGCCAGAAAATCATGGGTTTTGACAAAGAGCGGCATTTCTTCGGGGGCGGCGTTCATAGACGCACCGCCTGTACCATGGCCCGGCGCAAACCCCAGGTGTCGCCATAACGCACATGGTTGATCCAGCCCAGAAGCGTGGCCTGGATCGACGCCCGTTGCGTTTGGCTGTGCTGATAGTTGCCCATGAGCCGTGCCAGTTTACGCTGAAAAGCGATGCCTTTGCAGGAGCGCAAACGGCGATGGGTTGAGTAGAGAAAGAAGCCGAGAAAGCCGACGCCTTCGCCGGTCGGGCGTACTTGGGCTTTGGTTTCGTGCAGCGTCAACCGGAGTTGGGCCAGGCGGGCGATGACCGCGCTGCGCCACTGTTGCAGTTGCGCCTTGTCATCGCTAAAGAGCAGAAAATCATCGACATAGCGCAAATAGGCTGGACAACGCAAATCGCGCGTGACAAAATGGTCAAAGCTGTTCATATAACAGTTGGCCCAGAACTGGCTGGTTAAATTGCCGATGGGCAGCCCACGCGGACGGTTCAAAGCGGCATGGTCGTCACCAGGAAAATT
The DNA here is from genome assembly GCA_026645575.1 of Caldilineaceae bacterium. Next base: position 31,100 of record JAPKMW010000054.1, read on the forward strand.
GACCATATCGTATTCATTGCGCAAGACGCCAACGCCACTTTGTAAAATGCGGGTGATCAAACGACGGAGTCCGCCATCCTGAATACGGCGGTTCAGCGTGCGTTGCAAAATAATATGATCAATCGAGGGGAAGAATTGCTTGACGTCACATTGCAAGACATAGCGATAGCGCTTCAGCCATTGCTGACAAGTATCCAATGCCCGATGGGTGCCTTTGCCGACACGGTTGGCGTAGGAGTGGTCAATAAAGCTGCGTTCAAAGGCCGGTTCGATCACCCGACAGAGCGCATGATGCACCACCCGATCCCGAAAGGGAGCCGCGCTGATCAACCGTTTCTTGGGTTCATGGATGGTAAAATGAGCATACGCACCAGGACGATAAGTCTCAGCGGCCAATTCGTCGTGCAGATCGATCAGGTTATCTTCCAGCTTAAATTCAAAGAGGGCAGCAGCACGACGGCTACGTTTGCCTTTGGCGGCTTTGCGGTAGGAGAGATAAAGATTTTCCCACTCATACACATCAGTATAGGCGCCGGTTACTTGCGTTGGCATACATTAAAACTCAATTTTACCAGTTAATATTACTGTATTCTTGGGCTAAAAAAAATCGCGGCCGCCTATCGGCGGCAATCCTGGCGGGGGATACCCCCGCACCCCCAGAGGGTAGAGGGCAGAGATTTTTCAGAGGGCAGAGTTTTCAGAGATCAGAAAACCAGAGCCGGGGAGGAGAACCCGAAAACCGAAGCTGCCGTACCGGACGTGCGGGCTGACGTCGTTACGGTAGGCGCAACGGGCGCCGTTAACATTGACGTTGAACGAGCCGCCCCGCAACACGCGACCAGAGTCGCCTTCCAAGTCTTCTTTTACTCTTTCCTGATATTTCTCGTAGTTACTCTGCCATTGTGTACTGCACCACTCCCATACATTCCCACTCATATCAGCCGCGCCGCAAAGGGCATTGCCATTGGGAAAAAGCCCAACTGCTGATGTACTCTCAATCCCGGTTTCATTCATGTTGCAGCGGTCAGCACTGAACTTGGCACCCCATGGATAGTTGCGTCCATCAGTATTCCGGGCAGCCAGCTCCCATTCCGATTCCGTTGGCAACCTTACCTCATATTGTACCACATCTGTAAGCCAGTTGCAAAAAGCGACAGCTTCATACCAACTAATGCCAACTTGTGGATGATTGGATGTTTGAAACACAGCACGATATTCGTCAGGACCTTCAATCTGATTTTCCTTACGCCATTGCCAGCCAGCCTTCGTCCAATACTGTTGTTTGGCATAACCACCGGCTTCCACAAAAGTGTTGTACTGCGCAACAGTAATCGGGTAGCGACTGATGCGGTAGGGTTGCGTAATGAGGTTGCAAGTAAATTGCGGCTTGCCGTCGTAGCGTTCGTTGCCCCCCATAATAAACAGCCCCGGCTCAATAACTTTCGACCAAACCAGATCGGGCAAGCCATTTTTCACGCCTACCCCTGGTCGCGGGTCACCTAACTGCCCTAAAGCAATACCAGCTTCCGCCCGTAGGCGTGGCGTGGCTTTATTCATGAGGCGGGCATTCGTGATAAGGCTATTTAGTCGCTCGGTCAAAGCATGGTACAGTGGGTGATCTTGTTCTTGATCAAACCACTCCAGACAACCGCTCGCCGCCAGTTCCGCCGCAGCTAACTGCTGGTCAGGCGGTAGGGTGGACTTTTGCCCCACCTCAGCCAGTTGCAACAGAAACGTTTGGGCATTGCGCCGGGCGTTCATGCTCAAGTAACCGGCCACCAGCAGGATCGGTTCGCGCCACCAGCTTTGCAGGACAAATTTCTCTTCTTGCAGCAGACGCACCATCGCCTCCACGCCCCCTTCCCCGCGCACCACTTCGGCCAGATAGCGGGCGACCATAAACTCTTGAAAGGCCAGGTGGAAAAAGCGATAAAGCCCCAGCCGTTCTTCGAGCAAGGTACCACGCAAGCGGGTCAGTTGCAGGAAGTTGCGCACCAGATCCGCTGGTTGACCAGCCGCGCGCAACAGGCGCAGCAGAGCATCATCCTCAATTTCACGCCCTTGTTTCTCCCCCTGACGGTGTAGTTCCCAGGCAATCTGCTGCACCAGATCGCGATGCACCTCATGGCTCTGACCGACCCAACGCCGGATCTCTTCCAGTGCTTCGCTATCCTCCAAGCCATAATCGGGCCAGAGCAAGCTGTCGGTGGCGCGTTGGTAGAGTTCGGCGCGATGTTGGGGGAAACGCCGCTCATTGAGGTGGACAATCAACAGCAGCCGCACCATGAGCGGGCTGTCGATCAAACGTGCGACATCTTCACCCAGGCGGCGCTGCCGTTCGGCTTCCAGGTCGCGAATGCCGGCCAGCAGTTCGTCAATCTGACGGGCGCGCACAATGGCATCGTCGTAATAAAGGGCGCTGTATGCCTGTTGCACCAACGCCGTCACATGGGCTTCATCCAGTGCTTGCACCCGCACTTCCCGGAAATCGCGGCCCAACGCCGTGCGCCCTTGATAGGCAGCAATGCGACAGGTCACCACCAGACGCAGATCAGCCTTACCATCGGCCAGCCGTTCAATTGCCTCGCGGATGCGGGTGCGCTCAGCCTCATCCGGCACTTCATCCAGCCCGTCGAGCAGCAGAATCAGGTGGCGACCATTGTGCAAGAGACGGGTAAAGAAATCGGGCAACAGATCAACCACCCCCTCCTGCTGCTCCACGAGATAGTCGGCAATAAAGGCGGCCAGCGTGCGCGGTTGGCTGTTATGTTGGATACTTTGGCGCCGATGCAGCGCATAGACACTGAGCGGCAACACAATCGGGATGGGCGCTTCGGTTATTTCCGCCGGCAGACCGACTTTGGTGTGGGCCAGGGTTAACTCATCCACCAGCAGCGCTTGCGCCAGCGTATGGGCCAGATGTTGCAAGACGGTGGTCTTGCCCGAACCGGGACCGCCGGTGACAATCAGCCGATCTCCTTGAGCAAGCAGTTCATTCAGTGTAATGGTGCGTTCGCGTTCTTCCCGTGCAATCGTTACTTCATCCTCGTCGTTCCAGCGCAGTGGTGAGCCGGCTTTGGCAGGGCCAACTTGTCGTTGGGCATGAAAGACAGCGGTTGCCGCCAGCGGGACATAGACGGTATCTAACGCGAGCGTCATCGCTTGTTCCCCCTGACGCCGCATCCCGCGCAACGTCACCTGACCGTAGTGACGGCAAACCCAGCGGAGATAGGTGCGAATCTGTTCCTTCAGGGCGGGTTCGTCAACAGGCGGTGCGCCTCCTTGCTGTGACGGATGGTAGTAGTTGATGATCTGCGTGATCTGCTTGCCCACCGCCACACCAACGTTACCGGTCAGATTGCCGGTTTGAATGAAGTCGCCCTCAACCGTCAACCGGCTGCCCACTTCCCTGAGCGCGGTCTTGAGCGTTGCGGCAAACCAATCCTTGTCAGCTTCGCTCATGACAGTCTGCACCACGCGCAACGCCTCAAAACGTTCCAGCAGATCATCCAGCGCTTTACGCCACGCCTCGTCAGTGGTGGCTTTGGCGGTCAACTCTTGGGCAAGTTCTTCCTCGGTGCTATGGTGCCAGTGGCTGATCTGTTCAGCCACCAGATTACCGCCAACGCCAGCGGCTAATGCGCCAAGCGTCATCAACAGGGGGTAATTCTGCGCACCAATGGCCTGGCGCGCTGCTTCCACCAGCGGAAAGATGGTTGCTGTGGAGAGCGCGCCGTAGAGAACGCCAGGGGTCAACTGGCGGGCGCTTGTCGCCAGCGAACGTAGCTTTGTCCCGGCTTTGGCTTGCCATTCACTCAAGTTCATGGGGGCTTACTCCCGTTGGATAGTTGGTTGGGTAATTGGGTAAATACGGTTGTTGGTGGCCTGGGCTATCACCGCGAATTATAGGATTTGCGAATTACCCTGATCGATTCGCAAATCCTATAATTCGCGGTGATACTTGACCAACCCACACATCATCCCCTAGTGTAGCACACGCCAACCGACGACGAAAAATACAGCGCCGATTTCATTTAAGATTTGTGGGTTGTCTGTGCTATAATGCCAGAAACAGTTCATGAAATGGGAACATGAGTGCGTTGCCTAATGAAGGAATGGCAGGTTAGCCCGTCCCGTAGGGACGCTTGAATTTAGGGAGTAGAATCTTTCGATTTTTTCTCTAAACTCACCTGTCCCTACGGGACAAAATATCACGCGTACAAACAGCACACTACCCTAAAACGGCACGCCTAATTCAAAAGAAATAGCAATATGTCCACCGAACGCTTTGAATGGTTGGAAATCCCCGAAGAGCCGACCAAACGCAAGAAGAAGGCCGACGCCGCGCCCGAAATGCTCATGGGCAAGCGCTGTCCGCAGTGCAACTGGCTCGACGAGGAGACAACCACCGTCTGTTTCCGTTGCGGTTATCGCTACAATGTCGATCAAAATCTGGTCAGCCAGATTGCGACCTTGGGCGTGACCCTGCCCCCACGCGTCATCGAGACGACGCAGAATCTGGACAACTTCTTCCGCACGCATGGCCGCATTCGCCCGCCGGAGCCGCTGCCCATCTACCGGTTGCGCCTACAAGCCGAGATGCTGCGCCTGAGTCGGGGTTTTGATGAGTTGGTCTGCCTGGATGAGATCGCCGTCGAACATTATGAACACCAGATTGAGACCGCGCTCAAAGCGTTGCGCGATATGCGCGGGCGCGCTCTGTTGGCCGACGAGGTGGGGCTGGGCAAGACGATTGAAGCCGGCATTATCATGAAAGAATTGATCCTGCGCGGCTTGGTGCGTTCAGTCCTGGTCTTGACGCCGGCTTCGTTGACCGAACAGTGGCGCGAAGAGTTGGAGAACAAATTCCACGAATCGTTTCAGGTGATGGAGACGCCGACGCAGTGGCAAGAGGTGGCGACCGCCGAGCAGGGACGTTGGATCGTTAGCCTGGATCGCGCCAAGCTCAAACACCAAAGCGACGCCATCCTGGCCCGCGAGTATGACTTGATCGTGATCGACGAGGCGCATAAACTCAAGAATCGCACCACCCTGGCCTGGCAATTTGTCAATCAGGTGCGCAAACGCTATGTGCTGCTGCTGACAGCGACGCCCGTGCAGAATGATTTGATGGAACTCTACAGCTTGATCACCATTCTGGCGCCGGGGCAGTTGGGCACGGTGCGCGCCTTCCGTCGCCATTTTCTAGAACAGGCCGATAGTCGTCAGCCCAAGAATACCCGTTCGTTGCGCCGTCTACTCAACGATGTCATGATCCGTAACCGGCGCAGCAAGGTCGATATTCAATTTCCCAAGCGCCAGGCCGCCATCTACCATCTGGCGATGAGCGAGCCGGAGTGGCGACTTTATGCCGACGTCACCGATTACATCCGTCGCCGTTTTCGTGATGTGGACAGCAACAAACATTTGCGCCTAACGTTGGTGACGCTCCAGCGAGAGTTGAGCAGCAGCCCGCAAGCCGTGGCGTCAACCCTGCGCAAGATGGTACAGGATCGGGCGCATGGCGAAAATACACGGGCCGAGTTGCAACGCTTCCTGACGCTGGCCGAGTCGATCCCCGTGGGGCGCAAACTGACAGCAGTGCGAGAAATTTTACAGCGTTATCCCGGCAAGTTTCTCATCTTCACTGAATACCGACAGACGCTCGACACCATTGTCCGCCACCTGCAAGAGGGTGGCATTCCAACCGTCGGCTTTCACGGCGGCTTGAGCATTGAGCAGAAAGAAGCCGCAGTCGTCGCCTTCAAAGGCGAGATGCGGGTCATGGTCAGCACCGAGAGTGGGGCGGAGGGGCGCAATCTCCAATTCTGCCACCAGTTGATCAACTATGACCTGCCCTGGAACCCCATGCGCGTCGAGCAGCGCATTGGTCGCCTCCACCGCCTGGGGCAGGAGAAAGATGTCAAGATTTTCAACCTGAGCTGCAACGAGACGATTGAGGCCCACGTCATCGAGTTGCTTGCGCGCAAGATCCGCATGTTTGAACTGGTCATCGGTGAGCTGGATCTGATTCTGGGCAATTTGGAAGGCAACAAATCATTCGAGGATTTACTACGCGAAGCATGGGAAGCGGCCAGCGATAGCGACGACCTGCAAGAGCGGCTCGAAGCGCTCGGTGATGTATTGGTGCGGGCGCGGCGCACCTATGAGCAGGTGCGAGAAAGCAATCAGATGTTGGATGAATCGTTGGAGTTGTAGCCTTTAGCGGAGACCGGCTTCCCGTAGAAAAGCATCTAGCCAGGTAGCATCTTCCTCAACCAGCGGCGGGACTGGTTCGGTGCGGTAGTTGATGCGCAAATCATAACCGGCGCGATCATAGAGGTCATGCAAGATGGGGTTCAAGTCCAGCACCGGCCACTCATCATCTTGTTGTAATGGCAGGTGAAAGGTCGGGATGGGTTGGGCAATGGTAAAAGGATAAAAATGAGCGCGCGGTCGCATCGGCGCCGGGCTAACCAGAATGCTGTAGTGGTAGTTGCTGCCATTCCGTGGTTGCGCAAAGCGTTGACCGGCGCGCAACAGATCAATTTCAACCAGGTTGGTGTAGGAGTTGATCACTTCCTCCCGTTTGCGGGTGTATTGCGCTCGGCCTTCGCGTGACCCCTTATTCCACGGTGGCAGAATTTCCAGGATGGTCACGACTTTAAGGCCATCATCTTCACTATCAAGCCACATTTCCGTCGCCAAATCACTACTACCAACTTCTTGAATGGACAGGTAGGTTTCACGAATCTGCTCCGGCATCGGCAATTCAATAATTTGTGGCTCGGTTCTGGCGGCTGGCCATTCTAAAACAGCCACAGGATGGGGTGAATATGGCCCAAGTACGCCAACATCGGGTACAGCCATAAAACTGGCGGGCAGAGGGTCATCCAGGTAGGAACGTTCCTCAATGGCGACAAAATAGCGCGGTCGTAGTCTTGGTGTGAGAAAGTCACGAATCGCTGCAATCAAACTATTGTGAACATTCGACCAAAGATTTGGTCGTTCTAGATAGGGATCCATACCAGGGAAAGGCGTCGCCATCATCTACCTCCATGCCTACAGTGCATCAACTTATTTATAGCAATTTTAACACAGGCACCGCAATCCAATCAACTCATTGGCGCACATTGCCCAGGCGCGCCATCAATTGCACCATAAAACGCAAGTTGTGAATGGTTGCCAGCCGCATAAAAGCCGCTTCGTTGGCGGTGTAGAGGTGATTTAGGTAGCCGCGGCTGTACTGTTGACAGGTCAGGCAGTCGCAGTGTTCGGAAATGGGTTCTCTGGCTTTGATATATTTGTCGTCAGTGATGTAGAGATAGCGAAACCAGTCGGCATGATGAGCGACGGGGTGGGCATTGGCGCTGGTGAAGGTATAGAGCCGACCACGTCGGGCATCACGCGTCGGCAGGGCGGAGTCAAACGTGTCATAGCCCATGCCGGTGCAGATGGTGATGCTGGCCGGATGACCAACGCCCAGCGCGTGCATAGGAAATTCTGCGGGGATAAGTTCACGGGTGTAGGCCAGCATATCAATCAGCAAGGCCCCCTCGGCATCGAGCGGCCAGCCGCCATAGCCAAAACCATCGAAACCAATGGTCAGCAACGCTTCAGCGCACTGCTGGCGTAACTCCTTGGATCCGCCCCCTTGCACCACACCAAAGAGCAAAGGGCGCTCGCCGTCGGCAAACTTTTTTTGCTTAACCAGGCGATCAAACTCTTGGCGACAGCGTTTGGCCCAGGCAATGGTGCGGCGCACCGATTCCTCCTGCGTCGCCGGCGGGTCATCGACATGGGTGCAATCGTCGAGACACATGATGATGTCGGCGCCATAGCTCATTTGGAGTTGGATGCACTTTTCCGGCGTCAATTGAAACTTGCGGTCGGCGCCGTCGGGCTGGAAGACAATGCCGTCGTTGGTCAGCTTGCCATATTTGGCGTTCTGGCGGATGAGCGAATAAGCTTGAAAGCCCCCCGAATCGGTGAGGATCGGGTAGGGCCAGCCGCACATCTCATGCAAGCCGCCCAACGCCTGAACCGTCGAGGAGCCAGGATGTTGCATGAGGTGGAAGGTGTTCATGACGACACCCTGAATGCCACAGTTGACGAGATCGACACTATCGACTGCCCTAACGACACCAAGGGTGGCGTCGGGCAGGAAAGTAGGCAGCAGTAACTGACCGTGCGGCAGGGCAAGGTTGGCAATAGACATGACGATCAAGCTTCGCTTTCCGCACTTTCTTGATAACTTGGGTTGTGCCAGACGATTAATGTCGCCATGTTATCCGCGTCATTGGGTACATAGTTTTCAATCAACCCTTGATAAACAAAGCCATTGTTAAGTTGAAAGGTCAAGGTGTTGTCATAACATTGGCCGGCAACCACCGCTTCTGCATATGCAGCAACACTCATCGCATCGCGATACGCTGTGTAATCTGCTAAAAGACCACCAGCGACAATGCCCCGCTTGTTCTGCTGCATGACTAGCGTTTTGCGCGCGTCGTAAAGCCGACGCCCAAGCCCCTGGCGACGATAAGCCGGGTGAATACCCAGATCAATTGCATAGTACCAAGCGCCGGCCGGTTGATGGGTGGTATAGAAGCCGTTACCCGAAATTTCGACAGAGGCGTGATTGGGATGGTCAAAGTCAAAATCGGTGAAGATGCCGGAGGCAAACCCAATCACCTGTTCATCAGCCAACGCAACAAAGCTGCCTTCGGGAAAGATCCGGTAGTGACTGGCAAAATGTTCCTGGCGGTAATACTCTGTCTCGGCCACGGTCGGAAAGCAATCATATTGTAGTTGGGCCAGGGCGTCGAAAAAACGTGGCTGCAAATTGACAATCGCAATCGCCATAAGTTCCTCAATACCGTTCTTTCAATACGCGCCGCAACTCGCGATCACTTTCCCGCTTGGCGATGGTCTCGCGCTTGTCATGCACTTGTTTCCCACGCGCCAACCCGATTTCCACCTTGGCGCGCCCACGGTCATTGATATAGAGACGCAACGGCACAATCGTCCAGTTGCGTTGGGTGGCCTGGGCATGGAGTTTGGCGATCTCGCTCTTGTGCAACAGCAATTTGCGCTGACGCAATTCTTCGTGGTTGTAGCGATTGCCCTGCTCAAAGTGGGCAATGTGGACATTCATCAGCCACGCTTCATCGTTACGGATCAGCACAAAGCCCTCTTGTAAGCTCACCTTGCCGGCGCGCACCGACTTGATTTCAGTGCCGGTGAGGACGATACCGGCTTCAAAATCCTCTTCAATAAAATATTCGTGTCGGGCTTTGCGGTTGGTCGCAACCGTACGCGGCCCCTGCTTCTCGTTCTCTTTGCTACTCTGCTTTGCCATATCTTACCTATCTTGGTAGTCCGTAGTCCAGAGTCCGTAGTCCAAAGTCCAAAGTCCGTAGTCCAGAATCATAAAGCCTAGTAGACGACGGCTTAAATAAGCCAATGATTATCCGCGCTCCTGAACTTAGGACTTAAGACTCTGGACTTTGGACTACGGACTATGGACTTTGGACTCTGGTCTGGATCTCTTTTTGCAGCAATTCAACGGCAGCCGTCAGTTGCGGATCGGCGCCCTGGTTGCGATCATCATCGGTTAATTCAACAATAACATCCGGTGACAACCCTGTGCCGTCAATCGTGCGGTCGTTGGGAGTGAACCAATGCGCAATCGTCACCCGCATAATCGAGCCATCGCTCAAGGTATGGGGCAATTGTACGCTCCCTTTGCCATAGGTTGTCACCCCCAGAAGGCGGGCGCGTTTGGTATCTTGCAGGGCGCCGGCCACAATTTCACTGGCGCTGGCGCTGCCCTCGTTGACTAGTACCAACATGGGAATCTCTTTCGCCACCGCCCCGGTCGTGGTTTCGTAAGTCTCCAATCGACCATCGCTAAAACGTTCCAGAAGAACGGTGCTGTTGTCAATAAAGACATTTGCTACCTTGACCGCCTCGCGCAAGAGGCCGCCGGTATTGCCGCGCAGATCAAAGATCAGCGCCGCTGGTTCCCGCTTCAGGGCATCTTCCACCGCTTGATGCACCAGTTGACCGGCGTTCTGGTTAAAGGTGGTCAGCTTCACATAAGCAATGTTTTTCTCTTTGCCCAACGTATCGGTCGCAATGGTCGGCGTCTCGATACGGTCGCGCACCACCTCGACAGCAAACGGCTCAGCCACCCCTTCGCGCACAATGGTCAACACAACCTTGGTCCCTTTGGGGCCGCGAATCTTGCCCACGGCTTCGTTAAGGTTGGAACCTTTCAAGCTCTCGCCATCGACCGCCATGACCAGATCGCCACGCCGCAAGCCGGCTTGCCAGGCCGGTTGATTCTCAAAGGGTTCACTGATACGCAGGGTATCCTCTTCCTCATCCCACTCGACGCGGGCGCCGATGCCTTCAAACGATCCTTGCAGCGCCGTGCGAAAAAAGTCAGCTTCTTTCGGTGTCAGAAAGGAGGTATTGGGATCGCCTAATTCGTTGACAATACCCTGAATGGCATGATAAGTCGCCTCTTGCGCTTCAGGCAGCTTACCATAAAAATCTTGATAGAGCAGGTGGAGCGCTTCCCAAAAAGTAGCAAATTCAGGGTATAATAATTCTTGGGCTGCGGAACATTGGTCGCCGGCAGCGCGACCACCGGTCAGAAATTGCCACCAGCCGCTATTGGCAGTGGCGGCCTGATCTGGGGTGCGGGCCAGCCCATAGCCGACGCCGATGCCCGCAAAGAAGGTCAACGCCAGCGCCAACAGGACGGCCAGCAATAACGGACGGAAGAAAAAGTTTGTTGTTGCAGGAGCAGGCGGTAGTTCGTGTTCTGATTGCATAAGTTCAGAGTCCTAAGTCCAGAGTCTGAAGTCCAGAGTCCACAAGCAAGTCTTGCGATTACGCAGTTTGACTCTGGACTTGGAACTTCGGACCGATTTAGCGTTGCGCCACCGCAATCTGTTGCACGGAAGCGATGGCGGTCGGCAGGGGATCAACGGCGTTGTCAACGACCAGGTCAGGCAGGAGACCAACACCGGAAATTTGATGATGATTGGGGGTGAACCAGAGCGCATTGGTGACAAAGAGGCTGCTCTTGTCGGCTAGTTCATGGCGCAACTGCACGCTCCCCTTGCCATAGGTTTTGGCGCCCACCAAGGTGGCGCGCCCGTGATCGCGTAGGGCGCCGGCCACAATTTCGCTGGCGCTGGCAGTGCCGTGATCGATAACAATCACCAAGGGGGCGCCGGGTACGATCTGACCAGCCGTTGCATCAAATTGTTTTTCGACGCCGCTGGTCTGCTCTTCGATCAAGATCACCCCCTGATCCAGCCACATATCGGCAATTTTGAGCGCAGCCTCAACGGTGCCGCCGGGGTTTGTGCGCAGATCCAGAATAAAACGATCAGCGCCTTGGGCAACTAACTCGGTCAAGGCCCGCTCCATCTCTTCCGGGCTATGATTGGTGAAATGGGCGTGACGAATATAGCCAATGTTGGCACGACGATTCGCATCATCAAGCAGACGCCATTCCATACTGGGCGTTACCACCTCGACCCGCGTCATCTCAAAATTAAGGGTCTCCGAAGTGGTTTGTCCCGCACTTTGTCGTTGCACCACGAGAATCACGCCCGTATTAGGATCGCCATTGACTAACCGCATCACCGCCTCTACGGTCATGGTGGTGGTGAGCAGCGTCTGATCCACTTGAATCAACCGATCTCCCGCCAAGACGCCGGCTTGCTGGGCCGGCAAGTCGGGTTGGGGGTGAAGGAGAAAGCCGGTCGGCGTCTGTTCGACGTTCACACCAATCACACCTTGACACCCACAGATCACCGCACCCGAATCGGCGCTTTGGATGGGCGGTTCATAGCGGGTATAGGGGTCATTAAAGGCGGCCACCAAGCCATTAATGGCGCCATAGCGTCGGGTCGTCAGATCGGGCTTGGCGCCATAGAAATCATGATCCAAAATAGCATTGACCTGCCAGAAAACAGTCATATCCACCGGATCGGGCGCGGGGGTAAAGGTAGTGGGCTGAACACTCGGCGTAGACGGCTCAATCCAGCGACTTACCAACAAAGGATGGATCAGCGGGTAACTCAAAAAGCCGGCAACAAAGGCTAACCCAATGCATACCAGCAACGAAACATAAAGAAAAAAAGGTCGTAAGCCCATAGCAACATCCAGTTCACAAACCAACGCGAGAGTTCCGCTATTGTACCACAAGCGGATCGCTCTCCCAAGTTATATTGTAAATGGTTGGTTCGTTGATTGGCTCGTTGATTGGTTAGGCTATTCCAAACCATAAAACAGCCATCCCGTAGGGGCGTACCCTTGCGGTCGTCCTGGCTGGGGCGACCACAAGGGTACGCCCCTACGGGATAATCAATGTTGCGCGTCCGTGATTCGCGGTGAGCGGAGTTCTTTAAACGTTCACTTAGTACGACATAAGTACTAGCAAAAGTTAGCAAATCGTCATGCCTCCGTAACAGCTTTTGTGTTATGATACAATAAATTTTGTCTACACATCAATACTTTACAAATTCAACTAAAGGCAAACGATGTATGAAGATTTCAAAAGCTGTGATCACAGCCGCCGGTCGGCGGCAACGCACGCTTCCCCTCCAAAGCTTGCTTGATCGCGATGGCGTCGAAAAGTCCGTTCTCACCATCTTGATCGAAGAGATTGTCCGCGCCGGCATCAATGATATTTGCCTGGTGGTGCGGCCAGGGGATGAACGCGCTTACGCCGATGTGGTTGGCGACTATGCCGGCGCTATTGGAGCGCGGCTGCACTTTGCCCACCAAGCCGAACCGCTAGGTCATGGTCATGCCGTCTATTGCGCCCGTTCGTTTGTCGGCCAGGAAGCCTTTCTCCATCTTGTCGGCGACCATCTCTATGTAAGCCGGGGGGCAACCGCCTGTGCGCAACATTTGGTGGAAGTGGCCGCCAAAGAAGCTTGCACCGTTTCCGCCGTACAAGCGACGCGCGAAAGTTTGTTGCCCTACTATGGCGCCGTGGGTGGGCGTCGTCTATCGGGGCGTGCGGATCTTTACCGCGTGGAAACAGTGATTGAAAAACCAACACCTACCGCCGCCGAACAACATCTCATCGTCTCCGGTCTGCGCGCCGGCTATTACCTCTGCTTCTTCGGCATGCATGTGCTAACATCTACCATCTTTGACATCTTGGAAGAACAGATCGCAAGCTTGCCCCCCGCTAATGGACATGACGCTGCCGGTGTCACCTTAGCGGCGGCGTTGGCCAAGTTGGCCGGACGGGAACAATATCTGGCGCTGGAAAAACATGATTCCCGCTATGATGTCGGTGTGAAGTATGGCTTGTTGACAGCGCAATTGGCGCTGGCGCTCAGTGGGCGCGACCGGGAAGAAGTGCTGGCGAAATTGTTGGCGTTGTTGGCGCAGCGCGAACTCAATGCGCCCCAGGCCTAAGGAGCGGTTATGACCCAATTAATCCAGATCATTACCGCCAGCGATCCAGCCGTGCGCAATCGCTCGTTGGATGAATTTTGTCGAAGCGCAACGCTGGCGACTTTGTTACAGGAATGTCACGCGCTGGACGAGTTTCGTCGCGTCAACCAGAATCTCTATGAGCGGGTGCGCGCCCTCTTTTTTCTCTATGCCATCTACCGCTTTCACCTGCCGATCAAGCCGGAATTGCAACCAGGTGGGCTTGTCCCTTTTGATGGCTACACGAATTTACTAAAGCGCCGTTTTGAAGAGGCAATTGATATTTTTTTAGAGAACCAGCGCACACACGGCCCCAGTGACGGGATCGCCAGCGCTCTGGCCGGCGCCTATCACAGCCTCGCCTTTCAGACTCTGGCCGATCAGGTGCGGCGTAGTGTACGGTCCGTGCGCGGCAACCAATGGATGTTTCGCATCGGTCATCCGGCGGATCATCCGCTACGGGTGCGACCATTGCTCTATGAAGGTGTGGGACAAGGCGCTAACCTGAAGGCGCTCTTTCCTGTCTTGCGCGAAGCGACGCCGGTGCGCATGGATTTGACCCACAGCGGTTGGAGTGACATCTTCTTTCTGGGCATGGACTTTCCCGAAGGGGCGCGCGTCCTCAACGTGTCAATAGACCTGGGAGTGCGCGACGGCAATCAACCAGCTACACCCAAGCCGCCGATTGAAACCTACTTTCGCATTATCGACCAACCAATCCTGCGGCTGGTCAGCGTCGATCTCAACGCCAGCGCCGAGATCAGCAGCCTGGACGAAGTCTTTGATTTTGCCAAAGATTACCTGGGTCTCTTAAAAGCGGCGGTGATCGCATCCGGCATCATTCCGCCGGGGACCGAAGGCGCCGAACAGCCCCTGGCCGACCTGCTAGCACAGTTGATCAAGCCTGGGTATGGCATTGAGTTGGTCAGCCAGGTCAATGGCATACCCAAAGGCTCGCGATTGGCGGTTTCAACCAATTTGCTGGCCTCGTTGATCGCCGTCTGTATGCGCGCCACGGGCCAAACCGCGTCGCTCACTGGCCAGTTGACCGAGGAGGAGCGGCGCGTGGTGGCCGCCCGCGCCATTCTCGGCGAATGGATGGGCGGCTCCGGCGGCGGCTGGCAGGATTCGGGCGGCGTCTGGCCCGGCATGAAGGTGATTCAAGGGGTAGAAGCGACAGCCGATGATCCCGAATATGGCGTCAGCCGCGGTCGGCTCCTACCCAATCACCGCATTTTGAATCTAACCGACGTTTCTGCCGAGACCCGGCGCAAAATTCAGGAGAGCCTGGTCATTGTCCACGGCGGCATGGCGCAGGATGTCGGCCCCATCTTGGAGATGGTCACAGAGAAATATCTGCTCCGCTCGGAAGCTGAATGGGCGGGGCGCCAGGAGGCGATCCAGATTATCGACCAGATTGTCGCCTTGCTGAATACCGGTGACATTCAAGCCATCGGCGCCGCCACCCATCGCAACTTTCATGGCCCAATCCAGACGATCATCCCCTGGGCCAGCAACCTCTACACCGAAACGCTGATTGCGGGTGTGCAAGCGGAATTTGGCGAAGATTTCTGGGGCTTTTGGATGATGGGCGGCATGTCAGGCGGCGGCATGGGCTTTATCTTTGATCCGGTCGTGAAGCCACGCGCCCAAGAACGCATCCAGAGCATTATGCGCGAAACCAAACGGCAACTGGAAAGCGCTGTGCCTTTTGCCATGGAGCCGGTCGTCTATGACTTTGCCATCAATGAGCGGGGCACCTACGCCGAATTGCTGGCTGATGAACGGGCGCTCATGCCCGCCGGCTACTACACGCTCACTGTGCCGCGGCTGCTGCGGGTAGAGCAACGCCAACTGAGCGCCTTCCGCCGCGCTGAGTTAGATCGCTTTGGCGCTGCTTGTCGCACCGAGCCGGCATTGCGCGGCATGGTACAAACGCTCTTCGATCACATCCTGCCCCAAGGCGAACAGGTGGCCGATGAGAGCCAGAGTCTGGATGCGTTGCTCAATACCTATGGCTTTGATCGGGTGCAACATGAGCAGATTCGCACTGATCTACGGAGCGGGCGCATTGGGTTGGCGCAAAATCGTTTACCGGTCAGCAGCAAGATCGAGGATGTCTGGCCCAACGATGTCTTCGATATGAATACATTAACAGGTGAGGTTGAGGCTGAACTACAGCAGATCGGATTGGAAGCGCTGCGTGCGGGCAAGGCGGCGGTCGTCACCCTTGCCGGTGGGGCCGGCAGCCGCTGGACACAGGGCGCCGGCGTGGTCAAGGCGTTGAACCCTTTTGCACGATTGGGCGGACGCCATCGCTCCTTTATTGAAATTCATCTGGCGAAAAGTCGTCTAGCAAGTCAACGGGCCGGTACGCCTATCCCCCATCTCATCACCACCAGCTACCTCACGCACAGTGCAGTCGAAACAACGTTGCAACGGGTCGCCAACTATGGTTACACCGGGCCGCTCTACTTGTCGCCGGGACGGAGCATTGGGTTACGCCTGGTGCCGATGGCGCGCGATCTCCGCTTTGCCTGGGAGGAGATGCCGCAACAGTTGCTTGATGAACAGGCGCAAAAGGTGCAGGATAGTCTGCACGCTGCCCTGATTGGCTGGGCGCAACAGACCGGCGAAGGGAACGACTATACCGATAACATTCCCAACCAATGCCTGCATCCCGTTGGTCACTGGTATGAAATACCCAATCTGTTACGCAATGGGGTCTTGTTGCGGCTGTTGACCGAGCGCCCGCAACTCCAATATCTGATGGTGCATAATGTGGACACCTTGGGCGCTGACATTGGCGGGCCACTGGGCGCCGCCCTGCTAGGTTATCACATCACCCAAGGCGCGCCTTGGACGGCAGAAGTGATCACGCGGCGCATTGAAGATCGGGGCGGCGGGCTGGCGCGTATTGACGGCGATCTGCGCTTGATCGAAGGGTTGGCCTTGCCACGGGAAGAGGCGGAATTTCATCTCACCTACTATAATACCAGCACCACCTGGCTCGACATTGACAAATTGTTGGCCGTCTTTGGCTTGACGCGTAAAGATCTGCGCAATGAAAGCAGAGTGGCCGAAGCAGTACGGCGGGTGGCAGCGCGCATGCCCACTTACGTGACGTTGAAAGATGTCAAGAAACGGTGGGGCAAGGGGCAGGAAGATGTCTTCCCCATTGCCCAATTTGAAAAGCTCTGGGGTGACATGACGGCGTTGCCGGAGTTGCACTGCCAATTTGTGGCTGTGCCGCGGGTGCGTGGGCAACAATTGAAAGAAGTGGACCAACTCGATGGCTGGCTACGCGATGGCTCGGCGCACTATGTCGAGTCGATCTGCGCCTGGTAAGTAAAACCCGCTCTAAGCCGGTTCGTGATCAGCTTAGTAACCATCTACATATAACTTCCGCTCTTGGCAAGTCCGTGGCTCGCCCTATGTCGGTGCGAGTCACGGACTCGCCAAGAGCGGTGACAGTTAGGTAACGTGTTGCAGCAACTTGCGACTGTGCTTGTTGCCATCGTAGGAGAAGACAGCGGCGCCTTTTTCACCCATCACCGTTTCCAGGTGGACGGGGCGCCCCCAGAGCGCTTGCAAGTTTTCCAAGGTGGCCTCGGCGTAATCAATCCGTAGATCAACCTCATCCCAGTGATGAAGCAAATAGAGTTCACCGCGGTTCTGATAGTTGGCGTTTGTTACTTCAATGATCGGGTCACCGAAATTGGTCAGGTTATAGAGCAACTGACGCTTGACATCCTCAAACTCACGACTGGCGATCTCGTAGTTGTCTTGATGCGTGTTATAGGCATAGGTAAAAAGTTTTTGTTCGGCGGCAAACTCCGGCGTCAGGAAGGTCTCGATGAAGCCAATATCGTTGTAGATGCGCCGCACTTCAAAGATTTTTTCCCGTCCCAACCCGGTCTTTTTGTTCCAATTAGCTCGTTCACCTAGATTCTCGCACGCTTCATACTCCGGCCCAAAGGCGCCCCGGTTCCAACGATCTTCAATGTGGCGGAAGAGTTCGATCCCCACTTTGTAAGGGTTCAATCGCCCTGGCGAAGTTGCCAGGGTGCCAGAGTGGTGGTCGGCGTAGTCGATCAACTCGTCGTCATTGAGCGCAAATTTCGTCATAATATGCGAGTGCCAATAGGAGTTATGATTGATAAAGCCATTGGCAGCATAGCAATGCGTTTCCGCAACCGAGAGATCATAGACCGTAGCACGACGTGGTTCGAGCAGGACCACTTCATCCACCCAGTCTTCGGCTTTGAACCACTGGCGTTCGCTGAGGTAAGCATGCAACGCTGTCTGTTTGCGCGTCAAGCCAAAACCAATTTCGTCAGCAAAGCGTCGCGCACTTTCGCCAGTAATATGAACATGCCACCCGCCATCGCTCTGTTGACGCCGACGGGAGAGAATGCCGAATTGCGACAACAACAATTGGGTCATGATGCTCAGTTGTTGGCTAAAGGTGCTGAGAATGACGCCTTGTTCGCCGGCATAGCCGTCACAATCAAAGTAAGCGCGTAAGAAGGCGCTGACCACAACTTTGGGTGACTGCAACACCAGCGTCGGCACACGCTTTTCACGGGCTGAAACACCAGCCAGCAAACCCAGATGCAAGAGCAGATCGATCAAGGTCTGCGAGTAGAAGAGCGCGCGCCAACGATTGCCGTCACGCTTTTGCACGCCAGTCAAACCAAAGAGCTTTGACCCAAGTTGCATGAAATGTTCAGCTTGTTCATCATCAGCAGTCGTTAACCCCACTTCCCGGTTGGCTTGACTGACATGACCATCACCAGTGATATAGCCAAGAAAGGCAGCAAAATCTGCCGTAAGATGTGTCGGTATTTGCAGATCCATACGGCTATTTTGGTTGAAGGAGAGTGTAGTTAGTTGCTCATCGTATCCTAGCAACGCTTGATCGATCAACGCCGCCTTGCGGCTTACAACACTTTTTTCCCGGTGGCGAATTACCGTAGAAATATTGACGCCGGCGGCGACAGCCACATCTTCCAATGTAGTGCGACGGATTGGCAGCCAGTAGATAGGCTGTAGTTCGGTCGGCCACTGGTCAATGCCACGGGCTACTTCCACCCGATCACCAGCTTGTAGCTCGTCCAACCGTTTCCACATGCCATCCAACAACCGGACACGATGGGTGACAGAGCCTTCCAACACAAAGCCGCGCCGGGTTGTCATGCGAATGGTAGCGCGGTCTTCAAACTTGGCCCAGTCGTAGACCTGTTGTTCCCGCTGTCCGTCGCTGACGCGCACCGGTAGCCGATTTTCAACAATTTCGTCCAACCGCAACAAGCCAAGATTGGTTGATACCAGTGTATCACCCACGGCACAGGCCCAGCCCTCGTTCATAATCTTGGTTTGGCGCTGCGGGGCGAAATAGTAGGCTTCTTCGCGAATGATGGCAAGCACATCTTGTTGCCATGCTTCGAGTGGCGCATGTTCAAGTAGGAAGAGCAACACATCGCGCTGGGGATGGGCGGGGAAGTTGCGTTCCCGTTCCCGCTCCACATCATTCTGTTGGCGCACCGCTTCCAGGTATTCGCGCGGGTTGATGTAGTTCTCCATGTACCCTTTGCTGGGCAAACGGGCCAGACCGGCGGAGACTTCGGTATCGCCATTGTCGTTGCGTGGGGTTTCGATCACCCGTGAGGGCTGGCGACGGATACCGGTGCTATGGAGGTCAATCAGATTTTCCAGCGAGAGACAACGGTCAACAAAGGTCTCCACCGGATCTAAACCGTAGCGCTCCACATAGCGACGGATGCGGGCGCCGTGATTGGCGGTCTCATCCAACATGCGCCGATTGGTGTGGGCAAACCAGAGATTGTTCTTGAAAAAGTCGGCGTGTCCATAGACATGGGCCATGACTAGTTTCTGATCAATCGGCAGGTTACTGACCAGCAGATAGGCATAGCAAGGGTCGGTGTTGATCACCATTTCATAGATGCGATGCAGACCCCAAGCATAGCTTTTGCGCAGCCGTTCATACTCCATGCCAAAGCGCCAATGGGGGTAGCGGCTGGGGAAACCATCATAAGCCGCCACCTTGTTCATCTCATCAAAGTTGAGCATGATAAAGCGCACTTCGGGAAAATCGAGGCCGACCTCCTCGGCAAATTTCTCGATCCTCACATTCATCTCTTGTAAATCGCGCGGGAGGGCGCCAAAGGTTCGGTCCATTATCGCCCCTTTCCTAAGAAACACTTGAGTGCGTCGAAAATGGCATCATCATTGCGAATGTGGGTCATCACCACATTTTCGGCCTCTTCCACCCGTTTCAAGGTGTTGATAAAAGTCTCGCCATAGGAACGTTCATCCACCTGACCGTAGCAATAAAGGTTGGCAACAGGGAGCAGGTGCTGGCTGAGAATCGCCAGAGAACGGTCATTGTCACTGGAAAAGTTGTCGCCGTCAGAAAATTGGAAGAGATAGATGTTCCACTCGTCCGGCTTAAAGTTGCCTTGAACAAGCTCATGGCAAAGTTGTAGCGCCGAGGAGATCTTGGTGCCGCCCCCCTGGCGTAAACGGTAAAAGGTTGCTTCATCGACCTCGCCGGCGGCGGCGTCATGGACGATGTAGCGCCGTTGCACGTTCTTGTAGTTCTTCTTGAGCCAGGCGTCGATCCAAAAGGCGGTGTAGCGCACCAACCGTTTCTCGCGCTCCCCCATGGAGCCGGAGACATCCATCATGTAGATGATGACAGCGTTAGCATCCGGTAGGGGTTTGGTTTCATAGGAGCGATAGCGCCGATCCTCACGGTAGGGAATAATAACCGGGTTTTGGGGGTCATAGCTGCCGGAAACCAACTGACGTTTGAGCGCTTCCCGGTAGGTGCGCTTGAAATGGCGGAGCGATTCAGGGCCGACCCGCCGAATATCCGTGTACCGGGTGATTTCGGTTTGGATGCTCTTATTACCTTTGGGTTGAATGCGCGGCAGTTCCAACTCCTCGGCCAACATTTGCACCAATTCGTCGAGCGAAATCTCAGCTTCGAGAATGTGCTGCCCCGGCGATTCACCGGCGCGACCCTCGCCATCGCCGGGTTGGGCGGGACTGAGCGGGTCGCCGGGGTCGCCGTCGCCTTGTCCCACGCCGCCGCTGCCCGGTTTGCCAAAGGTAAAGCGCGGGAGGTCAACTTGTGGGACGGGAATGCTGACCAGTTCCTTACCCTGACGTCCGATCATCTCGCTATGGGTGATATATTTCCGCAAATTTTTGCGAATCTTACCCCGCACGATCTCATGGTAGCGCGAACTATCCTGTTCGATTTGCGACATAGCGTCGTTTTCCTCCCTGAAGCGTTGATATTGAATATTGGATATTAGCTACTGGTTATTGAATAAAGCAGACAATCACCAATATCTAATATCCAATATCTAATACACAATTCGCTTCACGAATCACTAGCCCATCCGCGCCTTAACATCGCCGCGAGCGAAGATGCTGGCGACGTAGTTCAACACGTCGGTGGCACAGATGTCACAGTAGCCGAAGTTCTTGATCAGGCGGGACTTGACCACGGCGATCTTCTCTTGCGTGTCCTGATCGATCACGCTGCTGACCAGGCTGGTCAACTTGATACTGTCCTTCTGATCTTCAAAGAGCTTGAGTTCGAGCGCCTTGCGCAGCCGTTCGTTGGAGTTCCATTCAAAGCGCTTGCCGTCGATGGCCAGGGCGCCGATGTAGTTCATGATCTCCCGGCGGAAGTCATCTTTACGGCTGACCGGGATGTCGATCTTCTCTTCAATCGAGCGCATCAATCGTTCATCGGGTTCCTCGTCGCGACCGGTGAAGGGGTTCTTGACCTTTTCGCGCTGGGTGTAGGCTTTTAAGTTGTCAATATAGTTGCCGGCCAGACGGCGAATGGCCGACTCATCAGCCGTGATAGCGCGTTGAACTTCGTTCTTGACGATCTCGTCATACTCTTCGCGCACCTCGTTGAGCAACAAGCCAAAGCGTTCGCGGTCGCGATCATGAGTGATCAACGAATGGTGTCTAAGACCGGACTCCAACTCACGCATGACCACAAAGGGGTTCAAACAACCAATAGCGCCGTGGGCAACCAACGCATTCGAGAGCTTATCCTGGATATAGCGGGGGGAAATGCCGTGCATCCCTTCCTGACCGGCGTTGGCCTTGAGTTCACGCACCGTATCTTCCGTAAAACCAGGTAGCGAGCGGCCATCATAGAGCTTCATCTTCTGCATGAGGGTCAAGTTGGCATGTTTTGGCTCTTCCAACCGGGTGAGGATCGCCCACATAGCGGCAATTTCCAGCGTATGAGGGGCAATATGCTTACCCAAGACCGTGCGGCCGTTGAAATCACGGTTGTAAATATGTACCTCATCCTTGAAACGGGTCACATAGGGAATGTCAATCTTAACCGTGCGGTCGCGCAGCGCTTCCATGTACTCGTTGGCAAGCAATTTACGATATTCCGGCTCATTCGTGTGCCCGATGATCACCTCGTCGATGTCAGTTTGGGCGAACTTCTTGGGCTTGATTTTATGCTCCTGCGAAGCAGTCAGCAGGTCATAGAGGAAGGCCACGTCGAGCTTGAGCAACTCGATAAACTCGACAATCCCGCGGTTGGCAATATTCAGCTCGCCGTCAAAGTTAAAGGCGCGCGGGTCGGAATCGGAGCCATACTCGGCGATCTTGCGATAGTTGATGTCGCCAGTCAACTCGGTCGAGTCCTGGTTCTTCTCGTCCTTGGGCTGGAAGGTGCCGATACCGATGCGATCTTGTTCGGACAACACCAGCCGGCGTACACGTACATGCTCGACAACCTTGCCCCAGTCACCCTGATAGCGCTCCATCAGTTGGCGGTAGACATGGCGGCAGGCTGGACAGAGTTCCCCTTTGATCGTAATCTTATAATCGGAGGTATTGTTGGTGTTGAGGTGGTCGATAATCTGGGAGCGTAGGTTGGGCGGCACCAAGCGTAGCGGCTCTTCGTGCATAGGACAGTCCATAACGCCATCTTCGGTATCCCAAACAATCGAATAAAGGGCGCCGTCCTCAGTCTTCGAATACGCTTCAATCCCTTTCTTAATTAGACGGACAATTGTACTCTTGGCACTACCGACAGGGCCGTGGAGTAACAAAACACGTCGTTCTGTACCATAACCGCGCGCCGCCGATTGGAAGAACTGCACCAGATCCATCAGCGCCGGATCCAGGCCGAAAATGGCGTCGCGACCATTGTCAAAGGGGTCATCAAAGAACTTGTAATGGAGTAAATCCTGGCGAAAACTGCTGTAACTCTCACTGCCATATGACATGATCATGTCATACAACCGTTGATAGGCGGTGCGGGCAACTTTGGGGTTCTTGTGAACAATGTCAAGATAGTCAGCAAACGAGCCTTCCCAGTGTTGATTGCGGAAGGTGTACACATCCTGCATACTGCGTACTAGGTCAACCAAACTATGGCCGTTCGTATTCATCTTTTCACCTCACTATAAGCTGGATACCAGCAACGGTGTCTGTTGATTCGGTGGTTAGCTGATTGGTTAATTCGGTGGTTTCGACAAGCTCAACCACCGAATTAACCAATCAGCTAATATCCTAAAAAACTTATACAGGTTGCAGTATCACGCCACAATGTACCTGTAGCTATTTTGGGTAATAAGGACAGGTACAGAAAACAAAAGGGGGCCAACCCTTGATCGGTTAGCCCCCTTCAGCAAGCAGATCAGAAGTAGAATGTCATTGATAGCAGTGTCATCAACAACAGCAGTAACAGCGGTGTTGCTAGCTGTCGTTAATCGCGGGCAAACCGAACGCTTTTCTTTGTTAAAGATTGCCGGCACCCTTAGAGACGAAGTCTAAACCAGTTTCGTTCCCTGGTCTGTATACAGTTATACAAATGTTCTATAGTTTAGCCGTGGTTGTGCCTATACCGGCGCTGTTAACAGTATAAACACAATTGGGCTTACTTTTACTAACAGTTAACTGTCATTTGTTAAAACTCCATCCGATACAGGGGTGGTGGTCTACACTGTTTTCTAAAGCGGTAGGTAGAGTTGTAATGCGGAGAGCGGTCTGCGCATCGCGCACGATGATGAGATCCGATGATAGCGCCAGCCACTCCGCCACCTGCGGTTCTTGTGCTAGTGCGAAATAGCAATCGCTCCCAAAGGCAATGGTTTCGAGTTGCATGGCGCTATTATACAACGTATCGACCCACAAAGTCAACCCCCCTTTGCCAACTCCTTCGGCCTCGGTACTTTCAACGGAGCGTTCAACAAAGGTGCGCCCGTTAATAAAGCGCACATTTTGCGTACTTTCGACCACGGCGGCGTTAGCCAACTGATCAAGTTGTTCACTGGCGGCGACGGCGTTTTGCCCAACGGCTGTGTAACTGTTGTTCCGCATCTCATCGTTCATTTTGGCTGCCATCGACTCACGGGAGAGGGCAGCAGGGGACGGGGCAAGTTCCTCGCCATCGTCACTGCCGGTTACATCTTCTTCAATGGGGCCAGGGAGGCCAAGATCCGGCTCCGGCACAAAGGCGGAAGTGTAGGGGGTGACAATGCCGTATTGCAAACTCAGATCCACAATGGCGTCAATCAACTCTTGTGCCGGCCCCTTGGCCCGCACTTCAGCCAACAGCGCACTAATCTTGCGCGCCGCCCACAAGCGGGCGACGGCCGGCTCGCCGCCGGCTTCGACAAAGCGTTGCGCCGGGTAGCGATAGATGATGCGGTCACCGTTGATCTCCCCGCGCAAGGTGACATCCAGCGCTTTGCCGTTGCGATAGCGCCCGGCCACCACCAACTGTTCGCCGGCAAAGAGATCGGGGAGCGGGTAGGGATAGAGGTCATCGACAACTGTGCTGTTGCCAAAATCCAGTGTCACTTCGCTCAACACCGGCGTGCTGATGCCGGAATAGAAGTGACTTACCTCTTCGTCAATGCGTTCTTCCGGTTGTACATAACTGCTGCGCCCCCCCAATTCTCGGCTGAGGGTGTCCAATAGATCGGTATTGACATCATAGCCGACGCCAAAGGGGAAAAGGCGCAATTGGACAGCGTCGGGACGGTTGTTGCGCACATTTTCCAGAATACGGCTGATCTCCGTCTCGCCTTGGGTCGGCAGGCCATCGGTCAGGAAGAGCAGATAGGCCGGACGAGTCGGTTGGTCGCCGGTGAACTGGGCCAGCGCTTCCAAGAGTGAGCGGTTGATGTCGGTGCTGCCGCCAGCGTTGAGCTGGTCGATCCACTTGTGTGCATCTTGCAGCACATCTTGTTTCACGGGTTGCAAGGTCGTTTGCCAGAGGCGCACACCGGTGCTAAAGGCGATCAGATTAAAGCGGTCATCCAGGTTGAGATGGTCAACAACGTAGTGAGCGGCGGCTTTGGCCTGTTGGAATTTCTCACCCTGCATGGAGCCGGAAATATCGACCACCATAACAATGTCACGGGCCACGACGGCTGCCGCATCCACTTCGACACTGGGGGCAGCCAGCAGGACAAAATAGCCATCCTCCCCCGCTGGTTTATAGCTAAGGATATTGAGACCGATCTGGCTCTGGTTGGCGCCAAAGTAGAGCGAGAAGTCGCGCTCAGGGCGCACATTGGTGGCACGGTAGGTAACCTGGCCGCTGTCGTTGCTCGTGCGTTCGATCGTGATCTCCTGGTTGGGGCTGTAGATGGTGCGCAGGCCGGCCTGATTCTGTAGTGTAATATTGATGGTCAGATCTTTGATTGGCTCGGCGCGGTATTGTTGCAAGCGTAAGGGGTAGCGGAAGTGATACAGCCCATCACGCTGGGTGAGAATTTGCACATAGCTCAGTTGCACGGTACGTGTCGCACCAGCCGGAATGGGAAAGAGGCTGACCTGAAAGAGATTATCGCCAATGTATTCGAGCAACGCCGGGTCACGCTGGCGGCGCACGATCTCTTCATAGGTGCGGCGGGCCTCCTCTTTGGTTAGCACTTGCCCTTCCAACACCTGACCATCAACCGTCATCTGGAAATCGCTAATGGCAGCATCGGCCGGCAAGGGGAAGAGATAAGTGCCTTCCACCGTCTGGGCCGAATGGTTGCGCAGGAGTTGGGTCAAGTGGACTTGGGCGACGGGGCCATCAATCCGCACATCGACCTGTTGTTGTTCAATGCGCACCGGGTCGGCTACCGGCAGAGGTGGCGGCAGTGGGCCTCCCGGCGGTGGGTCGATGATGATCTGAGCAAAAGCGGGTGTGCTGCCACCGACAAGCAGGAAGGCCAGCAGAAGATTGACAATCACGATATAGTTTGCTAAAGGTCGCATACCTTTTTCCTCTCAACGAATGGTCGTGGTTCAAGCCAAGCATATGGGGCGACAGATCGATCTTCCAGGAAGGGTGAAGCGGTCGGCCTTATTGATAAGGCCAACCTCCCAGAAAGGGGGTAGATGAGTCTCCTTTATGCGGGTTAAAGCTGTTTTACATGAGCGCAGCGCTGTTTGATACGTTCCGCAATGGAGACGGGTGGGGGGTGCGGATTGTTCCCAAATACGCTAGAGGGTACGCCTTTGCCAACTACAACGGTAGAATCGCAATTCCCGGGTTGTCGCCAGCGAACGATAGCAATTCAACAATATCAGTAAACTGTAAGCTTACGTTCTACCAACGCCGGTTGCATTTGCTAATAACGCATGATAAGATGATGGCAATTATCAGCATTGATTCAATCCGAATTGCTTATCATCATGTTACAACTTTTTCTTCGACATGGCCCTCGGCGCCAGTAAGTACGATTCGATACCGATTTCTGTGAAACTATATCACCTCTAATGAAATTTCAATTTCGTTAGAAAACGGCCAGGCGCGTGCAAAGGGAGAACGCAACTCATGATCCCCGCTTCTTTACAAAAATTTGCTTCATTTCGACGGATAGTCCAACTCTTTTTACTCCTGTTGGGCACAGGATGCACTTTCCTGGCCACTTGGATTTTTTATTTACAACCCTGGTTGCGCTTCACTGCCCGCTTTGACACATGGCTCGAACAAAATCGCTGTTTGGTAACAAGCTGGTGTGAAAGCAAGCTGCTGCTGGCGCAACCGCTGGGGACGCTCTTTCTCCTCGGCGCCTTTTGTACCTTTATGTTGGCGATCTGGATGGAGCATGCTATGCCCTTACGTTGGAAAACCGCCATTGACACAAAACAACTCATCTTTACCCGCCTTGTCTTTCTACTGATCACGATCGGCGCGCTGCTCTTCCAAGTGATGCAATTATTCTACTACCAGACGCCCCCATCCGGCTTGGTTTGGTCGATTGGCATTGGTGCGCTCTTTGCGTTAGGCGTTGCTTTGGATGTTTCCGGTGTGGACTGGCCCAAAACCCTGGCGAACCTGTTGCTTGTTCTCGGTCTCTTTCTCCTGCTGTTAGGTGCTGCTGGTTTGCTCTTGCAAACGGTGGACCCGTTTCGCATGGGCATCCTCTTTGCCGTCGGCGGGGTCATCCTGGTCAGCAGCAGCCGCTGGGCAACCAGACTCGGCTCTTCTTTTACCCAAGGTGACCATTTGCTGATTACCTTGCTGGCGCTGGCCCATTTAGGGCTGGCGCTGTTTAACGCCTGGTCCTGGCACTTTGCTTTTATCGGTGATGAGTGGGGCTTTTTTGAAACGGCGCGGGCGCTCAATCATAGCGCAACAGATCTGAAATGGTTTGAGTTGCGCGATTCCAACAGCTTTCACACGGTTCTTTCCATGCAATTGCAGGCTTGGGTGTTGCGCCTCTTTGGCGAAGATGTGGCCGCCTGGCGTTTATCCGCTGTGCTGCCCGGCGTTTTCTCGGTGCCGGCGGTTTATGTCATCGGCCATCGTTTGGGGGGCAGACAGGCGGCCCTCTTTAGCGCCGGCGTCTTTGCCGTCTCGCATTCGCTGCTCTGCTTTGCCATGATCCCCTATAACAATACCCAAGCCCTGATCCCGATGATGGTGGGCACAGCGCTCTTTCTCTTTGCCATGGACCGGGAGAGTTCGCTACGCTATTTTCTGGTGGGGATGGTGTTGGGACTGGGGTTTATTGTCTATGGGTTAGCGCGCTTGGCCGTGATTCCGGTTGGCATTTTCTGGCTCTGTCACTCGTGGCCCAACCTCCGTACCGCATTCCGCCGCCTGGTTGAGATTGGTTGTGGCGCGCTGCTGGTCGCCGCCCCGATCCTGCTGAATCTACACAGTTGGACCTCTTTATTGAAAGCGACGCCGGTGCAAACGGAAGTATCGGCGGCGGAACTGAGTGTAACTGACCAGATTGTGCGCAATGTGATCTCAGGCTTCCTGGCGATCCTGACCAACCCCACCAACAGCCATTTTGTCATCGGCCCCTATGTTGACCCGCTGACGGCCCTTTTTGTGCTAATTGGGGCAAGCTATTTTCTGGTGACCTTTGGTCGGCAACGCACAATGACTGCTTGGATACTTGGTTCGCTGCTGCTCTTGATTGCTGTCAGCGGCATCCAGCAATAT
The DNA here is from genome assembly GCA_026645575.1 of Caldilineaceae bacterium. The sequence goes on from JAPKMW010000054.1 coordinate 59,055, forward strand.
AGCCGGATTGCCACCACGCGGATGTTTAGTGTCGTCGGGATCTTTGCCGTTTATGCTGGCTTGGGCAGCACAACCTTATTCCACTTTCTGCTGCCAAACAAACGTTGGCTGCATTATGGCAGCATTGCGCTGATCCTGGTTGCCATTACCTTGATTAACCAATATCATATCACTCACGTTACTTTGCCAAACAGTGAAAAGCCCGATATTCCGCTGATTGTGCAGCAATTTCAAGAAAGCGCAGCAGCCGATGGTCGCGGGATGCCAGTGTTTGTCATTGAACAAAATCCGGCAAATTCAATCCTCAAGCTTATTCTCCAAGCCTATCAGATCCCGCGCGAACGAGTCATGTTAGTAAATGCGGACGAAGCATTACAAATCCGCTATCTTTGCGATGTGGGGCAAAGCGAAGCGATGTTGATCATGTCGGTAACAACCAACCAAAGCGCCGAGATCCGCAATCGGATCGCCAGTTGTTGGCCGGGCTATCAGGAAACGCCGTTGTACAATCGGGCGGCGGAAGTAACGCTTCATCGCTTCACTTCGGCTGCGGCGCAACAAGCGCTACAGCTTGCACCGGCGGAGCGCAGCCATGAAAGGGTGACGGGATCACAGATCGCAATGCGTGGGGCGCGCGCCCTGGCGATGGCGCCGGATGGGGCGCTCTTTGTCCTCTCGTCGGTGGCGCAGAAGGTATGGCGTTACGCGCCGGATGGGCAAGCCAGCACTGTTTTTTCCATTCAACAACGCAATCCAACGGCGCTGGTGGTGAATCAAAAGGGGGAAATCATTGTCGCCGGGGGTGAGGAAAAATTAGTCTGGTATGATACACAGGGCAATGTCCTGCAAAGGAGTTCAGCCGTCAAAGAATTGCATCGCCCTTTTGGCCTGGTCGTAATCAACGAGAACGAATTGATGGTGAGCGATCTGGATCGACGGCAGTTGGCGCATCTTTCGGCCGAGGGTCATCTGTTGGAGACCATTGCGCTACCAGAGATCGCTTGGCCGAGTGCGTTAGCCCTTACGCCCGACCAACAGAGCCTCTGGATCTATGATGCACAGTTAGGGATGCTAACCGAAATGGCGTTGGCGACTCATACCGTTGTGCGCCAAATCAACGCTCACCAAATTGGCGCGGAGGAAAATGTCGCTCTTGCCGTTCTGCCCAATCAAAATCTCTTACAGACGCTGCCCGATCAGCGACGGCTGCTTGAAATCAATCCAACCGGCGAGGTTGTCCGGACTTGGAGCGGCTTTGATCTACCAACAGCGCTGGCTGTCACCGCCGAAACCCAGATATTTGTCCTTGAGCATAAGTTGGAGGAAGTCCACCTTCTGCCTGCGCTTTACGCGACTGCGGTCGATCTGGAGGAAACGGCCACAGTGAGATCGCAACAGGCGAGTGATAAAGTAACAACCGGGGATAGTCCACTTTCACCTTTGCCAACACCGAACAGTAAATAAGAGGGGTGACAACAAGCCGGATGATAGCGATTGGCGCCTGCCGGGGCAAAAGTTAACCGGAAGAATGACAGCGTACACCTGTGGGTGATAGGTGGTTGTTGGTGTGGTTGGGATCAACGGTTATGGGGGCGTCACAACGGGTAAAAGCTGAACATCATTAATATCAGTCAATACGGCCGCTGTAAAAACCCAAACAAGCTGCGCATTGGGCAGTTGAATCTGCAACCAATCATTGTCAGCCGTGCGACCGATGGCGAGTACCGTTGTGTTTTGGGGTAAAACGGTGACAACGGTGGCGGCAATGTTGGCCGTTGCGCGCGCATTAACGCCATAAGAGTCCGGTGTCACAACCTCAATTACGACGGTCGGCGGCGTTGGCAATGCATCGGCGGCAACCAGCGTGATAGGATTGGCAATTGTCACAGGCGGCACCGGCAACGGAATCGTGGTCGTTGCTGGTGCAATTGGCGTTTCGCTTGTGGTCGCAGTGGCAAGGGCGGGTGTCGGTTCACAAGCGGTAATCAACGCCTGTTCACAAAGAAAGGCTTGGGCGACGGCTGCGATACTCTCTTCATCACCGCTGCTCGCTTCGCCATCGCGGCCCAACGCCACACGGGCATTGAGGGCCGTTATGGTCGTGTTATCCAGCAAGGGTTCCAATGCAGCGAAGGCTGTCGCCAGTTCCGGGTACTGTTCCAACGTGGCGCGGCGCACAACCGGGGCTGCGACATAGGGAGGCAGCAAGTTGAGGGGATCTTGCAATACGGTAAAGTTCCAGGCGCTCACATGACCATCCGTCCGCAAGGCTAGGGCGACATCACAACGGCCATCACGCAGTGCATTGTAGATGGCGTCGGGTGGAATGGGCTGGAGATCTTCGGGGGCCACGGTGATGTCATATTGGGTGAGCAGGGTCAGCGGGTCGCTTTGGGTGCGTTCGGCAAAATTCGTATCAACACAAAAGGTTGGGGAAACACTCTGGTTGTCAATCAGGGCCGTCAGATCGGTTATAGTAGTCAGCGGATTGTCGGCTAGATCAGGTCGGGTTAAAAAACCATAGGCACTGTCAAAAGCAACCTGACGAAGCCAGACAAAATCAAACGCATCATCAAGACTTCTTGCTAATTCATAAGTACCCTCGGCATCGGTGGGTAGGGCATCCGTAGGGATGTTATGAAAAAGGGTTAGGGCCGTGCGGGGAAATTCAGGGTAGAGATCGATTTCCCCACTTGCCAACGCCGAACGCAAATCAGGGGAAGCGCCGGCCCCGGTTTGGTTAACCACAGGGTAGCCGGCATTTTGCAGGGTAAGCACGAAGAGTTGCCCAAGCAAGATCTGTTCCGGGTCATTCATGGAAGCGACAGTAATGCCACCGTCACTGGCGGTTGGAATGGTCGCTGCCTCCGTAAGGGTGGCAGAATCGGTAATTGGCGCCGATTCTGTAATGGCGGAGGTAGCCGTCAAATCAGCGCCATTTTCAGTAGCGCCTGTAGGGTCCTCATCTGCCGCTTCCGGTGTTTCGATTGGCGCCGCTTCCGCGCTGACTAAGCCGTTTGTCACTAAGAAAGCGCGGACAACAGTGTCAAGGTCCGTTTCATCACCGCTGTCTTCAATGCCATCGGGGCCAAGTTCAACGCCCTCTTCTAGCTCTGCCATCATTTCATTGGTGATTAATGCAGTCAGCGAACCGATGAGCTCGGTCAACTCCGGGTTTTGACTCAACACTTCTTCGCGAATCACGGGCGCCACGACGGTTGCCGGGAAAAAGGCGAGCGGATCAGCCAAAACCGTATATTGGCGGATGATAGCTTCCACATTAAAGCCAACGGCCAAATCACACTCTCCTGCCTCAAAGGAGTTATAAATATCTTCAATATCCACCAAAAAGATATTTTCCGGCTTGAACAGAAAGGCGTACAGCTCTTCCAACCCCAGTAACCCGTCCAGTGCACGGCTATAAAAATCGTCACCCATGCAGATGGTTAGGGGTGCATCATTTTCATTCATATATTGGGCTAGCGCCGTCAGATCGGTAATGCCCAAATCAGTCACGGTTGACTGTGCAATGATCGTATAGGCTGGGGTATAGGAAGTTGGCGCCATCCAGACTACACCATGATCAGCATCCAGGCTCTTCATCAATTGATAGGCGCGATTGCGGTCCGTGGGTAAAGCAGTTACCGGTAAGCCGGCATAGTTAGCCAGCGCAGTGCTAACCGATTCCATGTACAGGTCGATCTCCCCCTCCTCCAGTGCTTCACGCACGAGTGGGCCACTACCGAAATTGGTCTGGTCGACCACCTGATACCCTTGATCCGCCAGGAGGAAGAGCAGCATCTTACCAAGCATTTGTTGATAAGTCTCTGACGCATCGGCGCTGGAGACAACTACTTCCGGCAGTTTGATCAGTCGCTTTTCCCGTAGATAGCTATAGGCAACATCCTCAACCGTTTCCTCGTCGCCGCTTGCCAATTCGCCATCCTCACCAATATCCACACGTGCATTGAGCGCACTCATGGTCGCGTCATCCAAACCTACCATTAACATGTTGAGCAGATCGGCAATGTCAGGATAGAGATTTAGTGTCTCGGCGCGGACAACCGGCGCGGGTTGATAGAAGGGGAAGAAGGCCAAGGGGTCTTGCAAATTGCGGAAGCCCCAAGCGTTAATGCGGCCATCGGTGGCAAAGCCTTCCGCCACATCACAAGTCCCGTTGCGCAGATTGTCATAGGTTTCGTTTGGCTCCATCACCAAAATGTTCTCTTCTTGGAAGGCGAAGCCATAGAGTTCTTGCAACCCTAACAGACCATCCTGCCGGCTGAAAAATTCGCCTTCGACACAAATCTTCAATGGCGAATCATTGGTGTTCATATAATTCGCCAGATCTTCCAGGCTGGTAATGTCTTCGTCAATGAGCGGCTGGCCTACCATAAGGGTGAAGGTGTTGTTCAGCGGCGCCGGATCCAACCAGACCAGATTCTTGGGCGTATCCAAACTTTTGGCAAGCAGGTAGGTCCGTTTCGCATCAGCAGGCAAGGCTGAGACCGGTAGATTGTGATGGAGCGAAGTGGCGGTGCCGGTATACTCAGGGTATAGATCAATCTCGCCATTTTCCAAGGCAGCGCGCACGGCCGGCGACCCACCCAAACCAGTCAGGTCTTCCACTTCGTAGCCGGCGTCCTGCAAGAGCAAGACAATCATCTTACCAAGCAGAAGCTGCTCATTAAATTCTTTAGAGCCAACTTTGATCGCCGCCGGCTTGACTAGCCGCTTGCTCACCAGAAAGTTATAAGCCACATCTTCGATCGCTTCTTCATCGCCATTGGCAAGAATGCCGTCGGCGCCAATGTCCACCCGTGCATTGAGTTCGGTCATGGTGGCATTATCCAACGTTTGCCATAAGCTGTTGATGAGATCAACAATTTCCGGGTAGATATCCAAAATTTCCTGGCGAGCGACCGGCGCCGGGTTATAGAAGGGGAAGAAGGCCAACGGATCAGCTAAGTTCGTAAAGCCCCAGGCTTGAATCCGTCCGTCGGTTGAATAACCCTCGGCGACGTCACAATTACCATTGCGCAAATTGTTGTATGTTTCATTAGCCTCCATCACCAAAACATTTTCTTCGTTAAAGGCAAAATCATAGACTGTTTGCAAGCCGGATAAGCCATCCGGGCGGCCATAAAACTCACTTTCCACACAAATCGTTAGCGGTGCGTCATTCTCATTCATATAGGTCGCCATTTCAACAAGGCTGGTAATGCCCTGATCAATCAACTCCTGCCGCACCATCAATGTATAGGTATTGTTAATTTCTGCCGCGTCCAGCCAAACCAGCCCTGCCGACGCGTCCAAACTGCGCGCCAGCTCATAGGCGCGAACAGGCGAATTGGGCAGGGCATCACTCGGCAAGTCGTGATAAACTGACAATGCCGTCCCTGTATATTCCGGATAGATATCAATCTCATTGCTTTCCAGCGCGCTGCGCACCGCCAATGAACCGCCGGTTGCGGTCTTGTCCTCGACAGGATAGCCGGCATCTTGTAGTAGCAAGACTAACATTTTTCCCAAAAGCAATTGTTCGCTAAATTCTTTGGAGCCGATCCGAATGGGTGGACCGGCGGGGTCGGTGCTATTATCTTGGGCGTTGGCCGGGACCAGGTTGCCACAGAGTAATAATAGAGTGAGACCAATGGCAAAGGTACGATAAAGATAAGCAGACATGGTTATTGCTCCAAACGTAAAAAAAGTGTTGGCATGGGTAAATAAATGAGCAGAAATTATCAGCAGTCCGCAGTCAGGCTCGATGGCGTTATGGCTACTGATTATTCGCAACGAGTCCAGCTCGCCACTTGTTCAGCATGGGCCTGATACCAACTGGTGACGTCACCGGCGCGCAGTTCGACATCCGTTAAGTTTAGGTTGATCAAAAAGCGGTAAAGGCACGGGGCGCCCCGTTCAATGGGAGATTTTACCGCAGCATTGCTCATAATCATGAATTTCTGATTGTTAAACTGACGGTAGCCGCTACCAATGAAGATCACAAAGCCAAAATATTTTTGTAGATAGCTGCGATCGTCCGGGTCCACATAACAGAAACTGAGGTCGACCCGTTCAGCTTCCGCTTTGTCAGCCAGCTTGGCAAAGAGTGTTGCGGGATCAGCAAAGGGTATCATAGCGATCTGCAAAGCAAATTCCTGCTCAAGGATGAGCTTCATTAACTCTGTGACAGCAGTGCAATCAACATTACTCGACACATAGCCAAGGCGAAAATCGACAGCGCGTTCAGGAGTGCCGGTGGAAGGTATAACATTCGTTGCCACTGTTGGCAATGGTGGCAATGTTGGCGTTGGCAATGCCGGCGCTACCGGCGGCGAGGCAACTTGAGCAGAGGGGATGGTTGGTGCAGCCAAGCGCGTCGCAACGGCGTTCACATCATAGGCGCCGGGCAGCAAGGTAGCGGTGGCGGGATCGCTGGTGGCCGTTGCGGGTAAAACGGCAGTGGTCGGTGTTGGCGGCAACGGCGAAGGTTGGACGACAATGATATTCGGCGTATTGGTGGGCAGAGCAACGGCGTCTGGCGCCGGCTGCCCGACAGTGGCCGTTGTACTGGTAACCGCCGTTTCCGTGTTCGGCAGGATGAACTCGGCCAATTGTTGCCGTATAGTATAGAGCAATCCTTGGTTACTCTGCGCCGCTTCTGTTGTTTGGGTTGAAAAGATCGCCACTTGTAGGCTAACTGTCACCAAAATCAGGACTACCGCAATCACAGCTAGGAGCAAGTAAGCAAAATTATCGCGAAAGAATTTCATAAACCTTTACTCAGATAAACAGAACACTACTGCGGCAAGACGGCCAGTGAAATGTACTCGACGGGAATTTCACCGGTCAATGTATGCAAAAAGGCAATAATATCGGCGACCTGCTCCGGCGTCACTTCCTTAGCAAGTTGGTAACGCGCCATAAGCGGCACCATTTCTTCCAATGTTTGAATACTGCCGTCATGTAAATAGGGGGCGGTCTGTGCGACATTGCGCAGGCTCGGCACCTTGAAAACATGGCGATCAATTTCAAGACCAGTCACCGCAAATCGCCCCACATCTTCTGTGGGATAGGGCTCCTTTTCGCCCAGTTTTTTGAATTGCAGACCACCCACGGTCACACCAACATGGCAATTGACACAGCCGATGGTTGTAAAGGTGGCAAAGCCCCGTTGCTCCTGCTCGTTGAGTTGGGCATAATCGCCGGCGAGGAAGCGATCAAAGCGGGAAGGAGTCATCAAGCGCCGTTCAAAAGCGCCAATCGCTTGGGCGACATGATCAAAGGTAATTGGATTCGGATCATCGGGAAACGCTGCGGCAAAGAGCGGGGCATAGCCGGGAATCGAGCGTAAGGTTGACTCAACGGCATTGGGGTCCAGCATCCCCATCTCACCGCCGGTCAGAATGGGTGCTTTGGCTTGCTCTTCCACTGTCGGGCTGCGGCCGTCCCAGAACTGGGCAATGTGTAAGGCTGCGTTATAGACAGTTGGGGCATTGCGTTTCACGGGAATGCCATCATGACCACGCGAGACGGACAAACCATCCATGCCAAACTGGGTGAGTGAGTGACAACTGTTACAGCTTTGCACTTGATTGACCGATAGTCGCGGCTCATAGAAAAGGGCGCGACCGAGTGCGATGATTTCATCGGTCAATTGGTAGGAGGGTGGCGGCGCCTCGGTTGGTAAGGGAGCAAAGAGGGCAAAGATCGATGGCGGCATTTCTACCAAAAGCTGACCTTGTGATGCGTTGGCGTTGCTTTGGGGCGCCGGCCCACCGGGTGACAGGGTTTCCAGGGCCGGTGAAGCAGGGGTAGGGCGCAACCGATCGATCAAGTGTTGGTAATTGAACCAAAGGACCACGGCAATCATAACTTCAATGAGCAGAACAATGATAATTAACGGACCGCGCTTCATAACAAACTATCTCCCTTAGAGAAAAAGTGGAGAGCCATTGGCTGCGCCTTTGATAACAAATCGAACCCACATCGTTTTTTATCTATTTACATCTGCTGTGGGCAGGACGATCCCAAAAATGGGGTTATCGGTAGTTGAGGGATGACAACAACAATCGGATCAACTTCGATCAAGCCAGCTAGGTTCTGTTGACATTTGTGCGACACACCTTTATCAGGTTTTGGAAACCTGACAAGGGTACCACCGGCTAATTTTGAAATGTCAACAGAGCCTAATGCGCGCTGGACATGGCGACGCCTGTTCAATGAGACAACTCCTTCTATGACGCACTGTCACTCTTTGGGGGCAGTCACCAGGAGGCGGCCTTGCATAGCCGGGTAATGACCGCTAACAGTGCAGATGACCATATATTCACCTGCTTCCGGTGCAATAAACGTGCTGGTGGTCTGACTATTACTATAAACCATACCGATCCCATGCAGGAGAATATTGCCGCCTTGCCCTTCTTCATAAGGAATCGGGACAGAAATACCGGCTTTCACAATGGCCCAGTTATGGGTGCGTTGACCATGATTGATCAAGGTGGCGACGACATCGGCGCCGGCAGCAACCGACCAAACCGGCGGGTTTGTCAAGTTATCATCACTCTGTCCATAGTAGTTGTCATACATATCCACTGTCAGCATCGCCACATTGGCACTTAAGCCTGTTGGTTGATTTGGATTCGGCGCAGTAGAGTCACCGCCCCCCAGACAACTGGCACAAAACAAACATAAGCTTAAGCAGACGAATCGACAGCGTACCAACAGGCTGCGCTCTCTACAACTTCTATCGTTACCTAACCGCCATAGACCTGTCACAACGTAAGATTCCTTTGATGGTTATCTCTTCATGAGATTTTTCATGATACTTCTTCATAGCGCTCTTCAATTGTTATACTAAAATCAAATTGAGAATTGTCACTACACAGAACTTACGCAAGACGGCTTCGCGGCCAGAGAGACCTGCCAGGTTTCGGAAACTTGACAGGTTTGGTGTTGCACAAGTCCTATTGATCCATCTTATTATACAAGAAAAAGAATTTCTTGAGTCATAACAATTACTTTACAAAGTAACCAAATTGTTTTGGGTGAATGTGGAACCGCTTGCAAACGTTAAAAGGTGGAGAAGTTGACTTGTACGGTCATCAGGTTCTATTATAAACGATGTACGGTACAGAAGCTACTTGTAAGCATAACGATATGTCAATAAATACTTTTGTGCATTATACTATAAGTGAATTCCAGCATTGCTACTTTAGAAAGTTCGCGCCCTTATGATATTTATGCGAAGCACTCTTATCAAGATTAAAAAAAAATTAATTTATAATTCAGTAGACCGCAACAGCCCGCTCCTAGCCACACCCCCGCAGGGGTTCCCGGTGACTGGCGCAGGTCACGGACCGGCTGAGAGCGTTGCGGTCTACTGATTATACATTGAGCTTTCCCAAAACCTAAGTTTATCTTATTGTAATTCTAATTGTACGCGATAAGTGTTGACAGCGCTCACATACGAATCAGGCGCCATTGGTTGCGCCGAGAGCGACCTAACGCTTATTCCAAACAGGGACTGAGGAGTACGGTCCATGCGTTATCTCTTGAAACCCCAGTTCTTTATTATATCAGTCATTGCGATTATCTTACTTGGCCTTGGCACATGGGCCTTACAGTCAATCCCTAACCCCTTTCTGAATCCACAAACGCTGCCTGACCGCACCCAAGCGTCAACCGCGGCCATTATCACCGAACGGGGTAGAATTCGGATTGGTGTGCGGCAAGATGTTCGACCCTTCGGTTTTCTCGACGAAACTGGTCAGTTGACTGGCTTCGACATTGACTTGGCGCATGAATTTGCCAAGCGTTGGCTGGGGGATGCCAAGGCGATTGAATTAATTCCTGTCTCCGCCGCGGATCGGATTCCCCGTCTGACGGCCGGCGACGTGGATCTGCTGATCGCAGCCATGCCGCATAAACGCGAGCGGGATGCCCTCATCGATTTTAGCGATCCTTATTTTGTCGATGGACAGACACTCTTGGTACGCGCCGATAGCGCCATTACCACGATAGCCGATCTACAAGATAAAGCTGTCGCTGCGCTGCAAGATGCACCAACCATTGCGACCTTAGAACAGTTGGTCGGCGGTCAATCAGTCGCGATCAAGATCGTCACCTTTCCGGCCTATCCGGAAGCCCTGACGGCGCTCCAAAGCGGCGACGTTGACGCCTTAACTGCGGATGCTGTCACCCTGGACCAATTTGCCCAGAATGTCACGAATCTGCGGCTGCTGGGGCAACGGCTTACCCAAGAGTATTATGGCATTGGGCTACCCCAAGGTGATTCAAAGTTGCGCGCCATGGTCAATTTTACCCTACAAGACATGAAGGCCGACGGCACCTATGACAACCTCTACCGCCACTGGTTCCCCAATGATGAGCCATTAGCCATCGAAATTGCGCCCGGCCAGTGGCCTTATCAACAGATCAACCAATTACCAACAGAACCGGTACAGATCAAACCATCGCATATGGAAACAGTGCTGCAACGCGGTCGTTTACTTGCGGCTGTCCATCAGGATTTCTGGCCCTTTAGCAGCCTAGACAGCACCGGCAACCGCGTCGGCTTTGACCTGGATCTCGTGCGTGAGTTTGCCCGCCGCTGGCTTGGCGATGAAAACGCTGTTGAGTTTGTTGTTGACGAACCGGCCAAGCAGATTCAGCGGCTGGTTAGCGGCGAAGTCGATCTGATCGCCGCCGCCTTGGTCGAACAGCGGGAATGGGCGGAACAGATCGACTTTAGCCAAACCTATATCGGCGCGCCGGTCGTCTCCTTGCCGCTGACCATTGGCCTGCCACAGCGTGATCCGGCATACCGCGAGCTGGTGAACATCACGTTGCAAGAAATGAAGGCTGATGGCAGCTACGATACCATCTACCATAAATGGTTTGGCCCCGAAGCAGCCCATTATCCGCTAGTCGTTTTACCAGGTGATGCCGGCTATCTACTCTCCACCCTGAACAATAGCACCCTGACGCCACGCATCAAAGCGGTGAGCGAATCAGCCATTGCCCGCATTCGACAACGGGAGAATGTCTTGCGTGTCGGCATAACTGCCGACCTGCCCCCCTTTGGCGTGCGTAACCAGAATGGCCAATTTACCGGGTTTGACGTTGATCTCATCAACGCACTGGCTGAGGATTGGGCAGTACGGGTTGAATATGTACCGGTAACGTCCGGCGACCGCATTGCCAAATTATTAAGCGGAGACATTGATTTATTAGCCGGGGGTCTCCAACGCAACAAGACGCAAGAAGCAGAAATTGACTTTAGCCAAACCTACTTTGTCGGTGGAGCAAGCCTGTTGGTGGCGCGCAACAGTGATGTGCAGGGCATTACGCAACTACAAAATCGCACAGTCGCCATTGTTGAGAATAGCAGCGCTAGTGAACAATTACAGGCATTAGCGGAAGCGAATGGCATTACCCTGGCGATCAGCGGTTATTCGTCGTTGGAGGACGCCTTGGCGGGGCTTAGAAACGGCGCCGTGGCCGGCATCTTAGGGGATGTTGTCCTCTTCAGCCAGATCAACCGCGATGAATTTGCCACACTAGACAACCTATTCAATGCCATGCCCTATGGCTTCGGCCTGCCGTCCGGCGATTCCTATTTCAATAATTTGGTCAATATGACCTTGCAAAAGCTCAAGAGCAGCGGCGCCTATGATCAAATTTACCGCAAGTGGTTTGGCGCCGGCGCAACCCCCTATGCCATTGAGGTGCTGCCGGGACAATGGCCCTATCGTTTTGGCGAGTCGCCAACAAGGTTGGATCTCCCCGTTCGTTCCAAAGTGGAACAGATTCAAAATCGTGGACAGATCGTGGCCGGCGTCTTTTACGACTATGCACCTTTTGGCTTCCTAGATGCCAATACGCAACTGCAAGGCTTTGATATTGCCATTGCGCGCGAACTGGCGACTCGCTGGCTTGGTGATGCCAACGCCATTGAATTTGTCCCCATCACCTTTGCCGATGGGCCGCAAAAATTGGCCGCCGGCGAAATCGATCTGATCGCTGCTGCCCTCCCCCACCTGCAAGATCGGGAGGAAGCCATTGATTATAGTCAGACCTACTATGTTGGCGAGTATGCCTTATTGGTACGCAATGATGGGCAGATTACAACAGCGGCGGCGCTTAATAACAAAGTTGTTGCCGTCCTCCAAGGCTCGCCGGTCGTTGAAAGTATCCAGCAACTGGCCAATCAACAAAATCTGAGTGTTAGCATTTTGCCCTCGAATGAATTAGCCCCAGCATTTAAAGCGTTAAAGGATGGCAAAGCCGATGCCCTGGCTGCAACCCGTGTGGTCTTAGAACGCTTAGCCGCCCAGGAACCATCGTTGACGCTCCTTGCCGGTCTCTTTCCCAGCCAGCCTTATGGCCTGGGCATCCCCAATTATGATGGCCGTTTCCAGGATCTCGTCAACTTTACCTTGCAAGAAATGGCGGCGGACGGCGCCTATGAACACATCTATCGCCAGTGGTTTCCCACCGGCGCAGCCGTCGCCATTGAACGTTGGCCCGGCGCAACTTACCTGGGGCTGGATATGATCCCGATGACACGCGTGCCGGCTGGTGAATTTGTGCGCGGCTATGCCGACGGTTTCCCCGATGAACGCTTGGAACAGCGCTTGTCCCTAGACGAATTTTACATTGACCGCTATGAAGTAACGAACCGCCAATATGCCGAATGTGTGCAGGCCGGTCGTTGCGCCTTGCCCCGCTTACCGCGGTCGGTAAATTTTGCCAACTACTATGCCTCTTCTGAATTTGGCAACTATCCGGTGATTTGGGTCACCTGGAACGATGCCGTTGACTACTGTTCGTTCCGTGGTAAGCGGCTACCCACGGAAGCCGAGTGGGAAAAGGCGGCGCGCGGCGCGCAAGGCAATCTCTATCCTTGGGGGAATGATGCGCCAATCAACCAGGCCAACTTTAACTATGCCGCCCAGGATGTCGCCCCCGTCGGCGCCTTTGCCGGTGATGTCAGCAGCTTTGGCGCCTATGACCTGGCCGGCAACGTGCGCGAATGGGTGAGCGATTGGTATCAGTGGGACTACTACGCCATTGCCCCCCAAAGTAATCCCACCGGGCCAGGCGTTGGCGTCACCAAAGTCTTACGGGGCGGCAGTTGGAATGACATCGACATTTATATCCGCGCCACTTCGCGCAAAAACTTCCTGCCCGAAAGCTTTGATTCCAATCTGGGCTTCCGCTGTGCCAGTGCGACCTTCCCGCCGTCAAAATAAAATCAGAGATAGAGAGATTATATATAGGCTCAAATGACCTCGAGGTTGATACAATAAGCAAAAAAAGCAAAGGATCAACCAAGGA
>JAPKMW010000055.1 GCA_026645575.1 Caldilineaceae bacterium
GTCATCTTGCCTCCTTTTCGCTTCGATGACCTAACTTAACCATTACCGATTTTGTTCGTCAAATTTCATCAGGTCTGGGTTTGTGCGTAAACCCTCTTGTTATGTGTGCTGTTATCCGGTAGAAGTGATCAGCAGCAATTCATCTGAGTTGACTTCTTCCGTGATCCCTTCAACCCGTTTGGCAACCGTGCCATGCCGCCGCTGCGGCACCCGCTCGGCAAATTGGCCCACCTTATCGGGCGACATCTCATCGTTAAAGTAGAGCGGAATCGGCGTAATATCGACTGGCTGGCGCACCTTGCCGTTGCCCAGCGGTGGGCAGCACCAGGCCGCATCTTCTGCCACGCGGCGCTGTTCTTTGAAATAACCGAGAATGCCGCAACTAAAACAATGTTCGCGACAGTCATCGACTACACCACCTTGATAGGTGTGGATATACTCCTGTACCAGGAACTTCTTTTGCAGACCGGCGGAGATATGTTCCCAGGGCAGCACTTCATCGACTTTTCGTTCGCGGCGGGCGTACCAATCCATGTCCAGCCCGCAGTCGGCAAAGGCTCCTTGCCAGGCGCCAAAGTTGAACCATTCGCTCCAGCCTTCCAACTTGGCGCCCAATTCCCAGGCCCGTTGAATCACGTCGCTCAGGCGGCGGTCGCCACGGGTCAAGTACGCTTCGACCAGCGTCTCTTTGGGGTTGTTCCAGGTGAAGTGAATGCCCGGCCCGCGCAACTCGCGTTTCAGCAGATCGATCTGGGCGTGGATCACGGTTTCCTCTTCCATGGGCGCCCACTGGAAGGGGGTATGCGGCTTGGGTACCAGCGTGCTGACGCCAATGCGCACATTCGCTTTCCGTCCCAGCACCCGTCGCCCGACTGCCAACACTTCTTTGGAAAGATCGGCAATGGCCTGTACATCAGCCAGCGTCTGGGTCGGGTGGCCGACCATGAAATACATTTTGATCGTCGTCCAACCGCGCTTGTAAACTTCTTCGGCGGTTTTCAGCAAATCGGCTGAGGCAATCGGTTTGTTGATCACATCGCGCATCCGATCGGTGGCGGCTTCGGGGGCAAAGGTGAAGCCGGAGCGGCGGCGTCCCTTTTCCAGCAACTCCATGAGATCCACGCTAAAGCTTTCAATGCGCAGACTAGGCAGGCCGATACTCAACTTTTTGGCGCCATGCTTTTCCATGGTGCGGCGCACCAGTTCTTCCACATAGCTGTAATCGCTGCTGCTCAAACTGAGGAAGCTCACCTCTTCAAAGCCGCAATGCTCGATCATCTCATCCACGGCTTGCAACACCTCATCAGGCGTCCGTTCGCGCACGGGGCGGAAGATCATACCGGCCTGGCAGAAGCGACAGCCACGGGTGCAGCCGCGCATAATTTCAATCGCGGCCCGATTGTGGACCGTATTGATATAGGGGACGATAAACTTTGTCACCGGCGGCGGCATCACCGTTACCACCCGTTTTAAGACCTCTTCCGGGGCGTCCGGGTGGTTGGGTGTGATGGCAGCAATGGTGCTATCGGCGGCATAACTGACATCATAGAAGGCCGGCACATAGACGCCGGGGATTTTGACCAACAATTCCCAGAGCCGGTAGCGTGATGCACCCTCGCTGCGCCACTGCTCATGGGCGGCGATCACATCAAAGATCACCTCTTCGCCCTCGCCGATAATCATGGCGTCGAAAAAGGCGCTCATTGGTTCGGGGTTGTAGCAACCGGAGCCGCCGGCGATGACCAGTGGATGGTCGGCGGTGCGGTCGGCGGCGCGCAAGGGGATGCCAGCCAGATCAAGCATGGTGAGGACGTTGGTGTAAAGCTGCTCATAGGGCAAGCTAAAGCCGATGATGTCAAAGGCGTCGAGCGGGTGGCGCGTCTCTAGCCCGTAGAGCGGAATGCCGTCGCGCCGCATAATAGACTCGAAGTCGGGCCAGGGACAGTAGACCCGTTCGGCGGCTAAATCCGGTCGTTTGTTGATCAGGTCATACAACACCATCAGCCCCAAGTTGGAGCCGCCCAATTCATAAATATCAGGAAAGGCCAGCGCCACTTTGGTGCGAAGGGCGGGATTAGTCCAGTCTTTGCCAATGGTATTCAATTCGCCGCCGGTGTAGCGGGCCGGTTTTTCCACTTTGTGCAATACCCGATCCAGGGCACGGGTGATCTGTTTTGGGGTATACCGCATGAGTTGCTCCTTTGCCTA
Organism: Caldilineaceae bacterium; assembly: GCA_026645575.1. The sequence goes on from JAPKMW010000055.1 coordinate 2,209, forward strand.
CGTTTCTGCCAAACCCTGACAATTTTAGCTTTTGGATTTGTGCTTTTGGATTGCAGTTTTACAACGCGGCGCCACTAGCAATCCAAAATCTAAAATCTAAAATCCAAAATAAGATTTGGGCAGGGTTAGAACCTGCCAATAGACGCCTATTATAACAACTTCAGGGTAGGATGGCTAACCGGCGCACCCATGCAGGAACGAGCATTACGGCAAAAGCCGACTTGATTGGCAAAGAGAAACAACCCTTCTAGCCTTACGGCTACAGTATTGCAATGAAGATGGTCTGTACTATTTGACCGATGCCGCTTACGAGGAAATTCGTTATGCTTTGGCTTTGAACTCTTCATGCGAAGCTGCTCAATCATTTCTATCGCTCAATTGGTACTCAGGGGCTTGCCAACCATCTTCCGGGAAGATTTAACCGGACGTTCCGGTCAACAGAACCGATCTTCCCGGAAGATGCCATGCCCGCCCCGTGGCTTCCAGTTGACCCATCTTTATTACAACCAAAGGAGTTTTTATGTACCAACAGTTAATTCTGATCGGACACCTCGGTACAGAGCCGGAGATGCGCTACACGGCTTCTGGCGTTCCTGTTACTACCTTCAATATGGCTGTCCATAAACGCTGGAACACGCCTGAAGGACAGTCCCAAGAAAAAACAACCTGGTTTCGTATCAGTTTGTGGCGTCGGCAAGCAGAGATTGCCAGCCAATATCTGGCGAAAGGTCATCGGGTCATGATTATTGGTGAAGTTGATAATGCCCGACCCTGGACTGATCGTGACGGCAATATGCGCGCCAGTATTGAAGTGACCGGCAATGAACTCCGGTTGATGGAGAGCAAGGGCGGGAATAGCAATGGCGCGCATGACACCGCCCCGGCGGAAGCAGCGCCAGTCGGTGACGAGGCGCGTGTTCCCTTCTAATTCGGCACAGGGAAAAGAAAAGCGGCTCGTTGGCTTGTTTGCCAGCGAGCCGCTTTCCTTCTGTGGTAAGGTAGCCCGTACGGGATTCGAACCCGTGTCACCGCCTTGAGAGGGCGATATCCTAGGCCGCTAGACGAACGAGCCACGGGTAACGCTATTGAAAAGCGTAGATCAACAGCTAGGATTAGCGTATTGTACCCCCTATCCCTCCTTTTGTCAAATTGAAGAGATAGGGGGTGTATCTCAGTTTGGGGGGAATTTTTTACGCTCGTGGTGGATTGTCAAATCCACCACCGAATTGCCGGATTTGACAATCCGGCTAGAGCGTTAGTTGCCCCCAAACTGAGATACACCCAGACAGGGGGTAGCATCACCCTTGAGGAAATTGCACTTTCGCTGAATCCGTAGCGCTCGCCTGGCGCCGCCGATGTTGCTTGACCATATCAGGCTTGAGCCGATGCCCCAAGCCTGGTGCGTCCGAAACCAGTAAATGTCCATCGACAATCGCTTCCGCCGGTTCCAGTAATTGCGCCCGCCAATCCACTTCGCCCCAGGCATATTCGAGAATGTAGAAATTCCGCAAGACCGCACAGAGGTGTCCACTGGCAACGCTTGCCACCGGGCCGGATGGGTTGTGGGGCGCCACCAGCAGCCCATTCATACGCGCTGCCTCGGCAATGTGCTTCGACTCCAACAGACCACCGGCATGTTTGACATCCGGCATGATCACATCAACGACATGGCTTTGGAAAAAGGGACGAAAGGCTTCCAGCCCAAAGAGGCTCTCGGCAGAAGCGGTGGGCATCGGCACGGCGTTGGTCACGGCGGCCAATTCAGCAGGAAAGTTGTGATGCACCGGCTCCTCATACCAGAAGAGGTTGCAATCCGCCAGCTCCCGCCCGACAACTATCGCTTCCGACTGTTCCATACGGCTGTGACAATCGACGGCCAGTTCAACTCCATCGCCAATCGCTTGGCGGACAGCGCGCACCCGCTCCACACCGGGACGCCAGGCGGCATTGGGGCCGGTGCGCATGTGATCGCGTTCGGCTAGTTCATCAAAGGGCGCCAGTTTGATCGCCGTAAAGCCTTCGGCTACCGCTTGTTGCGCCGCCAGGGCAAAGGCTGCCGGAGAACGCCCCTGAACATGGCGGTTGATGTTGGCGTAGAGGCGAATGCGCTTGCGCAAGGCGCCGCCCAATAGGGCATGGATCGGCTGACCGACCGCTTGCCCAAAAATGTCCCACAGCGCCATCTCCAGCCCGCTTAACAGTGTTTGGCCGACGCGCCCGGCGTCAACACGGACTAACTTCTGCCAGAGGGCATGAATATTGATTGCCGATTGACCAATGAGTTGTGGCTTGACACGCGCCAGCAGATCAAGCAATAAAGCATCATTGCTGCTGTGGCTGGCTTCTCCCAAGCCGGTCAAGCCAGCGTCGGTGTGGACAAGGAGAAAGAGCCAGTCGCCGCGGTGATTGACGTGGATGACAACCGGCTCAATGTCAGTGATTTGCATAAGCGTTCCTTCGGTTCGTTCGTTGGTTCGTTCGTTGGTTCGTTCGTTGGTTTTGCTAGGATACCACAGGAGTGGTTGGATAGCTGTATTTGACGCGACCGAGGCGCTGTGATAGAGTGTGAGCCTGACCACAAACCTTAGACATCAACGAAGATGAGTTGGAAGATTAACCATGAGCCAGTTGTCCCTACACCCAGACCGCTATTTTGACCCCGACCCAGCCACCCGCACCCTTGCCCGTGCGCTTTATGAAGGCGTGGCGACCTTGCCCATTGTCAGCCCGCATGGTCATGTCGATCCCAAGCTGTTGGCCGATGAAAACGCCTCCTTTGGTACGCCGGCTGATCTCTTTATCATTCCCGACCACTATGTCTTTCGGATGCTCTATTCCCAGGGCATCCCGCTCGACGCAGTCGGCATTCGCCCCAATGATGACGGCTGGGTGGAGCGCGATCACCGCAAAATCTGGCGCCTCTTTGCCGAAAATTTTTACCTCTTCCGCGGCACGCCCACCGGCGCCTGGATCACCGAAGAACTGGTATCGATCTTTGGCGTGACCCAACCGCTCACTGCCGCCACCGCTGACGCCATCTATGACCAGATCAGCGACAAGTTAACACAACCGGCCTTCCGGCCCCGTGCGCTCTTCCAACAGTTCAATGTCGAAGTGCTTTGCACCACCGACGCCGCCACCGATCCGCTTGACTATCACAAGGCGATCCAGGCATCCGGTTGGGGGGGGAATGTGCGCCCCACCTTCCGCCCAGATGGGGTCGTGAATATTGAGATGGATGGTTGGCGCGCCAACATTGACGCGCTAAGTGCCGTGAGCGGTATTACGGTGCATAACTACAAGAGTTTTATTGATGCGTTGGAAAACCGCCGGGCTTTCTTCAAAGCAATGGGCGCCACCGCCACCGATCACGCCGCGCTGACCCCCTTTACCATTGACCTGACCCCGGCGGAGGCGGAGACGATCTTCCAACGGGCCTTGCGTGGCGCTGCTTCGCCCCATGATGCCGAACGCTTTACCGGCCACATGTTGGTGCAGATGGCGCGCATGAGCATTGATGATGGGCTGGTGATGCAATTGCACCCCGGCTCATTGCGCAACCACAATGATCCGCTCTACCAACGCTTTGGTCGTGACAAAGGGGCCGACATCCCGATTGCGGTCGATTTCACCCGCAGTCTACGCCCGTTGCTCACGCTCTACGGCAATGATGACCGGCTGGCGCTCATTCTCTTTACGCTGGATGAAAATACCTACGGTCGCGAACTAGCGCCGTTGGCCGGCCACTATCCCAGCCTGAAACTGGGGCCGCCCTGGTGGTTTTATGATAGTCTTAATGGCATGAAGCGCTATTTTGATCTGGTGATGGAGACTGCCGGCATCTATAACACCGCTGGCTTTAATGATGATACCCGCGCCTTTGCCTCGATTCCCGCCCGCCACGATCTCTGGCGTCGGGCCAGCGCCAACTGGCTTGCCGGGCTGGTGGTGCGGTACATTGTTCCAGAAGAGGATGCCCACGCAATGGCGCGAGACATGGCCTATGCGTTGCCGAAGCGTGCCTATCGAATGAGTTAATGGAGAATGGAGAATGGTTAATAATTAATTATTTCCATTCTCCATTAACTCATTACACGGCAGTGCGACTGCGCAAAATTTCAATATACCGTTCCGTTGCCGATTTTTCTCCCGGATCGGTTTCCTCTTCCTCACCTGGCAGCCCACGCGCCGCCGTCCCCATTGGGATGCGCGCCGGCCCAACGCCAGGGACATCGACCATGCCCTGCGCTTCGCTTTGCGCCAACTTTAACACGCCATCAGCTAATGAGGCTGCGGCAGCCTCCCGTTGACGAATGGCGCTGGTATTGAGCAAGAATTTGATCTGTGTCAGAATTCCCAGCAGATCATGGGCCGGTTTGGCGCCGGCGCCGATGATGAAACCGGTGATCAGAATATCCCAGGTAATCGGCATGTTGTCTAACAAGCCGGCCGCGCCGGGCCGCAGCAACTCAAAGAGACGAATCCCGGTAAAGTTGGTGACAATAATGCCTAGCATCACGCCAAAGACCAGGCTGGTGCCGCTCTTGAATTGGAGATACTGGGGCGATTTAAGTTGCTCGGCCTGCCAGCGGCCAAAGCTCAACAAGATCCACTCCAAATAGTTCCAGATGATCTCAATGGCGCGCTCGACGCCTACGGCTGCCAGCAAAATCGGCAGTAAAACCGGCCAGATGCCAGTTGTGTCCATGCGACTTACCCCTTATTTTGTAGGTATTGTGTATTGGATATTGGGTATTTTCCCTTGCATACAGAGCCGATGTTGAGAACAATAGCAAATACCCAATATCCAATACCCAATACCTAATATCCAGTAACAGTTATCAAAACGTCTCCGCCAACTCCACCAACAGCCGCACCCCATACCCCGTTGCGCCTTTGGGCGTGGCGGGATCTTTGTCGCCGCCGGTCCAGACCATAGAGGCGATGTCCAGGTGCGCCCACGGGTAGCCTTCGGTGAAATGTTCGATAAATTTGGCGCTGGTGGAAACGCCGCCGAAGCGACCGCCGGAGTTCTTCAACTCGGCCATGTCGCTTTTGATGTCGTCCAGGTATTCGTCATACATGGGCATGGGCCACAGCCGTTCGCCGGAGCGTTCCGCCGCCCCTAGCAAGGCATTCTGGAGGGCGTCGTTGTTGCTAAAAAGACCGGCTGCCTGTGCGCCCAGGGCAATGCCAATCGCGCCGGTTAACGTTGCCAGATCCACAACGGCGGCGGGGTTATAGCGCGCCACATAGCCCAGCGCATCAGCCAGCACCAAGCGCCCTTCGGCATCGGTGCTGATGATTTCGGCGCTTTTGCCGGTGATGCCCGTCCAAATATCACCAGGGCGGAAGGCGCGGCCATCGGGCATGTTTTCCACACAGACGCCAACGCCAATCACCCGCCGGGGTACGTTGAGCCGGGCAATCGCTTCCATGGCGCCGATCACCGCCGCAGAACCGCCCATGTCATCTTTCATCTGCCACATGTCCGCCGAGGGCTTGATGCTAATGCCGCCGGTGTCAAAGGTAATGCCCTTGCCCACAAAGATGAGCGGCGCTTGATTTTCCGTGCCGACGGGGGCATGTTCCAAGATGATCATCTGCGCTTCCTGTTCGCTGCCCTGACTGACAGCCAACAGAATGTTCATGCCCAGATCACGCATGGCGGCTTCGTCAAGGATGGTCACTTGCAAGCCTACTTCCGCCGCCATCGCCTGGGCGCGCCGGGCATATTCGACCGGGAAGAGGACGTTGGGCGGCTCACTCACATAATCGCGGGCATGGTAGACGCCAGCGGCGATCCCTTTAGCCCGTTGGACACCAGTGGTGACGGCGTTAATCTTGTTGCCATCAAACTCCACAACTGTACAACTGCCGGGACCATTTTCTGGTTTTTCCCGTTTGTAGTTAGGCGCTTGATAAGCGGCTAGGATGGCGCCTTCCGCCGTGGCTTGCGCCGCCGCCTGAACATCCAACCCGCCAATGCCCCCGCCGTGGACAATGGTGGCATAGGCTTTGACCCCTTTGAGTTTGCGTAATGCCTGATAGGCCGTGGCCGACGCTTTGCGCACCCCTTTGCGATCAAACTTCTCCGCCTTGCCCAGGCCAACGACCAAGACGCGACCGGCTGGTAGCTTGCCATTGGTATAGAGAACGGCGGTCGTGCCGGCCTTGCCGGTAAAGTCACCGGTGGCGATTAGGTTGCTGATAGCGCCACCTAACGCTTGATCAACCGCACCGGTTGCGCCCCCCGGCGTTGTCACCCCTTCAAAGAGGTTGACAACAACGCAGTCGGTCAGTTGCTGGGCAAGATTACCTTGGGTTACATCGACTTGTAACATGATTTATCCTTTCTGGGTAGGTAAACAGGTAAACAGGTAGACACGTCTTACCTACCTGTCTACCTGTCTACCTGTCTACCTGTTTACCTGTTTACCTTCGTAATTTTGTCTGCAACCGGCGCGCCGCTTCTTCCAGCATCTCGTCAGTTTTGCAAAAACAGAAACGTACTAAATTGTCAGTTAAATATTGATGGGCCGGGCTATAGAAATGGCTGGGGGGAATGGCGGCCACCCCTACCTCACGCGTCAACCAGCGACAAAGGTTGACATCGCGTCGCACACCTGGTTCGAGCGGCGCATCAAGTCCACTGGTGTCTACTAGAATAAAATAGGAACCATCAGGTGTCAGCGGCGGCAGACCAACATCTTGCAACACATTGAGCAACAGGTCACGCTTGGCCTGATACATCCGGCTCAACCAGTTAAAATAATCATGGTCGGGCGCCACTTCCATCGCAATTCCGACCGCCTCTTGCAATGGCGTCGCTACGGCAAAGGGGATCCACTGGTGGGCCATAAAAATGGCGTGGGCCAGCTTTTCCGACGCAATCGCCCAGCCGATCTTCCAGCCGGTGACGGAGAAGGTCTTACCGGCGCTCCCCAGTGTGACCGTGCGTTCCCACATGCCGGGCAGGGTGGCAATGCGCACATGTTCGACCCGCTGCTGCTCAGAACCCAGCGGGCTATAGGTCATCCACTCGTAGACCTCATCACTCAGCACCAAGACATCATGCTTTTGCACTAGATCGGCAATCTGTTGCAGTTCCGCCCGACTGAGAACCTTGCCCAGTGGATTCTGTGGCGTGTTGATGATGAGCAGGCGGGTGCGTTCATTAAAAGCGGCCTCCAACTCGGCCATATCCAGCACCCAGTCGGCGGAGGTGGCAGCGTTGGGTTTAGGGCGCAATGGCACATAGACCGGCGTGCCGCCGGCCATAATGACCGATGGCGCGTAGCTGTCATAAAATGGTTCGATCAATACCACTTCGTCGCCGGCTTGCACCAGTGCTTGCACCGTGGCGAAGATGCCCTCGGTGGCGCCGGTGGTGATGACAATTTCGGTTTGCGGGTTGAGATCGCGGCCAAAGAGCGGGCCATAGACCTTCGCCAGCGCAGTGATCAGCCGGGGATGGCCGGCGCTGCGCGCGTATTGATTGAGATCGGCGCCAATGGCGCGTTGCGCCGCCTCTTTGACAAAATCAGGGGCGGGAAAGTTGGGAAAGCCTTGACCCAAATTGACCGCGTTGTGTTGAATCGCTAGGGCTGTATATTCAGCAAAGACCGTCGTCCCAAAGCTGCGTACCCGTTGCGCTGGCTGAAAGGACGATTGGCCTGGGGCGGATGATGTTGACATGCCTTGTTCCTTGGTTGAATGAATCGATAATTTCAATGGAGGATATTATACCTGATGAGCGGTTGGAACGCGAAGTAAGACACTCCATTCTGCATGATCTGCCGCGGCTACGAGCGGGCAGAGTAATGTCGGTGTATATACGTCACCCCACGCTTTGGTCTGGCTGCGCGCCCGCTGGGCGAAGTGGCTGGTTGTACCAGGTTTGACAGCCAGCCGCGATCCATGCGATCATTGGGGCCATATCTTCGTCCTGTTCCAGAGGAAAGCTACCTGATGAATTCACGTCAACGCATGGCGGCGGCCATGCACCATGAATTGCCCGATCGGGTGCCGGTGATGTGTCAACTGGCGCTCGGCCACTATTTTCTCAACACCGACCTGTCACCGCAAGAGATCTGGTTTACCAGCGAGGGCTTTGCTGAAGCGCTCGTAACGCTGCAACGGCGCTACCGCTTTGATGGCATTCTCATCAACCTGCCGGGCCGACCACCGGGATTGCTCGACCGCATTCAGTCTATCACCAAAAACGATGACGGCCAATGGATCACCTGGGACACCGGCGACCGCACCTTCTTTCCCTGGGATGACAACCCACACCTCCATGTCGCCAACCCCGATGTTCCCAGCCGCGCCGATTTTGCGACGCTCGACCCGGATGACCTCAGCGGGCTGGATCAACTCAAGGGCTACCTGTGGAACACCTATCACATCCCCTGGCTCGACGGCAAAGCACAACCGGGGCCACTGGCCGAGATTCCGCCCTACTTCTTCGACACCATTGACGCCGTTAAACGACGGGTAGGCGATGAAGTCTCTGTGCATGGCGAAGTCTTTTCGCCATTGACCCACTACCTGGAACTCTTTGGCTACGAGAAGGCGCTCGTCACCTTTATCATGAACAAGCAGAAGGTCCACGCCATTCTTGACCGCATTACCGAGGCGGCGATCACTTGGGCGGTAGCGCAGGCGAAACGTGGGGTTGATGCCGTATTGATGTCGTCGGCCTTTGTCGGCGGGCCGTTCCTTTCGCCCCGTATGTACAAAGAGTTCGTTGTCCCCTATGAACGGCGGGTGGCTGAGGCGGTCAAGGCGACCGGCGTTCCGATTTACACCCATACTTGCGGCAGCATCGGCGATCGGCTCGACCTGATGCTGGCAACCGGCACCCAGGGGATCGACACCTTTGACCCGCCACCGCTGGGCAACACTGAACTGGCAACGGTGAAAGCCCAGATCGGCGACAAGGTCTTTATCAAGGGCAACATGAACTCGGTTGAACTGCTACAGGCCAAGCACGAGCAGGAGGTGATCGACATGGCGACCGACCGCATTGTCACGGGAATGCCGGGCGGCGGTTATATTTTGAGTACGGCCTGTTCCGTTGCGCCCAAAGTTGCGCCCTGGAAGTTAGAGATGTTGACCCCCCTGGCTGAGGCATTGGGCCGTTACTCCTAGTGGCGCGACCATTTACTTTTTAGCCATGAGGAGTCGGCACGCCCACGTGCGTTTTTTTATATGAATTTCGTAATTACTCAGCCTCAGGTGCTCGGCACTGGTCAAACAATGGTCGGATGAATAATCTACACCTGACCAGTGCAACGCACCTGAGCAGTTACTGAATTTCTTTCAATGGTTAATAAGCCAGCGAGATAAGGCATATTCAAATAAATAGCTATCCAGTAGGGGCACGAGGTTGGGCGGGGAGCATCATCCCTTTGCCACGAAGTGATCTTCCGCCCAATCTCATGCCCGTACGACTCTGGATACTTTATTCTTTGAATACGCCTAAACCGATGTAAGGTAGCGCTATCTTCCAGATGGGTTAACATGTAATCCGTTACATCAGCGCGTGTGATTTGCCAACCATAGTTGTTAAGGTGAGCTGCGTGCTAAGTCCTTTGAATGCACTCATAATTAAAACAGCAACCACATGCGGATTAAGATCAGTCCGAAAAGCGCCCGTTGCAATACCGCTTTGTAACAATGGCATCAAATAATTAGACCAGCTTACATCGGTTGCGGTAAGGATACGACGCACTTCTTCATCACGTTCGGCGCGCCGGAAGAGTTCGTTAACTAGAGCAAAATGGGCGGATAAACGATGAACGTGATCAACCATTCCCATGAAAGAAACGCTTGCGGTTAGTGTTAGATGAGCGAAGGTGTCTCAACCGGTTTACCTCAAGTAGGATGTAATAATGCCTATACAACAAAGTGGGGAGCGTATATACGCTCCCCACTTTGTTGATATTCATTTTTCATCACAGCCACCTAGCTTGGTTGGTGCCGCATGGCAGCGATCCTATCGGTGCGAGTCGGCTGCGGTTGGTTGTTCCCTGCGTGCCGTTGCGCCCACAGCCGTGCGAACCAAGTCGACAAATTCGGGGTCCGTCGTGGCCGAAGGTGGGCAATACGCCGGGCCTGGGCCACTTCTTGCAGCCGTGCTTTATGTTGTAGCAGGGCCAGTTCTGCTTGTTGTTGATAGCACATCATCATCATAGCCTCACTTTTGGGTAAACAATTGACTATTCGTCCGTTATTCATACATGTGTTGCGCTTATCGCGGCAGCAGTGTACGAATCCTCATTTGGAACACGGCAAACAATTTTTCCTGCAAGCTAGTGCGGGTCACGCTATGCTTTACCCCACTCATCGCCTTTGCCTGGGTTCGGTTGCCGTTTGCGGTGTGCGTCTGCACCAGCCGCTGTTGCTCCGCCAGGCGCATCAACTCCTGATGGCGATCCTGCTGGATCGTCGCCAGGGTGTTAATATCCATCAACATACGTTTGTTCTCCTTCTAAAATCACGTACCTGTGGATACTATAGCGCACGGCGCGGCATTGGCTGTCTATCAGTCTGTCTATCCAAACGTCTGTTCTAGCGCTCTTTTGATGCAATTGAAAGCTTGCTCGTAGCCAGTCCGTGACTGGCGGGGGGGACGCCAGTCACGGACTGGCTACGAGCGTAGTGGCAGCCAAGGCTGTTCAAAATGTGTTAACGCAAAATTCGTTGGTCGTACAAATCTTTACCGCCGACCGTTTTGGTGATCGTGGCGCTGCGATAGTCAAGAATTTCCAGCCCATGAAAGGTGTTGACAATCATGTACTGGGTGGGTAGATCTTCCCAACGAGCGGAATGAAAGGTCACCCGTCCCATGCCCTGCCATTGTTCCTTAACCACCCGATTGGGTGTCGCTGCCGGTGTCAACACCGGGTAGGCGACATCGGCCTGCCCCCAGTCACCGGTGCGTGGCATATATTTGTAATGGAGAAGCCCGTCAATCGGCGTGGCGCTGGTCGTTGATGCCGGCGCATCAGTTGATACGGGCATCAACCCTGTGACGCTAAGATCCATGAACTTGAAGCCCAACCAACTGGCGGTGCAATGAGTTGTGCCATGCAGGATGGTTGGCTCGGGCAATTCACAGTAGATTTTGGCAAAGCCCAACTCTTCCCGCCCGGTGATGATCGGATCGGTGAGATTTTCCCAGAGAACCGTAAGGAAATTTCCGGTCACCCGATCAACCTGCCCAGTGAAGGTGACCGGAAAGCTAACGCCTAACGTATTATATCCGCGCCCGGCCAGCCATTCGATTTCGGTGATGTAAGAGGCTGTCACCGTCACCACTGGCTCACCGGCCAGCGTAAAGCCGGGTGGTAGGAGAGGCATCAATTGTGCCGCGTTGGTCAAAAAGCTGACAGCAATAGCTGTACTCTTGGGGTTTTCTTTGCAGGCGAAGCGGTTGCCCTCCGGGCCGCGGCGGGGACCGGTGGCTGGGCCAAAGTGCGTCGGCATGCGATACATCTGGGTTGGGTTCAATTGGTAGGACATCGGTTGGTCTCCTCTCTGCTGTGGGGTGATGGTGTTTGGTAAATCGCTCATGGTAGCTTACCATTAGTTGCTAACGAGACCAAGCGTGTTACCAAGACGGCTAGAGGAGCTTCCTATGGACAATATCTTGCGCAACATTCCCGACAGCTTCGAGAGCGACCGGTTACTGATTCGGTCACCCCGCCCAGGTGATGGGGCGATGGTTAATGCGGCTGTTCTCGACTCGCTGGTCGAGTTGCGCCCTTGGATGGTGTGGGCGCAACAGACGCCCACGGTTGAGGATAACGAACGCTATACCCGTGAAGCCCATATCCGCTTTCTGAAACGGGAAGAGTTGCCGCTGGTACTGTTGCTCAAAGGAACGGAGATCATGGTGGGCAGCAGCGGGTTGCATCGTATCAACTGGACGGTGCCCAAGTTCGAGATCGGCTATTGGGTGCGCACCCCTTATGCCGGTAAAGGCTATATCACGGAAGCCGTTGCCGCCATCACGGAATTTGCCTTTACCACCTTGGGCGCGCACCGGGTTGAGATTCGTTGTGATGCCAAGAACGAACGCAGTGCGGCGGTCGCACGGCGTGGCGGCTTCATGCTGGAAGGGACGCTCCGCAACGAAGATCGCTGCCCGATGACGAATGAGTTGCGCGATACCTTGGTCTTTGCCAAAATCAGACCGGAAAGTAATCACTAACCGCGCATTGCAAAGATAGGAAACCTTTATGGGAATTTACACAGACCAACTCACAACCGAAGTCCGTCTGGAGCGAATGCACCCCGCCCAGATCGACGCTGCCAAGGCCCGGCGACCGGCGATTTATGTACCATTTGGCGCGCTGGAATGGCATGGCTATCACAACCCCGTCGGGCTGGACGCACTCAAGGCACATGAGCAATTGGTCGGGCTAGCCATGCAAGCTGGCGGCGTAGTCTATCCGCCGATCTACTTTGGTTCCGGCGGCGGTCATACCCAGTGGCCCCACTCCTTTATGGTCAATGCCCAGGCGATGACCCAAATTGTCACCGATCTGCTGCATGGCTTCCAGCGCGACGGCTACAGCCATGCCATTCTCATCTCCGGCCATTACCCGAACCGCAGTCAATATCTGGATGCCGGCGTGACGGCCTATCAACAGGCCGGTGGCGCTATGCACGTGTTGGCGCTCATCGAAAATCAAGTCCCCGGTGTGGAGGGCGACCACGCCGCCAAATATGAAACGTCGTCCATGCTCTACCTGGATGCCAAGCTAGTCAACCCGGCGCCGCTGCGGGAAAACCCCAATAACGACATTGGCGGGCCGGAAGAACGCATCAACTGGATGGGCGCTGAATATGCCGGTCATCCCTGCTATGGCCTGGTAGGCATTGACCCGCGGCGCTATGCGTCGGCTACGGTCGGCGCGGCCAATACAGATAAGCTACTCGCCTTCCTCGCTGATTGGCTAACAACAGAGGAGTCGCGCTGATCATGACAACAAACGACACGCGAATTAATTTTGATTTACTTATGCCTGCTAAGTAAAACCCAGAAAGTAATTAGAAATAGAATTCTGTGTTCACATGAGTAAAAATGCAATTTTATGTCTAAAGACTTTCTGGGCTTTACTTAATTCGATTTGAGCAAACTACCAGCTACAATGTACCGGAATGCAGTCACTCTTTCATCCATACTTCATCGCCCGGCCCACACCATCACCGGATACTCGCGATAGAATCCAGCCGCCTCCAACAACGGTTGACCAGCACTGCCCAGGATGGGTTGTTCATTCCACTGTTCAACCATCAACCGGCGTTCAAAACCGGCGACGTGTCGCAGCCAACAGGCAATGGCTCCTTGCAACAGGCTATCATCAACACCTTCTCCGGTGGTCAGATGGGCGCCATTGCCTTCGATGAGTAGGAGGGGTAGCCCGCGGTGAAGCACCAGCCAGGTGGAGGGAATCCGGGTAAAGGTGAAAGGTTGACCGTCAAAGCGCAAGGGACTGTCGGTCAAGGTCGGGCCGTAGAGATTGGCGGGGTCACAAGCGTTGAGCAGGACAAGCGTGTCGTCAGTTGTGGATGCACTCCCCAATCCCCGCAACTCTTCCACCACCGTCGGCAGGGCAAATTGCACCCCCGGCAAGCCTTGGGCAAAGTAGCCGCGCCGGACTTCGCCGCGCATTTCCAGTCGTTGTAACTCCTGATAGAGCAAGCCCCAATCCCAGGCGCCGACTTCATTGGTAAGGGTTTCATGAGTGACGACGCCCCAGCGCGCCAACAATTGACGTGCCTGTTGCGCCACTTGGTCGGCCAAAGTTGGCGCTTTGCCCAAGACACCAAAGCGATGCACCAACGTCCAGCGACCTTCTTGGGCAGTAGGAATAACCACTTCTTCAACCCGTTCCAGCCGTTGGCGTACCCGCCGTTTGGCCGCCTGCATGTCGCTACGACTGGGCCGGCGACCAATGGCAAAGTGCGGTTCGCGATTACCCAGCCGTTCAGCCAACTGAGCTTCAAGGGTACTCAGGGGACGTTGCGACTGGGCTGGACGGGGCGCGCTCCCCTGCACCAACCGTTGCAAGGCGAGCAGGCTATCATTGGTCACCAGCCCGGCCATCACCAGTTCCAACAAGGCGCATTCCACGGCAGATTCACTCATATCCAAAGCAGAGCGCAAATCGGTGGCGAAGACGGCGCCTTCGCTCTTCAGGAAAGCCAAGATTGCCTGGGCATCGGCGCCCAGTGGGGTGAAATCAGTCGGCAGTAGTTCGAGATAAACGCAGCCTTCCCCCCGGAAGAGGAAACGAATCCGTCCCCGCCGTGGATCAACACCGCCGGCGCCAATCCAAACCAGATCGCCGCTTTGGCAGAGGGTTGCCAGTTCTACAGGCTGATAGTGCGCCAGCCGCAACGGCAAAACAGCATTCTCCCAGAGGCGACCGATGACCGGCACAGCGCGCAGTTGTTGCAACACTTTGCGCAACGCGCCTTCGCCCTGTAAACGGGTGGCCGGATGCAAATGTTGCCAGCGCGTCAAAAAGTCGGCATAGACCGGCAACGGCACCGGTTGCACCTCTTTGCGCAACAAGGTGAGGGTGCGCCGGTGCATCTGCTCCAGTGTGTGACGGTCGAGATACTCGGCGGCAGCGGTTGCCACCGGCGTGAATTGTCCATGCGCCAGGGCATGACTTTCCACCAGGCGCGCCAGTTCACTTTCCAGCCAGTCCACCGGAAAGGCATAACGGGCCAAAATCAGCGCACTCGTCACCGGCCCCGCCTGCCGCAAAAAGCGTTCCAAAATGGCGCGCCGGGCTTCGTCAGGACGCGCGTCCTGGGTAAAAGCGGCGACATACTCCGGCAAATACTCGGCGGCGACCCAGCGGGTGCGCGGGCCATGAGCAGTGGGGATCGCCAGTTCGACAATGCGTTGGGCGCCGGCCAGTTGACCGATCCAACCAGCGGGATCAACAGTGGTGCGCTGGGCGATTTCACTGGTGGCGAGATCACCAAGTTCTTGGAAAAGGGCGGCCAGTTCTTCACGGGTGCGCGCCTGGGCCGTGGGGGCGGTGCGTTGGAGTTGGTCGCGAATGGCTGCGACCGCTTCAGGCTTGAGCAGATCGGCCAAATTGACATCTTTGAGCAGGTCTTGCAACAGGTCACGGTTGATCGCCAGCGTCTGTAACTGCCGTTCGGCCTTGGGTGTATCCCACTCATACATATAGAAGGCGATGAGATCCCAGAGCAAGCTCTGCGCCACCGGCGAAGGGGTGAACGATTCCAGCACTTCCACCCGAATGGTTCCCTGCTGGATGCCGGTTAACACCTGTTCGAGATGAGGCAGATCCATCACCTCTTCCAGACAGTCGCGATAGGTTTCGGCAACAATGGGGAAATCGGGCAGCTTGCGCACAATCTGCAACAGGTCTTTGGCGCGCAAGCGTTGCAACCAGAAGGGGGTGCGTTTGCCCTTGCCGGCGCCGGGGAGCATCAAGGCGCGCGCCGCATTTTGGCGAAATTGGGCGCCAAAGACCGCCGAGTTGGGTAACTCCTGCAAAATCCGTTCGCGCGCTTCGCTGGCACTCATGGTCGTCACCAGATCGATGGGGATTTCCGCATCGGCATCGGGGAAGCGGAAGAGGATGCCGTCGTCGTTACTCTCCAACTCGACCTCAACGCCGAGCCGTTCTCGCAAAGCACTGGCAAGGGCTAACCCCCAAAGACCATTGACCTTGCCGCCAAAGGGGCTTTGCACCACCAGGCGCGGGTCGCCCAGCGTATCTTCAAAGAGTTCAACCAAAATGGTGCGGTCAGAAGAGATGACGCCGGCGTGATCCAACTGACCGGCCACGTAGTCGATCACCGCCCAGGCTGAGTTGGCATCCAACGCATAGTCGTGGCGCAACCAGGCCAGCAAGTCGCCAACGGAAGGGCTTTCGCGCTCTGCCAACAGGGCGCGACAACTGGCGAGATCCAACTGACGCCGGACGGCGGTCAACCGTTCCGCCACAGCGCGCCGGAAAGCCCCGACCCGTTGCCCTAATTCATAGGGACGCCAGGGGAAGTCGCCGCGCCAGAAGGGCATTCGTGGCGTGGCGCCGGGGGCATCGGCCACCAGCACCTTGTTGTCCGTAATCTCAATGACGCGCCAGACCTGTGAACCCAGGATTAGGGTGTCGCCGGGACGGGTTTCGTAGACAAACTCTTCGTCCAGTTCGCCCAGTTTGGTCTTGCCGTCGCCCAGGTAGGCGCCAAAGGCGCCACGATCGGTGATGGTGCCGCCATTGGTCAAAGCCAGGAGACGCGCCCCCGGCAACGCCGCCACCTGGTTGTTAATCTGATCCCAGACCAAACGGGCGCGCAACTCGCGATGGGCAACACTGGGAAAGCGTCCGGTTAACATTTCTAAAACAGCGGTAAAGGCGCGCCAGGTCAAATCGGTGTAGGGGTAGGCGCTGCGGATCAGAGCATAGAGCGCCGCCACGGACCACGGTTCCACCGAAACCATGGCGACAAGCTGTTGGGCCAAAATATCGAGCGCGTTCCGTGGCGTGTGCAACGGCTCAACCTCGCCCCGCAACATGCCACCGGCCACGGCAGCCGCTTCCATCACATCTTCGCGGTGGGTGGGGTAGATGCGCCCCTTGCTCGTCTGCCCCACCAAGTGACCGGCGCGGCCCACCCGTTGCAACCCTTGGGCCACCGCTTTGGGTGATTGCAACTGGACAACCAGATCGACTGCGCCAATATCAATCCCTAGTTCCAACGACGAGGTGCCAATGAGCGCAGGCAGGCGACCAGCTTTCAGGTCATTCTCTAACGCCAGGCGCACCTCTTTGGACATGCTGCCATGATGGGCGCGGATCGGGTTGGTGGATTCGCCGCGGCTGGCGCCAAAGATGCCCAACCCTTTGGCCACGCCCCCCTCCACCAGCCCACTCCCTGTACCTTGTTCCCCGGCGATCTGTTCATTGAGCCAATCGGCGGCCCGTTCGGCCAGACGGCGGTTGTTGACAAAGATCAGGGTGCTTTGGTGCTGACGAATCTGGTCGAGAACACGAGGGACAATTGCCGGCCAAATGGAGTCGCCCGGCAGGTTACGAAAGTCCTCCACCACCGTCTCCACCAGCAGATCGAGCGCTTTGCGATAGCCGGCATCGACAATGGTGACGGAGCGCGGCGTCAAGGTGCGGGCGTCGCCGTCACCCTGCCAAGTGTTACCGCCCAAATAGCGCGCCACCTCGTCCAGAGGGCGAATGGTGGCGGAGAGACCAATCCGCTGGATCGGCTGGTCGGCAAGCTGTTGCAACCGTTCCAGGGTAATCGCCAAGTGGACACCCCGCTTGGAGCCGACCAAGGTGTGGATCTCATCGACAATAACGGTGCGTACAGTACGAAAAAGGTCACGCGCCTTGGGGCTAGTCAACAAAATGTAGAGCGACTCCGGGGTAGTAATCAAAATGTGGGGCGGCTTGCGCACCATCGCCTGCCGTTCACGGGAAGGTGTGTCGCCGGAACGGACAGCCACAGTGATTTCGGGCAATTCCATCTTCATCGCCAATGCCGCTTGCCGAATGCCGGCCAGTGGGACGCGCAGGTTGCGTTCAATGTCATTGTTGAGCGCTTTCAGCGGGGAGATATAAAGAAGGCGTGTTGCGTGATTCGTGCTACGTGATTCGTGTTGTAGATCGTGAAATAACTGATCAATACCCCAAAGAAAGGCGGTCAAGGTTTTGCCGGAGCCGGTAGGAGCGAGGATGAGCGTATGATCGCCGCGCTGGATGGCGGGCCAGCCGTGGGACTGGGGCGGCGTCGGTTGGCCGAGGGTGGCTTGGAACCAAGCGCGGGTCGGTGGCAGAAAGGCATCAAGCACCTCTACCGTTTGGGTTGCCTCTAGATTAGTCAGCATGATGAGCGCTCCCTACGAACATTTGTGCGTATAAGAGCATTATAGCATAGGTGACGCTTTACAAGCAACGAAGCAAGGGTGAACACTACAGCGGATTGGGGGGGCAACGGATGTTCGGTATGACAGAAAAAATCCGTTCCCGCCCAACTCTGCTGTAGTGTTCAGCATGACGCCGCTTTCTACTTCTCGCCGCGCGCCGGTCGATCCGCCATAAAGTAAACCGAAATCGGTTTAAAGCCCCAATGCGCCGCCCATTCGTGGAACGAGTGGTTTTCATAGCCCGATTCAAAGAAGATGCGACTGATGCCATCGCGCTGCAATTGATCGAGCGCAGCCTGAAAGAGTTGGCGCCCCACGCCGCCACCGCGATAGGCCGGCAGCAGGCAGAAATCTTGCAGGATGCCGTAACGGCTATAGCGCCGCTCCACCTTCTCCACCACTTGGAAGCCGACCACTACCCCACGTTCCATATCTTCCGCCACAAATTGACCCTCTGGATAATTCGCAAAAAGATCGGTAAACTCTTCCTGCCAGATCTCACGCCGGTGCGGGCTGAGCGTCTGTGCGTCGAGCGCTACCCCTTCCTGTAATTCACTAAAGGAGATATAGCCGGGGTGGGTAGAAGCCACCGCGTCAAAAACATCAACCATCCCGTTTACATCGTCTGCCCGCATAGTACGTACAATCGTCGTCATATCGTCACCCTTGTCAACATGAATTATCAAAAATTTCACGTAATAGCTAAACTCGCTCCCAACTGGTCCGTGACCGGCGGTGGGGACGCCGGTCATGACCGGCTGAGCGCGGGTAGCATTGAGCAATCATAAAAAAATCTACGAAATCTGCGAAATCTTTGATCGGTCAGAATTTTGGCATCTCCCCTTTATCGCGCTATACTTGTCAACATGAAATGTTCGACCCAGTTATGAGGAGCTAACTCGTGCCTACCCGTCCCGACCCTACCCGCCCAGACATTGTGCTACTCGTCCTTGACACCCAACGTGCGGACCGGCTTTCGTGCTACGGCTACGACCAACCAACCACCCCCCATCTGGATGCCTTTGCGGCAGATGCCACCCGCTTTCGTCATGCCTTTTCCGCCGCTCAGTGGACGGTGCCTTCGCACACCTCCCTGTTCACCGGTCTCTACCCATCGGTGCATGGCACCCAGCAATCGTTTTCAGTAGTCCCAAACAGCCTGCCTTTGCTCGCCGAACGGTTGGGCGCCGATGGCTACTACACCGCCGCCTTTTGTAATAATCCACTGGTCGGTGTGGTGAACAACGGCTTGCGGCGCGGCTTTTACAGTTTTCTCAACTATAGCGGCTGGCTCACCAATCGCCCCAACCAAGCCGGCCGACCAGTAACGCTCTTTGGACAGTACCGCCAACTCTTTAAGCGGCTGTTGGGTGGGGTATTGCATCAAATGCAAGACGCTTTTGCCCGCTCCGATGCGCTGCTCGATTTTGCCTTTACACCGCTCATGGTCCCCTTCTGGCAGACGGCGCTCAGTTTTAAGGGCAATACCGCCAAATCGCTCAACGATGCCGCACGCATGTTGATCCAACGCAAAGAGACGCTGCCCGATCAACCCATCTTCCAGTTTATCAATTTAATGGGCACGCACATGCCCTTCCATCCGCCCCGCGCCTACATCGAACGGTTCGTCCCAGAACTCCTGCGCGACAAAGCTGCGCAACGCTATCTCCAACGCTTCAATGGTGATGTCTTTGGCTGGCTGGCGCCATTGAGCAGCCCGCTTACACCTGAACACAAGGCGTTGCTTGACGGCATGTACAACGCCGAGGTGGCGGCGCAAGATGAACAACTTGGAAGCTTTTTTAATAAATTGCGCAGCAGCGGCGCACTGGATCGCACCCTGGTCATGGTCGTGGCCGATCACGGGGAACATCTAGGGGAAAAACATCTGCTCGGCCATACCGTTTCGTTGTACAATGTGCTGACCCATGTGCCGCTGATTGTACGCGACCCCAGCGGCGCCTTGCCGACAGGGGTAGTCGATCAGAATATTTCAACGCGCCGCGTCTGCCAGACGGCGCTGACGGCTGCCGGTCTGGCAACGGATGCCGAAGCGCTTTACGCCTTGCACAACCTGGGGGCCAATGACCCTGACCGCGGCGTTGTCTTTGCCGAAGCGCAGACGCCACAGAATGTTCTGAACTTGATGATCAAACACAAACCGGAGTTGGTACGCGACCATCGTACCGACCAGAAGCGCCGGGCCGTTTGGCGAGAGGAACACAAGTTGATCCAAACCGGCGCCGATGGTCTCGAACTCTACAATTTCATCGCCGACCCACAGGAGACCACCAATCTGACGACAACGCAGCCAGACTTGGCCCGTGATCTGCGCGAGACCTTGCGCGCCTTTGAACGCGACGCAGAAAAAGCCGCCATTACGTCAACCGAAGTGCTAAATCAAGATGACCCGCAGTTACGCCGACGATTGCGGGCCTTGGGCTATTTGGAATGAATAGACGTATCAGTATCGAAACGGTATCTTGAGAGATTGAGAGATTGGGAGATTAGGCGTTACAGAAACCTAATCTCCCAATCTCTCAATCTCTTAATCTCACGAAGAGGAAAGTTATGTATCCACCGGTTGATCCGATTATTTTTCAAGCAGGACCGCTAGCTTTGCGTTGGTATGGCATCTTGCTCGTAACGGGCATGATTACAGCAGCCTGGATGGCCAGCCGCTATGTCACCCGGCGTGGGGAGGATGGCGAAAAGGTGTGGGATATGTTGGTCTGGGTCTTGATCCCTGGCCTCATTGGCGCCCGCCTCTATTATGTCTTTATTCAATCGCCCCGTGGACCAGAGGGGTTTGGGCGCTTTTTAGAAAACCCCATCACCATCCTGCAAATCTGGACGGGGGGTATCCACATCTATGGCGCACTCATTTTGGGTGGGTTATCCCTAATTCTCTTCGCGCGCTGGAATAAACTCAATCTGCCGGTTTACCTGGATGGGTTGGGGATTGGGGTGCCGCTGGGGCAGGCCATCGGGCGCTGGGCGAACTTTATCAACCAGGAACTCTATGGTCCGCCGACCACCTTGCCGTGGGGCTTGCGCATCGACCCGCAGCATCGCATTCCCCCCTACCATGATTTTGCCCGTTTCCCGGAGAGTACGCGCTTTCACCCGCTCTTTCTCTACGAGTCGCTCTGGAATTTCATCGGCTTCGGGCTGATCTTCTGGATCGCCCGCCGCTTTGAAAACAAGCTGCGTCCTGGCGATCTCTTCTTGTGCTACCTGATCTGGTACCCGCTGGGCCGCTTCTTTATTGAATTTATCCGCACCGACTCTTGGTTCTTTGCCGGCACCCCTTTTAATGTTGTCCACCTTATCTCAGCGGTGGTCATTGTTGCATCCATCATTGCCCTGATCTTGCGTCATCGCAATGATCAGCCGGAGACGGCACAGGAAAGCGCTGCGGCGTGAGCCGTGTTGCGTATTGCGTGAACTGTCACAAAGTTGGTAGGACTGACTATTGTCACAATGGCTTCAACCGATGCTCTACTTTTGAGCCACCTGTTGCCTTTTTACGGTACACGCAATACGCAACATGTATCACATACCACGAATCACACCCGATTGCGGTACAGATTCGGATCCACCACCGTCGCCATCTTCGACACATCTAGCCCGCCGCCCAGGAACTGATTGATCTGGTCGGCTTGCGCTTCCGGCTCCCGCAATAAATCACTGTAATGGATATACAGCACCTGGAAATTGGGTTGCTGTGCCAGCCAGTGACGGATCGCCACGAGATGTTTCTGAAAGAGCGCCGTCAGCTCGGCATCATCGGCGGCGTCGGTCTCCTCGTGGCGATGGGTCAACATCTTGCGTTGCGAGGCCAACACCTCAGCAATGTGACGCTCCACAAAAATGACTTTGTAGTGATAAGTTGCCGGCAGGTGCTGGAGCAGCATCGAGATCACCTTGACAACATGACCCGGCGCGGTTGCCAGCCACGCGGTATCGCCCCGATCCAGTTGTTTCACCCGTTCAAATTCATAGTACCCCTGCGGGTTATCCATGTCCGCAGTGCGCTGATTGTCGGTTAAAGGCGGCAACCCGCCCGCTTCCAACATGCGCATCAGCATCGAAGTGCCAGAGCGCGGCAGACCGGAGACAATGGTAACAGAGGAATGGGCTGTCTTGGCGCCAAAGAGGCGTTGAAACCAGGTTTTCATTGATCGATCCTGTCATTTTAGTCGGGTTCAAACCCGCCGCTAACAGTGAGAAGCCGCCTCAGCGGCTGAGAGCTAGCCGCCGAGGCGGCTTCTCACTGTTAGCCGGCAGTTTCAACTGCTGTCTACTATCTCCATTAAACATGGCGTTGGGAAAAATGTCAATTAAACCCGCTACCAAAAGAAAGGCGGCTACGCCGTGCTCGTAGCCGCCCTTCGAGGAGTGCATGTGGTGTGTCAGTTGAAGGAATCCCGAGGAAGTCATTGGCGCACTACAACCGTTTGGCTCCCCACAAACGCTGTAGCCATCAACAGGATAGCAAGCCATTGTTAATAAATGACACATCATTTTGTTAAGTCTTTGTAACCGGTAAGCCCGCTCGTAGCCGGTTCGTAACCGGCGGTTTAATCGCCGGTTACGAACCGGCTACGAGCGGGCGAAACAAGCTACTTCTGCATCCGAAAACTCTTCTCCGCCATCTCCGCAATAGAACGACCAATACTGATTGACGCCGTCGCGGCGGGGGACGGGGCGTTAAGGACATGCACCATGTGTTCCGCTTCGGCAATGCGGAAATCGTCAACCAGGGCGCCATTCGGTTCCAGGGCTTGTGCGCGCACGCCGGCCCCAGCGGGGTGGACATCGGCTTCTTGCAATTCGGGCAACAAGCGCTGTAACGCTTTAACAAAGGCAGCCTTGCTATACGAACGATGGAACTCGCCCATGCCCATGCGCCAATGGTTGCGCGCCATTTGCCAGAAACCAGGGTAGGTTGCCATCTCCAACACATCGCCCAGACGGAAGCTAGACCGGGTGTACCCTTCGCGCTTAAAGGCCAGCACAGCATTCGGGCCAGCCTCCACCCCGCCATGAATCATGCGGGTAAAGTGGACACCGAGAAAGGGGAACGCGGGATCAGGCACTGGATAAATCAGATTTTTGACCAAGTGATGTTTGGCCGGCACCAGTTCATAATATTCGCCCCGGAAGGGTGTAATTTTGAGCTTGGGATCAACACCACAGAGGCGCGCCACCCGATCCGATTGCAAGCCACCACAGTTGATCAGGTTGCGACAGCGCACCTCGCCCTGCGAAGTACCCAGCCGTAATTCATTCGGTTCACGCCGACAACTAAGCAAACGCGTGTTCTTTTGAATCACACCACCCGCCTTTTCGACCAGGCTGGCATAGGTGTTGGTCACTTGCACATAATCGACAATCCCCGTCTGTGGCACAAAGAGACCGGCCAGACCGGCCACATGGGGTTCATATTCCTTTAGCTCTTCGGCGCGCAGGCGACGGATGCCCGCCAACCCATTGGCGCGACCCCGCTCTTCTAACTTTTCCAAGCGGGGCAATTCCTCCGGCAAGGTGGCAACCACCAATTTGCCACAGCGCTCATGGGCAATGTTATGTTCGGCACAGAAGGCATAGAGCGCTTCCCGCCCTTCCACACAATTGCGCGCCTTTAAGGAACCGGGTTTGTAGTATAAACCGGAATGAATCACGCCACTGTTGTTGCCGGTTTGATGCTTGGCCAGCTTATCCTCGGCCTCCAGCACAATCAAGCTCAGGGTGACGTGTCGCGTCGTCAAGGCCATGGCCGTTGCCAGGCCAACAATGCCGCCCCCAATCACCGCTACATCATACACAGGTCCGCTCATAAACGCCTTTCTCCCATCCAGTCAACAGGTAGGTTAACAATTCCCTTCGCTCATAGCCGACCCAGGTCCGGGATTTGGGCCGCCAGGCTTGGACCGGCTATGAGCGGAAAATATGATATTTTGACTTTCTCGCGCCACAAGTAGCGTGCAATCCTATGGCACATGTTATACTATCTCTGTTGTTGGCACAAACAACACCGGTAGCCGTACACTGGAACGTGTAAGAATTATGGCATCCCCAATCAAAAAGACAGAAGGAGATCATTGTGCATAAATTCGATAAAGTCAAAAGCCTTTCCTTGATCCTGGTCTTTGCACTCTGTGTGCTGACCGTGCTTGTCCAACGACCACTCTTTGCCGCCAATCAGTACCAAACGGCGGGTGAGAGTGAGCCAACAACCTATGTCGTACAAGCGGGCGATACTTTGAGCGCCATTGCGCGGCGCTTTGAAACGACAGTGGCCGTGTTGCTGGAACTGAACAACCTAGACAACCCCAATGTGATTTATGTGGGGCAGACATTGGTGGTGCGGGCGCCGGCGACGCCCACCCCAGGCTCAACCGTGCCGGAAGCGACAGCAACCACCGCACCCACGCCCACCGTTGCCGCCACCGCAGTGATTACGCCGACAGCCACTGTCACCGAGACGCCCGTTGTTACGGCCACCGCCACTGTGACAGCCACGCCAATCGTCACGGCGCCAGTCGTCTGGACTGATCCGCCGCTGCCGATCGAGGTCTTCTCGCCGGTGGGCAATGGCCTCTATCACAGTCCGATTGAGGTGGTTGGCTTCTCACAGACCTTTGAAGGCAATGTGAATCTGCGGCTGACCGATGACGGTGGTAATGTATTGGCGGAACGCAGCACCATTGGCGGGTCGGTCGATGGCTTTGCCTTCTTCCACAGCTACCTCCGTTTCACCGTCACCGAACCGATCACCGGCTTGCTGGAAATTTTTGAAACCAGCGCCAAAGACGGCAGTGAGATCAACACCGTGGCGATTCCCATGACGCTCCTGCCAGGCCAACGGGTGATCGACATCAACAACCCGCAACCGGGACAAGCCGTCTGCGCACCGGTGGTCGTCGCCGGCTATTCCAACACCTTTGAAGCCAGCTTACTGGTTGAGTTGGTGGATCGTAGCGGCGCGACCTTGAACCAGACCGCAGCGTCCGGCGGCAATTTGGGGGTCTATGCTGAATTTTTAGCCACGTTGGAAAATGATACCAGTGACGCGCAGGCGCTGCTCGTTGGCGCCTACGAAGAAGCCGCCAGCGGCGCCGGTCCGGTGGATCAGACCCGCTACCCCGTCACGCTCTATCCGGCCGGCAGTGAGGAATGTCCGTAGAAGTTACGAGTTATGAGTTACGAGTTACGAGTTACGCTGACTGGACAAGCCAAAATCGTAATTCGTAACTCAAAGATAGGCTAACGGTAAGTCGCGGGCGACCAAATCGGTCACACTTTCGCGCCGTTGGATCAGGTGCGCTTCGCCATCACGCAGCCAGAGGACCGCCGGTTTACACGCGCCGTTGTAATTGCTGCCCATTGCCAGTTGATAGGCGCCGGCAATCGGCACGGCGACTAATTCACCGGCAGCCATGTCCGGCATAGGCAGCCCATGAATCAAAATATCACCACTTTCACAGAAGGGGCCGGCAAACCAGACAGGGTCGAGGTTGGGGCGCAGGGGGTCTTGCACTGGTAACGCCGAATAGCGGGCGCCATAGAGGGCCGGGCGCGGATTATCGGCCAGACCACCGTCGATCATCAGCCAGCGGCGAGCGGCGGTGCGTTTGACAGCGCCGACGCGATAGAGCGCCACACCGGCTTGGGCCACCAGACTACGGCCCGGTTCTAGTTGCAACCGTGGTAACGGCAAGTTCCGTTCTTTACAGCCCTCTACCAAATAATGCGATACAAAAGCAACATAGGCGCCAATTGACGGATGGGGCAGATCATCTTCGTGATAGGAGACACCCCAGCCACCACCGGGACAGAGCGTTTGTGGCGTCCAACCATACTGATCGCGCAGCGCAGCGACCAGATCCAAGACCGTTGCCAGGGCGGGGGCAATCGGTTCCGGGTCATGAAAGTGGGAGCCTTGATGGAAATGGATGCCGGTCACCGCCACGCCAGCGGCCTGACAGCGCACCACCGCTGCGGACGCTTCGGCCAAATTCATGCCAAACTTGCTATCCTCCTGCCCGGTCTGGCGATAGGCATGGGTATCGACCGCCACGCCAGGGCGCACCCGCAACCACAAGGCGGGGCGTTCGGTCGAGGAAGCCAACAAGAGGGGAAGTAACCGCGCTAATTCCACCAAGTTGTCCACGACAATGATCCCTGCTTGCGCCACTGCCGCCGTTAGATCCGCCGGACTTTTGTTGACGCCATGCACCAAGATCTGGGTGCGTGGTACAGCGGCAGCCGCGGCAATATGTAATTCACCGGCGCCGGTACAATCAAGCATCATCCCCTGTCGCTGCACCCACTGCGCGGCGGCTGTACACAGAAAAGCTTTGCCGGCATAGGTGACGCCGGCCTCCATTGGATAATAGTCGGCCAGCGCCTGACGGTAGGCGGCAGCGGCCACATCCATCGTCAGTTGATCGTAGAGGTAGAGCGGCGTGCCGTAGGTAGCGGCCAGTTCCCGCAAGTCACACCCGGCAATGGTCAGGGTTGCCTCATCGCCGACGCCGCTGATCTCCGCGGAAAGCGGAAAGAGGTCAAGTCGTTTTTCGTTGCCCAAGAGACAGGAACTCCTTTGTGCATCAACCCGTAGTAAAGACTTTAGTCTTGCCTCTTGCGGCAAGACTAAAGTCTTTACTACGGGTTCAAATCATAAGACAACCAACACGATGCCGAACAGGGTGATCAGGACGCCAATCAGGCTTTGCAGGCTGGGCCATTCGTTGAGCAGCAAAATGCCCAGGATGATCCCGCCTGTCACCTCCTGCGTCGCCACCAGATTGACCAGGGTGGCATTGGTCAGCCGAAGCGCAGCGTTATAAAGCGTATGGCCCAAGGCCAAGGGGAAGAGGCCCAAGGCAACCACACTCAGCACCGCTTGCCAGGTGTACCCATCCGTGCGAAAGCCTGCCATTGCCGTTGGCAATAGCCAGATCCCCCCCAGGAAGTAGACAACCCCGGCATAGGCGAAGAGGCCATAGGCGTGGCGTTGACTGCGCCCGGCGACACTGTAGAGACCAAAGCAGATCGCACTGCCCAGCGCCAACAGGTCGCCGATCAACATGCGCCGGTCAAAGTTTGGCTCAAAGCCCGCCAGCACAGCCACCCCAACCACCGTTACCAACGTTCCCAACCATTGGCGACGATTTAGCCCCTCATTGAGAAACAACCAGGAGAAGAATGCGACAAAGATGGGGGCGGTGTAAATGAGGGCAAGGCTGTGGGCAATTGTGGTAAATTCGAGCGAAACAATGTATAAGCCAAAGTGCAAGGCTGTGATGAGGCCAAACAGCCCAAATTGGAGCCATTTACGCCCGGTGGGCAGCGGTTGCCGATAGAATAATGCCAGGCCGCCAATGACAAAACCAGCCGTCAGCAGGCGGCCGGCGGCAATTTCATACGAAGAGAGTGTGGCAGCCGCCCAACGCACCAGGACAGGGCTGGTGCTAAAAAAGAGAACGGCAATGGCGACATACAAGATGCCGCGGTGTTGATGAGCAGTTGTCACAAAAGATAACAGCAGTGGTTTTGTTACCGATGAATTGTTGGGTTGCGATGATTGCTCATGGCGATCAGCTATATGCTTGCTAATACGCGATCACGCTGGTGCGTGATCACTGCGGCGTAATCGCAACGGCAATCATGCCTAGGATCATGCTAAAGACAATGAGCAGACTGAGTACATAAAAGATAATTTCATTTCTAGTATACTTCTTCTTACGATTCATGACGGGCCTCCCTTTCTATCAAATCGACCGACAATGGTTAGCAACGCCAACCGCATACCAAATGGCTTTTCTGAATGGCAAAATTGTTTTACGATTATAGCATAAGATGTTGGCAAGGTGAATATTCGCAAAATGGCGGATCTTCTTTTGCAAAAGAAAGCGAGCGTGAACGTGCAAGCCCATGATCAGAACAGGCTGCTCCACCCGTTGGTGGCAACCGCGTTGACTGCCGCCGGGTGCCATACCGGGCAAGGGTATCAATGTGTGCCGG
Source organism: Caldilineaceae bacterium (assembly GCA_026645575.1). Next base: position 30,194 of record JAPKMW010000055.1, read on the forward strand.
CGAGTCATCTAGTCCAAAATTACCATCCGATTGTCGAGGTGGAATTACCGCTGATTGTCAGTGATTTATCACCCGACCACCTCCCCCAACTCCAACATATTCTGCGCAACGCGTATCCGACGACTCACCCTGTAACGCTACTCGATCACCCAGGTGCACAACCTGATGGCGAACCGGCGACAAGGCAGAGCACCGTACACGCGCTGGCCACCCTACCAACCGCTGCAGCGCCCCTGTTGATCTGTGTGCCACCCTTACCGGCGGGCAGTAGCTTTTCGGCCCTACAAGCCATTGTCGCCCATCTACGGTCGCCCCAAGGCTGCCCTTGGGATCGCAAACAGACGCTCCAGAGTATGCGTCACGATCTGCTCAGTGAATGTGTCGAAGTATTGGAGGCTATTGATCTGGATAGTATGACTGACAATGGCCCGCACATTGCCGAGGAGTTGGGCGACCTTTTCATGGCTGCCGTCTTGGTGGTGCAGATTGCGATTGACGGCGGACGTTTTCAAATGGCCCAAGCCATGCAAAGCATTGTCACCAAACTTATTCGTCGCCACCCCCACGTTTTTGGCGACGTAATCGTGGATGGTGTTGATACGGTGTTGGCAAACTGGGATGCCATCAAGGCGCAGGAAAAAGCGGCCAAAGGGCAAAGCAACGTACACCCGCTCGCTGGTGTACCCGCCGCTTTACCGGCGCTGGAAAAAGCACGCGAACTCCAGGCCAAAGCCGCCAAAGCCGGACTGTTGGATCGCGCCACCCTCGCCCAAGCCGACCCCCGGTTGGCGCACTGGTTAGCCACACCCCCCACCGAAGAAGAGCTAGGCGAATTTCTCTGGCGCCTCGTCGCCCTTGCCCACACCGCTGGCCTCAATACCGAAGATGCCCTACGCAGCTACAGCACCCGCTACCGCGCCGCACATGAGTAGGGGGGCAGGTAGACAGGGAGACAGGGAAACAGGAAGATTGACAGCCTGGGAGTCGCTACCTATCTACCTATCTACCTGTCTCCTATCACTCCGACAGCGGCGGGATCACCAATTCAACGCCGATGGGGAGAGCGTTGGGGTCGTCGCCGATTATGGCGCGATTAGCTTCATAGATGATGCGCCAATGGCGCTGCTCGCCGTAATACGCTTTAGCGATGCCGGCCAGGGTATCCGTGGCTTTGACACGATGGGTAAGGCGGCTTGTCGGCGTGGGCGACGCGGTCGGAGCAGGCTGGACGCTGGTCGGCGTGGCAAACAGAGCGGCAAGCCCATTGTCGGTGACCAGTAAAGAGGCGGCGACCCAGGCCCGCACGCCATCAGGCAGTTGCACCTCCACCCATTGACCGTCAGGTGCAATGTTGATCACCGGCCACTGGGTGCCGCCGGCCAATACAGCCAGAATCGACGCTGTGGTGGCTGGCGCCTGTCGCGCGTTGGCGTTGAGGCCCGTGCGGATGGTGACGGTGGTCAACAGCGCCGGCTGAACGGTGGTAGATGGTGGAGCGCCACTTGTCGCCGCGGATGGTGTGCTGGTAGCAAGCAAGATAGGACGCAGTACAAGGGGCGTTACAACGGCAGCGGCAAGCGTCGCAAGTGGGGTCGCGGTTGGCTGTAGAATCAAGGGTTGCGGTTGGTGGATGGCCGTGGGAATCGGCAGTTGGATGAGCGCAGAGGGTAGTGGCGCTGGCGTGGCGGTTGGCTGCAAGGTGGTCGCCGTTGAGGCAGCCGGGGTGGCATTGATCGACCATGCGGCCGAGCGCAGCGCAAGTTGCACAGCTTGGGTCGTGGGATCAACCAACACACTATCAGCGAACCAGAGCGCCAGGGGATCGGGCGTGGCGCCAAACCACTGTTGGTAGAAGGTGGCGTAGGCGCCCTCAGCGGCCAGTGCTTGCAGCGTCAAATTGACCTGATCACGCAACTGCGCATCAAACGGGGGGATGCCAATGGCGTAGGCTTGACGAGTGAAATCAGCCACAGCAATTTTGAGCATTGGGTTCGCTTGCTGAAGCTGCGCCAATGCCACACTGCTACCGATAACCGCGTCAACCTGCCCAAGCAGTAAGGCTTGTTGCGCCGAGCGAAGCTCTTGAAAGGGCAACACCGTAGGGCCAACCGCCCCCCCCGTCGCCGCCCCCATAATCAGTGTGGTCAGCGCATTGACGCTCTCCAGACCACTGCTCACCGCCACCACGGTTTGATCCAGATCGGCCAACCGTTGCACCGGGCTATCAACCCGTGTCAGCACACTCTGACCATCAGCAAAATAGCTTTGGCTAAAATCGATCATGGCCCGATTGTGCCAGGTGAGAGGCAGGGCAGCAATAATCAGATCAACTTGACCGGCCCGCAATAAAGGAATGGCCGTTTCCGGGGTAACGCGCACCAATTCCAGCGCCGTCGCATCACCCAACCAGCGGCGGGCGAACTCACGGCTCAGATCAATATCAAAGCCCTGAATGCTGCCCCGCTCACCGACAAAGCCAAAGGGGGCCAGGTCGTAGGCAACACCGACTAACAATTTCCCGCGCTGCTGAATCTGGGTCAAGCGTGTAGCCGTTAGTGGGCGACGGTTGGGTGTGTTGGCAAAGGTATAGGGCCATTCCCCGGCCACCAACGGCAGGGCAGGGGGGCGCCGCTCCGGGAACCAGTGTTGATAGAGCGCAGTGAGCTTACCATTCTGTTGCAACCGGTGTAACGTTGCATCAACCAGATTACGAAAATAGGCATCCCCCTGCATGACGCCGAGGGCAAACGGCTGGCTTTCCGACAAGGTGAAGACGACGCTTGTCCCCGGCGTTGCGGCGCTGACAGTGGTCAAATGAGTGTGATAGCCCAGCAGCGCATCTACTTGGTCTGCCCGCAAGGCCGACATAGCCAGCGCATAGCCCTGAAATGGCATTACGGTTGGCTCTACTGTAGCGACCAACATCGCTCGCAACGTTGTCAGCGCATCGTCGCCTTGGACGGCGGCAATGGTTTTTCCGGTCAATGCGGCCAGCGTTGGTAGCGATACATCGCTATGCGCCAAAAGTGCCGGCGTATCCAGAAAGTAGTGGGCGCTAAAATCAATCAACGCCTCGTTGGCATAGGTATGCGGCAAAGCGGCCGCCAGCAGATCGACCTGGCCGGTCACCAAACTTTGTAGGCGCGTTGCCAGCGTCACCGGCACAAACTGGACAGTTACCCCCCATTCTTTCGCCAGCGCACGCGTTAAATCCACATCAAAGCCCGTAACTTCGCCTTGCTCATTATGGTAGCCAAAAGGCGGCTGGTCAACAAGAACGCCGACCGCCAGTCGATTGCCCCGCTTACGGATACGTTGGATGGTTCCTATGTCTGCTGGTGATTGGGTGGTTGACTGTATCAGGGGCGTTGACAGGGAGGCGCTAACCGCTTGCCCAGCCGGCGAAGTAAAGAAAAGAATAAAGAAGAGCAGCAGCAGAAGAGGTGTGGTTTTCATGAAATCTGTGATGAACTGGATGCCGCTTTATAACTATTCAGCCCGCTCCTAGCCAGTCTGTGACTGGCGGGTCGGCGCCAGTCACAGACTGGCTAGGAGCCGAGTAGTTGTCATTATTTTATCCATTGAAAGAGAGGGTCGTTGATCTCAGCAACCAAGGTAGGTTGGACGCCAGGGGTGAGGGTCCACAGGTAGAGCAGCGGCGTTTCGCCACGGGCGCGACCAGTGACATAGCCCAGCACTGCACCCGTCGGACTCCACTGGTAACGGACACTCTCGCCGGTGATTGCCTGCGTCTGACCGCTCGCCACCTCCAGCAACCACAAAGTCTGCTCGCCACTAGCCACTTCGCGGGTCAGATAGGCCAGCCACTTGCCGTCCGCCGACCAACTGGGATCTTCCCCCGCCACACTGTTGATGGTCGTCACCGTGCGCCCCTGACTGTCCAGCCGTTGTAAGCCTTGCGCCGAACTCACCACCAGCGTCCGCCCATCTGCCGACCAAGCCGGACTCCAACTGTCGCTGTGGGTCAATTGCTGCAACCCGCTGCCATCGGCATTGATGCGGTACACTCGCCGCTCCACCCCCTGCCACAAGTCGAAGGCCAGCACCTTCCCGCCCGGCGCCCAGGCAAAACGATTCACCCCGGCAACGCCGGTCCCCGGCAACGCCTGTGTCTCACCAGTCGCCACTGTGTACAACCCGATTCGGCTGCGCTCCCCAGATCCAAGTAGATAGGCTACCTGGCTCCCGTCCGGCGACCATTGCAGATCACTTTTGGCTTCGCCGCCGGTTGTCACCACCTTGCTCCGCCCGTTCCGCAGATCCAGCAAGTGAACTTCGTTATCCGTCCCCAGATAGGCCACCTGTTGACCGGCGGCACTCCCCACTGCCCCGCGCCCATTTACCCCTAACGCTTTCGGTTGCCCCATCTGCTCACCAGTGACATAGAGCATGGGAACGCCTTTTTCGCCGGCGGCAAAGAGCAGGTTATTTTCCTGTAGATCATGGAGTGAACGGGAAAAGAAAAATGAGGGCAAGGTTAAGGTTGAGAATGATGCGAAAGAGTCTATGACCGGTAGGGCCGCCACAACCACACAGATCAACAAGGTGGTTAACGCAATTGTCAACCAACGGGGGGAAGCATAGGCGTGCCGCCGATGACGACCAACACGCTGTGGTGCAGGGCTGACTTGTAAGCGGACTTCAACTCGCGTAAAAACGCCATCCAAATTGACCTCAAGCCAAGTTTGGTGAGTTGTGTTAGGCGCTAGATGGCGGGTGTCGATGGAGACCTCGTAATTCATCGGAAAGGTCCGATCAGCATAAACCGGTTTACCTTGCGAGATCTGAAAAGGGCTGTTATTTTCATGACAGCGCAATTGTAATGTCGAGACTGGCCCACCAACATTGCCGACTTGTAAGGGCAAACTACGCTTTTCGCCGTAGCGCACGACACCAAAATCAAGGACAGGGGGATAAGCGACAGGCTGTGGTGCGCCAACGCCATCCTCATACAAGGGCTGCATTGGTGTGCCACACAACACTTGGAAGGCAATATTGATCTGTTTGAGTTTTTCTTCAGCGTAAGCTTTATCGGAAGCCTCGCGGAAACGATCGGGGTGGTAGACACGCACCAATTGCTTGTATTGTGCCTTGATCTCCTCGCGGGTTGCGGTTATTGGTACATCTAAAATATCGTAATAATCTTTCATCCGACTTCCCAAGCCTCCGATACCACTCTGTTGCCCACACTGTTGCCCATACTGTTGCGTTGTCATACAATGCTATCCGTTCTTCATTGAACAAATAGGCAGGTGTGTTGCGATGACGCGTTCTGTTCGTTTTTGGCGGTGTACGACACCATTATCTTATGGTTCAGAATCTTACGGTTCAGAATCTTCTAGTTCAGATTCGTCGTGCATTGCACGAATCGGGAGAAATTGATGACCACCAACAACCAGGCAACGATGATGTCTTAAAGAAGGCGTTGGGCTGTCACGTCCTTGCTCTCGGCTCAATTCAGGCTACATTTTGTAATGCGAATTCCAACGAAAGAGAATTTAAGTATTTGCTGTTATTCTACTACAAAAGTCGTAAGAAAAACAATGTTACACCATGCCAGATACGGAAAATAATAGCACTTGGATGAGTCATTTGTTCTGACAGAATACTTACAATTTTAGTAATAAATACATGCTTAACGTCTTGTAAATATCTACAGCAAAGGTAAAACAAATCGCAAGCTCGATAGCCGGAATAACAGCCCTAGCAAGGAGTTGGTTGCTGCCACGCGGACTGATGGTAAGCGAAAGCACACCCCAACAGCATACACATTGGACGAAACGAAAATTTTATGATAAACTGTGGGCAATCAGATAAGCGCCTGTAGCTCAGCGGACTAGAGCATTGGTCTTCGGAACCAAGAGTCGGGGGTTCGAATCCCTCCAGGCGTGCTGGATCTAGCATAGAACACCCTTTCCGCGTGCGTTTAAGCGCAGCGTGAAGGGTGTTTTTCTATACGTAAAGTAAAGCCTATCACATTACACACTGTTTACGAAATTTTACTACTTGATTGTGCAACAATTGGGCGAGCCTGCTGCCGGAAGCACATAGATCAAACATAAGATGGAACTAGCACTCATTGTCAACCTACTCGCCGCCGGCATCCGCTCCGGCACGGCGATTCTCTTTGCTACAATTGGCGAAATCTTTGCAGAGCGGGCGGGGGTCTTGAATCTGGGTGTGGAGGGGATGATGCTTATGGGCGCAGTGACAGCCTATGGCGTCGCCTACCAGAGTGGCAGTCCCTGGCTGGGGCTGGCGGCGGCGGCATTGGTGGGGGCGGGATTGGCGCTGCTGCACGCCTTTGTCACCATCACCTTGCGCGCCGACCAGGTGGTAAGCGGACTGGCGCTGACCTTTTTGGGCGCCGGTATGAGCGCCGTGCTGGGGGCGCCTTTGGTGGAAGTCAAGCAGGCGCCCCGTTTGCCCAATTTTGATATTCCCATCCTCGCTGATTTGCCCATTATCGGGCCGATCTTTTTTCAGCACAATGTCATCATCTACCTCGGTTTTTTGTTGGCGCCATTGGCCTGGTTTTATATCTATCGCACACGCCCTGGTCAGGAATTGCGCGCCATTGGCGAATATCCGGCGGCGGCGGATGTGCTGGGCATCAATGTCTACCGACAGCGCTATTGCTATGTGATCGTAGGCGGACTGTTGACCGGGATTGCCGGCGGCGCCTTAACGCTGGCGATCACACCGCTCTGGATCGAAGGGGTGACTGCCGGTCAGGGCTGGATCGCGGTTGGGTTGGTCATCTTTGCCGGGTGGAATCCCCTACAAGCGGCGCTAGGCTCCTATCTCTTTGGCGCCATTCGCCGCTTGCCGCTTGATCTGCAAAGTCTGCCCTTTTTCCTACGCAGCCCCCATCTTGGTTACTTTATGAATATGTTGCCCTATCTCTTCACGATTCTGGTCCTGGTCATTGGCTCGCGCGAAGCCCTACGCCGCCGCGTCGGCGCACCGGCAGCCTTGGGCCTGCCCTACATCCGGGAAGATCGGGGGCGCTAGGGTTCATTTACGGGAGTAGAGACTTAAGTTTTTCTGGAGGCCCCGAAGACTAACGTCTTTACGACGATTTATCAACAGTTCACGCAACACGCAGCACGGCTCATGGGAGATTGGGAGATAGAGAATCTCTTGGTCTCTCTATCTCCCAATCTCTTTATCAATTCGCCCATCCGTGCAAGCCATGTTACAATCGGCGTCATGAAACAAACGGTTCAACCATCGACGCCTTCCCTGATGGCCCAAGGGGCGACAACATCAACCCAATCACCAACCCCGCGCCAGACTGGCCGTCGGCTGCTGGTCAATACAGGTGCGCTGGCTGGTTCCAGCCTCTGGCGTATTGTGACCAGCTTTGCCCTCCAACTGGTGATCGCCCGCCAATTGGGGGTGGTGGGGTTGGGGCAATATACCATTGCGTTAGCCTATCTCAATGTTTGCCAGATCTTGTCGGAACTGGGGTTGCCGGCGTTGCTGGTGCGCGATCTGGCGCAGATGCCCTGGTTACGGCGGCACTATTTTCGCCTGGCGTTGACGGTGCAATTGGTGGCGGCGCTGGCCGTTTGGGGGCTGCTGATTCTGGTGACGACGTTGCTCCCTTTTTCACCGGAGGCGCAGCGGATGTTGTGGATCGTCGGCGCCTCGTTGCCCTTTTACGCCGTCACTTCGGTGACACAGACGCTCTTCCAAGCCAGCGAACGGATGGAAACGGTAATGGGGATTGAGTTGGCGATCAATACGCTCATTCTGGTTGGCAGCGTCGGCGTGATTATTTTGGGCGGGACAACGCAACAGTTGGCCGTCGTACTGGTCGTTACGCAGATGAGTTCGGCGGCGTTGGGGTTGTGGTTGCTCCAGCGCAGCGCGATCTTTGCCGGGCCGCAAGAGCCGGTGCATTGGCAGTGGTCGTGGCTCTGGCGACGGGCCGGGCCATTCTATTCACTCTCGCTGGCCGATGTTTTGCTACAACGCACCGACATTATGCTGCTGAGTATTGTTGCCGGCGAGACGGTGACGGGTATCTATGGCGCCGCCTACAACCTGGTGCGCGTCGGCTTGAAGCTAGTGCAAAATTTCTGGGCGGCGCTCTACCCCACCCTCAGCCGCTTGCACCGGCAGGCGCCCCAACACTATACACGCCTCTGCAATTTTAGCTTGCGTTATGGGCTGCTGGCCTTGCTGGCGGCAGCCGCGATTGGCGCGGGCCTGACGCCCGATATTCTCCATATTATTTATGGCGCCGGCTACCAGGAAGCGACCTTTGTGCTGGAAATTCTGCTCTGGAGCACGCCTTTGTATCTGATTGAAAATTACACCCAACTGTTGCTCATGGTGGAACAACGGCCTTTACAGAGCCTGCGGGTGACAGGGTTGCATCTGCTGACGCTCTTCTGTCTGATTCCGCTGCTCACACCGCTCTTGGGAGCGCCGGGGACCGCTTGGGCAGTTTTGGCGGCGGGCGGCGCCGGTGCAGTGATAAGCTTTCACCTGCTCCGCCGGGGGGCGCTTCCCCATACCATCGCGCACCCCTACACCATGATCGTCTTAGCTAGTGGCAGCTTTTTGCTCAGTCTCTATCTACCGCTGGCGTGGCCCTGGCGCTTATTGATCGGGGGCGCACTCTATGGTGCGGTTGTCTGGTGGGCGCAGTTGGTCGATCCGCAAGATTGGCAACTGGTGCGGCGCATCCTTCGCAAAGGCGAGGATGGCGCAACGACGCTGGACAACGGGGCCGGCAATTTGGTAAAGTGAATCAATTGCAATAGAATGGATCTTTGTTTGTCAGTTTGTCGGTTTTGCACCCAAACGACACCCATTCAACCAACGTTCATTCAACCAACGTTGGTTGAGCCTGTCGAAACCAACGATCAAGCCGAGAAAGCTATGTGGGACGTAAGCAACGAACAACAACAGGTGACAGCGCCGGCAACCACTGCAACAGTAACAAACGCGGCAGTGACAAACGCGACTGCAACAAATGCGACTGCAACAAACGCGACTGCAACAAACGCAACCACAGACGCCCCCCAACGCCCCTATCGGGTCTTGATGATTGCGCCAACCAGTTTTTTTGCTGACTATGGCTGTCATGTGCGGATCTATGAAGAGGTGCGCATTTTGCAGCAATTGGGCCATCGCGTCACGGTGGCGACCTATCGCAACGGCAGTGATGTGCCGGGGTTGGACATTCGACGCACGCTGCCGATTCCCTGGCGGCGCCACTATGAAGTAGGGTCGAGTCGGCACAAGATCGCCTTCGATCTGCTGCTGGGCTTGAAGACCTTGCAATTACTGCTCCAGCACCGCTACGATGTCATTCACGCGCACCTTCACGAAGGGGCGTTGATTGCCCTGGTGTTGGGGCGTCTGTTCCACTTGCCGGTCGTCTTTGATTTTCAGGGCAGCCTGACTGAGGAGATGATCGACCATCACTTCCTACGGCGCGATAGTCGCTTCTACCACTTGTTACGCCGATTGGAGCGCTGGATCGATCAGAGTTCAGCGGTGATCTTTCCCAGTTCCACCGAAGGTGGCCGCATTCTGGTCGATCAATTTGCTTGTCAGAGCGCGGCTGTCCGCACACTGGTGGACCGGGTGGACACCGATGTCTTTCGCCCGGCCAGTGACTATCCCTTGGCAATGCGCCAGGAAAAACGGGTGCAGCTTGGCATTCCCGCCGACGCCAAAGTGATTGTTTACCTAGGGCTATTGGCCGAGTATCAGGGGACGGGGTTGTTATTAGAAGCAATGCAGCGTATCCTGCAACGCCGTTCTGACGTGTATCTATTATTGATGGGCTTTCCCGGTATTGACATCTACGAACAAAAGGCCAGAGACTTGGGCATTCGTGATCGGGTCATCTTTACCGGTCGCGTCCCCTATCGCGAAACAGCGCCGCTCTATCTGGCGCTGGGCGATGTGGCAGTGGCGCCCAAGTTGAGCCTGACCGAAAGCGCGGGCAAACTGTTAAATTACATGGCGGTTGCGCTGCCAACCGTCGCCTTTGACACGCCGGTGGCACGGGAATTTTTGGGGTTGCACGGGTTGCTGGCCGAACGGGGCAATGTGCAGAGTTTGGCCGAAAAGCTTTTGCTTGCGTTAGCGTCCCCGGAACTGGGTGCGCCGCTCCGGCAGCGGGCGGTCCAACACTTTAGTTGGCGCGCCGCCGGTGAAGCCATTGTCGCCGCCTACGATGAATTGACGCAACCAGGGTTGACGAAACCTGCATTGGCGCAGACCCAGCCACGAGAAAAAAGTGTACAAGCGGAATGGATCATTACACAAAAGTAGCCGACTACGGTCAATCCCAGGGCCAACCCCAGTCGCCTAAGGCAGCAACGTGCAGGTTGCCCGGTTACGCCGCATGGCGTAGCCAGGTTGTCATCCTGACATTTGCCCTTCTCTTCTTGGCCTATCGCCTGGCACTGCTGCCGGCGCTGGCAGAAGATGCACAACAAACCATTCCCGACGCCACCGTCTACCTCCCGTTGGTGATGACCCAAGCACAGGAAAAGGGGGTGGCGCCGCGCATGGGCTTTGGCTTGATCAGTGGACCAATAAGCCGCTACCCGGAAGCCGCGCAACTGGGCGCCGGCTGGTATCTCGATTGGACGGTGCGGGTGGCGCCGGAACGCCCAAACAATATCGAGTATGCCCAGATGATTCGGGTGCATCAAAAGCTGGCTTGTGGGGCCTGGCACCATGGCTATCGCGCAATCTGCCCCTACGCCCTTCCCTACGATTATGTTTACCGGCCAGACCAAGCTACGATTGAAACCGCAGTACGAGCTAACCCAGGATCGCTTTGGCTCATTGGCAATGAGATGGATCGGATTGATTGGACAGAAGCATGTACTGAATGGGAAAATGGTCATTGCAAAACCGGTATATTTAACGGCCAAGATGAAATCCTCCCGCAAACCTATGCTGTTGCCTACCACGATCTCTATCAGATCATCAAGGCAGCCGACCCGACCGCCCGCGTTGCCATCGGTGGCGTTATTCAAGCGACACCACTACGGCTCCAATACCTAACCAGAATTTGGGATAGTTATCAGGCCACTTATTCGACCACCATGCCGGTGGATGTCTGGAATGTCCATAATTTTATTATTCGTGAAAAGGCCAAAGAGTGGGGGGCTGAGATTCCACCAGGGATCAATGCCCAAGAAGGCGCCTATACTGTTGGGCCAAATACCACGCATATCGACATGACCATCTTTGACCAGCAGATTCGCGCTTTTCGTCAATGGATGAAGGATCGTGGTCAACAGGAAAAACCACTCATCGTCAGCGAGTATGGAGTTCTTTATTCCAACAAACTAATTGGATTATGTAAAGGCACCGAAGAAGAAATCAACATCTGCAATAATAATGATCCCAGTTATGTCCAAAATTTCATGGTATCTACTTTTGATTATTTTTATCTAACCAAGGATTGTACCTTGGGCATGCCCAGCGACGGTTGTCGGCTGGTGCAGCAGTGGAACTGGTATAGCCTAGATGACACCTGGGGTAATTTTAATATTCACAGCCGGCTCTTTGATCCCAACACCACCAACATCACAGCGACCGGCGAACGCTATCGGCGTTATATTGCCGAAACCCCATAAGCTATCATCTTTATCCATGATAGAGAGGAAACTTCCGCCTGCTCGTAGCGGGTACTCACTCGCTACGAGCAGGCGGAAGACGGAGTCAATTGACACAAGGAGTTTAGCATGATGCGTACCATACGCGCTCTTTCCCCCTATATCCTAACCCTCACACTCGTCGTTGCCGTTGTAGCGACAACCATCCGGCTGGACCATTGGTCGGCGCGGGCGCAGGACACCCCTGCTGTCACGGGCAGCACCGGCCCGGAAACAGCCGTTACCGATGAAGCCAGCGCTACGACACCGGTTATTGCGGCCACAAGCGGCGAAACCACAAGCAGTGAAACAACCTTGGGGACAGCCATCAACGGGCTGTATATGCCTTCGATCTTCAACGATCATAATAGCCGTCTTTCCCCACGCATCGGCATTGGCACCTCTTCGTTTCCCATTACCAAGGTGCGGGATGTACGGGCGATCAATGCCGGTTGGTATGTGGATTGGGCTGTCAATGCCAATCGAACGCGTCCGGCCAATATGGAGTATATGCCCATGGTGCGCGTGCACCAAAAGCTGGCCTGCCCCAAAGGCACCACGGCGGATCGCAAGAAATGCCCCTATCTCAACGGCTATGAGTACTCGCCGAGCGCCGCCGAAATTCAAGCCTATGCCAAGGCCAACCCCGGCAGTATCTGGCTGCTGGGCAATGAGATGGATCGGGTTGATTGGCCGGGCGGTTGGCAGGATGAGATGCAACCGACCCTCTACCCGGTTTTCTACAAAGAACTCTATGATATGATCAAGGCGGCCGACCCCACAGCCAAAATCGCCATTGGCGGCGTGATCCAGGCGACCGAGTTGCGGCTGAAATATTTGACCAAAATCTGGGACACCTACCGCCAGCTTTATGGCGTTGATATGCCGGTCGATGTCTGGAATGTTCACAATTTCATCAACGCGGAATTTTGTCACTATGAAAAGGGCGAGCTGGTTTGCTATGGCGGCGCCGTGCCGCCCGATAGCACAACGCTTGAAGGCGCCTATTACGGTCAGGATTGGCTGCATATCAATCCAGTGGTTTTTGACAAACAGATCCGCAACATGCGCCAGTGGATGAAGGGGCGGGGTCAACAGGAAAAGCCGCTCATTGTCACCGAGTACGGCGTCCTCTATAACAGCGTACCCTGCCCCGAACCAGGGCCGAATGGCACCTGTCTACACGGCGACTGGGTGGATCTGACCAACCCCAAGGTCATTCATGACTTTATGCTTTGGTCGTTTGATTACTTTGCCGATACCGCCGATTGCAACCTCGGCTACACGGCCGATGGCTGCCGCCTGGTGCAACGCTGGGCCTGGTTCTCCTTGGAAGATGTGGGCTGGAATTTTAATCCCCATACCGCGCTCTTCACCTTGAACAACCAACAGATGACCGAGGCCGGTCGCCTGTTCAGCCAGTACACAACAGCAAATTATAAGAAGTTACAGTAAGGGCGGGGACACTACAACGGATTTGGGGAGGAATGGGTGATGGCTCTATCGGGTAAACAGCCGGAACAAGCAATCATCCGTTACCCCCTAAATCCGCTGTAGTGTTTACTACCCCACTCTGGAATCATTCAATGAAAGCAGCAGCTTTACCCGGCGTACAACACCAACGCAGACGACCAAGCCTGGTCAACCGGCTACGTGAACTCGTTTCTTATCGGGAGTTGATCCTGAATCTGGCATTGCGCGAGTTGAAGGCGCGCTACAAGAATACGGTGCTAGGCTTTTTCTGGAGCCTGCTCAACCCGCTGGCGATGATGTTGGTCTTTACCGCCGTCTTTACGGTTTTCATGCGCAGCGAGGTGGAGAACTTTCCGATCTATGCCCTCTGTGGCTTATTGCCCTGGAACTTCTTCTCGGCGGCGGTCATGGGTAGTGTAAGCGCGATTGTCAATAACAGCAATCTGGTGACCAAGGTCTACTTCCCGCGCGAGGTGCTACCCATTGCCACGGTGCTGGCGAATCTGGTCAACTTTCTGCTGACGTTGGTGGTGCTTTTTGCGGCGCTGTTGTTGGTGCAGGCGCCCTTTAACCCCTGGCTTTGGTTGTTGCCGGTGGTGATCCTCATTCAGACCGCCTTTATCCTGGGCCTAGCCTTTATCCTGAGTACGTTGAATGTCTTCTACCGGGACACCTTGATGGTGATGGATGTAGCCATGTTGGCCTGGTTCTTTCTCACGCCCATCTTCTACCCACTGGAAGAGTTGCCCAAGCGCTATCCCATTGGCGGCATAGAATTGGATCTGCACCGCACCATGTATATCCTCAACCCCATGGCATCGATCATCAACACCTATCGCGACCTGCTCTACCGTGGCTATCGCACCGATTTTGATTTCTTGCTGCGCACCGCCACCACCGCCTTTCTCGTGTTGATGATTGGCTATTGGTTCTTCTGCAAATATAGCAATCGCTTTGGGGAAGAGGTTTAACCATGAAGGTGGCGCCAGAACGACTACCGCTCATTCGCTTTGAACAGGTCTCCAAACACTTTCGCCTTGACCGGCAGACCGAACGCACGGTCTTTGATCTCTTTGCGCGCCTGCTAGGGCGGCGCAAGCCACAAGAATTCTTCTGGCCGCTACAAGCTGTCAGTTTTAGCCTTTATGGCGGCACGACCACCGGCATCATCGGCGAGAATGGTTCCGGCAAGAGTACATTGCTCAAATTGATCAGCCGCATTTTGGAGCCAACCAGCGGGGTGGTGGAGATCAATGGGCGCGTCTCGGCCCTTTTGGAATTGGGCGCCGGCTTTCATCATGAGTTGACCGGGCGGGAAAATATCTTTCTCCACGCCTCGCTTTTGGGCTTGCAGCGGGCGGAGATTAACGCCGTGTTGGACAAAATTATTAGTTTTGCCGACCTCGGCCCCTTTATCGACACGCCGGTGAAGCACTATTCCTCTGGCATGTATGCGCGCCTGGGCTTTGCCATTGCCATCTATGTCGAACCCGATGTCCTGCTGGTTGATGAGGTGCTGGCCGTTGGCGACGAAAGTTTTCAACGACGTTGTCTGGATGCCATTCACCGGCTGCAAGCGCGGGGGGTGGCGATTGTGCTGGTCTCCCACAGCTTGAACCAGGTTCTAGAATTATGCGATCACTGTATCTGGCTGGATAAAGGCAACGTGGCGGCCCTTGGCGAGACAAAAGCGGTTGTGCGCCGTTACCTGAAAGCGGTCGATGCGACAATGGCACAGCAGTTGCTGGATGAGAACAGCCGTCGTCTCTTAGCGGATGAGGAGGAGAGCGCTAACAAAGGCGGTTTGTCACGCCGCTGGGGCAATGGGCCGCTGCGCATTGAACAGGTGCAGATGATCGATGAAAACGAACAAGTCACCTGGTCTTTCCAACCACTGACCACTGTACAGATTCGCCTCCGCTACCAGACCAGCGAGCCGGTTGCGGAACCCATCTTCAGTCTGTTGATCCATAAATTGGACGGCCATTATCTCTGGGGCAGTAACACCTTTGAACAACCGGTGATCGCGCCCCTGCCGGTTGGCGCCGGTGAAATTGTCGTTACCGTTTCGTCCCTGGCGCTGACAGCCGGACGCTATACGCTTTCAGTGGCCGCCTATACCGTGGCTGACCCACCTTATTGGCGCAACCCCAGCGATGCCCATGAACAGATCTATGAATTTCAGGTTGTTTCTGACTATGCGATTCATGGCGATGTCGTGATGCCCCATCAATGGCGCGACCTACGCGTGACTGGCGTTGCGCCCTCAACCAAAACGGCTCTCCCCACAGCCCATTCCCAAGCAGTGACACCATCATGAGCCAACAGGATCTCGAACATCGCTACTACGACTATCTCTACAGCAAAGGCTACAGCAGCCGGGAAGCGCTGCACAAGGTGTTGCAGTGGTATCTCCCCTATTTCAATGGCTTTACGCGCGTTCTCGACATCGGCTGCGGCAATGGCGAATTTTTACAACTATTACGCGATGCCGGCCATGAAGCGGTCGGCGTTGACATTGATCCGGCAATGGTAGCACAGTGCCAACAGCAAGGCTTAACCGCAGTCCAGGCCGATGTACGCACCTGGCTGCCTACCCAAGCCAATCACTTTGATGCCATTTTTTCCTCCAACGTAATTGAACATTTGGCTGCCGAAACGGTCGCGACCATTGTCGCCGGCGCCTATGAGGCGTTGCGCCCCGGCGGGCTGTTGCTGCTGGGGACGCCCAACCCTGAATCTGCCATTGTGCATCTGCACGAATATTGGCGCGACCCGACTCATGTGCGCCTCTACAGTCGGCAATTGTTGGAATTTTTCCTGCACAATGCCGGTTTTGCTCGCGTCCAGAGTGATGTCAATCGGGAAACACACTGGGATGGCGTAGACATTATGTTGCAAGCCTTCCACAATCGTGCGCCCACTGACGCGGAACAGGAACCGCCGGTGCGCCACTACCATACGGTTGCCGATCTGCATCCGTGGCCGCCGCCGCCCGGTGCACAAAGTTCGCTGCGACAGCGGTTGAGTTACCGCGTCCTCCATCTGGTCTTCAAAAAGTTTTTGGAGCCATATCTTGCTGTCATGCGCGTTGATCTGGAACATCATCGGCAACATATAGTACAATTACAACAGCAGGTAGATTGGTTGCAGCGCCGGCTGATCGCCAGCACCCAACTGACGGCGCAACAAATGCAACAACTCGGCCATAACGCCCGCTTCCTCTACCCCCCGCGCGAGGTGTTTGTGTATGGCTATAAACCGAAGGGCAGTCCAGAGTCCACAGTCGCGTAGTCCGTAGTCCACAGTCGCGCAGTTCAGGGTCAAAAGTCGGAAAGCACAAAGGCGTATCATTTTCAACGCTGGTTGACATTGAGCAGCCCGACTTTGGACTGCGGACTCTGGGCTGCGGACTTTGGACTTTGGACTGCGGACTCTGGACTGCGGACTTTGGACTAGAAACAGGAGTCACCCTTTTGCGCGTCGCCGTCGTTACACCCTATCTGCCCTGGCCGGCGGATACGGGTGGGAAATTGCGTTCGTATTATTTGATTCGCGGTTTGGCCCAACAGGCTGAAACCGATTTATATACCATTTGTTATGGCCCGCCGCCGGATCCGCAGCCATTGGCGGCCTTTTGTCGGCGCGTCGAGGTGATGCCGTTACAATCGCCGCCTGTGCGCTGGCCGGTGATACGCGCTTTAAGCCAACGCTTGCCCCGCTCTGTCACCTATTTTCGCACCGCGGAAAGTATGGCGACGATTCGCCAAAAGCTGGCCGGACATTATGATCTGCTGGTGGCCGATGAGATTTCCATGGCGCCCTATCTGCTCGACCTGCCGGGCCAGGAGGCGACGCCTAAAATTGTCATGCGCCAGAAGATCGACTACCTGCACTATGCCGAAGTGGCCGCCCATCGCCCCTGGAATCAGGACAAGGTGTTGGATTGGTTGGAGGCGGAGCGGCTCCAGCGCTTTGAGTATGCGACCATGCCCCGCTTTCATGGGGCCGTGGTCTGTTCGCAGGAAGACGCGCGAGTGGCGGCGCAACAAGGGCCAAAGTTGCCCATCGACATCATTGTCAATGGCGCCGACACAGAATTCTTTACCCCCATGCGCCAACCCGACACCGACCCGACGTTGTTGTTGATCGGCACCATGCACTACTACCCGAATATTGACGCCACACTCTATTTTTTCGAGACCATGTATCCGGCGTTGCAACAAGCCATCCCCAACCTGAAGGTCTTGATCGTCGGTCACCTGCCGCCGCCGGAAATTCAGGCGCTGGGCAAGTTGCCCGGCGTAACTGTCACCGGCAGTGTGCCGGACGTGCGCCCCTATCTGGCGCGCAGTTGGGCGCTGGCCGTGCCGCTGCGGCTGGGGGGCGGCACCCGCTTGAAGATTGTCGAAGCGATGGCCTCCGGCGTACCGGTGGTTTCGACAACGGTTGGCGCCCAGGGCTTGGCCGCCACCGATGGGCAACAGTTGTTGGTAGCTGATGAGCCGCAACAATTTGTCCAGAAGACGGTGCGGCTGTTGCAAGATGCCCAGTTGCGTGAACAACTCGCACAGCAAGGCGCCGACTTGGTGCAGAACGCTTATAGCTGGCAGGGGCAGGGGCGTCGTTTTGCCGATTTCTGCGCCAGGATTTGGTCGCAAGAGAGAATGAAAAATCAACAGTAAGCCAATGAACACATGACTGCACAACCATTGACGATTGCACTGATTGTAAATCTCTATCCGCCCTATATTGTGGGGGGGAATGAAATTTTGGCGCGCGATGTAACCGAAGGCTTGCGCCAGCGCGGGCACACCGTGCATGTCCTCACTGGACAGGGGTCGCAATTGCCGCAGGATGGCTTTACCCATTCTGCGTTAGATATTGACCTGGCGCGCAAAGCCGACATCTTCCTCGGCGGGCTGCCGTTGACGATTGGGCGAGTGGTGCGTTGGCATCTCTATAACCAGCAGAGTTATCAGGGCATTCGACGAGCGTTGGCGCAATTACGCCCTGATCTGGTGATTGCCTGGAATTTGTATATGGCATCAGCGGCGCCGTTGATCGCGGCCCGTCATGCCGGTTTCCCGCTCATTGCCCATCCAGCGGACAAATGGTTGCTCTATAGCCTGCATGATCTCGGCCAGTTGGTGCCGGCCAACAATCGTAAACAGCGCGTAGCATTGACCTTGCTCAAACGGGTCATACAACCGCCCTTGCGCCGACTGGGTCGACCTGATTATATTCTGGCCGTCTCCCAGTTTATCCGGCGGTTGCATCTACAAGCAGGGTACGCGCCGGCACAGAGTTGCGCCACCTATTTGGGTGTCCACACCGACCGCTTTACCTACCAGGCGCACCCCTTTCCCGGTCAGCGGCGCTGGCGGCTGATCTTTGCCGGCCAATTGTGGGCCGGCAAGGGGCCACAAGTTGCCATTGCGGCGCTCCATCGCCTGCGCCAACACGCCGATCTGCCGGAGGTGGAATTGGCGATCTATGGCGGCGGCACACAAGGCTTTATTGATCATCTGCAAAAACTGATTGGGGAGTACAGCTTGCAAGAACAGGTCTTTTTACGCGGCTTTGCTGCGCAGCCGGCGCTGGCGCAAGCCTTTCATAGCCATGATCTCTTTCTCTTCTGCTCGCTCTGGGATGAGCCTTTCTCCGGTGGTTTGCTCGAAGCGCTGGGCAGCGGCTTACCCACAGTGGCGACAACCGCCGGCGGGACACCGGAAGCGGTGCAGCATGAGGTCAACGGGCTGGTGGTGCCACCGGATGACCCGGCGGCGCTCGCCGACGCCATTGCCCGCTACATGCGTGAACCGGCCTTGTATGAACGGGTCGGCGCCCAGGCGGCGCAGGAGGTGCAGGCGAAATGGGGCTTTGACGCCTATCTGGATCGCCTGGAGGTTGTCTATCGGGCCATTGTTGCCGGTCATCGCCCCGGCGCCCCGGTTGCGATTGACCAATTGGTGAAGCTATGAACAACAAGAAGTGGCCGGCCGGCTCACTGACGGTCTATGCCCTGTTCCTCGTGACCTGGCTCTTGATCGGGTTGGCGGCCGGCGGCTGGTTTCGCGCCTGGCCGTTGGTTTTACCGTTTCTGGTGGTGGCACTGGTGGCGATGGCGCTGGCTTGGTGGCGCCAGCCTAGCCGAGAGCGGTGGACGTTGGCTGGGCTGGTGGTTGTCGGCGGCTTGCTCTATACCCCACCGGCGGAACATTTGCCGCTTTTGGGTGATTCGGCCATTTACGTCAATGAAGCAGCCTATCTAGTGCGCACTGGCGGTCTCAGCGGCAGCTATGAACCATTGGCGGCGCTTTCACCGGATCTCCGCGATCCCTTCTATATCTCTAACAGCGAACAGCATCCGGCGACGCCGCTCCAATCCTACGCCGGTTTCATCTATGGCGGCTACTATATCACCGATCCGGCTGGGCCAACCATCCAAGCCAGCCGGCAACCATTAAGCGAAGTCTGGATGGCGCTCTGGATGAAGTTGGTAGGCGTCTGGGGGGCGCTTTACAATACGCCGCTGTGGGGCATGGCTGGACTGGTCGTGTTGTATTTGATTGCCCGCCGCTTTGTCACCCAACCGTTGGCGATCTGGGCAGCGTTGCTCCTGGGCGTCAGTTACCCACAAATTCATTTTTCAAAAGCGCCCTACGCTGAAATCCCCGGCCAGTTTTGGACATTGCTTGGCATTTATTTTGCGCTGTGCTGGATCGAGACGCGACGGCCGTGGCAATTGGTGACAGTGCTGCTCTGTTGGGCAACCGCCTGGTCGGGGCGGATCGATGCATTGCTACTGTTGAGCGGGGTCGGTGTGCTTGGCCTGATGGCGGCTACCTGGCGGGAAGGGAAATCACTACGTTGGGCCATTGCCGCCACGCCGCTGTGCGCACTGCTCATCTGGCTGGCGGCCAATCGACCCTATGTTGGCGCAACCAGCGAAATCGTTCATCTGTTCTGGCCCTGGTTTGGCACGGCGCTACTGACTTTGCTCCTGGCGTTGCCGCTGGTCGTAGCCCTCTTCTGGTTTACCGGGCGATGGTGGCAACGCTGGCTACAACGGCTGGCGCCGGCGCTCCATCTGCTGCTCTTTGCAGCCGTACTCTTTGTCGTCGGCTGGTCGACCATCCCCAACCCGTGGCGCGTGGCCGAAGTAACGCGGCGCTATCAGGAGATCGTCTGGTTTAGCAGCTACTACCTGACACCGCTCTTCTTCTGGCTGGCATTGGCGGGGATCGGCTGGCTCTTCTGGCGTGGCTATGGGGCCAAAGAGTTACTCTTGTTGACGATGGCGTTGACGCTGAGCGCGCTCTTTTTCATAGATTACACGGTGGCGCCGGTCTATCCGGTGGCGCTGCGGCGGTTGATCAGTGATGTGTTGCCCCTGTTAAGTGTGCTGGCCGCCATTGCCGTTGAGGCGATTGCGACCCCACCCCAGCCCTTTCCAGTTTGGGGAGGGGGCCGTCTCAGGGACAAACGTTCCCTCCCCAGTTTGGGGAGCGGGAGCCCCAACAGGGCGCGGGTGGGGTTGGCATCTGTGGTGGGGTTGGTGGCGCTGGGCTGGATGGGATGGCTCGGTTGGCCAGTGGTATGGCAGGAAGAGGGCAAGGGTTCGTTGGTCTTTATTCAGGAACTACACGAAGCATTACCAGCGGATGGCGTCTTTTTCTTTGAAAATCAGGATGACAATTCATGGATTGGCTGGCTGGCGGCGCCGCTCTATTCGCTCTATGGCGATTGGGCGCTGCGCTTGGAGAGTGATGAACCAGACCTAGCGTTATTGGCGCAGGCCATCAGCGAATTTCGCGCCGGCGGACGGGCCGTTTATCTGGTGAGCCAACACAACCCACTACCGGCCACGCTGTTACCGCCCGACCTCACTGCCACCCTTGTGTTGGAACGGCTCTGGCAATCAAGCTTGATCGGCCAGACCCGTGCGCCCTATCCCCCCCCCTACTGGGAGTTCGCCCATCCCGTTTATTTTTTTAAGATTGAGGAATGATGATGGCTTTGACAAAATTCTTTACCTTGTTCAAGCGAGCGAGCCGTCAACAACAGCATCAACCTGTAACAAGCCCCCAAGCCGCTCAGCCACATGCCCAAGGCGCCGAAAGCGCCTGGGAAAGTGGGATTGGCGAAGAAGTGGGCTTTTGGGAGTATTGGTTAGCCAATGACGGCGCCGAGTATGCCGAAGATTTCCGCTTTCGCTTTGCCAAGGATTCCCTCCTGCAAGAGCATATTACCGCTGTGCTGCCGCTATCCTTCGGTAAAACAGTGCAGATCCTCGATGTCGGCGCCGGGCCGTTGACCTACTTGGGCAAACAGTGGCCGGGCCATACTGTGCAAATTACGGCCATTGATCCGTTGGCCGAAACGTATGATAAACTGTTACAAAAGTATCGGCTGACACCACCGGTCCGCACCCACCAAGGGGAGGGCGAGCGCTTAGTCGAACAGTTTGGCGAGGATCGCTTTGATCTCGTTCACGCCCGCAATTGTATTGATCATGGTTATGACCCCTGTCGGGCGATTGAACAGATGGTGGCCGTGACAAAACCAGGCGGGTTGGTCTATATGCACCATGCCGTCGATGAGGCCAAAGCCCAGAATTTTCAAGGTTTTCATCGCTGGAATTTGTTTAGCAAAGAGGGCGATCTCTTTGTGGGTAATCTGACGCGCGAAATTAATGTAAGCGCCGTGTTACAGCCACTGGCCGACGTCGAAACGCAATTATTCGACGACGGTATCTGGATGATCAATCTGATTCGTAAGCGGGCAAAGACAGCAGGATAAAGGGTACCACTTATGCGCATGGCAGCAGTTGAACATGCTTTGGCAACGTTGGCGCGGTTACACGTTGACTATGGAACGGCCAACAGTATTGATGTAGGCGGCACCAAACAGGTCTGGTTGAGTGTACCGCGCCGCACACCAGTGACCTTTGGCGAGCGGCTTAAACAGCGCATTGGGCAACAATTAGGGGTCAATGTGCCAATCGCAACGACCGAGGTGATTGTAACGGATAACCCGTTGCTCACCCGTGTGCCGCGGCTGCAATTTTTTGATCGCGGCTTTAACACGGATGCGCTCGGCGCCGAGGTCGATACCACCGGCGACTTTTTGTGCGAGGAGGATGTGCGCCCCTTTCTCGACACCTTTGATCTCATCTTCTGCTTTGATACACTGGAGCATGTGAGCGATCCCTTTACCTTTTGTCGCAATCTGGTGCGCATTGCCAAGCCGGGCGGCGTGATCTACCTGGCAACGGTCTTCTCTTGGGAGTATCATCCATCGCCCCAGGATTATTACCGCTTTTCGCCGGAGGGCTTGCGCGAATGTTTTGCCCGCAGTGAAGGGAACGTGCTAGATTATGGCTGGCATGAGAAAGAAGTTAGTGTCTACATTTGTGTACAACGGTGAGACAGTGAGACAGTAAGTCAGTGAATCAGTGGGCGCAATGCCTTACTGTCTCACTGTTTCACGGTTTCACTATCTCACTATCATAGATCGGTCTCCCACTATGCTATACTTCACGAAGATGCCTCGGTTCTGGCTTTGGTCACCGCTTTTACTCATGGCCGCCGCCCTGATTTTATGGAGTAACAGCCCCTATGATGTCGATGACGCGCCGATTACCTACCGCTACGCCGAGCGCTTAGCTGGCGGGCATGGTTTTACGTACAACGACGGCGAAGCGATCTTAGGCACCAGCACGCCGCTCTATACGCTGCTCCTGGCCGGCTTGCGGTTGACGGGCGTCACCATTCCCCAGGCGAGCAATGTCATCAACTTTGTCAGCAGCCTGGCTGTCATTTGGGTCACCATGACCCTCACGGCGGAGGTGAGCGGCTCAGTAGTGGCTGGCGCCCTGGCGGCGCTCTACCTCATGTTGCAAGGCGCCTTTCTGCGCTTTACCATGTCCGGCATGGAGACGCCGCTCTACACACTGTTGATCATGGCAACTTTTCTCTTGGCAGTGCGCCAACGCCCGCAGTGGGCGGCGGTCTTGGCGGGGCTGGCCTTTATCATGCGGCTGGATGGGCTGGCCGTAGGCGGCGCCTTGTTCTTGGGCCTTTGGCTCCAGCGCAAGAAGTTGCCTTTCAGCGAAGGGCTGCTCTACTTGGCTGTGCTGTTGCCGTGGCTGCTCTTTGCCTTTTGGTACTTTGGCTCGCCCATTCCCCTCTCCATGACGGCCAAACAACATCACCTAGAGGCAAGCGGTGGCGACCGTTACTGGATCTGGCGCCATCTCTTTATCACCGCGCTCGGCGCCCCCCGTTTCTTGTTGCCGCTAGCCTTGCCGGGGCTGCTCCTCTGCTACCGGCAAAATCGCCAAAACCGCGAATGGTTGATCCCTTTGCTTTGGTTGCTGGCATATTTAGTCGCTTACACCGTAGTGGGGATCGACTTTTATGAGTGGTATTTAATGCCGGTCTACCCCATCTTGGCCCTGTTGATTGGTGTTGGTCTATGGCTGGTTCTCAAGGCGATTCAGGCGCAACTGGCGCCGTTGCCGTTGCCATTGGTTGCCCCTACGACGGCGTTGCTGGTATTGGCGCTCTGGCTCTGGCCCTATCAGCAGTACATGGTCAATTCGGTCCGCGGCTACAAAGAGTATCTGCAAGTGATCGAAGGGAGTCGCGTGCAAGCTGGTCAGTGGTTGCTGGCCTATGCCCCGCCGACAAGCAAGGTGCTAACCGGCGCCATTGGCCATGTGGGTTATACGTCCGGCCTGTACATCATTGATAGCGCCGGTTTGATCACACCAGCGACGCTGATGAAACAACTGCGCCCCGACTACTATGTCTTAGGCGGTGCGCCAGGGGATCGGGCCTGTGGTGCGCTCAAGGATTTTGATACAAAGAACTTTGCTGTGCCGCTGGGGTACGCGCTAATCAGCGGTTGCAACTTACCGGCGCTGGGTTCATTTGGCGGCTTCACCCTAGCCAATGGTCGCATTACCAACTGGGTGCGCAGCGCCAAGGGACAATGGCAGGCCGGGCCAGGGTTATACCTGGAAACGCAGTGGTTAATCGACGCGCCACAACCGGAGCGCTGGACGCTCTATGTCCATTTTACCGACAGCACCGGCAAGACCTTGTTCCAGGCCGACCATGAACTTGGGTTGCAAATTGACCGTTCGGTGCTTGCCCCCTCCGCTTGGGACGCAACTCAGCGGATTTATGGCTATACTGAAATGCCGGCTGAATGGACCACCCAACAGGGCAACGTTGCGGCTATCCGGGTCGGCCTCTGGAACCCAGAAACAGGGGAGCATTTCCCGTCGCAACCCGGTTATCACACTGTTGATGAAAGTGGCCGGTTGGTGATACCAGTGCAGGGGGGCGAGATTCCACCCCCGGTAAAATCGTCATGAGCTACGCATGAAGAATCGTTTCTTGACAGTCGCAAGAATAGCAGAGCAGAGAGCCGCTGATCGACAGCGGCTGTGGGCGCGTCTGGCGCCACTCTGGCCGTTGCTGACCCTCTTCCTGCTCTTCCTCTGGTTTTATGGCCGCTTTACCCCCCAGCTCTATTTTGTCATGGATGACTACATCGAGACGCGCTACAATCTGTCCAAACCGCTGTGGACGGTCATCGTTGACAGCTTTTCGGGCGAACTCAACTGGTCGGGCTACCGGCCATTGACCTACGCACTGCGCGCCGTTTTTTCCCAAGGGTTACGGCTGGATTATGTCAGCGGCTATTACCTTTTTGGCTTTGCGCTACATTTTGTCAACACCTGGCTGGTTTTTCATATTGCCAAACGGCTGTTGGCTCATGCGGCTTGGGCCTTTCTGGCGGCGCAGATCTTTCTGTTGCTACCTTCCCACAACGAAGCACTCTTTTACATGAGCGCCAACGCCAACTTGTTGGGCCTGACCTTTGCGCTGATCACCGTTGCCTTGGTGTTGGCAATGAATCAGTCCGAGCAGCGGTGGTGCTATGGCTGGCTGGCCGGCTTCAGCTATGTACTGGCAGTCCTGGCTTATGAAGTCTTGTTGCCCCTGCCCTTGCTGCTCTGGTTACTGGAGTGGCGGCTGACGGCGAAAGCCACCCCCTCCCAACCTCCCCCCAATTGGGGGAGGAGCAGTGACGGGTCCGACCCCAGTCCGGGGAAGGAGAGGGGCCATCACGGTTCCCTCCCCAGACAGGGGAGCGGGAGTCCATTACGGGCGCGGGAGGGGGTAGCACTCCGCTTTTACGGGGCGTTGGCGCTGGTGACGGTCGTATTGCTGGTCGTGCGCTATTTGGCGATGGGGGAACGGTTGACCCATGCCCGTAGCGACTATGCTGTCAGCCTGGATTGGTTTCATATCGCGCGCGGCTATGTTATCCTTTGGGGTCAACTCTTCCTGCTCCACAGCAGCCCTTGGGAAAATTACCCGTTGTTTCAGTATCTACGCGCCTGGCTTTCACCATTCGATAGCCGCGCTCTAATCTCGATTGCGCTGATGGTGGGCTGTGGCATGGGCTGGCTCTGGTGGCTGCGCCGGCAACGGGAACAAGAACCCCAATCCCCCCTCTACTGGTTTGAATGGAGCGTCGCCTGGCTCTATCTTTTGAGTCTACCCTTTGCCATGCTCAGTGGGCGCAACCCGGAAAATCGCTATGTCTATATTCCGTCGGTTGGCTTTGCCATTGGGCTGGCGGCGCTGTTGAGTCTGGCCTATCAAGCAGCCCGGCAGCGTCCGCTCTTGCGCAGCGGCATCCTGACCTTGCCCTTGCTCTTGGTCGTCTTCTATGGGTATACCACAGCAAGTGACGGCGTGGAGTGGACAGATGCCAGCCGACACACGGAAAGTTTTGTCACGCAGGCCCAAACGTTGCTTCCGGCCCTACCGGCGGGCAGTCAACTCTTTCAGACCGGCGTGCCTGAACATGTGGGGGCGGCCTATCTCTTTGCTAACGATAGCGCCTTTCAGAACGCCATGCAGTGGCTCTATGGTGATGACAAGCTGGCCGTGACCGTTGGCGGCTTGCGGCTACGCGCCTACCTACGTGCTGATGACATAGATCTGACAAAAAGCTATCTGCTGGCCTACGATCCGGCTACTTACACCACACGGTTGCCCGAATGGGTCGAAGATTGTACAACCGAGATTGATTGTCTCTACTATCCCTTAGCCCCCTTTACTTTGCCGACCAATCCGGCCACCACCATTACTTTTGCGGAAGGGCTTCAGCTTCAGACACATAAACTTTCCTGGCTCTACAGCATTAACCGCGCCACAAGCGAACCCGTTCTTGTCACCTGTTGGACATTGACCGCGCCGCCAGCCTATGACTACACCTTTTATGTCCACTTCACCGATGCCAGCGGGGAGAACACTCTAACCCAAGCCGACCATCAGTTGCGTCAAGCCTATCCCTATGCCCCGGCCAGAGTCACCACCCGTGGCTGGCCGCTTAACACGCCGGTCTGTGACCTCACCAATCTCACCGACGCCTTTACCCCGCCCACCGGTGGCGCCCCAGCGTCTGTGCGTGGCGGCGTCTGGATCCCCGACACCGGCGCCCATCTGACGCCAATAACGGTCACCGGTTATGAATTTGACCAGGCAGGACGCATCATCTTCCCCATCACGCCGGAAATGTTGCCATGACAGACAGGGATTTAGGGGGCGCGGATTGTTCTGAGGCTATGCTGGTTGCTCCTAGCCAGTCCGTGACTAGCGACGGGGCCGCCAGTCACGGACTGGCTAGGAGCGGGCTGGTGAATCACCCAAATCCGCGTCTGTCTCCCAGAACATCCGATCCACGATGTCTATACGCAAATCCTACGCTTACAACACCCTAACAACCGCTGCTTGCAGTTTGTTTTATTGCTCGATCTGATGATACACTTTTAGGCGTAGTCCCTGTACGCTGCTATCAACTTTCAAATCCACCTTTACCTTCACGTCGCCCCTAGGGTTTGCGTTGGCAGCAGCATGGTGAGTTTTGTGTAAAAGTAACGATTCAGCTCGCAGCCAGTCCGTGACTGGCGTCTGGACGCCAGTCACGGACTGGCTGCGAGCGAGCTGAATCGTTACATGTAGAGAAGGAAATTGTTTTTCATGCAACCCAATCAGATTCTCCCCTGTATTGACAACCGACAGATTGAACACCAACAGCGCTGGCGGCCTCTGGTAGCACTGTTGATGGTAATCAGCTTGTTGCTAACCCCGGCTCTCCCCGCCCAAGCGCAAGACGATAGTAGCACAGCCGGTGATGCCCCGGTTAATGCCGCAGAGGCGGCGCAAAGCTGGCTGGAGCCCCGTGGCATTAGCGTTGTTGATCTGGTCGGTTTGGTGCCGGAAGAGCAGCTACGCGATACGATCGTCACCTGGCATGTGGGCGGCGGGCTGCTGCAATATATCTCCGGTCAACGCAACGGCACTACCGTAACCATCAACGTCAAAATTCTTCCGCGCTACTGGACCGATGGCAGCAACTTTGGCACCATCTTTAACTGCCTGGGCAAACCCTCGTTGTCCGATGAGTGGACAACGGCGGTGGGGCCATCACAAATGCGGGTCTACGAAAATGGCGCCGACATCACCCAGCAGCTTTTGGCCAATATGGATTATGTGCCGGCTGGGCAGAGCCAGCCCAGCAATGGCGGCAAAGGTTGGTGGCGGTATGAATTTCTGTGGGGCCAAAAGACCAACTTCACAAGTGATGGTGCGGTAGATATTCCAGCCAATATGGGCTGCAAATTTGTATTGACCGGCAAGCGTACGAACTTGACCGCCACCTTTACGGTACAATCGGTCAACTATCTGCTTGTCGAAACACTGGGACAACAAGATTTCACCTTCCGCTCCTATATTGGCGAGGGGGACGCCGGCCACTTTGGCAGCTTAAACAGTCAAATGGCCGGACGCTTTGGCAATCGTCACGATAAATTCCCGCTAGCGCCGCCAAACGGGGCGGACTATCTTCTCGTCAAATACCCGCCCACACCGGTCGATCCCTACATGGGTTTCCCGGAGATCAACGCCGATCAACCTGCCAGCGGTAGTTATCGCTTGATTGGCTCCGGTAACACCCTCTCCGTCGATCATGTCAACAGCATGGGCCTGCCGCTCTACGGCCAATGGCAGGATGCCGACCAGAGCGGCGGGAACTACCTCCGGTTCTTTAGCAATGTCGGACGCATCGCTGTGCCGGAATACTTTGTCCCGGCCGGTATTGCCTACCATCCCTGTATGCGCAACGGCGGCTGTTCCGATGATCTGCTGGATCGCATTTACAATGCCACCATGACAATGAGCGTCTATTACTACCGGATCGGGCGCATTGCCGATGGGTTGAATCGCGTGCCGCTCAAGCAGGTTGGCCCCAGTTGGAAGCCGGGTACAGCCGCCGCCACCATTGATGCCGCAACGCTGGGCGCAGATCAGGCGAACGCCAGCGCCGACTTGCGCAAGCAAAACGCACAGATTTTCCTGCCGATTGCGACCAATGCCCCACCGCAACCGGTCATCCGTGACGACGGCGACCGCAATGGCTGTCCCTGCGGCTGGTTCGACGGCTTGGGGCGCATGTTGGATTACGTACCGGGGCCGCAATAATGATTAATTGACAATTGACAATTAATCATTGATAATCAATATCGAACCTAGGCAAACCAGGTAGCCAGGAAAATAGATCGTATCTACCTGTTTCCCTGTTTCCCTGTTTCCCTGTTTCCCTGTCTACCTGTTTCCCTATCTACCTGTCTACCTGTTTCCCTGTCTACCTGTCTACCTGTCTACCTGTCTACCTGTCTACCTGTCTACCTGTCTACCTAATTCTATGCACATTGCCCTTCCTGTTCACAAATTTCCCCCAGAAAGCCTGGGGGGCACTGAAATTTATACGTTGACCCTGGCGCGCACCTTGGTGCAGGCGGGGCATGCGGTGGCAATTTTTTATCCGTCAACGACAGTTACGCAATTGACCGCCGACACCAACGCGGAAGGGATTCAGTGCTGGCGTGCACCCTTGCCGCCGACACGTGCCGGCGAGAATCCGGCCAGCCAGTTCTGGCACACCTTTCGTGACCTGGCGCTTGAGCGGGCATTCAGCGCCTTTTTGCAACAGGCTCAACCGGATCTCGTCCACTTTCAACATGTCCAGGGGGTCTCGGCGCGTCTCATTGAACTGGCTGCCGGTCGGCCACGGCTGGCGACGCTCCATGACTATTGGTACTTTTGCGCCAACAGCCAACTCATTCGCCCCGATCGTCAGCCCTGCGCCGGCCCAAGTTGGGGCTGCCGCAACTGTGTCGATTGCGCCACCGCTCGCGCCGATTTGGAACCGTTGCGCCGGTTGCGCCCGCTGGTCGCCCTGCCCTTTGCCTATCGCAATCATTATCTGCGGCGCATGGTTGAGCAGATTGACCAGTTTATCGCCCCCAGCGAATTTTTACGGCAACAATATATCAAGCAAGGGTGGCCGGCGGCCAAGATCGTCACCTTGGAAAATGGCATGGATCGCCGGCGGTTGCTGGAGGTGCCGGCGCTGGATCTACCCATGCCACCTGTGCGCCCCCACTTTGGCTTTATCGGCTCGCTGGCCTGGCAAAAGGGCGTCCATGTGCTAATTGACGCCTTCAACCAGTTGCCGCCGGATAGTGCCGCGTTGACCATCTATGGCAGTGAAACAGTTTTTCCTGACTATGCCAGGCAGTTGCGCCAACAGGCGCGCCATCCCCATATCCGCTTTGCCGGGCCGATCCATTTTGACCATGTGGGGGCGGCGCTGCGCCAATTTGATGCACTCGTAGTGCCGTCGCTCTGGTATGAAAATTCCCCCTTGGTGATTCAGGAAGCCTACGTCGTCGGCGTGCCGGTGATCGCCGCCCGGATTGGCGCCTTGATCGAAAAAGTACAGGAGCAACAGAGCGGGCTACTTTACACAGCGGGTGACAGCCAAGCGTTAGCCACCCTCTTGCGTCACGTGATCGACCAACCGGAACAACTGACCCGTCTGCGCCAGGGGATTACGCCACCCCCCACCCTGGCCGAACATGGCGCACAGATCGCCACCCTTTATCAATCTTTGCACCACAAACACACCTTGCAGCCATAGGATAAACCATGCGCCAGGCAAAAACTATACCGCTTCTCATCTTTCTGTGCTACCTGGCGCTCTATAGCCTTGCCAATTATCCGGCCATCAGCCGCGCCTGGTGGTACCGCGATGATTTTGCCTTAACCGAAACTCCCCGCCCCAACAAAGGCCAACTAGACACCTTGAAACATGGCCGGCCGGTCAACTACCTGCTCTTGATGACTTATCAATGGGAGGAGGGAGAACAGTGGGCGACCGCCAATGTTCTGTTGCGGCTGCTTCAGGTAGCCTTTCACGCTTTGGCAGCCCTGGTAGCCGCCGCCCTGCTTGCCGACCGGCGCCGGCCGTGGGTGAGTTATGGTGCAGTGCTGATCTTTCTACTCTACCCATTCAATGGGGAGCCGGTTCTCTGGCGCTCAGCGCTGATGAACCCCCTGGCCGCGCTCTTGAGCCTGCTGGGCGTTGCCTTCCTCAGTCATTCCTCCCTGCGCGAGCAACCGGCAGCGGCGACGCGCCAAGCCAACCAGCAAGCACGGGCCGATAAGCCATTACGGGGGCGGTTGGTCACAGTGGGCGGCGTTCTGCTGATCGCGCTGGCAATGTTGACCCATCAACAAGCCGCGCTGGCCGGGTTGGTGGTCTGGGTGGTGGCGGTTGGTCAACAAGCCGTACAGGCGCAGAAGTTGCCAACCGGATGGTGGCGTAGCGCACTTTGGATCGTAGGCGGCTATGCGCTGGGTTCTGTGTTGAGCCGTCTTTGCATCTACCTCTTTTTTGGCCCAGCCGGCCGCGCGGCGTTGAGTACCGCGTGGTGGGAAAAAGTCCAGTTTGCCCTTACCCTCAACCAGCTCTATTTGTGGTCAGACTACTATCCGGCGTGGCTGGCCGGGGTGCATCTCTTGCTGGTAGCGGGGGGGATAGCGGCGACCGGTTTTTCCCTGCGGCGACGGCCCTGGCCAGGGTTGCTGGCCTTGCTGGCGCTCGTTAGTCTATTTGTCCTTCCCTATGCAGCCGTGCTAGCCACAGCCGAAAGCTGGCCGGCCTGGCGCGTCACCTATCTGGCCCCGTTTTTGGTGATCGGCGCCTGGCTCCTATTGGATAGTTGTTTTGCCCCCTACCGCTTGCTCCGGTTTGGGAACTTTTTCCTGCTCGCCTTGTTACTGGCCGGCTATGCACCAATGGCGTGGCGCAATGCCGCCGAATATGTCATGGTGTTTGACCAGGATCTGGCCGAGGTGCGCGCCATTGAAGCCTGGGCGGCCACACAACCCAACCAACCGGCAGCCATTGTCGTGGCGACGGCGCCAGACTACATACGCACCTGGAATCCCTACGCAGTGCAATATATGCAGGCAGACTCCAAAGTCTCGGCTTTTCTGGCCGATTGGACCATTGCGCCCATGTTCACTTTTTTTACCAATCTCACGCCCCAGCAGGATGAGCCGGCAACCAAGCACGCCTGTGTGCAACTCTGCCGCCACCCGCCGGACGACCAGCCCTTCTCCCGTCACCGGCTGCAGCCGGATGATGTCATCTGTATCTGCCCCTAGTGCTGTTTGGGAACATGGACAAGTCAGCCGCCAACGGGTATAATAGCGCTTAATTATACTCACAAGCAGCACAGGAAGTAACCCATGGCTCCTGTAAAAAATGTTACTTCCTGGCGCTTGTTGGTATATTTCTATTCTTCAATAAGGTCATTACCGGTGATTGGGTAATTAGGTGATTTGGTGTGAGTCCGCAAAATTACCCAATTACCCGCTTACCTTGCATTTCCAAAAGAGAGCAACCTATGGCAAAAACAATCGCACTCATCGGCGCACTCGATACCAAAGGCGAGGAATTTGCCTTTGTCCAGGCGGAACTCTTACGCCGCGGCCACCAAACGCTGGTGATCAACACGGGCGTGGTGGGTGAACCGGCCCTTGCGCCCCATATCACCGCAGCAGCAGTCGCGACCGCCGGCGGAACAGATCTGAACACGTTGCGCCAACAAGCTGATCGCGGCAAAGCCATTGAGGTGATGGCGAAAGGGGCGGCAGTTCTCGTGCGCCAGTTACAGGAAGCGGGCAAAATCGACGGCATCTTGGGCATGGGCGGCTCAGCCGGAACGGCGGTGGGGACGGCGGCCATGCGCGCCCTGCCGGTCGGCTTTCCCAAGCTCATGGTCAGCACCCTAGCCTCCGGCGACACGGCGCCCTATGTCGGTGTGAGCGATATTGTCATGATGCCGTCGGTGGTCGATGTGGCTGGGGTCAATCGCATTAGCGCCCGCATCTTTGCCAACGCCGCCGGCGCCATTAGCGGCATGGTCGAGACAGCACCGCCGCAGATTGCCGAGAAACCGCTCATTGCCGCGTCGATGTTCGGCAACACCACCAAGCTGGTCGATCAATGTCGCAAGCTCCTCGAAGCGCAGGGGTATGAAGTGCTGGTCTTCCACGCCACCGGCACGGGCGGGCGCATTATGGAGAGCCTGATCGACGCCGGCTATATCAACGGCGTTCTTGATGTTACCACTACCGAGTGGGCCGATGAGTTGGTGGGCGGCGTGTTGACGGCGGGGCCAACCCGGCTCGACGCTGCGGCCAAACGGGGCGTGCCGCAGGTGATCGCCCCCGGCTGTCTGGACATGGTCAACTTCTGGGCGCGCAGCACTGTGCCGGCAAAGTTTGCGGAGCGCCAGTTTTACGAGTGGAACCCCAATGTCACGCTCATGCGCACAACGCCGGAAGAAAACGCCGAGTTGGGGCGAATTTTGGCGGAAAAGGCCAACCAAAGCAGTGCGCCTGTCTCCTTCTTCCTACCGCTGCAAGGGGTCTCCGTGCTTGACTCGCCGGGGGGTGAGTTCTGGCAACCGGCGGCGAATGAGGCATTGTTCGATGCGATCAAACAAACTGTTCGTAGTGAGATTTCGGTTTACGAATTGGATAACAACATCAACGACGCCGCCTTCGCTGAAGCGGTTGTTCATAAGTTGTTAGAATTTTTGCAGTAGCACGCGCTTGGGTCGTCGGTAACCTTCCGGGAAGAGGGCGGCGCTGAACCCTAGCGTTCCCACGAATCGACGATCGCCGCCCTCTTCCCGGAAGGTGGTAGACCAGTCTATGCGCCGCATGTTGAACAGTTACGATTCTACCGATTCATTTTCCTAAAGAAGGATATCCAACTATGCCATTTATTGCACGATCTGAATCACTGCGTCGGCTGCGCCAGAGTGTGGCCGATGGTAAACCGATTATCGGCGCCGGGGCCGGCACAGGGATTTCGGCCAAGTTTTGTGAGCGGGGTGGGGTTGATATTATTATTATCTACAATTCCGGGCGCTATCGCATGGCGGGACGGGGCAGCCTGGCCGGGATGATGCCCTATGGCGACGCCAACGCCATTGTGGTGGACATGGCGCGCGAGGTGTTACCGGTGGTCAAGAATACGCCGGTGCTGGCCGGCGTCTGTGGCACCGATCCCTTCCGGTTGATGCCGACCTTTTTGCGTGAACTAAAGGCAATAGGCTTTGATGGCGTGCAAAATTTCCCCACAGTCGGCCTGATCGACGGCACTTATCGCGACGGGCTGGAGGAGACCGGCATGGGCTACGGGCTGGAAGTCGATATGATCCGGTTGGCCCATGAACTGGATCTACTCACCTGCCCCTACGTCTTCAATCCTGACGAAGCGGCGGCGATGGCGGCAGCCGGGGCCGATGTGTTGGTGCCGCACATGGGCTTGACCACCAAAGGCTCCATCGGCGCCCATACCGCGTTGACGCTCGAAGAGTCGGCCAAACGGGTGCAAGCCATGCGTGACGCGGCGGTGAAGGTTAACCCGGAAATTCTGGTTCTCTGTCACGGCGGGCCAATTGCCGAGCCGCAGGATGCACAGTATATTCTGGAACACACCGAAGGGATCGCCGGTTTCTTTGGCGCTTCCAGCATCGAACGGCTGGCAACCGAGCCGGCCATTGAGGAACAGGCGCGCCGTTTTAAAGCGATTCACTTTGGATAAAGTTGAACCCGTCCCATCGGGACGATTGAGTTTAGGAAGGCGTCACCATTGTTTCACCCCAAACTCAGTCGTCCCGATGGGACACAAGAAGGCATCGCCGCAAGCCGCCACTGTTCGCCTCATTGTTTTAGCCCACTCGTCTACCGTTGGTGTACAATACCGGTAAGCTTCCCATTCAGGCTTGATATTGACTGTTGATCAATCCGCTAGACAAAGGAGAATCGTATGCAAGGTCTGATGATGAATTATCAGCTTACGCTGGACCGCATCTTGGAACATGGTCGGCGCCTCTTTCCACACAAAAAGATTTGGACGAAGCTCCCCAATGGGACATTTCATCATTACACCTTTGCCGATTTTTACCGACGGGTAAAACGGTTATCGAATGTTCTAGAGAGCTTGGGCGTTGGCGTAGGCGACCGCGTTGGCACCTTTGCCTGGAATAACTACCAGCATCTGGAAATGTATTACGGCATTCCCGGCGCCGGTGCGGTTTGTCATACGCTCAACATCCGCTTGTCGCCTGATCAACTGGTTTATATCATCAACCATGCCGAGGATAAGGTCATCTTTGTCGATGGCACACTGCTGCCGCTCTTTGAAAAGCTGGCGGGGCAGATCGACGGTGTGCAACAGATCGTGTTGATCAACGCGGCCAAAGGCGTCACGACTAGCTTCCCCAATGTGCTGCACTATGAAGATTTAATGGCTGCTGCCGATGATGAGTATACCTGGAAGTCAACTGACGAAAATATGGCAATGGGCCTCTGCTACACCAGCGGCACCACTGGCAATCCGAAGGGCGCGCTCTATAGCCACCGTTCCATGTATCTACACACACTGGGCGTCTGCATGGCGAATTCGCTGGCAATCACCGAAGCTGATACCGTGTTGGCCGTCGTCCCCCAATTTCATGCCATGTCGTGGGGCTTGCCCTACGCCTGTATCTATGCCGGCGCCGACCTGATCATGCCTGGCCCCCATTTGCAAGCCAAACCGCTGGCCGAGATGATCGAGGAGCACAAAGTCACGGTCGCCGCTGGTGTGCCGACGATTTGGACGGGTCTCTATCATGAACTGAAGGCCAACCCGCGCAATATCTCAACCATTCGTGCGCTGGTGGTCGGCGGCTCGGCTATGCCGCGGGCCTTGATCGAGGGCTATGAGAAGGAACTGGGCGTCAATGTCATGCACGCTTGGGGCATGACCGAAATGTCACCACTGGGGACGGTCTCCAACCTGCAAGGCCATCACCGCGATCTCTCCAACCATGAAAAGTGGGACATCAAGGCCAAACAAGGTTACATGGTGCCGGGCGTCGAGATGCGCATTGTCAACGATGAGGGTCACGAGTTGCCGTGGGACGGCACAACCATGGGCGAGGTGCAGGTGCGCGGGCCGTGGGTCATCCGCAGCTACTTTAAGCGTGAGCCAACCGCCGAAAACTTCACCGCCGACGGCTGGTTCCGCACCGGTGACGTGGCAACCATCAGTTCCGATGGTTACATGGAGATCACCGACCGCACCAAGGATCTGATCAAGAGCGGCGGCGAATGGATCTCCAGCGTAGCGCTGGAAAATGCACTCATGGCCCATCCCAAAGTCATGGAAGCGGCGGTGATTGCCATCCCCGATGAGCGCTGGGCCGAACGACCGCTGGCCTGTGTGGTTTGCGCGCCGGGGGTCGAAAGTGTCTCATCGGACGAGTTATTGGAACATCTGGCCGGCCACTTTGCCAAATTCCAATTGCCCGATAAGGTTCTCACCATCAACGCCATTCCCAAGACGAGCGTCGGCAAGTTCGACAAGAAGGTGCTGCGCCAGCAGTATGCTGAGGGGAAGTTGGGATGACAAGATGACAGGGTGACAAGATGACAG
The DNA here is from genome assembly GCA_026645575.1 of Caldilineaceae bacterium. The sequence continues at coordinate 66,268 of JAPKMW010000055.1, forward strand.
GGTGACAAGATGACAGGGTGAGGGGGTGAATATGAGGTTACAGCATGTCAGTTTGCCGATGCCACCGGGGCAGGAGGCAACGGCGCGACAGTTTTATGGGGCGGTGCTAGGGTTGACCGAAGTGGCCCCACCGGCTACTCTGGACGAGTTACAGGAGCTTTGGTTCCGGCTTGATGAGGAAACGGAATTGCACCTCTTTGCCGAAGCGCCAACTGGGCAAGATCATTCCGCGCGCCATTTTTGTCTGGCCGTGGACAACGTTGAAGCGCTACGGTTACGCCTGGAAGGCGCTGGCATCACCGTCGTCGGCGGGCCGCCGATTCCTGGCCGCCCGCGCTACTTCTGTCGCGACCCATTTGGCAATTTGCTAGAGATTACCACCATTCAATAATCGTAAATCATGATGAAGCCCGCTCGTAGCCGGTCCGTGACCGGCGCCCGAATCACCTGACGCCGGTCACGGACCGGCTACGAGCGGGTACGAGTGTAAAGAGAGAGAGTACTGCGTGACAACCAAATCAACCATGACCCACCTGGAATGTGGGAAATGTGGCGCCACTTATGAGGCAAATCAATTAATCAACCTTTGTCCTGCCTGTAACCGGCCTTTGTTAGTGCGCTATGATCTGCAAAAGGCGGCGCAGACCCTGACCAAGGAAGCGCTCAAAGCACGCCACCCCAGTCTGTGGCGCTATGAAGAGGTGTTGCCGGTGCAGCGCCGCGACGCCATGATCATGCTGGGCGAAGGGTGGACGCCGCTGGTCTGTGCTGGCCGCTTGGGGGCAGAAATTGGCTGCCCGAACACCTTGATCAAGGATGAATCGCTCAACCCGACGGGCAGTTTCAAGGCGCGCGGGTTGGCAATGGCGGTGAGCCGTGCCTATGAGTTGGGGGCGAAAGAATTGGCGATTCCCAGCGCTGGTAACGCTGCCGGGGCGATGAGCGCCTATGCCGCCGCCGTTGGTCTGCCCGCCTATGTCTTTATGCCCAAAGATGTCCCAGCCACCTTCCAGGTCGAGTGCAAGGTGCTGGGGGCGCAAGTGACACTGGTCGATGGCCTGATCAACGACTGCGGCGCCAAGGTGCGCGAAGGCGCGGCCAAGTATGGCTGGTTTGATGTCAGCACCCTCAAGGAACCCTACCGCATTGAGGGCAAAAAGACGATGGGCTACGAACTGGCCGAGCAGATGAATTGGACGCTGCCCGATGTGATCATCTACCCCACCGGCGGCGGCACCGGGCTGGTCGGCATGTGGAAAGCCTTTGATGAGATGGAACAGATGGGACTGATCGGCAGCAAACGGCCGCGCATGGTCACCGTGCAAGCCGAAAACTGTGCGCCCATTGTGCGCGCCTTCCAGCAAGAGGATGAACACGCCGAACTCTGGCAGGGCGCCAAGACCATTGCCGACGGCTTGCGTGTACCGGTCGCCGTGGGTGATTTTCTGATTCTGCGCGCTCTACGCGCCAGCGGTGGCACGGCGATCACCGTCCCTGATAGCGAAATGTTACACTATGCAAATGTCATGGGCAAAGCCACCGGCATCTTCCCAGCGCCGGAAGGAGCGGCTTGTCTGGCGGCACAGGTGCAGTTGTTACAGCAAGGCTGGATCAAACCAGACGAAACCGTTGTGTTGTTCAACACGGGGACAGGCTTGAAATACGCCCATCTGTGGTCATCATAGCCACGTTGGCCTACTGCACCTATTCCGCAGGAATGCTTGCTATCATACAACTTCCTATACGCAATTTATGTTTACACAAGACCCCGGAGGAAATGATGGATGTTTTTAACCCAGTTACCACCGCTTTGATTCTCGGCGCCACGGCCGCCCTGCAAAAGACAGCGGGCCAGGTTGTCGAAGATGCCTACACTGGCCTCAAAACCTTGCTTATCAATCGTTTCCAGGCGACCAAAACAGCAGTTACGGCGCTGGAAGAGAACCCGGAAGACAAGGATGCACGCCAATTTGTGGAAGCAAAAGTGAACAGTACGCAGGCGACGGCGGACCCAGAGGTGCTGCAACAGGCCAAAGCCCTACTCAGGTTGGTCAAAGAGCAAGCACCGTCCCTCGTTGTCGGCATCAAGTTTGATCAATTCGACTTTGAAGATGGTCTTGCCATCGACACCGTGAAGTCAACGGGCGACGGTGTGTCGATCACACGCGGCAAGGCCAAAGGCAAGGTCGAAATCAGAAATGTAGAAGCCGGCCGCGCTAGAGACGACGACCCAAACGCCTAACGGCGACAGGGACGCCGTTACCCCATGCGCCCCCTGTCGCCATTGATCTCTATCAAAATCAGATCAGCGGCGATGTAACGATTGTCATCGGCGGGCAGACCGCGCCGGTGCGCCAGATGGAAGTGGTTTATCTCCGGCGCCTGGTTGGTCAATGCAATGAATTGGCCCAAGCTAGCGACTTGGACGCGCGACCCGATCTGGTCGAGCAACGCCAACCGCGCCTGCAACATGTCTATGTTGACCTGGACACCACCCAAGCGCCCACGCTGGCCCAAGCCTTTGCCCGCTTGCCCCTGCCCGTCGACGCCCAAGCTAACCTGGTCGCCGCCTTTACCCGCTTGCAGCAACGCCTGGACCGGGACGCAGCGCAAAAGCTGGGACGGGATGCTGAAACCATCAACGCCGGCATCCCCGCTGACGCCATCCAAAAGTTAGAAAAGCAGTTCAAGCTGACCGAAGGCGCCCTCATGGCCGCACTGACACCCAAGTTGTCGGTGCAGGAAGCACTGCGCACAACGCCCCAATTGGTGTTGCTCGGCGATCCTGGTGGCGGCAAGAGCACCTTGACCCAACGCCTGGCCGGGGTGCTGGCCGGGGCGATTCTGCCCCACCGCGATGCCGACGAAGAACGCTGGCTGGCCGAGACCGTCAACTGCTTTGGTCGCTGGCTCTTGCCTGTGCGCATTGAACTCAGTCGTTGGGCGCATCGCCTAACACCGGCAAGCCGGGGCGTGGCCAGCGATCTGGTTGACGCCTGTGGCCACGCCTTTGCCCAGGTAGCGACGCTGGAAGCCACAGCAGTGCAGAATCATTTGATCAACCGCCTCACCGCCACGCCAACCACCCTCCTGCTCTTGCTGGATGGGTTGGATGAAGTCAGTGATGAGGCGCAGCGCTTGCAGATGCTTCGAGCCGTCGCCGATTTTCGTCGCACCTACGGTGATGTCCCCATCATCATCACCTGCCGGGTGCGCCCCTACCGCCAGTGGACGCAACGGGCCGGCCAGAAAAAAGAACAGTGGCCCTTACAAAATTGGCCGACCTTTGAATTGGCGCCGCTGAGCCAATCGGCCATCACGGCCTTTGTCGAACGCTGGCACGCCGAATTAGCGTGGGCCGGCCGGCTCAGCCAAGGGGCGGCGGAGCAGGCGCAGCAGCGGTTACTGGCCGCGCTGGCCAACCCCAATCGCCGTGATCTACGGGAGATGGCCGGCACGCCACTCTTGCTGACCATGATGGTACGCATTAACCAGCGCCGACCCTTGCCCGATAGCCGCGCCGAACTCTATGATGAATATGTCGATGAGTTACTCTGGGAGTGGGAGCGGCGGAAACTCGATGAGCGTGGCGAAACCTCGCTGGAAACCCTACTGGCGGAAGCGAATGTTCCACGCGACCTGTTGGAAGAAGCGCTGGCGCACCTGGCCTGGACCATTCATGGCGCGACAACCGACAGCGATACGGTGGAGATTCCCGGCCATCGGCTGGAGGCGATGCTGCGCGACCTGTACCCGGATGATGATGTGGGCAAACAGGCGGCCTGGGCGGCGCGCACGCTACAGTTGGTTTATGACCGCACCGGGCTGATCTATGCCACCGACCGTCATACTTATCGTTTCCGCCACCGCACCTTTCAGGAATATCTGGCGGCTCGTCATCTACTGACCGGCGAGGCATTGGAGAACCTGACGGCGGTGCTTGAACAAGAGCCGTGGCGTGAGGCAATCTTCCTGGCCTTTGGTCACTTGATCTCGGTGGTCAAACAGGCCGACCGCGCCATGATGTTGCTCTATGAATTGCTACCGCTGGAACCGGCGACGCCGGCGGAATGGCAACGCGTCCTGCTCCTGGGCGCCGTCTATGCCCGGCTGCTGGGTGAACAGCGGGTGCGCCAATCGAAGTTACGCAAGATTGCCACCCCCCTCAGCCAGACCATGCCGCGTCTCCTCACCGCCGCCATGCAGAACCCGGCGCTGCCGGCGCGCAGCCGTCTGGAGGCCGGGCTATTATTGACCCGCGGCGTCACCGACCCGGCCGGCCTGGGGCTGGACGAAGATCCGCCGGGGCTGGATGACTTTGTGGACGCCCCCGATTGGCCATTCAAAATCGGGCGCTACCCGGTGACCAACAAACAGTACGCCCGCTTTGTCGATGCCGGCGGCTATGAGGATACCCGGTGGTGGAGCGAAAAAGGGTGGCACTATCGACAAGAAGAGGAATGGAAGCAGCCGCGCCTTTGGCATGATCCCACCTGGAACCGCCACAGTCAACCGGTGGTTGGCGTTAGTTGGTACGAGGCGGAAGCCTATTGCACCTGGCTGACGGCGGCACTGCGCCAACAGGGCAAAATTGGGAAAAATCAACAGGTGCGCTTGCCCACCGAAGCCGAATGGCAGATCGCCGCCCACACCGCCGATCACGCCTACCCGTGGGGTGATGCATTCGACCCCACCAAAGCCAACACGGAAGAGAGCCGCCTAAACCAGACCACCCCCGTCCACATGTACCCGCACGGCGTCACAGCGGAAGAGATCTACGACCTAAGCGGCAATGTGTGGGAATGGAGCGCCGATTGGAACGAAGGGAAGTATCCCTGGCTTAAAGGAAGTTCGTGGTTCGACGGCAAAGACTATGCGAAATCGTCCGCCCGCCACGGGCCCTACCCGCACCACGGGTTCGCCGACTTCGGGTTTCGGTGTGTGGTGGTCCCCCTCTCTCGTGGCTAGTCCTGGTTTCTGGCTGCTGTTTTCTGGTTTCTGATCTGCTGATTACTGGATCGCTGATGCTCCCTGCCCGTCGCCCTTCACACGTAGGGGCATGGGGTGCGGCGGACGACAACTTTGCCCAACGCGGCCAGTTACTTCCGCCGCATCCCGTGCCCGTCTAGCCCACAAATCCCCGCTTGCCACCGTGACGGGCACGAGGACGGGCGAATGACATTGGTCACATTGATTGCGATTGGTTCCCGCCCATCCTCATGCCCCTACTATCCCCGCTGCGCGTAGGGGCATGGGGTGCGGCGGGCGATACCATTGCCCAACGCGACCAACGACTTCCGCCGCACTCCGTGCCCGTCCAGCCCGCAAAACCCAAACTGCCGCCAGAACGGGCACGAGAACGGGCGAATGACATTGGTCGCGTCGATTGCGATTGGTTCCGCCCGTCCTCATGCCCCTACCATCCCCGCCGCGCGTAGGGGCATGGGGTGCGGCGGGCGACAACTTTGCCCAACGCAACCACTTACTTCCGCCGCACCCCGTGCCCGTCTAGCCCACAAATCCCCGCTTGCCACCGTGACGGGCACGAGAACGGGCGAATGACATTGGTCGCGTCGATTGCGATTGGTTCCGCCCGTCCTCGTGTCCCTACGATTATCGGCCTACGCGTAGGGGCATGGGGTGCGGCGGACGACAACTTTGGACAATGCGACCAGCTACTTCCGCCGTACCCCGTGCCCGTCCAGCCGCAAAACCCAAACTGCCGTCATGACGGGCACGAGAAC
>JAPKMW010000056.1 GCA_026645575.1 Caldilineaceae bacterium
TCGGTCGCGCGAAAGCCGTGGGTATGATAAAAGGTGTAGGCGGCGTGATTATTTTCCTCAACTTCCAGGCGGACGGTGCGGGCGGTGGGAAAGGCGGTGAGACCGGCTTGTAAGAGTTGGCGCCCAATGCCTTGCCGTTGATAGTGCGGGTGCACATACAAGCGGGCTAGCACAACGGTATCGTCGCTGAGTTGTCCCACGGTTGTGAGCGCGATGATCGTGCCATCACCCGTTTTGGCCACGGCAAAAAAGAGGCGTGGATTTTGGATTTGTGCGGCTAACTGCTCCGGGCTGTGCCAGACGGCGGTTACCGTGTTGATCGTTGCTTCCGACAGGAACGAACGGTAGGTGGCGCGCCATGTCTCACTAAGCACCTGCTTAATTTCTGCCACGTCCTCAACGTTCGCACGTTCGATCCTTACCATACGATACCTAGGTTCTCGCTTGCTCTTCAATGCCGGCCCACTTGAGGGCATCCGACCGTTCGCCAAAGGAGCGATATTGGGTGATCTTGCCATCGCGCAACACGAACCCATCGGCAAAACGGCCGCCAACCCAGTCCGGCGAGTCCTGTAAGCGAACCCAAACGTAGAGATAAACAACGACTTTGTCCCCATTCGTCAGAAATTTCTCAGGCTCGCAGCTTCCCTCAGCCCATGTCTCGCGCCCCTTCGCAACGTGAGCCTGGACTTCCGCAATACCACGATAGGTGCCGGCTGTGGGAAAGCCCTCCGGCTCGATGCGCACAATCTGCGGGTCAAAATCCTTCGTCATGCCTTGCATGTCATTGCGATTGATGGCGGCGAAAAACTGTTTCAGTACTTCAATTTCGTTGTTCATCGGTCTCCTTCTGCGGTAAAGTAAACCTTTTAGGTGCGGCTGAGAGCGGGTTCGTCGTTACGCGTTTTGCACCTCGCGCCGGCCTAATCCTTCGGCCAGGAAGGTCGAAACTAAAGCATTCATACTGACCCCTTCCTGCTTGGCTCGCAACGCAAGGCGGGCATGAAGGCTTCTGGGGATACGTTGCATAAATTTCCCACTGTAGACGCCACCACTTCCCGGCTCAGGCACAGCAAAGCCCATTTCTTCCAAGGCAGCAATCGTTTCACATAGGGCGTCCATACCGTTGCGGATGGCTTCTTCTGGTGTCTCCCCATCAGGCCACATGTCTGACGACACCACAAAAAATGAAACTTTCTACCGCCAAGCACACGAAGAGCGCAAAGGGGCGCGTAAGGTTTTTCTTTGTGTAACTTTGCGGCCTTCGCGCCCTCCGCGGTGGTTATTTACAGAACAGGTCACATGCCTTAACGGCACCGAAAACGATGAAAATTTCACCGCGAAGCACACGAAGAGCGCAAAGGATCGCTTAAGCTTTTTCTTGGCGCTCTTTGCGGCCTTAGCGGTGGTTATTTTCACATCAGCGATACATTCAGAAAAATCAGGGAATGAGACCCAAAAACCGCCGCCTCCTTCGGCAGGTAAGGGACATACTTCAAATGGATAAAGCTTTAGATCGCGCATAAGTTATCCTGTTACAAAGACAACAAACTTCTTGATATAGATCGGCTTGATTGGACGGTGCGCCGGCACTGCTAAGGTTCGTCCAGCTTGACCCACAAAGACGACATGACTGGTGCCTTGCTGCCGCCAGGCAATTTCATAAGCGCGTGCAACTGGCTGTAAACTCTCAATTCCCAATCACGAGGGTTGTTGCGCATCTTTTCAAGAAGCTTTTCTGCGTTCCTCATAGTTACTATGATATTGCCAGTGATAGCGTAACACAAACGCAGTGGATAGCTGAAATGAATTTGAATGGTATTATCAAGCTGGACACTTCAACTAGACGCACTGGCATAGCGCCGCAACCCCAGGTGAAACAACCCCGACGCACCAACAAAGAGCGCCACGGCCAGCACCACGCCGCCGCCAAAGAACGGCCAGGTCACCTTACTCGTAAGCGCCTGTGCGGGCCGCGTCGTCATCAACCCCACCGGCAGCACCCAGGTCAGGAGTAACCGTAGCCAGCCGGGGTAGAGCGTGAGCGGGTAGCGCGCCATCTGCACCACGCTGTTGAAGAGCAAAATGATGAGCGCGATATTCGACACCATTCGGGTGATTTATCGGCAAGTCTTGCAATCATCTGTTGGGCAAACGCAACGACTTCACCTACCAGTTCGGCGCTCACCCAATTGACGGTATCGATCCGCCTGGGCATATTCGGAGCGCACCTGCACCAGATAGCGATAAGCGTCTTCCAACGCGTCGCCCAATCGATTGGCGGCTGCGTGTTTGATGAGGGCCACCACTGGTTCAGCCCCGCCGGGATAGGGGCCACAAAAGGCCAGCCGAATCAAGCGCGCCTGGTCCAAGTGGCGTTCGCTGAAGTACCGATAGCCATTGCGCCCGCGTGGGATGACCGGCAAAAATCCGCAAGCCTCATACATACGAATCGTATTCGGGTGGACGCCAACCGCTTTGGCGACGACGGCAGTGGTCATTGGGGCGTTCATTTGCGCATTTCCACGGTTATAGCTGCATAGGAACTAGCTTGTTATGCAAACAAAACAGCATAGCGTTCATCTTCGGCTAACCACGCGAGATCAAAATCACCAGACGGTACGGCTATCGGTGCGGCAGGAAATTCCGGGTCATTCAGATAAACCGTTTTGTCATCCATGCCAACGACAACCACAGCATGAAGGGTATTGTGGGGCCAGTAAGGCAAATTTTCCGTTTGAACGGACACGATACACGGCCGGTTTTGCAACAGGTGTTGATGTAACAAAACAAGTGTACCCCTGGCTTGCGCTTCTACAGTGACACCTAAGCGCTCCAGACGATGGAGATGAAAGAAGGGCGTACCAAACGATTGTGTTCCCAGCAGCCAACGTAATCGCCAATAGCGGGTTCGCTTACCGATATAAGCCATGACCATGTAGGTGCAAGCAGGAAGGCAATCACCTTCGCGTGGCTGTTGCAAATGCGGCACAGGAAGCAGAATAGGGGTAATAGGAGTCGCCATACAGGTCGTTAATCAGCGGCAGTAAGATGTAATGTTTCTTGTTGCTCTTCGTCGCCCCAAAGTTCCTCATCTGCTAAATTGAGCAGTGGCGCAGCAGGAATACCACTCGGTAAAAATTCATTTGGCATTGCCTGCCTCGGCTGATAGGGGGGCAGTTGCCGGGCAAGTTTATCGGCGGCCTGTTCAATCGCTCCTCGGCATTGCATTTGCTGGTGAATGGCGCCTGTTTCAACATCGACATCGACCGCACCAACCACACCCACTCGTCCAAAGCGGGGAAAAGTAAGGTAAGCCGGCACCCGCCAGATCGGTCGCTCACCGATCACAAGCGTTGGTGACTCAGCGCCGATATTGCTACTGATTTCGGTGACCAACCAGCGATGCACTTGCTGTTGGGCTTCCTCTGCCGCCACGTTAATCGTAAAATTCCGCTTAATATGCAGCGAAACTGCGCCTTTGCGTGGCAGTACACAGTTGTCAACAAGGATAGGGACAGCCATTTTCTTCTCCCAAGAGCCATCAACACAAATTTGCACAGTGGTCTAGAGAGACACAACTCTTTCTAAACCACTGTGCAACAGTTTACCATAGCTGATCATTCAAAACAAGCATCATGCTTCATTCATTTTACCAGATCCAGCCGATATTCAATCAAATGACTGTTCGGCTCTAGCACAAAGCCCAACGCCTGATAAATGGCGACCGCTGCTTCCTGGTCGCCATAAGTATGCAACTGGATCGGCCCGATGCCCGCGGTATTGCGTAACCAGTGCATGGTGGTCAGGGTCAACGGTCGCTGCAACCCCAAACGGCGGTACTGCGGCGCAACACCCGGCGAGTCCACCACTTGCTTGGGGCGGCCCGTAGTCGGATCGTTGTTTTCATCACCTTGTATCATATTCTGACTCCTCAAATTTCACAGTTGCAGTGGTTACTAGCTTGGCGAACCAGTTACCCAGAACTCCATTGTGATGGGCAATAATTTGCTCGGCGCTTAAGCCGCTGTCCCCCCAGGTGCTATGGGCGTCGCTGACCAGGGTGACCTGGTAGCCTTCACTGACGGCGCGACGACAGGTGGTATCGACACAATAATCAGTTTGAATGCCGGCGATCACCAACTGCTCGATCCCGTTGCTGCTCAACGCTTCTTTCAACGTTGTCTGGTAAAACGAATCCGGAGTGGTCTTTTGCACAATGGTTTCACCGAGCTGCGGGGCGATGGCCGGGTGAATGGCCCAACCGGGTTCGCCAGGGGCATGGGGCGCGCCGGCGGGACCATTGTGTTGCACATAGATGACCGGCGTATTGCTTGCCCGCGCCCGATCGATGAGCGATTGGAGATTGGCCAATAACCCTGTGCTGTTATAAACCGGCTCGACCGGATTGAACATACAGTTTTGGACATCGATGATCAGGAGTGCTGTCTTTTGCATAAACATTTGGCCTTTCAGATCAAAAATAGTTTGCGTCAATCACGGGGAGACTTCCGGGAAGGGGTCAAAAGACGGTACGGCATTGCGCATGGCTGTGACCCCTTCCCGGAAGTCTCCCCTGCGCTAAGTTGAACAAATCGTTCACTTCTGATACTATCACGCCATGCGGACAGGATCGATCCTGATTTTTCCTATTTTCCAAAACTCGCTAACCAACTAACTAACCAACTAACCATGTACAACCCAACCACCCGTCTACTGACCATCCTTGAACTGCTACAAGTCCACGGCGAGCTGAGTGGCGTCGATCTGGCGGCGCGGCTGGAAGTGGATGTACGCACGGTGCGGCGCTACATCACCATGCTCCAGGATATGGCGATTCCGATTGAAGCGGAGCGGGGCCGCCACGGTGGCTACCGCTTGCGACCTGGCTATAAATTGCCGCCCTTGCTCTTTTCTACGGACGAAGCGCAGGCAATTACCCTGGGCTTGTTGATGACCAAGCGGTTGGGGTTGGGTGTAGATCCGGTGAGTATCGAAGGGGCATTAGCCAAATTAGGGCGGGTGCTGCCGGGGGAGTTGCAACAAACAGTGCAAGCATTGACCGAGGTGTTGGTGGTGGAGACGCCGTTGCCGGACAAAGGGCCGCATCGCCAGGTGATCAATACCTTGACGCTGGCAGTGCAACGACAAGAACAGATCTGGCTACACTATCGCGCCTTGAACGGCGATGAAACGGCGCGCGCCGTCGATCCCTATGGGGTTCTCTATCGCAATGGGTATTGGTACATGGGCGGCTATTGTCATCTACGCCAGGGCTTGCGCGCCTTCCGGTTAGACCGGGTGGTGGCGGTGCAACTTCACCAAACCAGCTTTGTCCGTCCCGTCGATTTTGATGTTCTGGCCTTTATTGAGGAGTCAATATCAAATACACCGGGCGTCTGGCAAGTCGATCTGTTCTTGCAAACGACGTTAGCCGAAGCGCAGCGACTGATCCCCCGTGTGATCGGCAAGCTGGAGCCAGTGGCGGGCGGCGTGACCCTGCGCGCATACGTACAGGATCTCAACTGGTTTGCCTATTTCCTGGCCAAAGTCGATTGCCCGGTGCAGGTCCTCCACCCGTCAGAGGCACGGATGGCCTTACAAGAACTGGCTGAACGGATCAACACAATAGCTGCCGCCACCTAACGGCTATCGTATCCCGCCCACAACCCTTAATAATCGCGCAACCCACCATCCGGCCCGATCAACGGCGGGCGGGCGTAGGGCAGGGGCGGGTAATGTTTGAAGGCTTCTTCATTCAGTTCAATCCCCAAGCCGGGGGTGGTGGGTAGGAGCAAATAGCCCCCTTCACGGCGCAGCGGCTCTTTGACCAGATCGCGTTTCGGGCTGGCGTACTCGTCACCGGGATACTCCTGGACGGCAAAATTATGGATGGCGGCGTCAAGTTGAACACAGGCCGCAGTCAGCACGCAACTCAGCGGGTTGTGGGGGACAACGCTTACATAGTTGGCTTCGGCCAGGGCCGCGATCTTTTTGAGATTGGTGAGACCGCCGGCCAGCGACGGGTCGGGGCGGACAAAGGCGGCGCCCTTGTGGTTGAGCAGATCATGAAATTGATAGATCGTGTAGAGCCGCTCACCCATTGCCACCGGCATGGGCAGGTTGGCGGCGACATAGGCCCAGGCATCCATGTTTTCCGGTTCAATCGGGTCTTCAAAGAAGTAAAGGCGGTAGGGTTCCAGCGCACGCCCGACGGCAATCGCCTCGGCCGGGGTAAGGCGGTTGACCACATCGATCATCACATCTACGTCCGGCCCAACTGCGTCGCGCACAGCCGCGACACGGGCTTCGGCGTTGCGGATCATGGCAGTGTAGCTCATGTTCTCCAAGCCGCGCCCCTCTTCAAAGTCGGCCGTGCCAAAGTCGCCAAAGGGGTAGAGACGCACGGCGGTAAAGCCGGCGTCAACATAGCCCCTGGCTTCGTCGGCTAAGGCTTGGGGGGTGTTGCCGTGGAGGTGGGTGTAGAGGCGCACCTTCGTGCGCGTCGGCCCACCCAGCAGTTCATAGACTGGCTGGCCCAGGCTTTTGCCCTTGATGTCCCAGAGCGCCATGTCGATGGCGCCAATCGCCGCCATCACATCGGCCCCACCTCGGAAAAGACAGCGCCGGAAGAGATGCTGCCAATGGCGCTCGATCCACAATGGATTCTGACCGACCAGGTATTCAGCGCAATACTGCACCCCGGCGATAGGCAGATAGGGCGTGCCGCCGGTGCCGCTGGCCGGGTGTAGTTCGCCGATGCCGGTAATGCCTTCGTCGGTTTCAACTTTGACGTACATAAAACGGTGGACGTGGATGGTCTCGACTTTGGTGATTTTCATGGTCCGCTTTTCTCTTTAATCATAACAAGATGGCAAGGTGCGCCTAAGTATACTGACGAGCAGCACAAGAAGTAACCCATTACTCGTGTAAAACGTGTACCTTCTTGGCGCTCGTTAGTCTAGCTAACCCCTACGCTGTTTTATGTTACGCTCATCTACGGAAAGTGTGAACACCTGTCAGGTTTGCGAAACCTGACAGATACTACGTTGCGGGCAGTGGCGGCTGGCCATAATTAGAGTCAAAAGGTGTCTTGTTTTTGAGGACGCCATAAGCCAAGTGCATGAGTTTGCGCATGACGGCCCCAAGGATGACTTTCCAAGGTCTTTCGTTTCCTTGTCATCGAGGTTTCCCCCGATGACAAGGGGTGGCGGGACGGAACCTCACGCTTTCCATACTTGAGCCTTTATGTTATTTTTAAACTTTGGTGTAGAAGATGAGATAACCATCCTATAATACTATGGCGTACCGTGTAGGTCAAAACCGAACTTTACTACCCAATAAGCGCGTTGGAATCCTATCGCCACCACTCTTATCGCCAGCCAAGGAGCCGCTCTTACGCAAGCGGTTGGGAAGCCCTAAAGTTCTAGGCGAGAGGCTAGGTTTTTTGCCAGCCAGCGTCGGGTGTCAGTCGTTGGACGCAGGCGCTTTCGCGATCCAGCGCAAAAAGACGCACCCACCCATTCTCCACCAAATCGTTAACCGCCGGATTGGCCCCCAGGACGGCGTCGATCCGCGCACAGGGCGCTTCCACCACCACCTGCAAGCGCAGCGGTTCATGATACCAACTGCCATCGGGCGCCTGCACCGATTGGCGCGCCAGCCCGGTGCGCAGGTCGCCGCCATTGCCCAGCACCACGCCCAAGGAACCGATGCGATTGTGCAGCGCCTTGGTGCCACAGCCAAACATCTCATTGTCAACCGTTGAGGCAAAGTATTGCAGATTGATCCACGACGCCACCACCATCGGCGCGGTGAGGATCAAGGTCAGGATCGAATTGTCGGGGTCGGTTGTCCAGTCATAGTCATGGAGAAAGGTGCGCCCTTGCAGATCAACGCCCCGTGTACGGCTGCGGCGGGCGGCAATAAAAGCGGCGTTGCGCGCCAGCGCCCACTCCGGGCGCACCTCTGACCAATCCTGGGCGCGGCGCTTGATCAGCCGGTCGAGCCAGTGTCCTGCCGTTTTGCCCAAGCCCAAGCTACCGGCGCGTTCGGCGCGGACGGCCTTACCCGCTATCGCTAGCCATTGTTCCAGTTGTTGCTGATCCGCCTGGTGCGTGGCTGGGATCTGGTCGGTATCCAGCAGCGTCACCTCATCCAGTGTCGTGTTGTGCAACCCCGGCACAAAGTAGGTGTCCGCCGGAATCGTCCAGCCGTGCGCCACCAGGCCGGCCCGCACATCGGGGTCGTTCAGCAACAGCGCAGCCACGCGGCTGTTGATTGCCCCGCTGTGGCCGCCACACGCGCCACAATCCAACCCGGCGGCGTGGGGGTTATTGGTGCTGCTGCTGCCATGTCCACAGAGCAGAATCAAGCGGGCAAAGCGTTGACGCAGTCCCATATTTTTGAGAATGCCGGCAGCTATGGCCACCCGGGTCGCCAGCGGTACGCCACGACCATTCACCCCCGGTTGCAAGGTAAAGGGCGCATGGGTTTCGTCGTGATCAGCGTTGCGCCGCCACTGCAAGGCATCGCCGGCCAGGGTCAATCCATAGGCCAGCCCCAACAATTCCACATAGGTGAAGGTGGCCGGCGTCTGCTGGATCGCTTTGACCACAGCGCGCAGGTTGTCCGGCGCCGGCGCCAGCGATTGCAACTTCACCCCCGGTTGCAACAAAACCGGACAGCGGGCGCTGCTCACGCCGTTGGCCGCCCAGTCGAGACTGACGCCAAAGAAGCCGGCAAAGCCGATGGTCTGGATGGCCGGATGTTGCGCTTCCAGATGACGACGCAACAGTTCCGAACGGACATCAATACAGAAGGCGGCTTGTACAACGGGCCGAGTATCATTGCTCTCTTGGGTGGTTGCCGCTTTCATCTTCCCCAGCAACCGGCTAGTATAGCCATCTTCCAATGCCTCTTGAAAGACCGCCAGCACTGTTTCATCTTCGACCAGCGGGCCGGTGATGGCGGGAGGTAGCGGCGTTGTGACCAGCAGATCAACCAGAGCGGCATCACAGCAAACCCGGATCGCCAACAGATCGGCCAGTGTGTCCGACGCTGGCGCGCCAACGGCCCAACTGGCGCGCCGCCAGTACGAGGCCCAACCAAAGACGCCCCCCAACAAGCGGTAGAGATAGCGGCTACGCTCCGTCGGCGCCAGGGCCAGCCGTTCCACCATGACGATTATCGCCTCTTCTGCCGTGATCGGCAGGGTGCGCGCCCAGGCGCGCCAGCCCGCTAAACCGGTCGCTTCCAACGAACGATCGACCTGCGCCGCTTCCCGCCAGGAAGCATAAAGCCCGTTGGGATCGGCGGTTTTCTTCGCCGCCTGCACGCTACACCAGAGCGCCGCATGGCGAATCAGGGTGTTCGACCAGTCGCCGCCAGTGTGTTGATCATAACGTTCAGCAAAGGTCAAGACGCGTTGGGTCGGGCGCATGGGCATTGGCGCCGTACCGACCAGAATGGCTTCCAGCGCGGCGGCATCACGCCCAACGCGCGCTGCGGCTTGCGCCAGATCTCGCTGGTCGAAGGCGCCTTCGTTGCGCCGCTGACGATAAAAGGCTAGCCCTGGCAGCAAGCGTCCGCCAATGCCATCCCAAATTTCTTGCGCCGCCGCCGGCATTGCTTCGCCGGCAAAGCCTAAAAAGGGATTGACGGCGACATAATTCGCGAGATCCCACAGGGGTGGAATGCGAGCGCAGACGGTTTCGATTTCAGCTTCGATTTCAGCGCGCAGATTCTGCGGTACGGTTGTTTCTACGCGGTCTGGCGCATCCGGCGTCAAGGTCAGCACAGTACTTGGCTTAAGCATATTCCACCTCGTTCTTGATTCCCGGCTTGATTCCCGGCTTGATTTCGCTTTTGTTTTCTACTTGAATTCCCTGCTTGCGCGGTGCGCTTTCGCCTTTGCCGCTCAGGTTCTGCCAGATCGTTGCCACCAGACGGTCGGCCAGAATACCAAAATAGAAGCCGTGCAGCGCATGGACAGCAAAGGCCCGTCCACCAAGCGTGCGTCGCCAAACGGGTTGTAGGATCTGCACCACCGAAAGCAACACAAAGGCCAACACCGGCAGTAGCGCCGCGGCCCAGACCAATGGCCCGCTCAACACCGGAACCGGGCCAACCACCGGGGTGAAGAAGAGCGTAGCGCCTTGGTAGAAAAGAAAGGCCAGCAGCGCCAGGGCAAAGGTGGTCAACACGGCGTATCGGTTGCGGGCCAATGCAGCATCGGCCCCAGCCACAGGCATGCGGAAAAAGGTCAGCCAGAACTGACCAATCCCCAATGCGACCAGCGCGGTCAGCGCCAGTTCGCCGGGCGAGTGAAAGGGATTGAACGTGGTGATCAAGGCGGCCAGCGCCAACGCCGGCACAGCTACAGCAATCCCCAGCAAGCCGTACCCCAAGGCGCGTTGGGGCGAGTCGTGGGCCGGCAGGGTGACAACATCGGGCAGATCACCCGTGCGGAAGAAGGACCACGCCTTATAAAAGCCGTGGCCGACAATGTGCAGGATCGCCGCCGGAAAGACCGCCAGCCCGATCTGAATCATCATAAAACCCATCTGGCTGACGGTGGACCAGGCCAGGGTGCGTTTGACATTGGTCTGCGCCCACATGGTCACCATGCCCAGCACGACCGTCAGCGTGCCGACCACCACCAACAGGAAGAGCGCCACGGGCGCCGTTGTCAGCAAAGGGGCAAAGCGCAGCAGCAACACGCCGCCAGCGTTGATAATGCCGGCGTGCATCAGCGCCGAAACGGGCGTTGGCGCCTCCATCGTCTCCGGCAACCAGCTATGAAAGGGGAACTGAGCCGATTTGGTCAGGGCGGCTGTAACCACCAGCAAGGCCACCAACGTTGGCGCCAGCGCCCAGGCAACCGGTGTGTTCACCTTTGCCAGGAAGGTCAATAGGTCAAGCGTTCCCCAGTGCACCCAGATCAGAAAGATTGCCAGCAAGAGAACCAGATCGCCCAGGCGGCTAATCAAGAACTTTTTGCGGGCAGGCCGTTGCGCTTCAACACGGTCTTGGTAGAAGATAAGCAGGCGGTGTAAGCTCATGCTGGTACAGAACCAGGCGGCAAAGAACAGTAGCAGATTGGTCGAGAACATGAGCAGATAGGCCATGACGACGGTTAAGAAAAGCCAGCGTAGAAAGTAGTTCTGGCCCGGCTCGCCATCGAGATAGCGCAGCGAAAAGCTATAGGCGGTGGCGCCGACGCCGGCCACCAACAACGCCATCACCGTGCTTAAGCGGTCAATCGTAATCCCTGGCAACCGGATCGCTTCTGGAGCGACGGCCTCGACCAGCAACAGAACACTTGAGAGTAACGTAAGCAGGCCAAGCAGCGCCAGCAGGCCATACTCGGTCCATCCTGTCTTTTGGTAATGCATTAGGCTCTCCGAACTTCTTTTAATATCTTTTTATATCTTTATTCGGAGATAATAACATACCAACGATCAATAACACAAGTTTTACAACCAACTTTTGTCGAAATTTGTCGGAAAGCGATAAGAGTCAGTGCAAATCAAGCCGCGCTTTCCGGGTAGAGGATGTAGCCTTGCCCGCGCACGGCGAGCAGACGGCGGGGTTGTTTGGGGTCAATTTCAATCTTCTCACGAATGCGCTCGATCAACTTTTGCAATGCACTATCCGAAGGCGTCCCATCAGCCCAGAGCGCGCGCTTGAGGCTCTCACGGTCACAGACAACACCAGCATGGGCAGTAAGATAAGCATAGAGCGCGCCTTCAAGATGGGTAAAGGCTGGTCCAGGCCCACCCAAGGTTTGGTTTGTCGGCGTTCCCGAAATCGATTCCGCCGCCGACAGCGGGCTGCTGGTCAACTCCGGTGTAACGCCTGAGGCCACAAGTGTACCACTCTGCTGGATAAAACGCTGCATGACCGTGGCAAAGAGCCGCCACCGTGTACCATCCTGCTCCACCACCCCCAAGCGGGCAAGCAGCAGCAGCAGAGGTTGGTCACCCGGCACTCCCAGGCCACTGCCGGCCAGCCGCTGCACCAACGGCTGCGCGCTAGTGATCTGCCCTAATGCCTGCCAGATCGCCTGACAGAGGGGCCGCGCCGTGTCAAAAAACTGTTGCTCCAGTGCTTGCCCGTTGACGGGGGTGCGTGGTTGCGCCTCATGATGATCATAAAGCAGCGCACAGGCCATTGTCAGCAGATCGGGGTGGCGACCAGCCAAGCGTAGAAGTAGCGTCTGTTCCTGTGTGCTAAACCGAACGGCGCTCTCCGTGGTTGTGCTACGGGTCATCAAGGCTTGGGCTGCCGCCGGTTCCAATTGACCCAGGTAAACGGTGTTGGCAAAGAGATTCCAGAAGGAGGAGGACGCCTGCCAGGTGTTTGGCTCGTAAAACTCGTGGAGCGGGCGCGAACTGGTCGCGACAAAGGCGACCCGCTCGCCCAGCGTCGGGTCTTGGGCCAGGGTGCGCAGCAGGCTCCCGGTGACGCGTGGCAAGCGGGCAATGCCCTCGGCGTTGTCGATCAGCAATAAAACCAAGTCAGTGGTGGAGCGGCGAATGGTATCGGCCATGCTATGCCAGAGCGTTTGCAGTTGTTCCAGCACCGGCAAATCGCTGTGACCTGGATCAGGTGGAAACGGTTGGGCGCTGCTGACCGCCAATTCTTGTGCCAGCGCCCGGTAGAGATCACGCCAGAAGTAGAGCGCCCCTTCTGGATGGTTGCCATCCAGGTCGCTATAGGGGCCGGCATTAACATAGACCGCCAGCACCTGCTGTTTGTCGCCAAAGCGGAATTGCCGTTGTGAAGCTGGTAAGTGCGCCTGTTGCTGCAAGTGGTAGAGCAAAGAGGTTTTCCCGCTGCGCGGCAACCCCACCACGGCACAACACTGTGGCGGTTGCGCGGCCAGTTGTTGACCAATGGTCGCCAACTCGGCGGCGCGGCCATAAAAGGCGGTCGGCTCCAAGATCGGTTTGCGATTGCGAAACGGGTTCATGCGGCGCTGGTTCCTCTATCGGCACGGCTGGTGGTTTACATAGCGTAAAGTATAACAGGGAAGGGGACGTTTTGTCGATAAAAAGACATCCTGAGACATGGAGAGACGGAAGGACACTGTTGCTCTGCCTAGGGACAAGCGCTGATTGCAGCTTTTTGCCCTTTGGGGATGATGGTCCGCCAGTGCGTGAAATGGCCTTTGCCAAAATTCGCGCCTGTCTGCTTGGTACTGCCTACCAGTGAATACTGGTCAACTTTTTTATCGTGCACATCCGGTGCTAAACCACTCAACAAGTCAAGAATTCCGCCAGCAACTGTTACGGAGTCTAACAACGGACCGAATCACTAACCTAGCTGTTGCTCCCCGCGCAACCAGGCCAAATCAAAACGGGCCAGCGTCAGCCGTTCATAGGGGTGAGCATCACCTTGCTCATAGAGGCAACAGATGGTCAAATCCGGCAGAACGGCCAGATCCGAGTAGGCTGCCGGCCCGGTATAAAGAACTTTTGTGACTGGCCAGCTTTGGCCGTCATCCTCGCTCAGGCGCACGGTCAGCTTTTCACGGGTGGTGCTGGCCGGGTTGGCAAAGAGGATGCGCTGGTCATCATAGCGCACCAGGCTAGCCTGACAGATCGGCTCGACCAGCGTGTCGTCCCAACGAAAACGGGTGAAGGTTGCCCCTTGGTCGTGGCTCCACGCCACGGCCCGCCGCTTCTCGCCCACATAGTTGCGGCAATTGATATAGATCGCCCCATCCACTGTTTCCACAATCGCACATTCGTTTGTCCCGACATCCACACTGCCGCCAATGTGCCAGCTCCCGCCGTGGTCGTCGCTGTAGATAACGTGGGAATGATAGGGGTCGCGCTGGCGATCAAAGTGCTGGCCGACAATATGGTCACAAGGAATCACCAACCGACCAGAGCGTAGCTGGATGCCGTGGGTTGGGCCGGTGGCGTACCACGTCCAGGACGGATCTTTGACCGTGGCGGTGATCTCTTGCGGTGGTGCCCAAGTAACGCCGTCGTCACTGCTGTGGGTGAGCCAGACGGTACGCGGCGCTTTGCCTTGGGTAATCAGATCCTCGTTACCATCGGCCAGGTTTTTGCAAAAAGGCAACCAGATCACGCCGGTCGCCCGATCCACCACGGGGCAAGGGTTGCCGCAAGTCATGCCCCTTTCGGTGACGACAATTTGCAAGGGTTGCCAGGTGACGCCATTGTCCAGGCTGCGTTTCAGCACCAAATCGATCTCGCCGGCATCGCTGCGACCCGCTTTGCGTCCCTCGGCAAGGGCCAGGAGGGTGCCATGGGTGGTGACAGCCAGCGCCGGAATCCGAAAGGTGTGGTAGCCTTCCTGACCGCTGGTAAAGAGATCAAACTGGTCGATTTTCATAGGCTTGTCCCCTTACTGCGCTGCTCCCGGCAATTCTGTGATCGCTTCTGGCGTAAACAGATGTAATTCATCCATCGACAGCGTGTCAACCGTGATTTCACCAAACGCTTTGGCAAAAAAGGCATAATGGGTTTCCCACTGCGCTGTATCGCCCTGGAGCCAGGTCAAACCTTTTTCGATCAAGATTTCCACATCTTTCGTCGTCACATCGGTCGCACGCCAACGGACTTCACCAAAGAGAACTTGTTTCGTCTGGCGGTTGACACCGACCACGTCCACCTGGACACCCCGTTCCCACCAACTGCCCACATCTTGGACAGCAAAGGGAATCCGCCCCTGACCGGAAGCCAGGAACAAATAGTGCCGCGCCACACTTTCCCACACCGGCGCCACAATGTAGGGCAAATTGAGACGAATTTCCTGTAACGTCTCCTTTTGCCGTTGATTAATTTCCAACAGCCGGCGATGGGGCGCCACCCAGCGATGCCAAAAGCGCAGAAAGGGATCAACAATGTGATAGGTTCCCTGACGTTTTGCGCTTTGCACGCGAGTTAACGGCAGGCGGTGTTCGACAACGCCAATGGTCTGCAATTCATGCAGATAATGCTGGGTGGCGGCCAAAGAAAGCTGTGTCGCTGTCGCCACCTCTTGCCTCGTGTGTGCGCCAGCCGCAATCGTTTCGAGGACGCGGCTAAAGACATCGACTTCCCCCTTTAACTCTTCATGCAGCAATAATGGCACTTCATTGAAGAGACCACCCGCCGGATCCAGCAGTTCATTCGCCACATTGCGGAGCAGCGGCGCTTGGGCGTTGACGGTCATTACATTGCGGGGCATACCCCCCAACACTGCGTAACTTTCAATCAGTTGTTCGGCGGTATAGGTTGGAAAAAAGTGGCGATAATCAGCGGGTTGTAATGGCAACAATTCATAGGCCCAAGTATGGCGACGGTAGAGGGGAGCCTGTCCATCCAAGATTTCACGGCGCATTACACTATGCGCCGAACCACTCAGACAGAGAAAGAGCTTGCTATGCTGTAATGTCGTATCCCAGGCACGCTGTAAAATGGTCGAAAGGCCAGGCGATGAATCGGCCAGGTATGGGTATTCATCAATGATGACAATAAACCGTTGCTCACGCGCTAGTTCGGCCAGCGCAACAAAGACACTGCTCCAATCAGCAAAGGTGCGTTCCGGTTGCCCAAGCGCTTGGGCAACTTGTTGTGAAAATTCACGAAGCAACACCTGATCGGGCAGCCGTGCTGCAAAGAAATAGAGGGACGGCTTGTGTTGACTCCACTCATAGAGTAACGTTGTTTTCCCAACACGCCGCCGTCCGTAGAGGACAACAAATTCAGCTCCTGGACGAGCGTAGCGCCGATTAAGGTAATCCAGTTCCCGTGTGCGGTTTAACATAGCCTATTCCTAAGTGTATCCTGGTAACATAGCTTCATAAAGTGTATGTTACCAGGATACACTTGTCAACTTTTGACAAGCCACTTTTCCTCTACTACGAATGCAATCGAGCAAGTTCCTGATCTTCTCTGTGTTTCCCTAAACTCAAGCGTCCCTCCGGGACGGGTGTAGGGTGAGTCGATCAGTTTCGGTGATTTCGGTGCGTGATAAGGGCAACGGGTGATAGTCCCGGTTGAGCCAGGCGCGCAGTTGACCGCTGTAGTGTTTGCTGCCAGGGTGGCCCGATTGACCGGCGGTGTCCATGCCCCAAACGACCGGTGGTGAACTGCTTAAATCGGCAATCAACCGATAGCTGGCGCCCAGGACTGATCGGTAGTTGGCATCGGAGCCAGTGTTGCACACAGTAAAGGCGCTGCCACTGAGGGCATAGCCGCCCCGATCCAGCAACTGCCTTAGGTCGCCACGACTGGACAGGGGGTGATGGAGCGTAATGGTATGGAGGCGACCCCATGTCCATTCTTCCATCTTGCCACCCAAGCGCGACGTTAGCTCATCCAACGCCGCCCGGAAGGCGGCCACGATCTGCGCTGCCCGATCACCGTTGGTAAACCAACCGGCTTCATCGCTAGTCAACAATGCCAGCGCCAACCCGCCAATGACATCCACCATGAGCGGGGCTATTTCCGCCGGAAACCGGGCGGTCGCCACCCGCCGACTCCACTGGCGGAAGAACACTTCAAAGAGCGCGGCCCCTACTTCCTCCGGTTCCATACAATAATTCCAACCCTGCAAAAGGGCGGCAGCAGCCTGAAGTTGCGGATCAGCTACGGGGGCCAGCACCGCCAGCAGCAGCGGTACAGCTTCGGCAGCCCGCTGCAAGCGCGTGTCATAGTGCATACGGACAAAATCAGCCTGATCGAACTGGTTCTGTCCCTCCAGCAGGTGCCGAATCCGTTCGGCGCGATGACCGCTGCTCCAGGTGCCGGAGAGAGGATAGGGGTAATCGGCGGGGGCGGTGCGGTTGTTGGCGGTGCGAATCCAGCCTTGGGGCGGATTGGTCAAAGAGGGCATTCCAGCGTAGGGAATCAACCCTTGCCACTGGTGGGCCGGGTCCCAACCGGGTCGATAGCCCCGTTCCCAGTTGTGGCGAATGGGAATGCGACCAGAGCATTGATAGCCAATGGCGCCGGCGGTGTCGGCAAAGATAAAGCTAAAGGTTGGTGAGCGCCAATCGTGGAGGGCAGCGCGGAAAGCGTCACAAGTGGCGGTGCGCACGGCGTTAAGCAGCGGCGTGATCTCATCGGAGATGGTCGCCCCCAGCCAACGGAAGGAAACCGGGCCGGTGTTCTGCGCTGGCGCCGGCAGGAGTTCATCGACAAGCGGGCCGTTACGAGAAAAGCGAACAGTTTTCTGTACTGGCGCAGCGCCCCGCACCAGAATGGTTTCCGTCACTTCTTGCGCCGGCTCCCATTGCCCATCGTAGAGGAAACAACCAGGGTAATTCGGGTCGGTTCGCTCCTGATAGAGATCGCGTTGCGAGCAGATATTGTTGGTAAAACCCCAAGCCATCTGTTCGTTGCGCCCCAGGAGGAAGCTTGGCACACCAATATAAGTCGCGCCGGTGACGTTGAAGGAGCCACCGACCAGATGCGCTTCATACCACCAGGAGAGTGTACCCAATGGCAGATGCGGATCGCTCGCCAGCAGCGGTGCGCCACTGTAGGTATGGTTGCCATCCACCACCCAATTGTTGCTGCCCACGCCCGCCTCAGGATCGCCTACCACCCCGCCGACGGCCTCTGAACCAACCGGCAGCGCTGCATATGAGCCAGGTGGCAGAATACTCTCATCACCGGCTTCGGGCGTCAGAAAAGCTTGGAACAGCGCTTCGTTGCCCAGCGTGCGCCGCGCCAACTCCGGCAGGGCGATCACCGGCAAGCGTCCGGTCAGATACCAGCGAAATTCATCCCAGACCGCCACTGAGTCAACTGGACGCCACGGTTCCGGTTGATAGTCCAGCAGCGCAAACTCAATCGGCAACTGGTTACGACTCGCTTCGATCACTAGATTGATGCCTTGGGCAAAGGCTGCCAACAATTGCAACGTCTCGGCTGGTAGTCGCTTGACTTCCGCCGCCGCAATACGATTCAAACCAATCGTGCGCGCCAGAATGTCGCGCGGCAACGCCTCGGCCCCCAGAACTTCCGCTAGCCGACCAGTGGCCTTGCGCCGCAAATAGTCCAGTTGCCAGAGGCGATCTTGCGCCATCGCCACGCCCAACCCCAAAAACAGGTCATGGTCATTGTCGGCAAAGATGTGGGGGATGCCGTTAGGGTCGCGTACAATCTCCACGGCAGCCGTAACCGAGGCCGGTAAAGCGCCGTTCATGGTTGGTACACGGGCGGCGCATTCGGCTTGCCACCAGAGCAGAAATTGTTCCTGCGTCACGCCGGCCTCGGCACAGATGGTGGCCAGTGATACACCAGCGCCGAGCTTTTGTAAGATGGTTTGAGAAGATAGCTGCATAGTTCTGTTCTTTCCTCATCAGGCGCCATGCCTGTTGGCGCCACAAACGATGAAAATGGCTACGGCGAAGCACACAAAGATCGCAAAGAATTGCATAAGGGTTTTCTTTGCGTAGCTTTGCGGCCTTTGTGACCTTGGCGGTAATTTATTTTCAGAACAACAAAAATTTACCGCCGTTCCCGCATCTTTTGTACGCTAAAGTCCGGCGCATTATAAAAGGCAAAAATCTCTGCTTCGCGCTGGCGCACTTCGCTGGCCAGGCGCAAAATATCAGCGGCCTGTTCAGGGGGAATGCGGACACAACCGTCGCTGTCAGCAAAGATCAGATCACCGGGGCGAATGCGCAGTTGTCCCACAGTGATCGGGGTGTCAATGCGGGTAACATGAAAGACCCCATGCCCCGGCACGGTGCCCCAGGCCCATATGGGCAGACCGACGCGCCGAATCCCAACCAGATCGCGCACCGTGCCATCGACAATGGCGCCAACGACGCCGAGACGGGCATGGACCGTCGCCATGCCATCGCCAAAGCTGGCGCCGCGACCGGGGCGAGCATCGACATCCTTCATCACAGCAACCAACGGCCCGCCCTGCTTTTCGACATAGGCATAGTAATCCATCCAATCCAGCGCCGGGGAGTCGGCGTCATTGGTCGTCACTTCAGCGGTGACGGCATAGCCGACCACTGTGCCTAGCTCCGGCAACAGGCAGCGGATGGTGTGGTCGGTGTATTCCTCGTTGGGTAAGCCTAGCTTCTGTACCATGGCGTTGAAAATGGTAGCTGAATCAAATTCCCGAAGACCGGCGATGATGGCCGGATCGACGCGTTGTGGCATGTTTTCTTCTCCTTGTCGTTGTACGCACCCTAAAAGACGCGAATCACTTGCCCGCGTTCTGCTTCCAGCCGCTGCCCGACCATTTCCCGTGTCATTGGGTTGACCGGCCACACTTCCGGCGGCAAATGGGACAGGCGCAGGAGCAGACGAGCCAGTTGCCCCACATACTCTTTCAATTCCCGCACATTGACCTTATCAATGGTGTCGCCCGGCTCATGATGAAAATCGGCATCGGGCCGGCGACCAACAAAACGCCACCGCCAGAGATGGGCAGCATCCAGACCAGCGCGCAGAAAGGGGAAATGGTCGGAGGTTGGATCGAGTTGGGCCATGACATGACACTTCAACCCGTCGCCCATCTCATCCAACTGACTCTGCACCAACTTGCGCAGGTGGGGAAAGGCCAACACGATCCCCTTGATCGGGCCAGTGGCAAGTTCATCCAGGTTGATTGCCAGACGGGGCGGTGGTTCCGGGCCATAATGCTCTTCGACATACGCTTCGGCGCCCTGCAACTTCTGTTCTTCCGCGCTAAAGGTGACAAAGCGAATGGTGCGCCCTGGCGTGACCCCGGTGGCCTTCTGCAATGCGGCCAGCACCCGCGCTGTCTCCATCACCACCATCAGGCCGGAACTGTTATCATTGCCGCCCGGCGCGCCAAAGACGGTGTCATGGTGTCCACCCAGCAGGAGATGTTCGTTCGGCCAACGCCGCCCCCGCAGTTCCGAAACCACATTCCAGGACGGCGCTTCGTAAAAGCGGCTTTCAACGACCAGTCGCAACTGCTTGCCGGCACGCGCTCGGCTGCGTAACAAGGCGCCATCTTCGCGCGAAACCGTGACCGTCGGCAGCGGGTGTTCATCCAAGCCGGGATACCGCCAATCGCTGGCGCTATGATACTCCTTGCGACCACCCTCTTTGCGATCCACGACAATCGCAGCAACAGCGCCGGCATCGGCCAATGCTTGCAAGCGGTAGGGCAGCGGCACCGGCGCGGTAAAGGGTTCATAACCCAAGGCGACGATGGCAAGCGCGCCGGGCAAGTTTTCTCGTTGATCGGCTAGCTCGTGGTCAGTGCCAAAGCCAACATCCACCAACACTCCTGTGATTTGACAAGGTGGACAGCGCAAAAAGGGCAGAATGTCCACTGCCCGTTCTTCTTCTAACAGAAAGGCGTCGGCACGGATATAGTCCCAGGTGTTGAGCGTATAGCGCTCCAACGCCACATAATTCAGTTCACTCTGGGCAAACTGTTCGTGGATATAGTTCACCGTCGTCCATTCTGCTTGTGACGATGACCAGCGCGGCCCAATGCGGTCACACAATTCCACCAAATGATGATTCATCCGTGATCCCGTCCACGCCTCGCCCATGAGCCAACGGTCGATAGCGCGCCAATCGAGTTCCATCTGTTGCCTCCGTCTTTTGGCTATGATATTAGATATTGGGTATTAGATATTGGATATTGGGTATTGGTTCCAAAATGATCCAATACCCAATATCCAGTACCCAATATCCAGTACCCAATATCTTACTTCCCACTCACCGAAACCCCCGTCAACTGCTCAAAGACCTTCACCACCGCGGCATCATCCAAGCGGCCATGACCGGCGGCAGAGGCGCTCAGAAAGAGTTGGTGGGCCAGGGCGGAGAAGAAGAGGGGGAAGCGCAGATCCTTGCCGGTCTCCAGCACAATGCCCAGGTCTTTAACCCAGATGTCCACGGCGCTGTGGGGGGTGTAGTCGTCGTTGAGGATATGGGGGACGCGATTTTGGAACATAAAAGAGCTGCCGGCACTGTTGCAGATCACCTCGTAAATTTGGTGTGGATCCAGTCCGGCGCGCACACCAAAAGCCATCGCCTCCGCTGCCAGCGCAATCTGGGAACCGGCAAGAATTTGGTTAACCAGCTTCATGGTCGATCCCAGGCCGGGTTCTGTCCCCATGCGGTAGATGCTGGCCGCCATTGCCGACAGCACCGGTTGCGCTTTGGCAATCACCTCCTCGGCGCCGCTGACCATGATGCTCAACTTGCCCTCCGCCGCGCGTGCCGTGCCGCCGCTGATCGGCGTGTCGAGCATCAACAAGCCTCGTTCCCCCAACTTCGCTGCCGTCTGCTGCGCAAAGGTCGGGCTGACCGTGCTACAGACCATGACTACGCTGCCTGCTGCCAATGCGTCGGCCGCTGCGCCCTTGCCGAAGAGGACATCTGTCACCTGGTCGGCATTGAGAACGACAATGACCAGTACATCGGCGCCGCTGGCCGCCTCTGCCACTGTCGTCGCGCCACCACCGCCGGCTTCGGTAAATTGGGTGACCGCTGCCGGATTAATATCATATCCCTTTACATTCAGCCCAGCGCGCAAGAGCGATTTCGCCATCCCCATGCCCATCGCGCCCAGGCCGATAAAACCGACTTGTAGAGTTTTTGTTGTCATGTTTGTTTATCCTGTTGAAAGTGCTACGTGTTGCGTGTTGCGTGTACTAGTTTACGGATATAAAAGGCTTCTCGATAAACGGTTCACGCAACACGCAACACGCAACACGGCTCATTTCAACCACCGATCCAACCACCCAAACGCCTCCGCTTGCATCGCCCGGTCAAACTTGTGGGGACCAGGGTAGAACGAGCAGCGGTAATGGTCGCTCGCGCCGGCTTTAGCATAGACTTCGCCCAGCATCTTGTCGGCGCGCTCCATCTCCGGCATGGTGAAGAGTTGGTCGTCAATGTCATTCAACACCAGCGTCGGTTTGGGCGCACGCAGGCCGAGAATCTCCGGGTAATCAAGATCGTGCGGCAATTGCGGCACATAGATCATCCAGGTGTGGGTGTAGGACTTGTGGAGTAGATAGTCGCGCCAGGTGGTCATCATGCCGACGCAGACGGCGCAGGCAATGCGGTTGTCGAGGCCGGCCAGAAAGGTGGTGCGCATCCCGCCACCGGAGAGACCACAACAGCCAATGCGGCTGGCATCGACTTCGGGGCGCGCTGCCAGGATATTCAACGCCTGTTGGTCATCCGTTAACCAGACCCCCGGCCAGGTGGTGCCGGCGCAGAAGAGCGATTTCGCCACAATCGACTCATGTGCTGCCGCCCACTGATTGTAGCGTTCAATGCCGGCGCTATCGTCCCACGCCGGGTCGGTCACATCGCCGCGAATCACTGCTGGCACATCGGCCAGACGAATGCGCCGGCTGGCAAAGGGAAAGGTGTCATGCACCAAGACGACATAGCCGCGCTTGGCTAGTTCGTTGGCCCAGGCGTTGCCTTCATAATATTTCGCCTGATGATTCACCATGAGCGGATGCTGCGCGTCACCGGTGCGCGTGATCTTTTCATGACCGAAAAATTTAACGCCGCCATGACAATGCAAGCCGACGATGGCCGGTAATTTGCCGGTGGCATTGGCCGGTTTCAAAAGTAGCGCGCGGGTGCGCGGCCCATAGGGCAATTGCCAGGACAATTCTTCCATGTCCAGACCATCATAAGTAAATTGCCGTTCGACCGTCACTGCGGGCGTTGCTTGCACCACTGGCGCAGCCAGCCGGTGGCGCAAGCGATCATGACCCGCCGCCCGCCAGAGTTCCAGATCGTCCCAGCGCGGGTTGCGCAGCGAAAGCTCGCCAGGGGCGTCACTGATTAAGTCGGTGGCCCATGACCCGTAGGCGCCGAGCATGTTGGGTTGCATGAGGTGTCTCCTTTGTAAGAAGGGAGATTGAGAGATTGAGAGATTAAGAGATTAGGACCAGACAATCTCTTAATCTCTCAGTCTCTCAGTCTCTGGATGTAAATTACTCATCTTGCCCCCAATCCCGATCCGGTGCGGCATAGATGAGGGGTAGACTAATCAGGGTAATGGCATATTTGACAATCAGATTGAAGAGAAAAATCTCCCAGATGACTGGCCAGGGGAGGGCAAAGGCAAACGCGCCAACGACAAAGATGGCATTATCGACCGGAATGCTGACACTGTTGCTCAGCAGCACACGCAACCACTGAAAGCGCTGGGTGATCCGGGTGACAAACCAGTGATAGACTTCGGTGTCGAGCAATTCGCTGACCAACTCGGCGGCGATGGAGGCCAGGGCAATGCGCCAGACCGGGGCGAGAATGGCGGTAAATTCGGCGCCCAGCCCCCATGACGGATCGCTGGGGACGCCGGCAGCCCACATCAGATAGGCGGACATGAAGAGATTGACCACACCCGCTGTGATAATCAGCACCTGGGCGTTTCGTTTGCCCAGCAACTTATGCACCAGATCGCGCAGGGTAAAGGTAATGGGATAGATAAAGGTGCCCATATCCACCGCCAGCCCGGCGACCACGCCGATCTTGAGGCTGGCAATGTCGGCAAGCATTTGCGCCGCGGCATAGGCGGCCACGACAATCACGACCGCCATGGGAATGACCACCGTAGCGCCGCTACGGTTTGTCTGGTTTTGTGCGTTCACGTTACAATTGTCCTTTAGGTGTGTGTGCCGGAAAACAGTCGCCTGCATCAAGCACACGGTTTGTTTTGGTAAGGCGGGTGGCTGCGACCGCCAACTAGAAGTATACATCACTTTTGGGTGATGCACCACGATAAAAAAAGAGAAAAGAGATTGGGAGATTGAGAGATTACAGTTTGGCCTAATCTCTCACAATTGACGGAGGGTAGACCATTGATCGACCAACCGACCACTGTCCGCACCGGCGAAGAATTGGATCTGGTGCGCCTGACAGACTATTTGACGCAACATCTGACCAATGCCAAAGGCCCGCTGGTGGTGGAGCAATTCCCCAGCGGTTATTCCAATTTGACCTATCTGTTACGTTTGGGTGAGCAGGAGTTGGTCTTGCGTCGGCCACCCTTTGGGGCGAATATCAAGTCGGCACATGATATGGGGCGGGAGTATCGGGTGTTGAGCGGGTTGCGTCGAGTCTACAACAAAGTGCCGCAACCGCTGCTCTATTGTGAAGACGATGCGGTGATCGGCGCGCCCTTTTATGTCATGGCGCGGGTGCGGGGCATGGTCTTGCGCGCCCAACCGCCAAAGGATGTGGTGTTAACACCGGCGGTGATGACCCGTCTGTCCGAACAGGCCATCGACACCCTGGCAGAGTTGCATGGATTGGATGTTGTTGCGGCTGGGTTGGCCGATTTGGGGCGCCCCCAGGGGTATGTCGAACGGCAGATCAGCGGCTGGACGCGGCGCTATCGTACGGCCCAGACTGATGAAGTGCCGACGCTAGAGCAGATCATCCCCTGGCTGGAACAGCACCGCCCCGGCGACAGCGGCGCTACTCTGATTCATAACGACTACAAGTATGACAACCTGATCTTAGATCCGGCAGACCTGACCAAAGTGATTGCCGTGTTGGATTGGGAAATGTGTACGCTAGGTGATCCGTTGATGGATTTGGGGACAACGCTTGGCTACTGGATCGAGGCGAATGATCCGCCGGCGCTCATTGGCATGTTTGGCTTGACGGCATTGCCCGGCAACCTCACCCGGCAGCAAGTGTTAGAACGGTACAGGGCCGCTAGTGAACGTACAATCCAACAACCGCTCTTCTATTATGTCTATGGCCTCTTCAAGATTGCGGTGATCATCCAGCAGATCTACGCCCGTTACCGCCAGGGACACACCAAAGATGAACGCTTTGCGCATCTCGATCAAGTTGT
The DNA here is from genome assembly GCA_026645575.1 of Caldilineaceae bacterium. The sequence continues at coordinate 24,814 of JAPKMW010000056.1, forward strand.
ACGGGATTGTGGACAGTTGGCGGTGCTGGCGTTGGAAAAGGATCGCATTTCCGGGTTGATGTGAAGCAAATTACGAGGTACGAATTACGAGGTACGGAGAGGGCTAATCGTAATTCGTACCTCGTAATTTAATACCGCGTCAAATAGCGATCCAGCTCCCACTGGCTGACATAGAGCCGGTATTCGTTCCACTCCTGGCTCTTGGCTTCGACATAGCGTTCGTAGACATGTTGGCCCATCGCTGCCTGGATAACCTCATCGGCCTGCAATTCTTCGAGCGCCTGGCCCCAATCGCCCGGCAGGGTATCCAGGCTAGCACGCACGCCATCGACAACTTTGTAGGGGAGATCCTTCGTGACCTCCATCTTCATCATTGCCGGCGTTTCATAGACAATGCGTTTTTGCAGGTACTCTGATTCATCCGCCATATGCGCTATGATTCGGTACAGGGTTTGATGAATGGTATCGGGGCGTGCCTGGCTCCGCATTTACTGGCAGCGCTGAGGTTGCCCCAGCATTGAAATAGAGTCGGAGCATAGCATAAAACTGAGCAATTTAGCGCATCACATCCGGCAGTTGATCTTCCACCTTGCGCAGGTAAGGAATCAGGTAGCTTGCCAACGCTGTACCGATGAGACAGAGACCCATCAAGCAAGTCAGCACCCCCATTCCCCGCCCAGGGCCACTACCGATGAGCGGGTCAAGATAATAAGCCGCCATGCCGCTGTCACGCATGGTCGGCTCAAAAACGCGATCCGCCAACAGACCGGCAGCGGGGTAGGCGCTGGCTTCAAAAAGCAGAGCGATCATCCCTTCAACGCCAAAGACCCGTCCTTGCACGGTCAGATCGACCTTGCGCTGTTCGAGCGCGCCCAGCAAGCTGCCGGCAGTGGCGCCGCCGAACATTGCCATGAAATGACCAGCAGCCACGGCGCTGAGGAGGGGCGCCCAGCCAGCCAACAGGAAACCAACGCCACTGAGCGCAAGCAAAGTACAGACGCCGATCATCAAGCGCTTGGGGCCGCCCCAGGCACTCAAGACAACGCCACTCATCAGGGTGCCACTCGCCACAATGCCCAGAATCACGCCTAAGCGATCCACGGTGGTGATCGACAACGTCAGGGGAATCAGCAGGGTGCCAGCAATCCCGCCAAAAAGATTCTGCAAGCCGCTGATGAATACCAGACCCAATAGCCCCGGTCGCGCCCAGAGGTAGCGCCAGACAAAGTGCAGTTCCCGCCAGAAGTTGCCCTCTGCCTGGGCGCTTTCCGGTGTGATCGGGGGGCGTGGAATCCGAATCAACGCATAGGTCAACAGGGCAAAGAGAAAGGTCGCCAGGTCAATCAGTACAACGCCGTGCAGGCCAATAGTCGTGACCAGCAGACCGGCCAGCACCGGCGCCAGCAAACGATTGATCGCCCCCGTGAGCCGTCCCAATCCGGCCATACGCACGAGATCACCTTTGGGCACGAGCAGCGGAATCGACGCGCCGTAGGCCGGGCCATGAAAGGAACCGAAAATGGCGCTGGCCGTTGTCGCCAGGTAAATATGCCAGACCGCCAGCCGTTCGGTGAACAGCAAGCCGGCCAGCAACAACGTCACCAGCGCTTGACCGCTGTCGGCGCCGATCATCACCCAGCGCCGATCCCAGCGGTCAACCAGCGTGCCGGCGACCGGGGCCAGGAGGGCAAACGGGAGAACATAGGTTAGGCTGGTGATGGCAAACTGGGTGGTCGAGCTGGTGGTTTGCAAGATCCAAACGCCCAGGGCAAAAACAGTGAGGCTGGAACCAAGGCCGGAGATGAATTGCCCCAGCCAGAGGGTCAGGAACGCGCGTAGCGTTGTGCCATGATCTTGTGGTTGCATGATGGTTCTCCGATGGTTTTGGATGCAGGCGTTCGCCCTAAACCTGGGCGTGTGGGAACAAACCTTCCGGGCAGCGACCGGCGGTTGTTCAGGTAATGCAAACGCTAGGGTCTAGCCGCCGGTCGCTGCCCGGAAGGTGGTCGACCGTTCAGCGATTCTGCGGATGACTTTACGTTAGGTTGGATGAATGGCAAGGAGGGTCCAGCTTTGGCGCTCAAAGAGCAGGTCAAGTTGCTGGGAACTGTTTACGCTTTGGTAGCCGACAACCAGCGCAGTGGCGCCGGCATAGTCAACCTGGCGGAGGGGAAGCGTACAGACACGTTTGTGTTGGCGCCAAAAGGTTTGGGCGGCAGGCACGACGCCGGCAACGGCTGCCAGATCAAATTGTTGATGCCAGCCACAGTGGTGGCACTGCGCCCAGCGTCCAGGCGTACCGGACAAAACTAGGTCGGCAAAGTCGGCGGGGAGATTGGGCGCGCCGGCTGAATGGAATGGTACGGATCGACCACAGCCAAGACAGGTCAGGTGGCCTGTTTGCAAGCCGGTTTGTAGATAATCATAGCGCCACTGGGCAGCGCGGGTCATGGCGGCGCGATAGCCGTGAATGCCGTCAAAGAGACCATCCACATTGCGGGTGCAACTGTTGAGGCCGCAGGGACAGTGGAGCATCAACACCTAGTTGTCATTTTGTGAAAAGCGGCCTTGCAGATAGCGTTCGCCGCAACTGGGACACCAGAGTCGCGTTTTCTGCCAGTCGTCGGCCAGGACAATGCCCAGTCCCAAAGCGGCGGCTTCCTCTTGCAGTTCTGTGGTCAGGAGGCGACGCAGGGTCAATTTTCCACGGTGGATGCGCGCTTCGACGGCTCCTTCACTGATCTGCAACTGGTGAGCAACTTCGGCTTGAGGCGCGTCGTGGATATAGCGCTCGATCAAAATGGTGCGGGTCAAGGCCGGCAGTTGGGCCAGCGCTCGATCCAGTAGGAGAGCCAGTTCCTGGCGCTCTAATTCGACTTCCAGGTCAAAGGCGTCAGGAATATCGGCCGAGTCAGCAGGGGCGTCAGGAGAATCAACATCATACATGTTGACCAAACAGTCGGCGGTGCGTTGTTTACGCAACCAGTTATGGCACAAATTGCGCGCAATGCCGGTAAGCCACTGTGCCCAGCGCGCCGAGTCGCGCAGTTGATGCCCATTTTGCCAGGCGACCAACAACGTCTCTTGCGCTAAATCTTCGGCCAGCATCGCGTCGCTGGTCAACTGTGCACAAAGACGGATCAGTTGATTGCGTTGTGTCAAGAGTCTGGCTTCTAGCGTGGTTGGCTCTGCCGCTTGTGTGATAACCACTTTGCACCCCCAATTTCTCTGGCTTGACGCCACTGACGATTATACCATTGACCAGGATATATCTATAAGTGGCGAAAAAGCTGAGAAATCCTACGCGCTTTTGTAAATCATAAAGCAAATCTGATCAAAATTCGTGAAAAAATGGGTAAGATTTTTCAATGGACAGGCGACTATTGGTTGTGATAGAAATGATTGCCAGATTTTTTCAAAGCCAAATTGTAGTAATCAATGCGAATCAGGAGCGCAGCGTGCCCACCGGCGAAAAGAGCAACCAGACGACCGCCAACAGTTCACCGCCAACGGCAAGTAATCGATTTATCTTAATGCCAAATTTCCCTGGCGCGTACTAATAATCTGGTAACGAACAGGTTTATTGAGTTTAATCACCCGTTCTTCGTTCACCGCACGTACAAGCCACTCATTCAATTGACTTTTGCCGATCCCCATTTGTTCTTGCAAGACATCTAGTGTCGCAGGGGCCGTAACGGTGACTGCACCAAGCTTAAGCAAGAAAAATTCATAAAAGCTTAAACGTTCAGCGTCTATATCAACTTGTTGCTTGCTTATTGACATTACTAAAGCCGGCTTGATGTCAGCAACCACCTCATTTGACGAGTGCATCTGCCCATTCTGTTCGTTACTGTTCAATGGTGATATATGATCAAACAGTGTTGCCGTAACAGGTTCAACCGGATCGGTCTTAGTGGGTGTAATGAGCCGAGTAACGGCAAGCGCTCCTTCCGGTAGCCATTGTCCACCACGCCCAACGAGCGCCGCATTGCCCGATGTTGGAGCAGGATGTTGTTTCACCCATAATGGCACCCAGCCGTGCTTTAAGTTTTCGGTTGCGCCATGCCAGGTGCCACCCTTATCCTTGCTCGTTGCGACAACTACGCCTGCATCGGCAAGGCAATAGATGTACTTGTTGCGCGCCATTGCGTTACCGACATCAAAACCTGCTTCCGGGTTGAAAGGCGAGATTAACACCAAATTCTTTGCCATTAAGCCACGGCGGTACTTAGCAGAAGTTGCTGTGCGCAAGAGGCTGTCAGCTAAAACGCCAACAACAGCACCATCCTGTTCCAGTGCGCCGAGCATGGCCGCTTCATCGACACCACGTGCGCCGCCGGAGATAAGGGCGTACCCGTGATTGCTAACATTAGCGCCTAGCCGCAAGGTGTAGGTTAGGTCCTCAGCCGTCGCATCACGTGAGCCAACTACGGCGATGCCACCCTGATCCAACAGATGGCGGTTGCCGCAACCAAACAGAACAGGAGGAGCATCAAATTTAAGCCGTTTTTTCAATCGCGTAGGGTAGTCTGCATCTGAACGGGTCATTACCCATAGTCCAGCGCGTTGCCACTTTTCCAGTGCCAAGCCTAATGCACCGGAACGAGCTAGCAATGCGATAACCCGTTCTGGTGTAATCGTCCGATCAGACCATCCCTTTAGATAGGATAAAGGATCGGGCGTAGTCAACAGAAGTTCAGGGGTGATTCCTTGCTCCTTTAACCACTGGGCAAAGCGCCCCCATTCCGTGGCCGTGAGCGGTTTAGGATCATGGGATGTAGGTTTTGAGAACCAGGCCGTCAACAATAAAATGGCCTGTGCTTGTGGGCTAAGGTTCATTTTACGCTCCGCTGCTTGTCGTTGCCAGAGCTACCGGCCACACAGGGCCGCTGCCAGCACGACGCAATAGGGCAGCAACCACCGTCATGGTCCAAGCCGAATCAACCATATCATCAATCAACAATACAGGCCCTGATGGAATTTCGCCTGTAATCGTAAAGACGCCATCCAAATTCCGACACTGATGGAAGCGGTTCTGCTGCAACTTTTGGGGCTGGTTATTACGCACCTTGCTAACAACAGGGGTAAAGGGCAAGCCTAGCCTTTTCGCTAGGCGCTTGCTGAAATCAGGCACCAGAACGGGATGATTATGTGACGGAATGCAGGTCACCCAGGTTGGCTGTGGTGCAGGTTTCCACCGTTCGCTCACCATCTCCACTACCGCCTCAACTAATTCATCACGAAAACGACCGGCACGTTTGTCATCCGCTACCATTTGCCCCCAACCGGCATCACCCCAACGGGAGAGAATACGCCCCGTTTCAGCACGTAATTCTGTAGACAAATTACCCCTAAAGCCATAAGTCACAAAGGCATCAGATGCGACCCGCTTCTTGCACTCTAGTATTAATTCAGAATGTTTGAGATAACGCGCCGCGTTCACGGCAAGCTGATGACCGAAGGTTTCAGCTACCACCGGATGGCCTAGACAACGATCACACTTACCACACGGTTGCGGATTGCTATCGTCTAACGCCTGCGCCAGATAGACCATCAAGCAATCCTGTGTATCGACATATGCCTGCACTTCTTGCCATTCGACAATGCGTTGCTGGGTTAGACGTTCAATCTGAGTACGGTTTAAATGGTAATCAACAGGCGTTCGTAACCACTTACTATTATCCTTAATTACAGGGGAAGGGTTATCCACTGATAGGAATTTCAACACCTTCTCAATCTGCCCTTGGCGTAGATTGACTTTACCTTCGATCGCCTGTGTTGTCAAACCATCGCTGTCAGCGAGTGCGGACAGAATTACCTGGACATGGCTTTCATTTGGGAACGCGCTATCACGAAAATATGCTTGAATCTCCCCATCCTCGCGCCCAGTCATCAGCACACCGACAGCATAATTGATGGCCCGTCCTGCCCGTCCCACTTGTTGATAGTAGGCAACAATGGAACCAGGCGATTGATAGTGAACGACAAAGCCTAAATCCGGTTTGTCGTAGCCCATGCCGAGCGCTGTGGTCGCTACCAACGCCTTCAGTTGGTTCTTAACCAGCATCTCTTCCAGGTGTTGACGGTAAACAGTGGATGTTTCAAACCCTTCCGCCTGAACGTCACTATAATAGGCGCGTGCCGAAATTTGGTTTTGGTTCAGCCAAGTTGCCACCTGATCGGCGTCACGTTTGGTTAAGGTATAAACAATACCCGTACCCGGCAATTCCGGTAGATGTTCAGCAAGCCAAGCTAAACGGGCCGATTGATCTGGTAGGCGCAATGTTTGGAGCGCCAAACTTTCACGCATCAGTGGTCCGCGCTGCACCTGGATGTCGTCTACCTGTCTAACAATATCATCGATCACCCGTTGATTAGCGGTAGCAGTGGTGGCTAGGATGCGCATATTCTTCGGCATGTGTTGCAGTACATGGCGCAGGCGTCGATAATCTGGACGAAAGTCATGCCCCCAATCGGAAATACAATGGGCTTCATCGACGACAAGTAATCCAATCCGGTTCGCTATGGTTGGCAATACATCCTTGATAAATTCGTCATTGGCAAGTCGTTCCGGTGAGATGAGGAGCGCATCAACTGCATCCCTTTGAATTGACTGAATGAGTGCAGGCCACTCGTCCTGATTTGTTGAATTGATTGTCAATGCGCGAATACCCAACCTTTGCGCCGCCTCGATTTGGTTACGCATGAGGGCGAGGAGTGGGGAGACGATCAGGGTTGGCCCTAGTTTTTGATCACGTAGGATGCGTGTGGCAACAAAGTAGACTAAGCTTTTGCCCCAACCAGTGCGTTCAATGACAAGAAGCTTTTGCCGACGATTGACGAGTGTGTCAATCGCTTCCCATTGCCCTGGCCGAAATTCAGCGGTTGCGTTACCTAATGCCTGCCGAAGCAGATCGTATGCTACTGAACGGTTGATCATGCGCATTTCCCTTTACTGTTACTTTGCGGGGTAGAGTGGTATAAGTCATCCAGCTTTAAGTTCATCTGAATTTGATAAACCTTTTGATATATTAAGCTAGATTACTTTTATTTTATCGTTCTAAAATAGAAAATCCTTCGCAAGTAGATAAATTTCAAACAGCAAAGAATGAATGGTAGGCGAAGCTAGAAAAACAACTGCACCAAATAGCCATAATGTAGAGACCGGGACTGACCCAAAAATCCTGTTTGAAGGAGCGGGTAAAGGCTTCCTGTGATTGAAATTGGTAATCCAGGGCAATATCGAGAATGCGTTTTGAAGAAGTCGCCAGTTCGCGCGCGGCTTCGGTCAAGCGTCGTTTCCGCAAATACGCCACGGGTGTAATCCCCGTCACCGGCAGAAAGAGCCGGCTAAAGTGATAGCGCGAATAGCCAACCAACGCCGCCGCCTCTTCGATCGAGGTCGGCGCTGTCAGGTGACTTTCCAGATGGGTGATCGCATGTTTGAGGTGCGGAATGGCGTCGCTTGTGAACATGGCGGCTAGTATACCAGAAGGTGGGCAGACTTGTCTTGATAGCATGTGCGATCTTGCCAACTTTGAATGTGCCTTGAGCCAAGTGGCAGTTGCGTGTAGCTAAATTATCCTTTCTGACAGCAAAAGGTGTACAATAGCCTATAGAAACATCTCTTTTGTCGTATAAGGATAATCATCAGGTCCATGATAGAACCAAGCATTGAGCGTGAAGTAACCGCAACCGAAGAACAAACTACTACCAATCCCCTTTCCTCGCCAGCCATGCCAACCGCTGAGGAAGCGGATGCCGCCGTAACCAATACAGATATAACCGCTACCGTTGCCGATGAGGGGTTGGATCAAAACGAACCTGACGGGGATGCGGATGAAGATCAACTCGCTGACGAGGACGACGCCGACGCGGAAGATCTGGTCGAGCCGGAAGATGCCCTGCCCGAAATCACCCTAACCGAACTTCCCGCTGCGTTACAGGCGGCTGCCGCCAAGGCCGGCTGGAATAAATTGATGCCGGTGCAGGCTAAAGCAATCCCCTATATGCTGGCCGGGCGCGATCTAATGGTGCAGTCACGCACAGGTAGCGGCAAAACCGGCGCCTTCTTACTGCCCATTTTGACCCGCATCAACCCGAAGAAGGATGTTTGCCAGGCCATTGTGCTGGTGCCAACGCGCGAACTGGCGCAGCAGGTATCCAAAGAAGCGGAAATCCTCGGCGCAACCACTGGCGTTCGTAGCGCAGCCATCTATGGCGGCGTCAAATATGGTCCGCAGTTGGATGCCTTGAAAAAGGGTGCGCATCTTGTCATTGGCACACCAGGTCGCATTCTCGACCACCTGTTGCGGCGCAACCTGCGGCTGGATGACCTGGCCGTCATGGTCTTTGACGAGGCCGACCGGATGCTCTCTATGGGCTTCTACCCGGATATGCGCGAGTTGCAACGTTACCTGCCCCAACGCAGCATCAACGCCTACATGTTTTCGGCCACCTTCCCCAGCAGCGTCATGCGCTTGGCCTACGAGTTTCTCGCCAACCCGGAATTTCTTAGCCTGAGCCGGGATAAGGTGCATGTCACCACGGCGGAACATCTCTTCTATGTCACGCCGGTGATGAAACGGGATCGCAGCCTGATTCGCTTGATTGAAATCGAAAATCCGGCCTCGGCCTTTATCTTTTGCAACACCAAGAACACCGTTCACTATGTCGCCACCGTCCTGCAACGTTTTGGCTATGACGCCGACGAGATCAGTTCGGATCTGAATCAACAAGACCGGGATCGGGTTCTCAATCGGGTGCGCAGTGGTGAGTTGCGTTTCCTCGTGGCGACTGATGTGGCCGCCCGTGGCATTGACATTCCCGAACTCTCCCATGTCTTTCAATATGAGCCGCCGGAAGACCCGGAGTCCTATATCCATCGCGCTGGGCGCACGGCGCGCGCGGGGGCCACTGGCACCGTGATCACCTTGATTGAAAACTTTGCCGAACGTATCCAGTTACAAACCATTGCCAAACGCTTCACCATCGAGCTGACCGAGCGCACCTTACCAACTGAGGAAGATGTGACCGCCTGTGTGGCCGAACGGGTGAGCGTTTTGCTGGAAGCCAAGCTGCGCAGCCGCGACAACCTGAAAACCGAGCGCATGAAACGCTTCATCCCCGCCATTGCCGATTGGAGTAGCACCGAGGAAGGCCAAGCCTTGCTGGCGATGTTGGTCGATGATTTCTACCAACAATCGCTCCACGCCCCGCCCCTGCCCCCGGCAGATGCCAAGGCGCCACAACGAGGTGAACGCGCCAGTCGCAACCCGCGCCCGGATGAGCGAAGCGGCAAGTCGGGACGACGTGGTGGTCGCCGGCGGCGGTCGCGCAATCGAGGATGAGTTCGCCCAACGCGGCTTGCTAATGTAGACTCCTAACAACAAGCAAATAACGGCTAGATAGACAAAGCACCCAGAGAAAGAACTCTGGGCGCTTTGTCTATCTAGCCGTTATTTATCTTAGCCATACGGCCTATCTATGGGACAATTTGATAGTTTTTAGCCATTTGACAGCCCATTCAGTTTATGGCATAGTTTAGCCACTGTCCGATCATAGGATATGTTTTACAACCCTTGCCAAACATTACATCCTTTTGAGTGCTGGAGACTGTTGATGTCTGTCATCCGTATTGCATCGTTATGTCAGATCTACAACGATGGCAATCACAATGCCTTTACCGATCTTTGTCGTTTTGGCGAGTACTATTATCTCACCTTTCGTAGCTGCCCGGAAGGCCACATGATCTTTGCCTCCTCACGCATTATGATCTTACGCAGCCGCAACGCCCAACAGTGGGAGAAGGTTTACACCTTTAGCGTTCCTGATCGCGATGTGCGCGACCCCCATTTTTTGCTCTTTCAAGACAAGCTCTTTGTCTATTCGGGAACCTGGCCGGTCGATCCGCACGATTCCCACCATATGGACCAAAACAATCATCTGGGCTTTGGCGTCTGGAGCGCCGATGGCGTCACCTGGTCGGCGCCGCAAGCGCTGGCCGGCACACATGGGTATTACGTCTGGCGCGCCGCCACCGACGGCAAACGGGCCTACTTGAATGGCCGCTGTATTCGCGATTTTGTCACGCCCCGCGACAACGCCCACGAGCGGGAATTGATGCAATCGTGGCTGCTACAAAGCGAGGATGGCCTGAACTGGTCACGGGCGGCGCTCATACAAGCGGCATATGGTGATGAAACCGCCTTCCACTTTGAAGCGGATGGACAAGTGGTCGCCGTGGTGCGTGCCGAGGCGGGTAAACCGGCCTGGATCTGTCGATCGGCGCCACCCTATCAGCAGTGGAGCCATCACACATTAGATCGTGCCGTCGGCGGGCCGCTGTTGGCGCACTGGGGGGAGCGCGATCTGGTTGGCGGGCGCAAAAGCATCAACAAACAGGCGCCGGTCACGGCCCTCTATTGGCTGATGAATGACGAACTGGTGGAAGCGCTAGAGCTACCCAGCGGCGGCGATACTTCCTACCCCGGCTTTGTCGAAATTGCGCCCAATCGTGGCCTGCTCTCTTACTACTCCAGCCACGAAGGCAGCGGGACGAGTCTGGCGCCGTGTCATATTTATCTGGCGGAGTTAGTGCTGGAAGAGTGACAAGGGGAAAATTAATAATTAATGGAGAATGATTAATTGCTAATGGGAACTGTTGGCAGACTGTATTAACAATTAATGATTATCCGTTTTCCGTTAACTATTTTACCGTATTCCCCTTGTCACCTGTCATTGGAACTTGACCTATGTTGCTTTTTATTCTACGTCGTATCCTCATCATGATTCCGACCCTGCTGGCGATCACCGTGGTCTCATTTGTGATCATCGAGGCGCCGCCGGGGGATTTTATTGATGTATACGTTGATCGTATCACGTCCCAACAACAGGCCATTGACCCGTCTGAGGTGGAGGCGCTGCGGGCGCGCTATGGGTTGGGGCAGCCGGGCTATGTACGCTACTTCCGCTGGTTAGGATCGATCTTGCAAGGTGACCTAGGACGCTCGCTCGAATGGAATCAGCCCGTCACCAAGTTGATCGCCGACCGCTTGCCCTGGACGTTGACAATTTCGCTGCTCTCCTTTGTGCTGGTCTATCTAGTCAGCATCCCGATTGGCCTTTATTCGGCAACCAATCAATATTCGGCGCTGGACTATCTCTTTAGCTTGATCGGCTTTATCGGGCTGGCGATTCCAAATTTTCTCTTTGCGCTGATCATCTTGTGGCTCTACTTTCTAGCGACGGGCGATGTGGCGGTCGGCCTCTTTTCAAACGAATATCAAAACGCACCGTGGAGCGTGGGGCGGGTGATCGATCTGCTCAAACATATTTGGATGCCGGCGATTATTGTGGCGTTGGCCGGCACCGCCGGGTTGATTCGCGTGGTGCGCGCCAATTTGCTCGATGAGTTGCGCAAATCGTATGTAATGGTGGCCCGCTCGAAAGGGTTGTCGGAGTCGAAGCTGCTCTACAAATATCCCTTGCGCACCGCCATGAACCCGGTTGCCAGCACCATTGGGTGGGCGCTGCCGGGGTTGGTCAATGGGGAGTTGCTCACTTCGCTGGTTTTAGGCTTGCCGACGGTGGCGCCGCTCTTTGTCGGCGCGCTGATGAGCCAGGATATGTTTCTGGCCGGTAGTATCGTCTTGATTCTCAGCGCGCTCACGCTCATTGGCACCTTGCTTTCCGACATTTTACTCGCCTGGCTCGATCCGCGCATCCGCGAGGCGATTTAAAAACAGGAACACAGAGGTCACAGAGAATGCACAGAGGACACAGAGCATACAGAGGTAAACAATCGATGCCGTTTTCTCCGTTGTCTCTGTGCCATCTCTGCGCACTCTGTGTCCCAGCAGTTTGTTACAGGGTTGATTATGATTGCTGATGAACAACTATTACGCCCCCAAGCGGGGCTCGAAAAGAAAAATGAAAAGTTTCTGGTGGCTTCCCAGTGGCAACTGATCCGCTGGAAGTTTGCCCGCCACCGCGTGGCGCTCTTATCGCTGGTAATTCTGATCATCTTCTATGGCGTCGCTGGCTTTGCCGAGTTTTTCGCGCCCTATGCCGCCGATGACTATGACATTGATTATGTTCTGGCGCCGCCACAGCGCATTCATTGGGTGGATGAAGGGCGCTTCCGTCCCTTTGTCTATGGCTACACTGCCGAACTGGATGCCGCAACGTTCCGCACCACCTATAAGGTTGATGAGAGCCGGAAGTTTCCCCTGGCCTTTTGGGTCAAGGGGGAGCCATACAAATTTCTGGGGTTTGAGGGGGAGCGGCGTCTGTTTGGCGTGGCCGAAGGCAAGGTTCATCTCTTTGGCGCCGATGACCGGGGGCGCGATCTCTTTTCCCGCATCATCTATGGGGCGCGCATCTCCCTGTCGATTGGGTTGGTGGGCATTGCCATCAGTTCATTGATTGGCGTGGTGGTCGGCGGCATCTCCGGCTACTTTGGCGGCGCCGTCGATATGATCGTCCAGCGCGTCATCGAATTTATTCGCTCGATTCCCACCCTGCCACTGTGGATGGCGCTGAGTGTGGCCCTGCCGCCGACCTGGAGTATTGTCCAAGCCTACTTTGGCCTTGTCGTCATCCTCTCCCTGGTCGGCTGGACGGGGTTGGCGCGCGTGGTGCGCGGGAAATTCTTGTCGCTACGTGAGGAAGACTTTGTCATGGCGGCCCAACTCAACGGCGCCAGCGAACGAATTATCATCTTTAAGCATCTGCTGCCCCTCTTCTATAGCCATGTCATCGCCTCGCTCACGCTCAGTGTGCCGGGCATGATTATCGGTGAAACGGCCCTCAGTTTTATCGGGCTGGGCTTGCAACCACCGGCGGTCAGTTGGGGCGTGCTACTCAAAGATTCACAAAAGATTCGGGTGCTGGCCGAAGCGCCTTGGCTGCTGATCCCAGGGGTCTTTATCATTATTGCCATTCTGGCTTTCAACTTTGTCGGCGATGGCCTGCGCGATGCGGCGGATCCGTATGCGACGGTGTAACAAAGTTACGAGTTACGAGTTACGGAATCGCCCGTAACTCGTAACTCGTAGCTCGCAACATGTAACGGAATTTTTTGATGGAACAAAGCCCTGTCTTACTTAGTGTCAATAACCTAACTACCCATTTCTTCTCCCGCGAAGGCATTGTCAAGGCCGTCGATGGCGTCAGCTTTGCCGTGCGCCGGGGCGAGACCCTAGGCATTGCCGGCGAGAGCGGCTGCGGCAAAAGCGTGATGGCGCAGTCGATCTTGCGCATTGTGCCGGGCAACGGGCGCATTGTCGATGGCGAAATTTTGCTCGAACACAACAATGAGATCATCGATCTGGTCAAGCTTGACTGGCAAGGCCCGCAAATTCGCCAGATTCGCGGCGGTATTATTTCGATGGTCTTTCAGGAGCCGATGACCTCCTTTAGCATGAATTACACCATCGGCAACCAGATCAGCGAGGTGATTCGGCTCCATCAACAGTGCAGTGAAAAGGAGGCGCGCCAACGCACTATCGACATCCTGAGCAAGGTCGGACTGCCCAAGCCGGAACAGACCATTGACGCCTACCCCTTTGCGCTGAGCGGCGGGATGCGCCAACGGGCGATGATCGCAATGGCGCTCTCCTGTCACCCCCGCCTTTTGATCGCCGATGAGCCGACCACAGCGCTTGATGTGACGATCCAGGCCCAAGTGCTTGACCTGATGAAGGCGCTCCAAAGCGAGTTGGGCATGGCGCTCATCGTCATCACCCATGATCTGGCCGTGATCTCCGAGTTATGTGACACGGTGATGATTATGTATCTGGGCACAGATGTGGAAAGCGCGCCGGCAGATGAACTGTTTCGCAACCCCAAACATCCCTACACGATTGGGCTGCTCAGTTCTGTACCCAAACTCGGCGCCGGCAAAACGCAGATCATTGAAGCCATTCAAGGCACGGTGCCAACGCCCAGTGAACGCTCCAGCGGCTGCCCGTTCCACCCGCGCTGTCCGCAAGTGATCCAGGGTACTTGCGATGTCCACTTTCCCCGTCAGGTAGAGGTTGGCGCTGGTCATAAAGTGCGCTGTCATCTATATACATGATTTGGTAAAGCTATGCGTAATCAAGACGTAATCGTTGAAGTGAAAGATCTGCATAAACACTTTCCCATCCAGCGCGGCTTTTTACGCCGGGTCGTGGGGCAGGTGAAGGCCGTAGATAATGTCTCCTTTGCCGTCAAGCGGGGCGAAACGTTGGCTCTGGTGGGCGAAAGCGGTTGCGGCAAGACGACGACCGGACGCTGCATTCTGCGCGCCATTGAGCCATCGGCGGGTCACATCCTTTTTCGGCCCAATGGCAACGACAGCGCCGTCGATCTGACCACCCTGGCGACCCCGGAATTGCGCCAGATCCAACGCCATATGGGCATGATCTTTCAAGATCCCTACTCGTCGCTCAACCCACGCCTGACGATTTTGGAGATTATTGGTGAGCCGTTTGTCAACCGGAAGTTGGTGACACGCAAGCGCGAGTTAGAAGAGCGGGTGGCGGAACTGCTCCAAAGCGTGCGCCTTGACCCCAGCTACATGCGCCGTTACCCTCATGCCTTTAGCGGTGGTCAGCGCCAACGGATTGCCATTGCTCGCGCCCTGGCGCTCAATCCCCCCTTTGTCGTGGCCGATGAACCGGTCTCGGCGCTCGATGTGTCGGTGCAGGCGCAAATTTTGAGCCTCTTAAAAGAGTTGCAGCGGGAACGCAACCTGACCTATCTCTTTGTCGCCCATAACCTGGCGGTGGTTGAGTATATCAGTGATCGGGTGGCGGTGATGTATGTCGGGCAGATTGTCGAACTAGGGGAAACCCAACGCATCTTTGCCCACCCCCAACATCCCTACACCGAAGCCTTGCTTTCTGCCGTCCCAGTGATCGACACGCACCACGGCCACAAACGGGAGCGCATCGTGCTGGCCGGCGACATTGCCGACCCGGCCAATCGCCCCAGCGGCTGCTTCTTTCACCCCCGGTGCAGCTATGTACAAGAGCGCTGTCGCCGCGAAGAGCCGCCCCTGGTTAATGTTGCCCAGGCAGGCGAAGCTCCCCACTTTGCCCGCTGTCACTTTGCCGAGAGCCTGTCCTTAAAAGGCGTAACACCAGGCTAATCCGTCCCGTAGGGACGCTTGAATTTAGGCGTCCCTACAGGACAGGGGAAGATCCTGATAACCGTATATCATTTATGTTTTTGGAGAGCAGAGCAACAGGAGGATACGCGATGAAAGCAACGCTGTTTCGTGTACTGAGTTTACTCGTGATCCTGGCCATGCTGGTCAGCGCCTGCGCCGCGCCAGCCGGGCCGGCGGCCAGCGCGGGGGGCGGTGAACAGGCCGCAGCCCCGGCTGGTGAGCAGGCGGCCCCCGCCGGCGCCATTCTTACCGACAAGCCGGCTGACGCCGGTGAGCGCCCGGTGCAGGCCGACCTCTACAATTCGCCGGCGGATTATGAAGCGGCCACCGGCGAAAAGATCGCCGACTTTAGCGAGGCGCCTGAACTGGCCGAGGCCGTCGCTAAGGGCGAGTTGCCCCCAGTGGCCGAACGGTTGCCGGCGCACCCCATTGTGGTCAAGCCGGAAGAGGCCATCGGCAAATATGGCGGCATCATGCAGCTGGCGATCACTGGTCAGAATGAAAAGACCAACGAAGTCGGCACCTGGTGGTCGATGGAACCGCTGACCATTCATTCGCCCAAAGGGGTGATTGTCCCCAATGTCGCCACCAGTTGGGAATGGTCCGAGGATTACAAGACCCTCATTCTCAAGCTGCGCGAGGGGATCAAGTGGAGCGACGGCGTCCCCTTCACTGCTGATGACATTATGTTCTGGTGGGAAGATGTGGTGCTGAACACCGATCTGACGCCAACCCCGCACACACTGTTGACCCGTGGCGGGCAAGTGGCGGAATTGACCAAAGTTGACGATTACACCATTCAATTCGTTTTTGCCGAACCCTATGCCCTCTTCACCACCTACCTGGGCAGTTGGGGTTTCCCACGCGCCGACCCGACCAGCCACCCCAAGCATTACCTGACCAAGTTCCATGCCAACTACACCGACGCCGCCGAACTTGAGAAGGCAATGAAAGAACAGAGCTTTGACACCTGGGTCGATTTCTTCAAGAATCAGAGCGCCGTCACCAACCCGGAGAAGCCGACCATTGCCGCCTGGATTCCCCAGGAATGGCCGCCCCAACCGCTCCAGATCCACAAGCGCAACCCCTATTACTGGAAAGTGGACAGCGCCGGCAACCAGCTACCCTACATCAGTGAAATTCAAAGCACCCGCACCGCTGACCGGCAGGCCACCTTGCTCAAGACGATTGCCGGCGATCTCGACTTTTCGCGCATGGGCAGCATCGACCTGGCGCTTATGACCGATAACAAGGAGAAGGGCAACTATCGCTTTGCCTATGCTGACTGGATGCCCAATGCCTTCTGTAACATCATGTTCAATTACGACACCGCCGAAGAAGCCAAGAAGCCGCTCTACAATGATGTGCGCTTCCGCCAGGCGCTCTCGGTGGCGATCAACCGCGATGAGATTATCAAACTCTTCTACAAAGGCGGTGTCTTTGCCTCGCAAGTCGCCCCCTTGCGCGGCGACCCCTATCATGGTGAATCGGATCTCTTCCAGTCCTATGCCCAATTTGACCCTGACATGGGGAATCAACTGCTTGACGAGATCGGTCTCACCGCCCGCGACGCCGAAGGTTTCCGCTTGGCCCCGGATGGTAGCGAATTGCTGCTCATCGTCTACGTCAACACCTCCTGGCCGGCTGAATGCCCGGAGGTGATGGAAGTGGTGCGCGGCTATTGGGAAGCGATCGGCATCAAGGCCACGATCACCCCGGAAGCTGGGGAACTTTGGGGAACGCGCCACAACGCCGGTGAACATGACATGGCTGTACGTGGCGCACACTTTGGCGGCGGCCCTGTCCATCCAACCCTCAACGGCAATACCTTTGCCCTCAGTGGTTGGCAATGGGCGCCGCAATGGGCCAAGTGGCTGGACACCCAAGGCGCCGAAGGCTCGGAACCGCCGGCTGATGTTAAGCGCATCCGCGAAATCCGCGAACTGGTGATGGGTGAACCGGATGAAGCGAAACGCACCGAGATGTTGCAAGAGGTCTTTGAGATTCACATGAACAACCTCTGGTCGATTGGGATTGTGGTCGATGACCCCAAGTTCGGCCAATTGACCGTTGTCAACAACCGGCTGCGCAATGTCGTCACCTGGTCCATCGCCGGCGAGTGGTACCCGGCCGTGCCGGCACAGTGGTTTATTAATGAATGACGAAGGGGAGTTACGAATTACGAATTACGAATTACGGGACCGACCGTTCATAACTCTTAATTCGTAATTCGTAACAGGAGGTACGACGATCTTGTGTCTCGTGCCTCCTGTCTCTTGCCAAACAGAAAGGTTCCGCATGAAGACCTACCGCGCCGCTGTGATCGGCTGTAGCCGCATGGGTGGCTTTATTGATAACGAGGTGGTTGGTTCGCCCAAGGCGGCGCTGCCCTATTCGCACGCGGCGGGTTTTACGGCCTGTCCGCGCACCGATCTGATCGCCTGCGCCGATCTGCGCACCGATGTGATGGCGGAGTTTGGCCGTCAATACAACATTCCGCCGAGTGGTCAATATACCGACTATCGGACGCTCATCGACCAAGAGCGCCCCGACATTATCAGCATTGCCACCCAGCCCGAACAGCGCGCCGAGATTACGATTTATGCGGCGGAACATGGGGTGAAAGCCATCTATGCCGAAAAGGCGATGTCGGCGTCGTTGGGTGAAGCCTATGAGATGGTAGCCGCATTGGAGCGACACGGCGTCTTTTTCAACCTGGGCACCAATCGCCGCTGGTCGGTGGCCTACGACCAGATGAAGGCGTTGGTCGATAGTGGTGAATTGGGCGCGCTCAAAACGGTGATCATCTACAACAACGGCACGCTCTTTAACACCGGCAGCCACTACATTGATCTGGTCATGCGCCTCAACAGCGACCAACCGGCGCTCTGGGCGCAGGGCAATTTGCGCGCCAAGGAGGAGATTTTTGATGGTGACATTCTGCACGAAGACCCGGTAGGCGAAGGGCAGATCTACTTTGCCAATGGCGTCACCGGTTATCTGCTGGTCACGCCACGGGGCGGCGACATTGAAGTGATCTGCGAACATGGTGCGCTCACGGCCTACAACGACGGTCTGGAGTGGCACTTACGTCGTCGGGCATCCAAAGAAACCCACGGTCACACGGGCCTGGTGACGGCGCCCTTTGCCGAACCGCCGATTGTCAGCAGCACCCTGCGCCTGATCGAAGATCTGGTTCACGCCCTCGACACCGGCGAACCGACCCGTGGCGGCCCACAGATTTCGCTCGCCAGCACCGAGTTGATCTTTGCGCTCATCGAGTCGCATCGACGGGGTGGCGCTAAGGTGATGCTGCCGGTGCAAGAGCGTGCGTTGCGGCTGCACCGGAGTCGCGGCCCCAACAAACCGAAATATACGGTGTGAGGGTTGACTAGCTTGCCGCTTCGTCAATATAGCGAAAGCGCGGCATCGTCACCCCATCCACCACCACCTCTTCTAGAAACATGGCCAGGGGGCGAATCCAGAGATCGAAGTTGCCGTAGAGCGTGCGGTAGACCACGTAGGCTTCTTCGGTCTCACTATGGCGCGCCACGCCGATGACTTCGTATTCCTTGCCTTTGTAATGCCGGTAGCGGCCGGTTGGGATTGTTGTCATAGAAAATGCTTACCCGAACTGTTCTTGAAACTTCTGCACTCGCTGTGCAATCGTAGCCACCGGCGCCGTCCAGATCCGGTCGCGTTGACGGGCGAGGTAGGCGCACAACTCGTCCAGATCGCCCTGCGCCACATGCAAATGGCCGTCATTCACGCCGTGAAAGGTCAGGATCGCCCAGCGACCTTGCGCCGCGGCCTGTTCCGCCAGACCGACCAACTCCGCTCCCGTCATCCGTTCACAGGGGGTTGACCAGAGATACCAGAGATCACAATAGCGCGGATCGTTAGGCCGTTCCCCCCGTCCCCGTCCGGCGACACAATGTTTTGCCACCACCGGCACATAGCTCTGGCGCGTTGCCCCGCGCCCGACAAAGGGCTGATAACAAGTGTAGCCATAGGAGGTGGCCATCTGCTCCGGGATGACGCTGCTGATGCGGCGCCCGGCTTCGACAATTTCCGCTTCCATATCGTCCAGCGTCATCTCCTCCAACCCCCGCCGTCCGCTATCAGAGATGAAGGCAAAGTTTTTCGAGCAGGGGTGGCTGATGGTGTGGTTGCCGATCTCGTGGCCGGTGGAGGCCGCGGCGCGCCAGGGGATCAACTGCTCCTGGTAGTTCTCGCGTGGGTTGACATAAAAGGTGGCCTGCAAACCATACTTGTCCAACATCGGGATGGCAATGTTCAATTGCGAAGGAACGCCGTCATCAAAGGTTAAAGAAATGGCGCCCTGACAAGCGTCCGGCCAGGGTGAAAGTGGTGTACTCATGGATCAATTCCTCTAGTGATGGTGAAAATAGAGCAAAGTACGTGTCAGTATACGAGGAATAGCGCATTTGTCAACCAACCGATCAGGGATGTGATGCGTGCTACGTAATTCGTGGCCTTCGACAGGCTCAGGCCACGAATTACGTAGCACGCATCACTGTACCGTCACCAGCGGTCGCAACTGTTCCAGTGTGCTGGGGCCGATGCCGGGAACCTTATCCAAATCATCCACCGTGTTATAGGGCCGATTAGCAATGATCGCCGCCGCTTTGCTGGGGCCAATGCCGGGCAGCGATTCCAGGTCGGTGGCGGTGGCGGTGTTCAAATTAATCAGGCCAGCATTTACACCGTTGCTTTGTCCACCAGCCAGGGCGCTATCGGCGGCAACCCCCGAAACACCCGTCGGCGGTTCCGGCGCGACATTCGCTGTCGCAGGCGCAAGACTCGGCACATGCACCTGCGCGCCATCCCACAACGGCTCGGCCTGGTTGACAATGGCGGCGTTGGCTTCGCTTGTCACTCCACCAGCGGCGGCAATGGCGTCGGCCACGCGTGCCGTTGGCGGCAGGCTAAAGATGCCAGTGCGCACAACCGCGCCGCTGACAAAGACAATGATCGGCGCCGGGGTTGCGGTGGGTAAAGGCGTGGCGGTTGGTGCAGCCGTAGGCGGTGGATGGAGGACAATGGGTGGTGGATCGGCGCGGCGCAACAGCAGCGTGCTGCCGCCGACCAGCACAAGCGCAGTCAACAGGCCAAGCAAGTAGGAAAAGCCGTGAAAAACGGCTGTCGGTTGGGGCGCTGTCGCTTGTGCCGTGGCGGGTGGCGCCGGGTTTGTTCCGACGATGAACAATGGGTCAGTGGATAGCGATGGCGTTGCCTGTTTCATAGCTTATCTTCGTGGTTTGGTTGATTGTAAGGTTGGTGAATACCTCCATCGTAACAAAAAATCGAGCAGCGACAAGCTACAATTGACGCAACTTGGCGCGGCTGATTTGGCAGAATTTTGCGAGACTAGAGACTGGAGACTAAACTCAACACTCTCTAGTCTCCAGTCTCAATTAAGGCGGATTTTGAATTGAAGTGGCCGTCGTCTGCCGAATCGCCAGTTGCCCAAAAAGAACTAGCGCCTGGTCGTCGTTCATGGGGTGGCTGAGACCACCGCGCACGTCGCGGTAGTAGCGCTCCAGGGGTAACTGTTTGGTCATGCTGGCGCCGCCGGCCACGCGCATACAGTGATCGACGGCTTCAATAGCGTTGTTGGTGGCGGTGAACTTGGCCGCAATGATGGTCGGGCTGAGTTCCAGGTGGCGGTCGGGGTGGCGCTCCCACAACGCAGCGCTATGATAGAGATGAGTTTCAGCCTGGTGGATCAAAAGGTGCGCCTGGCCGAGCCGCCGTTGAATGCTCTCTAATTCAGCAATCGGTTTGCCCAACGCCGTTGGCGTCCGTTCCTGGGCATAGCGAGCCGCCGCGTGGAGCGCCGCCACCGCGACCCCCAGATAGACGGCACTGACCCCCAGGGCAAACCAAGCGTTGGCTTTGCCCTTCTGGTGCGGCTTGTCGGTGGCGCCGCGGCCCAGGATATACCTGTTGGGAACAGAGACATCGTGCAATAGAATGTCGTGACTGCCGGTGGTGCGCATCCCCATGGCATCCCAGGTTTCCACAATTTCAATCGCCGGGTTCGCCGGCACCAGAAAGCGCGCCACATCTTCGCTGCCGTCATCCAGAACAGCAGGAATGATCATATAATCAAGCGCGGGACTCATGCTGGCAAAGCTTTTGCGCCCGTTGATCAACCAAGCCACCGGTTGCTCGCCCCCTTCGTAGACCGGCTTGGCCCGCGTCTTCGGCTTGCCACCGCGACTGGGGCTGCCCAACTCCGGCTCGGTAGCGATGGAGTTGATCATCAGCCCCCGCTCTACCACGTCGCGACAGACCTGGGCCAACAGCGCTTCCGGCCAGCCACCGGTTTCCAGTGCGCCGCCCAGCGTTTGCATGTGCATGGTGATATTGAGCGCCGTGCTGCCGTCGCCAACCGCGAGCGCCTTCATTGTCATCACGGTTTCCAACAAACCGGCGCCCCAGCCGCCGTACTTCTCCGGCACAATCAAAGAGGGTAGACCGGCGGCGCGTACATCGGCATAATTTTCGAAAGGGAACGCGCCGGTGCGGTCATAGGCGGCGGCGCGTTGGGCAAAGGTGGCCGCCAGTCGCTGGGCAATGGCGATAAACCGCTGCTGGCGTTCGGTGTAAGGATAAAACATAAGCGAACTCCGCTTCATCTGAATCTGATGCTTACCAAACTCGCTCATAACCGATTCGTGACCGGCTATGAATGGAGTCGTTATGCTTATTGTAGCACAAATTGACGAGATTGTGGTAAGGCTTCCCCTGACGTACTCTTTACACATCCCGCTCGATCTTTTTGGGGAAGCGCGCCAATCGCAGTATAATAGCCCCTATTGCGCCTCCATCAGCGTGGCATCGACCACGTTGATCCAGAAAACAACCAGGGATAGCCACAACCGGGATGACAACGCCAATTCTTGAAACGTGCGCCATCAGCAAGCGCTTTGATATGACGCAAGCGCTCGATGGTGTTTCGCTGCAACTCTACCCAGGCGAGATCCACGCATTGCTGGGCGAAAATGGCGCCGGCAAATCCACGCTGATTAAGATCATGACCGGCATCTACACACCGGACAGCGGCGCCATGCTGCTTGATGGTCGGCCCATCACCGTGCGCAGCCCAATTGAGGCGCAGGCGCAGGGCATCGCTGCCATCCACCAGGAGCCGATGATCTTTCCCGATCTCAATGTGGCCGAGAATATCTTTATCAGCCACCGCAATCGTGGACACATTCTGCGCTGGGGGCAGATGGTGCGCGAGGCGGAGGCGATTTTGCAGAAGCTCGACATTCATCTCGATGTGCGCAGTTCGGCGCGTGGTCTGACGCTGGCGGCGCAACAGGCGGTGGAGATTGCCAAAGCCATTTCACTGAAAGTGCGCGTCTTGATCATGGATGAGCCGACTGCTTCGCTCTCGGCCCATGAAGTCGATCAACTCTTTAACCTGGCGACAACCTTGCGCGCCCAGGGAGTCTCCATTCTCTTTATCAGCCACCGTATGGAAGAGGTCTTCCGCATTGCCGACCGCGTCACCGTCTTGCGCGACGGCAAGTTGATCTCCTCCAACCCGCGCGCCGAAGTGACGATTGAAAGCGCCATCCGCGACATGGTGGGTCGCGACATGGGCGACTACTTCGCCAAAAGCCAGACGACCAAGGGCGCCGAGGTGCTGGCGGTGCGCAACCTGAGTAAGAAGAATGTCTTTCAGAACGTCAACTTTGCTGTTCAGGCCGGTGAAGTATTGGGTTTTGCTGGTCTGGTTGGCGCCCGGCGCACCGATGTCGGGCTGGCGCTCTTTGGCATTGAGCCGGCGGATGGCGGCGCCATTCTGTTGGATGGTCAGCCGGTGACGATTCGTTCGCCACAGCAGGCGATGGGCTATGGCCTGGCCTATGTCACCGAGGATCGCCGCCAACTGGGCTTGACCATGCCCATGTCGATTGCCACGAACATTTCGCTGCCCATGTTGCATGAGTATGTCAACGGTCTGGGGTTGATCAAAGAGCAAACTGAATTAGCCACAGCGGAACGCTATCGGGAACGGTTTGCCATCCGCGCTCCCTCGGTCAAGACCGAAGTGGGCAAACTTTCCGGCGGCAACCAACAGAAGGTGATGTTGAGCAAGTGGCTCAACACCCGCCCGCGCGTTCTCATTCTCGATGAGCCGACGCGCGGGATTGATGTGGGCGCCAAAGCCGAAGTGCATCACCTGATCAACGAGTTAGCGGCGCAAGGACTGGCGGTGATCCTGATCTCTTCCGACCTGCCGGAAGTGCTGGCGATGAGCGACCGCATTCTAGTTATGCGCGAAGGGCGGCAGATGGGCATTTTTACCCGAGAGGAAGCCAACCAAGAGCGCATCCTAACGGCCATGATGGGGCAAACATCAGTTAGTTAACACAGATAGGGGAAAACACTGTTGTATAAAATTATCCGTGTTCCTCCCTATCCGTGTTAACTTTAGGGTCGTTGTCTTACCCAATAGGTAAACAGAGTTGAAGCAATATGAACTTTATCCGACGGGTGCTTCGCCCGGAACAGATTCGCGAATTTAGCCTAGTGCTGTTAATTGCGCTGGCGGTGATCTTCTTTGCCTCGCAGATTGAGGGCTACTACAGCGGGCGCACCTTTAACCGCATTGCCACCAGCGTGGCGATCCTGGTGGTGATGGCTGTCGGCCAGACATTGGTGGTGTTGACGCGCAACATTGATCTCTCGGTTGGCTCGATTGTGGGTTGTACAGCCTACTTTGTCGGCGCGCAACTGGCCGTCTATAACGAGTGGCCGGCGGTGGTGGTGATTTTGTTTGCTGTCGGCCTAGGCGCTGTCATGGGGCTATTGAACGGCCTGTTGATTGCCTATGGGCGCGTCCCGTCGATCATTGCTACGCTGGGGACGCTGGCGCTCTATCGTTCGTTGCTGGTTAATTACTCGGATGCTAAAACCATTACGACCGACGCCTTGCCGGAGTGGTTGCTGGAACTGCCCCGTCGCGATTTTCTGACCTTTGGCGAAATTGACATCAAGTTTATGGTGGCGATGGCGTTGGTGGTGGTCATCCTCTTTCATCTGTTCGTCACCTATCTGCCCTACGGCCGGCGGCTCTATGCCATTGGTTCTAATCCCGAAGCGGCGCGCTTTGCCGGCTTGCCCGTCCAATCAACGCTCTTGGGGGCCTATGGGTTGTGCGGTGCGCTCTGTGGTCTGGCCGGCTTTATGTTCTTGGCCCGTTTTGGCAACATCACAGTGGTGGCCGGGCAAGGGTTGGAATTACAGGTGGTAGCAGCCGTGGTTGTCGGCGGTGTCAACATCTTTGGCGGCTCTGGCACCATGTTCGGCGCGCTGCTCGGCACAGTGTTGATTGCCACGCTGGAACAGAGTCTATTGCGCTGGGATCAAGTCAGCGAGTTCTGGCGCGATGCCATTTTGGGCCTCCTCATTTTGTTGGCGGTGGCGTCGGATGCGGTGATCATCAACCGTCTGCGCAATTTCTGGGCGCGACAGAAGTAGTAGGTGAATGATATGACGCGTGTGTGGGAAGTGGTACGACGGTGGGAGAGTTTGTTGGTGGTCATCCTGGTGGCAGTGTTGGTGATCAATGTTAACCTTTCGCCCTTTTACCTGCAATGGAATAACCAGATCAACCTCTTTCAACTGTCGATTGAAAAGATCATGATCGCGTTGGTGATGACCCTGATTATCATCAACGCGGAAATCGATCTCTCGGTAGCATCGATTATGGGGTTGGCGGCTTGTACGCTGGCGGCGTTGCATGAACAAGGGGTTTCTGTGGGGGTTGGCATTGGGGTGGCATTGGCCGCCGGCGTCCTCTGTGGCGCCTTTAATGGGTTTTGGATTGCTTATGTCGGTCTGCCTTCGTTGGCTGTCACCCTGGCGGGCTTGATCGGCTATCGTGGCGTGGCCCGCATTCTGCTGGAAGATCGCTCGATTGGCGACTTTCCCGCCTGGTTTAATGCGCTGGGGCAACAAGGGCTGATCGGCCCGCTGCCGTTGTCGTTGCTTATCTTTGCCCTGTTACTGGTGCTGACCATCATTGTCCTGCAATCGGCGGCCTTTGGTCGCTATGTATATGTGATTGGGAATAACCGGGATGTCGCCCGTTATTCCGGGGTAAATGTACAACGGGTGAAGATGGCGCTCTTTATCGCCTCCGGTTTTGTTTCGGCGTTGGCCGGGTTGTTGTTGGCGGCGCGACTGGGCGCCGTGCGCGGCAATACGGCGGATGGCTTTGAACTGGATATTGTGACGATGGTCTTGCTGGGGGGCGTCAGCATCTTTGGCGGCTCTGGCACCCTGACCGGCGTCTTTCTTTCGATTCTCATTATCTTAAATTTGCGTAATGGCATGTCTCTGGTTAATATCACCGGAAACACCCAAACTGGCGTCATTGGTCTGCTGTTGATTCTCTCGGTGCTACTCCCTAACTTGGCGCAATGGTTGCGCACGCTCTTTACGCGGCGGGGGGGACAGACGCGGATTCAGGGGACGCCGATTTAGGTTTGTTTGCTGCTACTCAGCCTTTGTGCGATTTGCGTAGACTGAGTAGTTTTCTTCTATTGTTTCACTCAATCGTTCAAGCGATAAGGAGAGTCAAGATGAATCAAGTGCGTAAGCTCACTACGCTCCTGCTGGTGACAGCGATGATGCTCTTTGTGCTAGCGGCCTGTGGCGGCAGCGAAGAAGAAGCCGCACCCACCGAGGCGCCCGCCCCGACCGAAGCCCCGACGGAAGCACCTGCGCCCACTGAAGCCCCGACCGAAGCTCCGGCTGCGTCTGAGGCTGTCACCACGACGGAAACCATGACGGCGACTGAGGCGATGACTGCCACCGAAGCTATGACAGCGACCGAAGGCGTCACCGCCACGGAAGCGACGACCGAAACGGCTGCCGCGGCCAGCGGTGAGGCCATTGTAGCGAAGACCGGCGAGCAAATTAGCACGATTTTGCTGCCCAAATTCGTTGGCATTGCCGTCTTTGACCAAGCCAACACCGGCGCGCAGGAAGCCGCCGCCGAATTGGGCGCGCCGGCCCCTGAATTCACTGGCCCCACTGCCGAGAATAGTGTCCAGGGCCAGATCGAGACCGTGACGTCGGCCACCACCCAACAAGTGGGCGCCATCATGATCTCCAACAATGCCGGCGACCAGATCGTCCCGGCGGCGCAGGCGGCCCAGGAAGCCGGCTTGACCGTCGTCACCTGGGATTCGCCCATTCCGACCGGTGAAGGCGAAGATGTCTTTGTGGCGCAGGTCGATTTCAATGAGATCGGCGTGGTCATGGCGGATATGACCCTGAGCATCCTGGGGGAAGCCGGCGGCGAATTTGCCATCCTCTCCGCCTCGCCCGATGCGGCCAACCAGAACGCCTGGATCGCGGCATTCAACGAAGCGCTGAAAGATCCCAAGTATGCCAGCTTGACGCTGGTCGATACGGTCTATGGCAATGATCAATCAGAAGAGAGCTACAATCAGGCGCTGGCTTTGATCGACAAGCACCCGAACCTGAAGTTGATCATGGCGCCGACCTCGGTTGGTATCGTTGCGGCAGCCAAGGCGATGCAGGATGAAGAACTGTGCGAACAGGTCAAGGTGAGCGGTTTGGGCCTGCCTTCGGAAATGGTCTCTTACACTATGAACGGCTGTGCGCCGGAGTTTGCCCTTTGGAGCTTTGTCGATCTGGGCTACTTGACCTACTATACCACCTATCTGCTGGCGACGGGCCAGATGGAAGCCGCCGAAGGCGTCACCTTTGAAGCCGGGCGCATGGGCACCTACACCATCGAAAAGGATCCGACCCGCGAGAATGGGCTGCGCGTTTTGATGGGGCCGTTCACGGTCTACAACCAGGACAATGTGGAAGCAGCGGCGAAGTAACGTGTTGCGTGCTACGTCTTGCTTGAAGTGAATTAGTGATGGCTGCGGCAGTTGGTTAGCCATGTAACGCGGGATAGATTAAAACAGGAGACGCACAGTGCGTCTCCTGTTTTAATGTGATAGGTGGTTGCTCTACGTATTCCAACTCACCATGAATTCGCCGGGTGGTTTCATTGGCTCCGGCGTTGGCGTGGGTTCAGGGGGTTGGGTAGAGTTGGCGCTTACGGTAAAGGGCGCCAGCGTTGTTAGCGCGAGCGCAGCCAGTAGAATGAGCTGGGCTAGGCGACGTTTATACGCTTGCTTGTGGTTTGTCCGCTTACTCATAATTTTCTCTCTTTCTCTCATCCATAATTGCATAGAACCAGCGGGGTTGCTTGCCATTATACACGGGAAAAAGAGCATTTTGTCTGACAGATCCCTGTCTAACCGGCACATCCCTCCGCAAAATCTCTATGTGGATTGACGCAATCTACATTACCCGATCTTAACGAAAATGCAGCATAAATATCGTTTGAAAGCAGTTGAGGCAACCAGCGGCGGTGCAATTACACGCCGGTTGGTTGCCTCAATGGCGGCTGGCTTATGTATTCCAGCTCACTTGGGGTTGCGCCGGTGGCGCCGGCGGTGGTTTGATGACGCCCGGTTGACCTGGTTGCGGCGGGGCGGAATCCGCACTGGCAATGAAGGGTGTCAAGCTGGTAAAAGCCAGCGCAATTGCCAGCAACAGCTTTGTACCCTGTACTTTGGTTGACCACTTCTGTTTTGTTGGTCGTTCCATCATTCTTCTCTCTTTCTGCCTATGATAAAATTAGGATTAGGATAGGCGCGTTCTCATTATAGCAAAAAAAGAGTGTGGTTTGTCTGACAATAGGCTGTCTATCGAAAGGATGGTTCCCCTCCGTTAGTTGTCGTATCTGTTTTACGCCCACATTGCCGCAACACAGTGGCGAAAAGGTGATTCCTGGCAGCTAGATCATCAATCTCAGTGTCATACTCAGTGTCGCAAAGACTTTACGCTTCCCTCTTATGCCGCCAATTGCCAGTTAAACAGGGCCGCTGCCACCCATGTCGGCGGTGGGGCGTTGTAGAGACCGGTCGCGTCGGTATAGGTCAGATCGAGAATTTCCCCCTGCATCGGCCCGCGAAGATAGCGGAACACTTGACCGGCGTCACGCGCATCGCTTTTGGCGCGGACACAATGCTGGTTGTAACCCCAGTAGTCGCCTTTGGCCAGGATGGCGATGCCCTCTTCCAACGTCTTGCGCGCCAGTTCTAGCCCGCCGGCCTCCGGCGCCAACGATTCTTCTGGCTTCCAGCCATAGCCCAGGCCATGATGAAACGCGTCGGCGGTGGAGACAATTACAGCGTCTTCACAGAGGCGCGCCAGTTCGTCAATACCGGGCAACTGTTCCGGCTTGCCACCGGCCAGATACGGGTAACGTTCGATGACCTCCGGCCCTTGGATGCCGCGCCGTTTGGTCTCCGCTGCCCAGAAGTGGCGCCAACTAATCAACACATGGTCATGGCGCCATTCCTGCCGTTCGCCGTCGATGCCCGGCCCCTGAATGCCCCAATAAATTTCGTCCGACGGCGCGCCGCCATTTGCCACCCGGATGCGCGCCTGATCCATCGCTTCGCCAAAGGCGTGTAACACGCTGATCACCACCACGCGGTCGGCGCCGCTGTCCAACGCCCCATTGACTGCTGCCGCAATCTGATGCCCACAGTCTAACACGCCAGCATGAGGGAAAACCACCACACCGCCAGCGCGCAACGTAGGCGCCAAATCCCATTGGCGCGCTTCGTCCAGTTGGCGATAGGTGCCGGCTTCGCCCAGTTCGGCATGTTCGCGGGCATAGAGGGCGTGAATCTGTTGGCGTAGGCGGATGCGGTCGGTGGTCATGATAGGCCCCTTGGGTAGAAAGATGATGGTACGGTTTTCTATTGCGTGACTTTAGGATAGCACAAAAGCAGTGACAGCAGAAAACAAAAAAGGCCACCCGTTGTCAGAATCCTTTGTTCTGACAACGGGTGGCCTTTACTTATCTAAGGGGCGTTGATAACACCGTCACTTACTTGCTCTCAATCATCTTCTTGACTTCGATCCGCTTCGGCTTGACGGCTTCGGCCTTGGGCAGGGTCAGGGTCAGGACGCCATGCTCATTGACCGCCTCGATCTTGTCGGCGTCAACGCTATTGGGCAGGGCGATGCTGCGCATGAAGCTGCCAAAGCGGCGTTCACGCAGGTGGTAATTCTCTTCCTTGACCTCCTGCTCGTCCTTGGTTTCACCCTTGATGGTCAACACATTGTCGGTCAGGGTAATCTCGACATCCTCGGGCTTGATCCCCGGCACCGACGCCTTGACGATATACTTGTCTTCTTGCTCGGCGACATCCAGGGCCAGGTTATAGCCATCGCCACGCCGCCAGAGGACTGGCATTTCACCAAGGGGTTCGTCAAAGAAGCGATCCATCATCCGGCTCAAATTTGCCATCTCACGGAAAGGTTCCCAGCGGGTTAAGGTTGTCATAGTTTTACCTCCACTACCAAAACGTCTTGTCAATCGCGAACGATTTGCGTTATACTCATGCCGCAATCGCCGGGGGTGTTTTGCGGTTCCGTTTACAATTCTTAGTATACTGCGCTTCCGTCAGCGGAGCATTGGCGCTTTGTCTGAATTTTATTCAAGCAATGTTAGAAAAATGTCTATCACTATAGGAAGCAGCATTTCGTAGGAACAATTGCATGGCGCATTTCCGTCTGCACTACCAGACAATGCTGTCTAGCTCACTTACCAAAGTGATTACCCGGCTATACTCAATCCTATCAAATTAACACTGCCTAACCCTGGAGGGGAATGCTATGCACAGAAAAGTCTACCGGTTGCGCTCCTGGTTCATTGCACTGATCGCTGTACTTCTTTTGGCCACAGCCTGTAACCGTGGCGCCGGCAACCCAACCCAACCACCCGCGAATAGCGACCAGGCCGCGGCGACAACGGTTGACGCCGCCCCCTTGACCGTCCCAGAAAGCACCGCCGAAGCTGCCTTGCAAGCGGCGGTAGAGCAACTGCAATCAACAACGGCGGAAGAACCGGTCAGTGCCTCCGGCGGCGCTGAGGGGCGTTCCGGCGTTGGGCCGACGGCCACGGCGCCGGTGTTGAGTGAAGGCCCCTCCGCCACCATCAGCCCCAATACCGGTAGCGCTAACACCCAGGTCACGGTGACGGGTAGCGGCTTTCCGGCTAATACACGGGTTGATCTCTATCTCGCTGGGCTGGTGCGCGCCAGCGCCGCCAGAGAAGCGCCGCGCAGCTATGCGAACGCCACCACCGACCGCGATGGTAATTACCGCATGACCTTTGTCATGCCGGCCACCTGGCCCAGCGGCGAGCCGTTGTTGACTGGGCGGTTGGCTGTTCTGGTTGCCACCCAGAATTTTGCCACGCGCGCCACAGTTTCCTTTGACTACCTTGCGCCGACGGTGCAGACACCCACGGCAACCGCCGCGCCGCCCCAACCAACGCCCACCTTTACGGCGGCGCCACCGCCCATTCCAACGCCGACCGCCACCCCGGTCCCGCCACCGGCGCAAAATCCCTTTGTTGAAGCGACGCCAACCGAGGGCAGCGCCAATACACGGGTCACCTTGCGTGGCGGTGGCTTCCCGGCCAATACAACCGTTAACATTCATTTAGGCACCTTTGACGCCCAGGTTGGCGGCAGCGGAGCGCCGGCGCGTTATGGCGCCGCGACGACCGACGCCAATGGGAATTTCACCCTTGCTATCACCTTGCCCGCCGTCTGGCCCGATGGCACGGCGGTGGAAAGCGGGCTGCTGCTCATCTTTGTCGAAGCGAACAACTTTGCCGAGCAAGCCAGCGCGGTCTTCAACTATGCTACACCGACGCCAACCCCTAGCAACAGTCCCTATGCACGGGTGCAACCAGCGGCCGGCAGCGCCGGCACCCAGGTGACGGTGGCAGGCGGCGGCTTCCCAGCCAACACCCAACTGAATCTCTACCTCTCTGGTCTGGTCACCGGACGTTCCGGCGCCGCGGCTGCGCCCAACAGTTATGCCACCGCCACCACCGATGGCGCCGGCAACTATCGTATGACCTTGACCATGCCGGCGACTTGGCCGAATGGCCGCCCCATCGAGAATGGCCGGTTGGCGCTCTTGGTGGCGACAGCCGATTTCAGCGTGCGCGCCAGCGCCAGCTTTGACTATGTCGAGCCGACGCCCACCCCACAACCGGAGGGGGGCAGCACCTCCGGCTGGCGCGGCAGCTACTATGCCAACCCCAACCTGCGCGACGAGCCGGTGTTGGTGCGCGAGGATGGGGCGATCCGGTTTAACTGGGGCAGCGGCAGTCCCGATCCCCTGTTGCCCAATGATGAATTTAGCATCAGTTGGACCCGTGATGTGCAGTTTGAGAGCGGCACGTACCGTTTCACCGTCGAAGTCGATGATGGTGCGCGCCTCTTTGTCGATGATCGGTTGATCCTGGAAAGTTGGCAGGTCGGTTCCCAACGCAGCCTCAGCATTGATTATCCAATGACGGCGGGGCAGCATACCGTGCGACTGGACTACTTTGAGAGCCGAGGCGAGGCGCTAGTCAATCTGCGCTGGAGCCAGCAAGATTTCGGCTGGCGCGGCAGTTACTATAACAATACCGATCTGAGCGGTGCGCCGGTGCTGGAACGCTATGACGCAGCCATTAACTTTACTTGGGGCAATGGCAGTCCTGACCCACGGGTCAACAGCGACAACTTCTCCGCCCGCTGGAGCCGACGCTTCGCATTGGATGGCGGCACCTACCGCTTAACCGCCAGCGCCGATGATGGCATCCGCATTTGGATTGACGAGGAATTGGTGTTGGATCAATGGCAAAACAACGCCGGCATCCAGAATTTCACCACCGATCTCCACTTGGGTGGCGGCAGCTACGAGGTGCGGGTCGAGTATTACGAGGCGACGGGTGATGCGCGCGTCCAGGTGCAGTTAGACGCCGTGACCGCTGCGCCGGCGCCCACGGCCACTCCCAACCCAAGCACCGGCAACATCCTCTTTGATGATGATCCGCGCAACAACCGACGCGGGGCCAATGCCTACTTCTGTAGTGGCTTTGAGTCGGAGTGTAACTTTGCCGGTTGTCCGCAGAATTACCGGTTGGTCTGGGGGCCGTACTGTCGCGAAAGCGATTACCCCTATATCAAGCCGGGGTTGTATCGCGTCACCTTCCAGGGTACGGGGGATGTGCGCGCCGGCGCCACCGACTATGGCGCGACAAACCAACTCTTTGGCTTCACCCAGCAAACATTGGAATTGCCGGGCAGCTTCACCTTCTGCTGGCCGGGGCGCCAAAGCGGTGGCTACGGCTTTGAGACCATTGCCCAAAGCACGGGGGGCTATGCGTCGATTGACCGGGTTACGATTGAGTATGTGAGCGAGGTGTGTCGGTAGGGGACTACATCCGCTTTCATAAGCAACGGTTGTTCAATTGTCCAACGGTAATGGACGCAGATAGACTGCGCGCCAACTGCCCTTGAGTTGCTCCCACTGTTGAACAGCCGTTGCGTGTTGCGCCTTTAATTCTGCCAACGTCGCGTCTAGATGGCGACAGCGCAATTCAATGCTGTATTGGCTGGGCAGGCGACCGGCACGCTGGACCCGACTACCGAGATCTTGCAAAGCATTTGTTGCCGCATGAAGCTCGGCCAGTGCGGGGGAAGCCCCTTCTGTCAACAGCCCTTCTTGCCCATCGACCTTGCCATCTTGCAAGCGTAGCAGTTGCCAACGCCAACGGGTAGGGCTGCTGCTTGCGGTCTCATCGGTCAATTTATTGACCGGGGACGCGACGCTCTCCCCCCACACATTGAGGGCAAACTCGGCATCGGTGGTGAGCGCTTGCTGGAAAAATTTGTGGACATCCTTAAAGTCACGGCTAAAGCGCGCCGGTGGTAGATCCTGACGGGTCTGGCGGCCATAGCTCTTGCTGCTCAGTCGTTCGTCGAGAATCGCCACTACGCCCCGATCACTGGCGCGGCGAATGAGCCGACCAAAGCCCTGTTTGAGCGCCAGGTTCATTAACGGCACCATATAGTCGCCAAAGCTGCTGCGTCCGCTGTTATCGATCATCGTCATGCGGGCGCTGTGAAGCGGATCGCCGGGGGTGGGGAAAGGCATCTTGTCCATAATGACCAGGCTCAACTCTTCGCCGGGAATATCAACCCCTTCCCAGAAGGAGCGCGTTGCCAGCAGGACGCTGTGGCGCGTACTTTTGAACCAGGTGAGCAAGGCATCGCGGGGGGCATCGCCTTGAGCGCGCACGGGCCAGACAATGGGACTATTCGCCCGTTTCAAGCGCTCATTCACCTGTTGCAACCCGCTCCAACTGGTAAAGAGACAGAGCGCTCGCCCGCGACTGACCTCCAACAATCGTTCAATCTCAGCGGACGCCGCAGCATAATAACCATCAGCGTTGCGATAGTCATAAGCCGGCAAGGGTGGTTGATAGAGCAACGCCTGCTGCGGATAATCAAAAACCGCCGGCAGCACTTTTTCTTCACCGGTTTCGACCAATCCGCACCGCTGCTTGAAATGCTGGAAATGACCGTTGGTTGCCAGGGTGGCGCTGGTGCAGATCACTGTGCGCGCTGGCGTCTCTTCCTCCTCTTCGGGGTGAAAGAGATGTTGCGCCAGCAAGGTAGCGGGGTTGATCGGCGCCGCGTGAATTTCCAACGTAGTGTGGCGGCGGTCAAAGACGCGCACGGCATAGCGCACCATGTCGGCGTCACGATTGCTGGTGGCGACGGTCATTAACTTGGTGGCAGCGCTATTCACGGCTTCCAAGGTCAACTCATACGCCTTGCGCATCTCGCCCACTTCTTCGGCTTCTTTGCCCTTCGCTTTTCCCTTTTCCGGCCCTTTCTCCTTTTGCACAAGCTGGAACAACTCTTCATCGCTCTTGCTAGCATAAGGGTTGCGCTGCTTGAGCCGTTGGCCCAGATCGCTCAGGCGGCGGCCCAGTTTTTTCATCTCCTCCAATTCGCTTTCAACCCGATAGGCGTTGTCGCGGCTCAGGTGGGCCACTTCTTGAAAGGCCAGGGTATTCTGAAAGCGGATCTCATCTAGTTCCGCCTCGTCCACCTGCTCGCGCAGAACAGCGCGGGTGAGCAACTGCTCGACGGTGTAATCGGTGACGGTGGTTTCAAAGACAGCGGTGGCGGTCTGTTCCAAGCCATGCGCTTCGTCAATGACATAGATGGCGGCAGGGGGCAAGATGCGTTCGCCGGCCCAGCCTAACTCTAGTGCATTTAAGAGTAGATGATGGTTGGTGATCAAAATTTGCGCCTCAGCCGCGGCGTCACGCATGTGGTTGATCCAGCAATTGTCTTCATGGAAGCGGCACTCCTGATGTAGACAATCATCGGGATAACTAACCACGCGTGGGCGCAGGTCGCTGTCGAGAACAAAAGGCAAATCGTCCACATCGCCGGTCACCGTCTTTTCCAGCCAGGTGCGCAAGTAGGCGACTTGTTGATGCTCGCGATCATAGAGGGCGAATTGCTGCTGCACCGTCAATTCTTTTTCCCACTTCAGGTTACAGACAAAGTTGCTGCGCCCCTTGACAACCACAGCGTGAATCGGACGATTGAGAACTTTGCGCAAAAAGGGAATATCTTTGTGGTAAAGCTGGCTCTGGAGCGATTTGTTGGCCGTGGCAACAACCACGGTTTTCCCACTCAACAGCGCTGGGACGAGGTAGGCAATTGACTTGCCGGTGCCGGTGGGCGCTTCGATCAGGGCATGTTTTTGCTCTAAAATTGCCTTTTTGATTGCTTCAGCCATTGCCAGTTGGCTGGGGCGCAGTTCATACCCAGGAAGTTGTTGGGCCATAGGGCCGCTAAGGCCAAAAAATTTGGACAAGTCGTAAGCAAGCAGTTCCTTCATTTCATCTTTTGTTGTCGAAGGTTGATCTGCCGGCGGTTGGGCTGCGCTTTCTGCTTCTGCGATCCGATCCATAACAACTCCTCTAGCCTGATGCGCTTGGGTTAGGGCCAATTGTGAGCCAACGCAGTTTAGCACAAATGTGCAGTCCGGGCAAAGATCTGTCGGCGTAACTGGTGGCTCTTCAACCAACGCCAACCCCTGGCGCTACAAAATGTAAATAATATGCAAGGTGAAGAATGCTCATTTTAGAGTAGACTGTAATATGGTGACTATGACAAACACCATAATCAAAAGCCAACATTTGCTTTATTTTGGATAACTACGCGCAGGAGCGGCTTGGTCGTTCCTTAGTTTAAGGAGTATAGGTATGCCGACCGGGTTTGTCGGGTTCAATGTTGCCTTATCCCAACTGCCATTTTTGTCGTCTGCTGACCAACCGGTTGCTGATAACCCTAATATACCCCCTGCCGATACATGGTTGAATGATCAGCAACCACTGCCTCCGGTTGATCATGCTTTTCGTTACTGGGTGAAACGACTATTGGACTGGCTGATTATCCTATTGGCGTTGGGTTTTCTTTTTCCACTCATCTTGCTTATTGGCATCGCCATCAAATTTGATTCGCCCGGCCCGATCATCGTTGCGCAGGAACGAATTGGCCTACGCCGACGGCGCCGCCAGGGCAAAGTGACTTGGGAACAGGCGCCTTTTTCACTCTATCAATTTCGTATCACCACTGCGGATCACTCTCTGACGCCAGTCGGGCGCGTCCTCCAGCGAACTTGTTTGGATCAATTACCACAACTATGGAATATCATCAAAGGTGAACTGACCTTGGTTGGCCCACGACCACTGTTCCCGCCTATGCTGCTGTATGCGCCGAAAGTTGAACCGCGGCTAGAGACAATCCCCGGCATGGTTGATCCAGCTTATATCCGCTATAAAAGATCGTTGGAAAACACAGTTGTTGTTCTTCCGAGATTGTGGTTCAATCTGATGGTGAAAAGCCGGCAACTGTGGGGCCGGTAGAAGGCGTCGCGTTCTTGAGGACGCCGTCGATGGTTTGCAAAAGGATAGTCAAATGAAAAAGAACCCACCCGTAGTAATCGCACCAATTCAACTGCCGTTTATGGTTTTGCTCCTGTTTGTTTGTCTGCTCTTTACCGACGCCATCACAACAACGACGGTTTATGCGGCCGGCAGTGTGGAACAATCCTCTAGTGGCGGAACAGAGGTGCGCCAATCAACCCCGCCAACAGCTACACCCAAAGCCACAACGACACCCACGTCGACCACCCCAATCACGGCAACCCAAGCACTGACGACAACCAAGCCGGTTACAGTGAAAACCTTACTTGCAATTGCCAACAATCATCGCAAAAGTGAAAAATTTGACGATGCGCTCAAAAGCTATACGGAAGCCTTAGCACTGGCAGAGGAGCAAAAGGAAGAGGCGTTGTTGCCAATCATTTATTTGTCCATCGGTGATACCTATGTGGCACAGAAGGATAATAAAGCCGCCTTAGCGGCCTACGAACAAGCGCAAACTGCTGCCGAAGCGGGTGTGGATCGCGCCTTGCAAGCTGATATTTTAGCGAAGATCGGGAGAATAAACCGTAGCCTAGAGCAATATGCCGCCGCCACCACTGCTTACGAAGCCGCGGCACTGATCTGGGAGGAGTTAGGCGAATATCAAAATCAGGCCGAAATTTTGGCCGCCATTGGCGATAATTATGCGCGCTTGCAACAAGCCGAACAGGCGCTTGCGGCATGGACAGTGGCGCTAACGCTTGCTGAAAAGATTCAGTCTACCGAGTTGATCGTAACCATTAACCGCGCGGTGGGGGATCTGTTGGCGCGGCAAGACCAGAGCGAAGAGGCTCTAGCCAGGTATCAAACGGCGTTGACGGCGGCGCAAAACTTGGCTGATCGCAAGGCGCAGGCCGCGCTCCTTGAGCGGATCAGCAATCTTCACCGCCAGGCGAAACAATATGCCAAGTCAACGGAAGCATTGACGCAAGCACTGGCGTTATGGGAAGAGCTTGACGATTTGAAGCAACAAGTGCGCACCCAAACCACTATTGCCGGCAACTATCGCGCGCTAGAAGCGTATGAACAAGCGTTAGAAACATACAACGCCGCCCTCGCCATTGCCCAGCCTTTGGCCGATCCGCAGATGATTCTGACGATTTACCAAGGCCAGGCCGCAATCTATCAGGCTCAGAATAAGCCGGAGGAAGCGTTGGCCCTTTACCAAAAAGCGCTCGATGCCAGTCAGCAAGTTGCCGATTTTGTCACTGAAGCGACCATTCAAGCCGCGATTGGCGAATACCACTTCAAGTTGCAACGGTATGAAGAAGCGTTGTCGGCTTATCAAGCCGCGGCTGATCTCTGGCAGAAAGTGCAGAATCCAAAGAACAGCGCCCGTGCGTTACGTAACATTGGTGACGCCTATCAAGCGTTGGATCAATTCACCGAAGCCATTACTGCTTACGAACAAGCGTTGCCATTTGCCCGTGAAGCTGAAGACACCAAACTTACTTTACAGCTTTTGGAGGGAAGCGCGGCCCTCTACCAGCAGACAAACCAGACCGACCAGGCGCTCGCAGCTTACGAAGCGGCTGTGGCTGAAGCAAAAAAGCAGGGCGATCATGCCGGCCAAGCCGCCCTTTTGCAGAAGCAGGGCGAGTTGCTCGCTACCCTGGAGCGTTACACGGAGGCAGCGCCGCTTTATTTGCAGTCGGCAGAGCAGTGGCAGAGTTTGGAGCAA
Source organism: Caldilineaceae bacterium (assembly GCA_026645575.1). Next base: position 62,605 of record JAPKMW010000056.1, read on the forward strand.
CCAGCCAAAGCCGTTGCTGTTTTACTGGCGGCGGGCGATGGTTATGTAACGGCCACCCAATATCCGGCCGCCATTGAGCTTTACCAACAAGCGCAGGTGATGGCGCAAAGCAACCAGCTTACCGATCTGCTGATGATGGCCTGGAAGCACCAAGGCCAAACCTATCTTGCCGCCGGCCAACCCTTGGTGGCTGTACAAAGCTATCAGAAAGCGGTAGAAATTGCGATCACCGTAGCAAACCAGGAGGAGACGGCTAAATTATATGAAGGGCTGGCGCGCGCCCAACAACGGGCGACACAGAATACCGCTGCCGCCGGCTCCTATGAAGCAGCCGCCAAGGTTTGGCGCACCTTGAATGACCCGGCAAAGGCGGCCAAAGCATTGAACAATGCTGCCGCCAACTTTGCTGCGGCCAAGAATCAGCTTGCCGTTGAGTACTATCAACAAGCGTTAACGCTAGCTCAACAAGCCAAAGACCCCACTTTAAGTGCGGCAATTTTGAAAGCGCAGGGCGATTTTTACCAACAGGCGGCCAATCATAGTGCTGCTTTGGCGGCCTACCAACAAGCGTTACAACAAGCCAAACTGGCTCCCCAACAACAATCGTTGCAGGCGCAGCTTTTAACCAACATTGGTCAGATCCAGCAGAGTAATCAGGCGACCACCGAGGCAATCAATGCCTACTTACAGGCGCTCCCGTTGTGGCGGCAGCTTGGTGATGGGGCGAAAGAGCGCGCCGTGCGCAACCGTCTTTGGTTACTATACCTGGCCATCAACCGTTATGACGAAGCGGTGGCAATTACAAACCAATCGGTCGGGTTATCTTCGCCCAAGGAGAACGCGGTTGTCAAGGGAACCGTCGAAGTGCAAGGATTGATCGTGCATCCGCAGTTTCGCAAATGGCAAATCGACCTGCTGCCGAACGGTGATGCCAATCAAGCAACCAACGTGCGAGTCGGCGCCAAGCAAACATGGGGTACACTTGTACGGCTGGATACAACGCTATATCCTAATGGCAACCACATCCTTCGCTTGCGGGTGGTGCGGGAAGATACGAATTATGATGAGTATCTGTTGCCAATTACCGTTAGTAACTGATCCACTGACTAGCTACTGATGAGATTAGTATTATACAACCTACCGATAAGAACCGGCTATCCATCCGTAGCAGTCGGTTCTTATCGGTGGCCTACATAAGGGCGCTTGCTCAAGTAGGCAAGCTTTTCGACATAATTATTGCAAACAATCGCTCCTATTCAGCGTCAAAGGGGAAACATCATTTACTCTCTCAAGCGGTTGACGGTTGGTCAGCCTTATACTATACTGTACCACAACAGAATAAGTGTTCGTTTTCGTAGAAGGTACTAGGGGGCCGACTTTTGGAAAAGTTGGCCCCCCTTTCATTGTATCGCCTCTTAACGCTTGCTCTGCCACCACGACTCTGTGGGATCTTGTGGCTGCCAACCCAAAATTTGCTTGGCTTTGGTATTGGGGTAGACCCCTTGCGGCATATCGGCGTTGACATGCAAAATTTCAAACGGCGAGGGCATGGCGGTCGTCTCGACGGCAGCGCGAATGGCACGCGCCGTATCGCTCCAGGTAGTCGTGAAGGGGTGGACATGATCATCGGGCCGGCGTAGATTGACGAAATCGGCGAAATCACAGAAGTACAAGCACGGCACGACCAGCTTGTAATGCTCGGCAAAGATGCGCGCAACCTCCTGGCCCAGATATTTGGTGTGGATATAGGTATTCATGCCATGACCGGGGCGGGGCGGGGCGTCATCGACAATCCAATCATCCCAACTGTAGCCGATGGGGCCTTCCATGCCCATTTGGAAGGGGCCGGTATGTACGACGCGTTGGATGCCATGCGCCACCGCAGCCTGCATCACATTGTAGGCGCCGATGGCGTTGACGCGGAAAGAGCCGACGACATCATGACGAATGACCGTGCAGTTGATGATGGCGTCCATGCCTTCACAAGCGACTAGCACCTGTTCGGCGTTGGTGACATCCACCACTTGTTCATCATGGGGCGCACCCAGTAGTTTCGGCATCGGCACATCGGGGCGTTGATCCTTGCGCGGACCGGCAGCGATAATGTCAGCAATTGGTTTGACATCGCTGACACGCAGGCGATAGTGCGGGGCCAGTTCTTGCACCGCTGCCGCCGCCATCGGCCCACCGGCGCCAAAGACGACGACATTTTTGATTGGTTGTGCCAAAATTGCCTTGGGCGTCAATACCGGGGTTGTCGGGCTTTGGGTAATGGCGTGCAAAATGCGCCAGCCGTTACAGCGCGCCACAAAGGCTTGCTGAATCGCTTTTGCCACGCTCTCGTCCGCCGCGCCAAAGCGCACACAGACCACCGGCACGCCCCGGTCGCGCGCCCATTCGCGCATGGTGCATTCCCCCAGGTAGGCGCAAAGATCGGCTACGTGGGGTTGCGGCTGCGGGCGCCAATCGGGGGCAATGGGCCACTGCTGCGAGGCTGACGCAAAAAGGCTCATGGAACTGCCCAACACAATGCGTTCGATGCGCTGTTTCTGGGCAAGATGCGCAAGACGATAGCTGCCAAGCAAAGTGTGATCCAGATTTTCCAGATCAGTTGCCAGGGTTAGGCTCAAGGGCGCAAAGTGGAGAATCGCCTCCACGCCCCGCAAACAGTCATTGACAAAAGCTTCGTCGCGCAGATCGCCGGTGCGCTGTTCGACGCCATCTGGCAGCGGGGCAGAAAAGCGTGTATCGACCACACGCAATTGAAAAGCCGTGCGGAGCTGGTCAATCGCGACACGCGCCGGCCCACAATCCCCGCCCGTAATCAAGAGTTGCATCAGAGTTCTCACATTCTTTAGTAGTAGATAGGTAGACAGGGAAACAGGTAGACAGGGGGGCGTGTATTTCACCTGTCTACCTGTTTCCCTGTTTCCCCATCTACCGCATCACCGACTTTGGCGTCGCCGTCATCCGTGTCACCTTGGTTTTAGATCGATCTAAGTATTCACCAATGCGCGGGGACATCTCTTTTTGCCAGTAGTCGTTCTGGTAGACCGCCTGGTAGAGCCGTTCGCGTTCTTCTTCGCTGTCGAAACGGCGGATCCAAATGTAGGTGTCCTCATCCTGTTCACCGATAAAGGAGCCGGTAATGACCATTCCTTTGGCGATTTGGTAGGGAATGATCTCTTCTTCCATCAATTTGACCCAGCCGTCACGTTTACCGGGTAGGCAGTGGTATTCGCGTAATTCAAAGAACATAGGTTTCTTCCTTCTGGTTTGAAATTCTCAGTAGAGCGCAATGCTCTCAAGCCGCGCCTGAAAGGCAACCGGTGACCGGCGCCAGTCACCGGGAACCCTGCCGGGGTGTGGCTGGGAACAGCTCCTTGCGGTCTACTGATTCTCGATGAAAAGTATGCCATTCGCGTACTGAATATTGAAGAGTAGCGTAAACCTGTCATCCTGGCAGGGTCTTTGCTTCGCATAGATAGAAGGCCCTGCCAGGGTGACAAGGGCGAGCCTATTCTGCGTAAACCGCTTGCCGCAACCCCTTGATATAGCCAATCGCAAAGAGACGACCAATCGACGAGTAGCCGGCATGTTCATTGCTGTCGCCTTCCATCGTCGGCACATGGTCGGGGCGGAGGACGCCCTCAAAGCCGATGTCTTTATAGGCTTTCATACATTCGAGCATGTTGGTCTTGCCGTTGTCATGGAAGCTTTCGGCGAACTTCTCCGGCGTGCCGCGCACATCGCGGAAGTGGACAAAGAAGATCTTCTCCTGCTTGCCAAAGTGACGAATCGCGCTGGGCAGATCATCGGTCATCAGCGTAAAGTTACCCTGGCAGAGACAGACGCCATTGACTTCGCTTGGCACCAGATCGATCAGCCGCTGGAAGTTTTCCACGCTGCGCATAATGCGGCCCAAGCCACGAATGGGCGACAAGGGCGGGTCATCCGGGTGCATCGCCAGCTTGACATTGGCCTTTTCCGCCACCGGAATCACCTTTTCCAAGAAGTACTGCAGGTTTTCCCATAGTTGTTCCTCGGTGACAATGCCATATTCAGTCAGGGGCGCGTTGCGCATCAGGTCATAATCAAAGCTGGTGACAACAGCACCGCCGCGCTCTGGGGTCGTCGTTGAAGTGCGCATCCAGTTGAAGACCGGCATCCACTCATAACACCAGACCGGAATGCCCAGCGCACCCATATTGCGGATCAAGGTGCAGGCCGTTTCGATCTCTTCATCGCGGCCCGGCAGACCGAGTTTGGCCTTAGTCAGCGGGGGGCGGCTTTCGATCACTTCCAGTTGAAAACCGGCGTCCTCATAGGCTTTTTTAATCCGCACCAGCGACATATAGCCCCAAGGCAGATTGTCCTTGTCGCGATTTTCCCAGCCGGGGCTGAAATCCATGCCGCCGACCACATAGTCGACGCCACATTGTTTGACCATTTTCCAGAGCGGTGAAGGGCGTGGGGGCAACACCTCGGCAATTTTGATCATACCATCCTCGTTTCTACGGATTCTATGGTAAAAGTGAACTTTTTAATAGGTGGGTTGATGTTCTGATCTTAGCTGGAATTGGCAAAGAATGCAAGGAAGGAAAAAGGTGGGCGTTTATGAACTTACCCGGAACAAATCAACACTGCGAGTTTTCACCAGCATACCGGATCAATCTGAGACTTCCCGCTTTGGTCGTTATTGATAGTAAGCTTGTCTAAAACTTACGATAAATACAGTATACTGAGCGATTTGCTTACTTAATTGACAGACAAAAGATGGGAATTGTAATGTGACAATCGTCTTTTTGGCTTATAATGTAGTAACTCTTCAACGCCTTCGCCGCAACGAGAAACAAGGTAGCAGTTCAGCTTTTAGCAGCAGACTGTTATATCGATTTCCAAATCTTTTAGAACTTACGCACAAGCCAGACCTTTAGGGTTTCGCAAACTCTAATGATTTTTGGTGGCGATTCCGTCTTGCCTAAGTTCTATCTTTCTACAAAAAGCAATAATCATTATCCTGAGAGGAAACGTAATGGGCTCCCAATTACACAGAAAGCTTTATCTACCGGCTAGTTTAGTTTTTCTCCTATTTATTCAACTTTCAACGCAGTCATTTGCTTCCCTACCAACCCTTACTGCCCCGCTTACCTGGACACACCTATCGACCACGACTGGTAATTTACCAATACCGAGCAATAGTACACAGCAGACAGCCGCTTTAGTTCTTGATATTGATCAAAATGGGATTGATGATTTCGTTATTGGGAGTCGTCAAACTCCGGGGCCGTCCTTGGTCTGGTATCGACGCATCAATGGCACATGGACCAAATATGTAATTGATAGTACGGTCTTACCGATTGAAGCCGGCGGCGCCTATGCGGACATCGATCGAGATGGCGATCCGGATATTGTGATGGGGGCCGATTCAAGCGACAACAAAGTATGGTGGTGGGAAAATCCTTACCCGGCTTATAACCCCACCCTTCCCTGGACGCGCCGCTTGATCAAAAATGGTGGCAGCACCAAACATCATGATCAGATGTTTGGCGATTTCGACGGGGATGGCCAACAGGAGCTAGTTTTTTGGAATCAACATGCGCGCGCCCTACAGTTAGCGGAACTACCGCCCGATCCACGAACAACCCAACCGTGGCCTTTCACGACGATTTATACCTGGGCGAGCGGGGCCGAACACGAAGGGTTGGCGCAAGCTGATGTCGATGGGGATGGGAAAACCGATATTATCGGCGGTGGGCGCTGGTTTAAGCATAATGGCGGCTTCAACTATACCGCAAACTTAATCGATGACGCCATGCGCTTCACACGTGCTGCGGTTGGGCAATTGATCGTTGGCGGTCGACCGGAAATCGTCTTTGTTTGTGGCGATTGTGATGGGCCACTCAAATTCTACACTTGGCTTGATAACCGGTGGGTGGGGCGCGATCTGTTAGGGTTCAATGTCAAACATGGACACACCCTAGCCATTGAGGATATGAACAAGGATGGTTGGCTCGATATTTTTGTGGCGGAAATGCGGCTCAACAACAGCAATCCAGACGCGAAAATGTGGCTCTTTGCCGGGGACGGCGCCGGTAACTTTACCCGTACCGAAATCGCAACAGGCATTGGCAATCATGAATCACAAGTGGCGGATCTGGATGGCGACGGCGATCTGGACATCCTGGGCAAACCCTACAATTGGCAAACGCCACGGCTTGACATTTGGCTCAATGGCGGTACTTGTAAACCAGCGCTGAATCGCTGGCAACGCCATGTGATCGACGCCAACAAACCATGGCGCTCGATCTTTGTCGAGAGCGCGGATCTTGATGGTGATAGACGCAAAGACATTGTCACGGGGGGCTGGTGGTATAAAAACCCAGGGCTGGTTAACGGCGCCTGGGTGCGCAACCCAATCGGCGCACCGCTTAACAACCTGGCTGCACTCTATGACTTCGACCGGGATGGCGATATTGATATTTTAGGCACACAAGGACAAGGCGCACAACCCAATGCTAATTTTTCGTGGGCGCAGAATGATGGTGCAGGCAAGTTCACCATTTTTAACAATATCACGCCGGGGGCCGGCGATTTTCTACAGGGCATTGGCATTGCCCAATTTCACGCCGGCGCCAATCTGGAAGTCGCCCTTTCCTGGCATGAAAGCAATGTTGGCGTACAAATGCTAACCGTGCCGTTGACTCCGGCCAACACGACTTGGCCCTGGCGACGTATCAACACCGTATCACAAGACGAAGCCCTTAGTATTGGCGATATTGATAATGATCGGGATCTTGATCTGATGTTAGGCACAAAGTGGCTACGCAATGATCGAACAACCGGCGCTGCTTCTGGCCCCTGGACCGCCTTTACGCTCGACAATACGCCATCGCCCGATCGGAATCGCCTGGCGGATATCAATCTGGATGGCAGACACGATGTTGTGGTTGGCTTTGAAGCGATCAACACCGTAGGCAAATTGGCTTGGTATGAGCAGCCAAGCGTGCCCACCGCTGGTTGGACGGAACACATTATCGCCAATACCGTCGTTGGCCCGATGAGTTTAGATGTTAAAGATATGGACCGGGATGGCGACTGGGATGTGATTATTGGTGAACATAACCTGGCCAATCCGGCCAATGCCAAACTTTATATTTTTGAAAATACAGATGGCAAAGGTGGTCAATGGGCCACTCATGTGGTCTATACGGGTGATGAACATCACGATGGCGCATACGTGGTTGATCTGGATAATGATGGCGACTTGGACATTGTCTCCATTGGGTGGGGACATAACAATGTTATTGTTTACGAAAATACGACAACAGCTTGTGGCGATAACACAGGTGGCTCACCCTCCACTGTTACCCCGACCGCTACCCCAACCGTCGTGGCGCCGGCATCGCCAACGGCCACCGTCACGCCGACGGCGACCGGGCCAAGCGGCTGTACACCCTTAGCGGGCAATGTGGCGCTGAATGGTGATTTTGAGAATGGGACAACCAGTTGGAGTTTCTACACCAATGCCGGCGGCAGCTTCACCACAGCGTCGCCCGCCCACCACTGTCAGCAGACAGCGCGTCTACAGTTCAGTGGTTCCGGCAGCAACATGCAATTCTTCCAGTCCGGGCTGGTGCTGGAACCCAACACGCGCTATCGACTCTCCTTTGCCGCTTATTCAAGCAGCGGACGCAACCTGGGGGTCTACCTGCACAAACACACCGCCGGTTACGAAAGCTATGGTCTTGACCTTGCAACCGTTGATCTGACAACGCAGTGGCAGAGCTTCACCTATGAATTCACCACCCGAAACTTCACCACCCTTGTTCAGGATGGCCGTCTACGCTTCTGGTTTGCCGGCTTGGCTGCCACTGGCGACACCTACTGGATCGATGCCGTCCACCTGCATAAGGTGAATAATCTACCAGCCACCGCGACTACAACGGCGACGCCGCTCGCCATAGCAACGCCAACAATAACACCCACCTCGACCGGGACGCCAACCGCCAGCCCTACCGCGCCCGCTTCTGGCGCCGGTTCCTGGTGGAACAATCAATGGGCCTACCGCGTCCCGATTACCGTAAAGGCCAATGGCGCCGAGCGCACAGACAAACTAGCAGAGATCCAGCTTAATTTTACCCAATTGCTCACGAGGCTTGCTGTTCAGGGCGCCTTTGATCCAAAGTCGTTGCGTGTCATTGAAGTGGGTAGCAACGGCAATCCGGTTAATGACAAGATTGCCTTCCAGTTTGATCCCGCAAGTAACTACAACGCCACGACCAATGCCGTTGGTACGTTGGTCTTTATGCTGACCGGCACAACAACGGCCACTGGGACGCGTTCTTATCATGTTTACTTTGATCTGACCGGCAAAGGCTTTACGGCGCCAACCTTTACCCCCTTAGTGACCTTAACAGACAATGTTGCTGATGAAGGACAGAGTAGCTATCGCATCAATACTGCAGTTGGAACCTACTTTTACCAAAAGCAAGCCGCCGGTTTTTCCAGCCTGCATGATACAGATAATCATGATTGGCTCAACTACCGTCCCACCGGCGGCGCCGGCGGGAGCTATCGCGGCATTCCCAATCTGATCTACCCCGAAGGCAAATTTCATCCTGGCGACACCAGTTCAACAAGTACAATCCTGGGGCAAGGGCCGCTGAAAATTACAGTGCGTTCCATTACCAATGATAGCAAATGGGAAGCGCTTTGGGAGTTCTACCCGACCTATGCACGCATGACCCTGTTGAAGCACGATCACAACTACTGGTTTTTATATGAAGGAACGCCCGGCGGCACATTTGATCCAGCTACAGATTTTGTGGTGCGTTCAGATGGCGCTCAAAACCTGGTTTCAGCCAGTTGGACTGGTGATCTCAACGGGCCGGAGTGGGTCTATTTTGCCGACCCGACAGCCGATCGCTCGCTCTTTATTGTCAATCATACGCAGGATACGCTTGTTGATTCTTACCGACCGATGTCGGAAGCCGCCGGTTCTATGACGGTCTTTGGCTTTGGACGCGAGGGAACAAATAGTTTTTTGACGGAAACACCCAAATATTTTACCGTGGGATTGATGGATACGGTGGTGCATAACGTAGCGACCAAGATTATTAATAATGCCTATCTGGCGCTGATCGTGGAAAGTGGTCAACCGCAAATCAATGGCGTAATCCCGCCGCCGACCGCGACGCCAGCCGCAACCGCTACTCAACCAGCCGCGGCAACGTCATCACCCACAGCAACGCCCACAACCACTGCGACGGCAACGCCCACAGTCACCCCGACGCCAACGGCCACCATCACGCCGACGACGACCGGGCCAAGCGGCTGTACACCCTTAGCGGGCAATGTGGCGCTGAATGGTGATTTTGAGAATGGGACAACCAGT
>JAPKMW010000005.1 GCA_026645575.1 Caldilineaceae bacterium
GTTCGCCAGAACAAGGGCGCTGGCAAGCGGACGCCCCTACCGTGAATGCAGAAAGGCGACAATGATGCAGGTCATACCGAGTGAGGTAGAGCCAGACAAACCACAGAGCAATGTAACAGAGACAAATGCTCCGCCAGTACATGCCAACGAAAGTCGACAGAATAGCAATGAGCGCCAGCGACAACAGGCCATGCGCATGATGGAGTTACTAACCATTGCCCTAAAAGGGGTTGAATGGAAAGAAATTGAAGAAGGTCGAGCCGACGACGAGAATCGGTACTGATAGGGACAACCATTTTCGCGTGGTTGCCCAACAACATGTTCTTCCGGTGGAGATAATAAGTTAAATGAACCCGTTTTTACAAAAATTACAAGAGCAACCGCTCCTCGGTGACGGCGGCATGGGAACCATGCTCTATGCCAAGGGCGCCAGCAGTGAACAGTGTCTGGAGCAGTTGGTGGTGACGCGACCGGGCTGGGTGACGGCGGTGCATCAAGCGTATGCCATTGCCGGCGCGGATGTGATCAAGAGCCATACCTTTGGCGCTAACCGCGTACAGTTGGCCGACTATGGTCTGGCCGATCATGTGCGCGAGTTCAACTTCAAAGCGGTGCGGCTGGTGCGCGATGTGCGCGAGAGCGCCGGTCGTGCGCTCTTTATTGCCGGCAATGTCGGGCCGCTGGGGAAACGCTTGCTACCGCTGGGGCCATTGGCGGCGGACGAAGCGGCGGACGCCTTTCGCGAGCAGATCAGCGTCCTCTGGGAAGCGGGGGCTGATTTTCTGCTCTTTGAAACATTCAACAACCTAGATGAGTTGATGATTGCCGTGCGCGTTGCCAAGGAAATTTGCGATCTGCCAATTGTCGCTTCCATGACCTATGCCCAAGATGGGTTGACGATGACCGGCTTGTCGCCGCAAGTTGTCACCGAACGCTTGCTGGCCGATGGCGTTGATCTGGTGGGGGCGAACTGTAGCGTCGGGCCGGCGCAGATGTTGGAGTCGCTGGCGGCGATGCACAAGGCGACGCCCAACGCCCACTTTAGCGTCATGCCGAATGCCGGCTTCCCAGAGCGGGTGGAAGGGCGCTTCTACTATCCCTCCAGCCCCGAATATTTTGCCCGCCATGTGCCACTCTTCCTGGCCCAGAATGCCCGGTTGATTGGTGGTTGTTGCGGCACCACGCCCATGCACACGCGCGCCATGCGCGCCGCGCTGAACGACCATTTGACCCAGCAGAACGGGAATCGACCACAGCCCCTGGAAATCATTACGGTGAAGGATACAGGGAAAGATGAAGTGGCCGAACGCACCCATGATTATGCCATTGCCGAGGAGATGGCGCCGACCCCTTTCCTGCAAAAGCTGCGCGACGGCAAATTTATGGTCAGTGTCGAGGTTGATCCGCCACGGGGCTTTGTGGCGCAGAAACAGATCGAAGGGGCGCGCCATGCCAAACTCATCGGCGCCGATGCCGTCAATGTGGCCGATAGTCCCACGGCGCGCGTCAGCATGAGCGCGCTCTCGCTCTGTATTCAGATTCAGCAGCAGATCAACATTGAGACGGTGCTGCACTTTACCACGCGCGACCGTTCGCTCATGGGCTTGCAAGCCGACCTGATCGGCGCCCACGCCTTGGGGGTGCGCAACATCCTGGCCCTCACTGGCGACCCGCCCAGCCTGGGCGACAACCGGCAAAGCACGCCGGTCTATGATGTCGATAGCATCGGCTTGGTGCGCATTATCAGCAAATTCAATGAAGGCTACGACGCCAACGAGCGTGAGATGGGCCAGCGGGGCGCCTTTACCATCGCCGTCGCCTGTGACCCGACGCGGCCCAACCTGAGCGAAGAGGTGGATCGCTTCTACCAGAAGGTGAGTGGCGGCGCCCATTTCACCATGACCCAGCCCATCTACGATCCACAACTCTGGCGCAACTTCCTGGCGATCTACGAGGAACGTTATGGCGACTTCCCCGTGCCGGTGTTGATCGGCGTACTGCCGTTGCAGAGCCATCGCCACGCCTCCTTCCTCCACAACGAAGTGCCGGGCATCACCCTCAGCGAAGAGGCGTTGGAACGAATGCGCAAAGCCGGCGCCAATGGCCGCCAGGAAGGGGTCAAGATGGCGCAGGAACTCCTGCTTCAATTGAAAGAACTGCCCCACGTCCAGGGCGTCTATCTCATGCCCAGCTTTGGTCGCTATGAACTGGCCTGCCAAGTGCTAGAAGTGTTGACGCCGCAGGAACGGGGCATGGCTGTCTCCACGCCGATACGGTCGTAAAACGGTAACACTGCTCAGTTTTTTCTGATGATAGGCGTCGTTCTTCCAACAGAAGGCATCCCCTACTTGATGGCACTTACGCCCGCGATACGATCAAGGCGTTTTAGGCTTACGTGCCATCAAGTAGGCTTACAAGGCTCGACCCGCTTTTTTGGGGGCTTGCTTTTTCGTTGTGTCTTTGCTATACTTGGCCTATCTTCAACGTACTGTCTCTTGCTTTTTTACTGGTTCACCTGACTGCTTATTTCCCATAACCTCCTCAGCTACGTTCAAGGAGCGATAAGCGGCGGCTCGTTGTCCGAGATGAGTTCGAGGCTTGGCCCGTTTTGTCGCCGCTTATCGCTTCGTTCGTTCGTCAGTTCCGTAAGCACACACCATAGGAAGGCAAAAACGAGCAAGCCAAGTTATAGGATTTGGTCCACTTTTTTCTCGTTGCCCCCTTGGTTTCAACTCATGCTATGAGAAAAATGCAAGCAAAAAGGTTACATTTATGCATACAGTGAGTCATCCTTTGGGAGAGGAATTGCAGGGTTTTTTAAACGTTACTACTGCGTTCAACGAAAATGTCGATCGAGCATTTAAACTTATTCATTATGCTACAAAGAGCAATTTTGATGGCTCTTCTCCTGGGGAAATTAAGTCATTCATTGAGGATATACTCCGTTCGTGTGTAGTGCTAGCCCATTCTTCGTTAGAGACAGCATTGCGTGACATTTTTGCACGTCGGCTCAAAGCAAAAGCTGAAACTGAAGCACCCAAAGTTCCTTTAGTTGGACTACAACGTAACGAAAAATTCAATTGGGAAAATCTGTATCGGCATCGCCAGAAAACCGTTAAACAGATAGTCGATGAGTCGATTGATGATTATATTTCTCGCCTAAGTTTTAACTCGACTACAGATATAGCCAATTATTTAAAAGAGCTTGGCGTAGATTTGAAGTATGTCACGCCCCTATTCGCTGATTTAGAGGTAATGATCCAGAGAAGGCATCAAATTGTTCATGAAGCCGATTATAGCCGCGCCCCAGGCGAAAAGAAGCTTGAAACGCTTACCCATATTACTGTATTTCGGTGGTTGGATACTGCTGCTACTTTCCTGTTATACTGCATTTTCTCTATTCTTATATCGGAAAGCTATGTTAGAGAAATAAACCGAAAGTTACGAGATGCTGGTAGTCCCGAAGTAACCATAACCGAGGAAACTATAAAGAAGCTATTTGACTTAACGCCCAAAAATCGTAAACAGAAGACTACTAAATAACATCTGAATCGGGCGCTTGTTTGGGCAATGCTCGAACAGCAACAGCGCAGCCACGAAGCGAAGTACCGAGTGACTCCCCGCTCCAACCGAACACGAGCATAACCAGTTTGCCCAAAGTAAGCGAAAAATTCTGAAAACGCGCAGATCAAGGGCAAACTGGTTATGCTCGTGTTCGGGCGTTAACCGCATTCAATCAGTGTAGTCACTTCAACTTGGGCGTTGAACACAGGAGAACAGACAATGCGCGTTGGAATTGCGTTGAGTCCTGCGAGCAACTGGCCGGCTATTTTGGCGGCCGTACAGCTCGCTGACGCAAGCGGGCTGGATGCCGTGGGCTTCCCGGATCATTATCATTCGGAGCGACCGGAACAATCCTACATCTGTGGCTGGTCAGCGTATGGTGCGCTCGCGGTCGTGACGAAGCGAATCCGGCTCGTCCCAACGGTCCTTGTGCGTCTGAACTATACTCTCGGCGTTCTTGCCAAAGAAAGCTCGATCCTGTCAATCATCAGCGGTGGGCGCTTCGAGGTGGGCATCGGCGCCGGCGATTTTCCTGTGGAATACACCGCCTGGCATCAACCCTATCCGGATGCACCCACGCGTGTAGCAGCCCTGCGCGAGGCAATCCTTGCCCTGCGCGAACTCTGGCAGGGCGGCCTGGTGACTTTCGAAGGCGACCATGTGCAGCTTACAAACGCGGCCTGTACCCCAGTACCGCCAGCGCCACCACACGTCGTTGTCGGCGTCGGCGGCTCCCGGCGTCTGATCCGCAGCGCCGTGACCTATGCCGACGAGATCAACGTGTATGCCGATGAAGAGGTGCTGCATTATGCCCGTGAACAAATCGCAGCCTCCGGCCGAACGGTCGCCCTCTCGGTCTACCGCCCATTCGGGCCGGATCAATGGCCATCCGATTTGCGTAGTGAGTTGCAGCGTTGGGAACAGCTTGACGTCGACCGTCTGTTTGTCAATATCGGGTTTGACGCCGATCTCGTCCAACGTGTCGCCGAGTTAGCCGCAGCACTCTAGCGCTGTGCTTATCAGGGTAGGTCGTCTTCGCCTGTCTCAGGGCAGCCTAAGCAAGCGGTGCTTGACGCCATCGCAGCCGAACATCCGCTGCACCTGATTCGCTACACTCTCCCCTTCGTTCTCCACTATATCCATCACCCATGCCCTGACACATTGCATCTGTTCTCACGTCGCGGTACGTTTCTTCCTGCATACCGTTGATGATCGCTAGGCCGGCACGACGCGGCCGCTAGACTGATGCAAAGGGAAGAAGATGCAAATTGATCTACATGTCAATGGCGTCAGCCATACCCTGGCGCTCGAACCGCGCCGCACCTTACTCGACACCTTGCGTTACAACCTACAGTTGACCGGCGCCAAAAAGGTCTGCGATATGGGCAATTGTGGCGCCTGCACCGTGTTGGTCGATGGGCAGGCCATGTATGCTTGTCTGCTGCTGGCGGTTGATTGTGAAGGCCGCGCCATTACCACCATCGAAGGCATTGCCGACGACAATGAGATGTTGGCCCCCGTACAGAGCGCCTTTATCGAAGCCGACGCCTTCCAATGCGGCTTTTGCACCGCCGGCCAGATCATGAGTCTGCAAGGGCTGCTCAACACCACCCCCGACCCCACTGATGCCGAAATTTTACGGGCAGTGACGGGCAACCTCTGCCGCTGTGGCGCCTACCAACATATCCTCGCCGCCGGTCGCCTGGCTGCCCAAATGACCAATACCCAATAACCAGAGGAACACCACCATGCCTGTTGAACATATTGCGGTCCTCCGTGAAGGCGAAGGGGACGAAGAGAAGCTGAAACTGGTCGAGACGGTCGAACTGCCACCTTGGGACCGGAACGCGCGGCTGACCGTGGTTGGGCGGCCACAGGTGCGGGCCGAAGGGGTGGAAAAGGTGACTGGGCGCGCCCGCTATGCCTATGACATGCGCCTGCCCGGTCAACTCTATGTCGCCGCCTTGCGCAGCCCCTACCCCCATGCCCGGATTCGCCGCATCGACACGAGCGTTGCCGAGGCGTTGGATGGCGTTCATGCCGTCCTCAGTTCGGCCAATGCACCAGACATCACCTGGTACGAGGAAGAGTGTGGCCTGTTTGCCAAAACCCTGCGCTTTGTCGGTGATGAAGTGGCGGTGGTAGCAGCGGAATCCGAAGAGATTGCCCAGGATGCCTTGCGCCTGATTGAAGTTGATTACGAACCGTTGGCCTTTGTCCTTGATCTGGACGCGGCGTTGCAGCCAGGTGCGCCCACCATTCATGGCGATAGCAACCGCAAAGAGGAACCCAAGACCTACGAGCGGGGCGACATCACCCAAGGCTTTCGCGAAGCAAATGTGATTATCGACCGCGTCTATGTCACCCAGACCCAGGTTCACAACTCGTTGGAGCCACATGGTTGTACTGCTTTCTGGCAAGGTGATCAAGTCACGATTTGGGAATCCACCCAGGGCATCTTTGAGGTGCGCGAACAGGTGGCTGCCAAGTTGGGCTTGCCCGAACACCATGTGCGGGTGATCAAAGAACACATGGGCGGCGGCTTTGGCAGTAAACAGATCGCCTGGAAGCAGACCGTCATCGCCTGTTTACTCTCCAAGATGAGCGGACGACCGGTGCAATTCATGCTGGATCGCACAGGCGAAAATCTCGCTGCCGGCAGCCGGGGTAAAACTTGGCAGAATCTGCGGCTGGGAGCCAAACGCGATGGGACATTGACAGCCCTCGCGGTGGAGATTCGCATTGCCAATGGCGCTTATTCGGTCGGCGGTGAGGCGGCCAATGTGAGCGGCATGTATCAGCGCCTCTATCGCTGCCCCAATTTGCGCACGGAACAGGTGGCCGTTTATCTCAACACGGGGCCAAGCGTCGCCTTTCGCGCGCCGGGTCATGTCGAGGCCGCCTTTGCCCTAGAATCAGCGATGGATGAACTGGCGCGCGCCCTTCAGATCGACCCCGTCGAGCTACGCTTGCGCAACTATACCACCATCGACCAGAAGAAGGAGAAACCTTACTCCTCGCCGCTGGGCTTACGCACCTCCTACGAGAAGGTGACCGCGGCCTTTGGTTGGGGCAATGCGCAACAACCGGCGCCCAACGGCACAAAACGGCGGGGCGTCGGCTTTGCCGCCCATGACTGGGGTGGCGGCGGCAGCCCACCGGCCTATGCCTGGGTCAAGATCAATGGCGACGGTACGGCGGATGTCATCACCGGCGCCCAGGACATTGGCACCGGGGCGCGTACCGGGTTGTTGATGGTCGCGGCGGAAGAGTTGGGGTTGCCCATGGACGCCGTCACCGTGCATCTGGGGGACACGGCGGTCGGTCCCTATGCGCCGACCAGCGCTGGCAGCGCCACGCAAGTAACCGTCGGCCCAGCCGTGCGGGCGGCGGCGGCGGATGCCAAACGTCAGATCCTGGAAGCAGCCGCCAAGTTGTTGGAAGAAGATGATCCGACGCAACTCCATATTCGCGATGGGGTGATCAGCCTCAACGGCAACGGCACAGCGACGGTGACGGTAAAGGAAGTAGCCGGTCGGCTCTCGCCTCACATGATTATGGGGCATGGCGTACGCGGCGCCAATCCCAAGGATGTCTCGATTCGCACCTTTGGCGCCCAGTGTGTCGAGGTGGAGGTGGACACAGCAACGGGCGAAGTGACAGTGTTACGCGTGGCGGCAGCCCATGACTGTGGTCGCATCATCAACCCCATGATGGTCGAGAGCCAGATCATTGGCGGCGTCACGCAGGGCATTGGCTTTGCCCTGACGGAAGAGCGCTTTATCGATGAGGCGAGCGGCATTGTTCTCAACGCCAACCTGGAAGAGTACAAAGTGCCGACGGTGGCCGACATTCCCACCATCACCCATGCACCGGTCGATCTGCCCGATGTTGCGGCCAACCCGACTGGGGCCAAGGGCATTGGTGAACCGCCGCTCATTCCCACAGCGCCGGCCATTGCCAGTGCCATCTTTGATGCAACGGGGGTGCGGCTCTATCACACACCCTTTTCCCGGCGCGCGCTTCTGGACGCTCTGGCCGCTCTGGCCGCTGCGCCGAGCGGGATACCAGCAACGCCGCCAGCGGCATAAGAAAGAGAGAAGAACGAACGCCATGCGCACCTTTGCCTATGCACGAGCCACCAATCTGACCGAAACAATTACCTTGCTCGACCATGCCGAGAACGGCCATACCCGCCCCTTAGCCGGCGGCACCGATCTGTTGACTTTGATGAAAGCAGACATTGTCGCGCCGGCCCAGTTGATCGACATCAAACGACTGGGCGAACTGCCGCGCGGCATTACCGAAACAGCCACCGGCATCACCCTAGGGGCATTGACCACCCTGGCCGAGATTGAGCAGAGCGACCTGCTGCGCGCCCGCTATCCGCTGCTGGTCGAAGCGGCGGCGCAAGCGGCCACCCCCCAGTTGCGCAACATGGCGACCATTGGCGGCAACCTGTTGCAGCGGCCGCGCTGTTGGTATTTTCGCAATCACCTGTTCCATTGCTGGCTCAAGGGGGGTGATGATTGTCCGGCCAGAGAGGGCGAAAATCAACACCATGCCCTCTTTGGGGACAGTCCTTGCGTTGCCGTCCATCCTTCTGATCTGGCTTCGACTCTGCTGGCGCTAGATGCCACCGTGCGCCTGCAAGGGCCAACCGGCGAACGCGCCCTGCCCATTGCTGACTTTTTTGCCTTGCCCCAAGACAACTGCCGTCAGGAAACCACTATCAATGACGACGAATTGCTGCTCGGCCTGGAAATTCCGGCGTTACCAGCAGGGACACAGAGTACCTATTTGAAAGCGATGGATCGCAAAGTGTGGGCCTTTGCCCTGGTGGGCGTGGCCGCTGTGGTCAGTACGGTCGATGGGCAAGTTACCCATGCGCGGCTGGTTCTCAGTGGTGTGGCGCCCATTCCTTGGCGCGTCACCGCCGCTGAACAAGCCTTGCTGGGAACCACCATAACGGACGCACAGCTTGAACAGGTTGCCGATCTCGCCCTCCAAGGGGCGCAACCCCTCCGCCACAACGGTTACAAAGTCCCCTTAGCCCGTGCCCTGGTGCAGCGTGCGCTGACGGCTGTGACATCAACCGTCAGTTGATCTGCTTTCCGATGCTATCACTGGGATCACTGTCATTGCTGCCCTAGGCATGACAGGAATTCGGTAGTGGTTGATCGGTGACTGACGTCGGTGAGACCTCCGGGAGGTGGGCAAACGGCGCCCTTGGATCAGCCCTCAACCGCCCACCTCCCAGAGGTCTCACCAGTTATCGTTTACCCACTACCAGGAATTCATACCCAAGATGACGCTTTGTAGAGGCGCAAAGGCGTGCTTCTGCAAAGCGTCGTCACCCTCTGCTATGCAATGCTTTCGTAAATCAGCCGTACAACAGACGGCTTGCCCGCGTTGTCTATTTGTCCATTGACGGCAACAGATAACTGCACTACACTCATAGCTGCCGCCATTGCGCCTATCATTGCGAGTTGACTGATCTGTGCGCATGTCAATAGCAGGAGCCGTGCAATGAACCGTCACCACAAAAACCGTTTCGTTATCGTCTGCTTTCTCCTTCTCAGCCTTTGCTATCAATTACCCGCCAGCGGACAAACAGATGCGATTCAAGCGCCCGTCCTCAAGTGGCAACGGGGTGGCTGCTATGGCTCCTGGTGTGAGACCGGTTGGTACTCCTCGCCGGCGGTAGCCGATCTGGATGGCAATGGCACAATGGAGGTGATTGCGTCCGCCTATTCGATTGTGGCCCTGGATGGCGCCACCGGCGCCCTGCGTTGGCGTGTCCGCTCCGGCCATGACCGGTCAGAGAATATCGATGTCGTCAAAGATGTCGGGCGCACCTGGCCGGGCATTATCATCGCCGATGTCGATGGCAATGGCGACCAGGAGATTGTGACGGCGCATGGCGGCGGCGTTGTGTCGGTCTACAACCAGGATGGCTACTTTGAAGAAGGCTGGCCGCAGAAGCCGATTAACAACGAAATTCGTGGCTTGTC
The DNA here is from genome assembly GCA_026645575.1 of Caldilineaceae bacterium. The sequence goes on from JAPKMW010000005.1 coordinate 9,579, forward strand.
GGTTTATGACCTGGATGGCGATGGCTCACTGGAAATTCTGGCGACCGGCGCGCTGGGATCCAAAACCAATGCCTGGGTCTTTGAACATACCGGCACGGTGCGCGCTGGCTGGCCGCAACTGAGCAATGATACTGGCTACGCCTGGGGCGTCTACAATGACAACGCCGCCATTGCCGACCTTGATGCCGACGGCGCCGGCGAAATTGTCATCCCATCTGATGTGCATTATATTGCGGCTTATGAGGCTAACGGTGTCCAAATCCCGGCCAACAGCATCTATGGCAACAAAGCGTGGGGCAGGGTCGGTGTCCATGTTGATCATGCCGTTGATCTGCGCGGCTATGCCAACTGCGGCGCCGAACATCGCCCCAACTTTGCCAACTCAGCGGCTACGGTGGCGGATGTCAATGGCGATGGCACGCTGGAGATTATTGTCGTCGGCAACGTCTATAATTGCGGTACGGACCCCTACACCAATCTTTACGAGATGCCCTTTCTCTTCAACCGCGACCGCACCCGCTGGCAAGGCAATGGCTTTGACTGGACAGCGATTCCGGCGCCGGATAACCAAGCCGCACCCTTGAGTGAAGATTACAATCTGATCGAAAATACGCACCCCAACCCGGTCGCCGCCGATCTGGATGGCGACGGCAAGTTGGAAATCTTGCACCCCTCCTACGATGGCCGCGTCCACGCCTATTGGCTCGACAAAACGGAGCATGGACAGTGGCCCTATGCCGTCAACAAGCCGGGTGAAGGCTTTTTCCGTTTTGCTGGCGAACCCGTGGTCGTGGACTTGGACAACAATGGGCGCGCCGAGGTGATTTTTGCGTCGTGGGTGCAAAAGGGCAAGAACGCTACCGGCAAGCTTCACATCCTGGATGACCAGGGCAATGTACTGCACGAAATTGATTTGCCCAAAGCCTTCAATGGCGACTGGAACGGCGCCCTGGCCGCGCCCACGCTGGCCAACATTGATGGTGACGCCGACTTGGAAGTGGTGCTGAACACCGCCCACGCCGGCTTTGTCGCCTATGATCTGCCCGGCACAGCGAACGCACGAATTCTTTGGGGCACAGGACGCGGAAGCCAGTCCCGTAGTGGGGCTGCGGTCGGGGGAAACACCCCGGTTGCAACACCAACGCCACCAGGACAAACGCCTGTCCCCACGCCAACGCCGGTAGGAACGCCGACCATTGCCCCCACCGCGCCGCCACCAACCAGCTTCACCAACCGCTCGTTCCTGCCGGTGATTCGCAAGCGTTGATATAGAGTGACCCTGCCTCGCTGGCGTCACCACCAAAGAGCGTTAGGGTTTCCAAAACCCTAACGCTCTGGTACATGTGCAATGTCTACAGTGATGACATGGTGGCTGGGCGGTACAACGTAATAGCATCCCCGCTATCGCGCACCAGCGTTGTCGCCGGCTGCGCCAGTAACCAGACCGCCGCAACCAGATCGCCGACCGCGCCCGCCGCATTGAGAACCACTACCAACAAGAGAGGGATGACAACCGCCACCGGTGCGATCCATACCCACAGCAGCCCGATCACGGTGATCACCACCAGCGGCGCTAATGTCACAATGAGATGCTGTTGGCGGGGGAGATACCAGTCCGGTGCGGCAGCGTAGGCGTACAGTCCCTTGAAGCCAAAGCGGGGCCGCTCACGAGTAAAGAGCCAGAAGAAGAGGCCATGAATTGCTTCATGCGCAATCACGGTCATGGCGAGCAACGCAACAAAACCCAGCAGAAAAGACAAAAGATTACCGGCCCCGACCTGGAAGCCTAAACTGCCTAGGTCGGGGCGCAGCGCTGACAACAGTGCTAGCGCCAACCAGCCAAAGAGAAAGAAGGCCGCCATGGACCCGATCGTCAACCCGATCAATGCCCAACGGTTGCGTGAAAGATCCAGCGTCCCCGCTACTTCATAATGCGGGGGCAACTGCTTCTGTGGTTGCATTGTCTCCCCTTTTCCACTGCCTGGTGACCGGGGCCGCCCTTACTCACCTTGTCACCGGCAGCGCCCGCAGGGTGGCGGCGGTGTTTAGATAAGCGCTATTCACCCAACCGCTGCGGCCATCGGCCAGCCGGACTTGAACCCAGGTCGCGCGGGCATTGCGTCCCAACAGTTCAACTACATCGCCATTGTTTAAGACACTGACACGGGCAAAGTTCACTCCCGGCCCACTGCGCAAGTTGAGCTGGCTGGCGCGTGCCACCGTCGCCGTTTGCCCCGCCGGTAGGGGTTCGTCGCCGCCAGGGGGAGCGACCGGAGCGGCGTTTGACGCAAGTTGCGTCCAGGTCAACCGAGCGATTGCCTCGCCCGTATTCTCAAAATAGTCCATTTGGACAGGCGTTGCACCGCCAGTAATTGCTACCTCAACTTGCAAGGTGCGGACGGATTGGACGCGCCAATCGTTCAACACCTGCCGGCCATCGACCCACAGCCGCACGCCATCATCGACCGTGGCGGTAAATTGATACCGGCCAGCGGGTAGGCTGAGGGTACGCGTCCAGCGCACGGCAAAACGGTCGGCGCCAATCACCCCCGGCGCCGGCGAGCCGCTTCCCCAGTTGAAATCAAGCCGTTCATCGTTGCGCACCAGCACCGGTGTGCCGGCCAGGGTGACATTGTTAAAATATTCGCCACGCCAGACGTTGACCGGCGCGCCGGCGGCGCTGGGTGGCGGGGGGGCTGTATCGAGACGCGTCCAGGACAAGCGAATTTCAGCCTGGCCGGTATTTTCAAAGTATTCCAGACGAAGCGGCGTCGCTCCACCGGTTAACGTAATGTCGGCCTCGTAGACCTGGCGCGCTTGTAACGTCCACTCATCGATCAACAACTGCTCATTGACCCACAAGCGTGCACCATCATCGGCGGTGACGATAAAGCGGTAGCGTCCGGCCTCCAGTTGGGCAGTGCCAGTCCAGCGCGCCGAAAAGCGCTCTGATCCGAGCTGGCCGGGCGCCGGTGAGCCGGTTCCCCAGTTATAATTGATCGCCGTTTCCATCTGCGTGATCTGGGGAGCGCCGGCCAGGGTAGCATTGTTCCAATACTCCGCCTGCCAACGGACAGCATCACCACCCTGGGCAAACATGACAGGTTGATTTCCAAGCAACAGGCTGAAGAGCAGCACTAGCTTCATAATCACCAACTTGCGATACCGTTGGCCTTTCAAACCTGGTACTTTCATTGATCAGACTCCTCTCCTTGTTACAGCGCCATTTGCGCCCTCACAGTAATTGATTACTTTCGTTTTTCATTAGGACAAGACACAAGTTATGGTTACAAGTTGGTCATGAATAGCGGCGCCCCCTTTGGATGATAGAACCCCTTCATGTACCCCGATATATTGTCGTTATCAGGGAAGCTGTTTACGTTGGCGCTGTGGGTTTACAAGTTGAGCGAATGAGAAAGGAAGCAATATGGGCCAGCCTGCACAATGCGCTAACCGGAGGACGCAACGGAAAGGGGATAAAATTGCTGCGCATCGCCGCCAACCCGGGGACGATGCACGCCGTTTTATTCTTTGGTTGTTGACCCTCAGTCTCTTTATGGCAACGGGGAGCGTGGCGTTACATGCACAAACCGGCGAGGTGGATGGCGCTGCTGCCGAGTTGGCACGTGGGCTACAGCGCACAGCCCCGCTACGCACACCCCAGGTGCTGGAACAAGACCGGTTGGCAACCGGCGCATTGCGCACCGTGGTTGAATTGCCGGCCATTGCCGATAGCTACATCGCCTCGGCGCGGCCCAACCAAAACTTTGGCAGCGACTCGCTCTTTTTGGGTTACAACTTTTTTGGCGACAACTTTGGCGCGCAACGGCTGCTCGTTCGCTTTGACATTGCCGGGAATCTACCAGAGAACGCCATCATCAACGATGCGCGTTTGCGGCTGCGGCTCAGCTTTGCCAGCCCGACCAACGACGCACCGATGAACACAGTCTTGCGTCGCCTGGCGTCGGATTGGAGCGAAACGGGCGTCACCTGGAACAGTGAACCGGAATGGACGGCGGTCGATGACCGCACACGGGTGGGCAGCGCACCGGATTGGTACGAGTGGAATGTCGGCCCGGAGGTGCAACTCTGGGTGGATGGTACGCCCAACTACGGCGTGGAGATTATCGGCGACGAGCGGGTGCAGCAACGGGAGCGCGCCTTCTATTCACGCGAGACCAATACCAACTTCTTCCCGCGGCTGGTGGTGGATTACACCGTGCAGACCGATCGATCGCCGCCCAGTGTCACCATCAATCCGCTGCCACCACTGGTGGGACGCAACTTTACGGTTTCTTGGAGCGGCACCGACCCAGGCGGTTCTGGCATTGCTTATTATGATGTCGAATACCGTATCAATGGTGGCGATTGGGTGGCGTGGTTGAGCGAAGTGACCGAGACTTCGGCGGAATTCTCCGATGGGCGCAACGGTCAGCGCCTTGAGTTTCGGGTGCGTGGGGTGGACAATGCCGGCAACCAGGAGCCATTTGGCGATGCAGAAGCAGCAACGACTGTGGACACCCAACCGCCGACCACGCAGGTCAATCCTCTGCCGGCCATTGTCGGTGTTACAAGCTTTACGGTTAGTTGGGCGGGTACGGATAGCGGCGCCGGCATCCAATATTATGATGTGCGCTTCCGCGTCGATCGGGGGGAATGGCAACTGTGGCAGCAACAGACCACGGCCACCAGTGCGCTCTTTACCGCCCCTGGCGATGGTCTCTATGAATTTGAAGCACGGGCCGTGGACAATCGCGGCCAGGTGGAAGACTTTACCGGGCAGCCGGAGGCATCTACCATTGTCGATACCCAGCCGCCCTTTGTACGCCCAGCCTTTTGGTTGCCCGTGCTCTTCATTGAAGCGGCTGCGCCGGCCCCCTAACAGAAGGCAAGCACTTTGTGTGCGCCACTGCGTCACTGTCGCGGTAGCGCAACAAGCATCGCTTATGAAGGTTAAGTAAATAAACCAGTAGTCGTAGGGGCACGAGGTTGGCGGGCGGATCTATTGGTTGTACCAGTGAGAATCTTCCCGCCAACCTCGTGCCCGTACCGTTACCGAAATCAAGTAATAATCTTCATAAGCGGTGCGCAGATCTGCCGCTGGGTAATACAAGATGAAACCAATCGGCTGACTGCGCCCGCCTACCGCTGCGAATATTGGCCATCTGCCAAGCGATCTGCCAGCAAGCGTGTTCGGCTTGATCCGCAACGTCTGTATAGGCTTGCCCTAACCTTTGGTCGTGAAGGCTGCGGCGCGAGCCTGCTGCTTACGTTGGTGGCGATAGAGATAGTCCAAGAGGGTAATGCCGGCGGCTGTTGCTAACGCCATCACCACTTTCCCGCGCTGGGCGCGACGCGTCTTGAGTGCCAGCCCCAGCAGCGCCAGGTCGATCAGTTCGCCGCTCACCCGCACCTTTTCCAGGGCAGCCGATGTTGGTTGCGCCAGGAGGCCAACGCCGCTGACCACTTTGCGCAACCCTGCCGCCCGAATCAAGGTGCGGTGGTTGGTTTGATCACGAATGCCGATCAGCTTGGTCGCCTGACGTGGCATAACCAGCGCGGCCAAGCCAAGCCCCAGAATCACCCCGCCTAACGTGCGCATAACGCGATCAGCGTTACCCTTGGGCAAAGCGGTTGTCTGCTGCCCCTTGCGCTGAAGCTGGTTATGCTGCTCCCCGTTGCGTCCATCGTAGGAGCCGTGTGGCGCCGCTTGTGGCTGGGTTATACGGCTCGCACCATTCAATTGCCGTAGTTGTTCTGTTGTCATTGCCATTCTCCTTCTTGGGTTGACAGCCTTGCCGCCCTTGCTTATCACTTGTACGGTAACGCAAGAGAGAGAGGTAAGACAGTGGTTGAGGTATAGAGATAAGATAGAAGTCGGCTACAGGGCAAAAGTCTACGATGTTGGCTTTGCCGCTGCCACCTTGGTGAGTGCCTCCGGTTTGTGGGCGGCCTCTTCACCGCTTTCATCGCTCACCACCAGATACTCCGGGTTCTCTTTGGAGGCCGCCACATGATGCCCTTTGATCTCCATCGGGCTGGTTAATTTCTTCTTAACCGTGCCGGTGACTTTGCCTTGCGAACTATTCCAGGTGACTTTGTCCCCCTTTTTGAAAGTTTCCGTCATCTCATTACCCCCCTGCCATTTGTCGGCAACTCTCGGCGCAGCGGCGACACGCCTGGACACAGTCGTCCATCTCGCCCACTTCTTCACAACTGCGGGCGCACGCTTCACAAACTTCGGCGCAGACGCCGCAGACACGGGCGTGAAAGGCCGACCCGCTCAACATAAAGTTGGCGCTGGTCTGGCAGATTTCGGCGCAGTTGAGCATCAGGCGAAAGTGGGCCGGTTCAGTATGACGCCCGCCGGTTTCCAGACAGTGATTCATCGCCTCGCGCAGACAAACGCTGTGGCAGGTTAGACAGTTGTCAATACATTGTTGCATGGCAGGACTTAGTGGGTGGTGCATCGTTTTCTCCCTTGGTTCATTCTTCGTCAATGTCAACCTCATGTTTTTTCGCCGCCCGCTTGATGCGAGCCTTGATCAAGGCAACTTCATCTTTGTCATATTTGGCGGCATTGTCTTTGTGGTTGATATAGCTCCACGCTGCCCGGACATGCTCCGGCGTGTCAATGGGGTATTTGTTATTGACGGGGTCGGCAAATTCGACATCGCCATACTTATGTTCACCCGTTTTGGGATTGACATCTTCGCGACGGTCAATTTTGGTGTTTTTGCTCATGTGGCGTTCCTTTGTTAGTAGGTGCGGTTTGGAACTGCACGGGTTCCCTTGATGAGACCCGTGCAGTTCCAAACCGCACCTACGATCATCTTTACACATTCACCGGCACAGGAGCACCCGTGCGGTAGGCTTCCTCAACGGCAAGGATGACGCGCATATCGGCCAGCCCTTCTTCGCCGGGGGTGCGCGGATCGGTGTCATTCAGGATGCACGCGGAAAAGTGGTCGATCTCAGCGGCGAACTGATTGATCTGGGGAATGCGCAGTTGGGTTTCGCTGACGTCGCCCTGGTCTTCTTCACCGGTCTTAACGTTCAGTTGCAACCCTTCATAGGAAAAACCGGGATCCATATCGATGTAGCCCTGTTGGCAGTGGATACGGTAGCGGCGACTGGTGCTGGCGTCAAAGCTGCAATCACAGTGCGCCAGAATGCCGGAAGGAAAGCGCAGCATATAACTGACACTGGTCGGCACCTCACGGAAGCGTGGGTCGTCGGTCTGCTGGGCATAGGCCGTGACCTCGACCGGCTCTTCACCGGTCATCCAGCGGGCGGTGTTGATGGAGTAGATGCCAATGTCACCGACCGGCCCGCCCCCCAGTTCGCGGCTGAGACGGATGTTGGGCGCCGTGGTCACCTGACAGTTATTGGAGGAGATGGTGCGGAGGGGGCCATAGGCTTGTTGCTCGCACAACTCTTTTACCTTCAGGTTGAGCGGTTCGTAATGCAGGCGATCTAACCACCTAACCACCTAACCACCTAACCAACCACCTATTTCTTCCCCGTCCCCGGCGCATTCTGTTTGCGGCTTTGCTCGGCCAGGCGGTCTTGAGGTACGACGCCGCTCATGGCAACTTGCACTTTGTTGCCAAGGCCAGGCACTACATCACCATCGCCATTCATCATGGCGTCAAAGCCTTGTTTGGCAACATCGGCGGCATCCGCTTTTTTCTGTTGCCCAACTTTGGTGTCTTCCAGGCCAGCGCGCTCGAAGAATTCGGTTTCTGTTGCTCCCGGCTGGAGACAAGTGACGGTGATGTTGGTGTCCTTTAACTCATTGCGCAGGGCCACGGCAAAGGAATCCACGAACGCTTTACTGCCGTGATAAACCGCCTGAAAGGCGCCGGGAATGTGGCCGGCAATCGAGCCGGTGATCAGAATACGCCCCTGGTTGCGCTGCCGCATCTCGCGCCCCACTTTGTGGATCAGGTACATTGTGCCGGTGATGTTGGTGTCGATCACATGGCGGATCTCCTTGAAATCCTGATCAAGAAAGGCGTGCCCCAGGCCATGGCCAGCATTTGCCAGCAGCGCCGCCACCGGTCGCCCTTTGACGGCGGCATAGAGTTTGTCAACGCCTTCGACCGTGGCAAGGTCGGTCTGCACGGCATCAACGGTCGCGCCGTGGGTGCGAAAGTGTTGGGCCGCCCCATTGATCTCTGGCTGGTCGGCGGCGATTACGAGATCAAAGCCGTTTTTGACACAGAGTTCGGCCAATTCGTAGCCGATACCACTGGAGGCGCCGGTGACGACCGCCAGTGGACGTGTTCCGTTGGTTTGCATACTGTTTGTCATGATTTATCTCCTTTTACTTACTCTGCTTGCACAAAGGTGTAAGCAACAGCGCCTTGACCAAATTCAATGATCGGGTCGCCGGCGTCATTCTCATTCAACTCAAAGAGGAGGCCGGTTAGTGGCGCTGCGGTGGCAATATAGCCGGCCAGGGTGTTGGGGTCGTCTTCCTCTTCCAGCGGGAGCAGCGCCACGGCAAATTCCCCGGCGTCAGCAATCAATTGTTCGCCTTCCAAACGTAGTTCGAGTTCGCCTAGCGCATCATTGACATAGGCGCCAAGATGCCCTTCAACCGCTGCTGGATCAACGGCAGAGCGTGTCTGTACCTGCTCCACTTGACTTTGGATTTGCTGATTGGCAAATTGTAGAATCGCCGCCGCTTCCGGCTCTTGGGCAAAGAGCAACTCCAGGAGGCGGATGCGCACACTGTCATTGAAATAATTTGTACCCTGCCCATTGGTCAAGACGGTAATACCCACACCCACGTCGGGCAGGAAGCCAAAGCTGGAGGTAAAGCCAAACGTATTGCCCCCGTGTTCAATCAACGGAAGACCTTTGTAATCGCTGACGAACCAACCCAAACCGTAGTCCACATCGGCGCTGACGGGAACTTGCGGCTCCCAAGTTTCACGCAGATTCTCCTCGCTGACAACGCGTGTGCCATCGGGCGCAACACCAAGCGCCAATTCGGTCAGCAAGTAGCGCGTCATATCTTCCAGGGTTGACCAGTGGGCGCCGGCGGGCGCAATTGGCACGAGAATTTCCTCAATTGCCAGTGGCAATGGTTCATAGTGGCCATCCAACCCGGCGCTGTGGGGCATGGCGTAATTATTGCGCGCCCGCACTTCGTCAAAATAGATGGTTGTATTCGTCATACCAATGGGGGCGAGGACATTCTCTGCTAGGGTGGCACTATACCCGTCAAAGAGATTGCCAAACTCAGCGCCGGCGGCCGTAGCCGCAGCATAACCGCCCGTACCCACCAACTGGTTGCTATATTGAAAGGCTTCCCCAAAGTCAGTAAAAAACTCAAAGGTTGCTAACGACGCCACAATCCCTTCAGCGGAAAGTTCATCGGCATTAAAGATCAGCTCATAGTCACGGCGCGGCACGCCGGTGCAGGCGCAGACCAGGTTGCGTAACGTAATTGATTCGGTAAGGTCAGGGTTGCTGACCGCAAACTGGGGCAATACGGCAACGGCTGGGGTGTCCCAACCCATTGCCCCTTCATCCACCAACGTCGCCATCAACATCGTCGTGAGTGACTTGCCCGTCGAGCCAATCATCATGTGGGTTTGGGGGGTGATGGGGGTGTTGCCCCCCGTTTCGGTCACGCCAAAGCCGTTGCTGTAGACAATTTCACCATCCTGCACAATGGCGACAGCAGCGCCGGGAATGCCGAACTGAGTTAACCCTTCTTCAATGAAGGTTTCAACTTCCGTAATGACTGCACTTACGGGCAGAGGTTCGACGCCGGTCAAGTCGGTCTCGGCCAGCGCCGTGATGGTCAGGCCGCTGTCAATGATGCTGAGTTGGGCTTGTCGTTGCTGTAAGGCGGCAAGCTCACCGTCGATCAGCAAGAGGTAATAAAGACCGTCATAGAGCCGGGCTACCGCCTGATAAAATTTTTCGTTGGCTTCATCATACTCATAGGTGACAAGGGTCAACGCTTCAACACCGCCCTGAGCTGGTAGCGTCAAGGTTTCCGTTACCGGCTCGTCAAAGGCGGGATCGACTAACTGCCAACCCTGAACGATGGCCGCTTCGCCACTTTCAGCCGCCCCACGTTCAGCCTCGATGGTGAGCAGATAGATCGCAATCTCTTCGTTGGGGCTGGTGAGAATCGCGTACCCCTCCTGCTGCTCCGCCCTCCAGTTGGTGGGGATCGGCACGGTAAAGCGCCCCTGCGGGTCTTGGTATAGCTCCTCGCCACTCGCTTGCTCAGGCGACGGGGTGACGACGGCGTCGGGGACGGCTGGGGCCGGCGCAATCGGGGTTGCGTCGGGCGAGACAATCAACGGCTGGCACCCGGTCAACAAGATAAGAAAGATGAGGGTCAGTACCTGAAAACGATAGGTCACGATTTTACTCCTTTGCTCTTGCATCGGCTACCATCGACTACGGGTTGCGCGCAAGCGCTGCTTTGTTTTTTTCGACATTCAGCGCGACCCGCTCCCGGTAAAAGCAGACAAAGACAGCACCAGCCAGTAAAAAACTTACCCCGCCCAACACCACCGGCATTGCCGTTGTCGTGGCAGCCGCCACAGAACCAGCGACCAATGGTGGCGTTGCGCGCCCCAATGCTTGTAAGCTGGCATTCACGCCCAGCCGCTGCCCTTGATCATGTTGGGCGGCCCCCCGGCTGATCAGGGCGGTGAGATTGGGGCGCGTTAGACCACTGAAGAGCGCAAAGAGGGGAATTAGCACCAATAACTGCCAAAGTTGATTGACCAGGGCAATCAGCAATAGCGTTAGACCGGCCGCAAAGAAGGCTACGCGCAGGGGACGCACCGTGCCAAAGTGTTGTTTGGCCGGCTCAACCAACAGCACCTCCACCAGAAAAAGACTCAACCCCAGCCCGGCGACGGTTAACCCTACCTGGCGGGCAGCAAAGCCGAACCGATCAATCAGAAAGACATTAAATAGCGAGACAAAAAAGCCAAAGCCCAGGGCATAAAGCAAGGTAGTGGCGTAGACGCTCCGCAGCCCTTGGTCTTGAAAAGCAGCCTTGACCTGACGAAAGGCTTGTGTCACTGTGATCTGCACCTGCTTAGGCTTCTGAAGTGTCTCCGCCAGCAGAAACCAGATGAGCAAGGCATCCCCCCCGCTCAAGGTGGCGGCGACCCAGAAGGGTGTTGTAATACCCAAGAGGGGGAAAGCGAGCTGTCCGAGAGAAAGCCGCCCAGCAACGGGCCAACAACAAAGCCAAAGCTGATCGCCCCGCTGAAATAGCCAAACCGTTTGGCTCGCTGCTCCTCCGGCGTCACATCGGTCAACGCCGCCTGCGCCACGGTGATATAGCCGCCCAACGCGCCGTCGATCACACGTGCCACAAAGAGCAGGATGGTGAATGCACGCTGTTGCATAGATCAATTCGGGCCACGGTCACAAGTCGCAGCGTTGCAGGAATATGACCCGGTTGCGGGTCAACTATCGCAGGGAAAGCACCCTTGTCGGCTGCGGCTGACTTGGTTTTCAATAGCGTGCAGTGTAGCAAAGGGCGTGCATTCAAAACCATAGGTTGCGGTACAGAAAAGAGCTACAGATCTGGTCTAGGCAGCGAACGCTTCAGCGGCTTAGGGTATTGTTGATGTAGCAACGGTAATCGTTTCAACAATGCTGCGGAGCAACCAAGGATTTCATCGCTACCCCTTGTTGATGATTCGCTCCTCTCTCTGCATTCACCCACCAGGCGACTAGTCTGCGCACTCACCAGTTGACCAGTGCTGTGCGCCTCGATTTGGGGTACGCTGAGGGGTGATAACAAGCGGCCTGAACGATAACTTTGTGCGGTAGAACGCTGGTCGCTTATGGAGGGTGGAGGAGAAAGATGAACAGATGGAGTAAAGTACTTGTGAGTGTTGTCGGTGGGCTAGTCGCCCTGAGTGGGATTGGGTGGTTGGGGTTGCAAGTGCCGCCAGCCAACTTCCCAGCGCCCACCAACGAAGCGCACGATCTAGGGACGGTGGCTGTGCCGGCAGATTTACCAGCTCCCGTGCGCCGCTATTTTCAGGTCGCCTTTGGTAATGGCGTGCCACGGGTCGAAGCGATGGTGGCCTGGGGGCGGGCGCGCGCCAACTTTGGGCTATGGATGCCGCTGCGTTTTCACCTTTATCACCAACCGGGGCAGGCGTTCAAACGGGAGATGGAGGTGACCTGGTTTGGGCTGCCGGTGTTGAAAGCGCTCGATCAATATATCAACGGCGTCGGCATGACCGGCCCGGTGGGCAATGCCGAAACCGGCCCGGCAGTGAATCAGGGGTCAAATATGATCCTCTGGGCGGAAGCGCCCTTTTACCCCTCCCTGCTGCTCACTGATCCGCGCATCCGTTGGGAGGCGATTGATGACACTTCGGTGCGCCTGATTTTTCCCTTTGGCGACCAGGAGGATGAACTCATTTACCACTTTGACCCGGCAACCGGTTTGATCACCTATATGTCGGCCATGCGCTACCAGGGCAGCAACGGTGAGAAAATTGGCTGGCGCGTTGACTTCCAAAGCTGGCAGACGGTGAATGGGATGCAAGTGCCGTTGCGCGTCGCCATTACCTGGGCCAACCAGTCCAGTCCGTGGTCGTATTGGGATTTTGAAAACATTCGGTGGAACGTCGATCTTTCGCAACAACTGCTAACCGCCGCAACCCATCACCCCATTCGCCCGGCTGCACAGTTGCGGGTGAATGGGGAGAAAGTGCTATGGCAACCAAATCCGTAATCATCATTGGCGCCGGCATCGCTGGTCTATCAGCCGGCTGTTATGCGCAGATGAATGGTCTGCGTAGTCAACTCTTTGAATTGCATACCATCCCCGGTGGTCTTTGCACATCGTGGCGGCGGCATGGGTATCTCTTTGATGGGGGTGTGCGTTATCTGGTCGGCACGAACCCAGCGGCCAAAGCCTACCCCATGTGGCAGGAGTTAGGGGTTCTGCCGGGGCAAGGGCTTTACCACTATGATGAGTTTATCTGCGTCGAAGACAACCGTGGTCGCGCCTTTCATCTCTATACCGATATTGAACGCCTCAAGCAGGAGATGTGTCGGCTCTCCCCTGGCGATTATGACGCCATTGCCAGCTTCGCCGACACACTCTATGCATTGGCGACCTTTGATTTGCCCCTAGACCCAACGCCCGATGACGCCCGAGAAAATCTGCAAATGGGGTTGGCGATGTTGCCCTTTGTTGGGCCGTTGCTGCGCTGGAAAGATGTGACGCTGGGCGACTTTGTTACGCGCTTCCGCGACCCGCTCCTGCGCAAGGGGTTGATGGAGTTTCTCCAATTCGCTCGCCCCGATTTTCCGCTACTGATGTTGTTGATCACGTTGGCGCAGATGTCAAACAAAATGGCCGGCTACCCGATTGGCGGTTCGCTGGATCTGGCCGAGCGGGTGGCGCGCCGTTATCGTGATCTGGGCGGGCAAGTGGCGTATGGCGCACGGGTGCAAAAGATTCTGGTGAAAAAGGATTGTGCCGTTGGCGTCCAGTTGGCCGATGGCACGGAACATTTCGCTGATTTGGTCATTTCGGCGGCGGATGGGCGTTCGACGATTTTTGACCTGCTGGACGGCCACTATGTCAATGCCCGCTGGCAAGACTATTATGGCACGCTGCCGCTGGCCCCGTCAATCATCCAGGTGGCGTTGGGGATAAAGCGTGATTTTCGCGCCGAGCCGCCGGCGCTCTGCTTTCCCGTGGCCCAGCCCCTCGACTTTGGCGATCTGCGCCATGACGCATTGACCGTGCGGCACTACGCCTTTGATCCCACGCTGGCCGATCCGGGGAAAACAGTCTTAAACATCTGGTGCGCGGCGGATTATGGGTATTGGAAAGGGTTATATACTGTGCCGGAAGCGTATGTCGCTGCCAAGGAACGGGTTGCGCAACAGGTCATCGCCGCTTTGGATCGCCGCTATCCCGGTCTGGCTGCACAGGTTGAGGCAACCGACGTGGCGACGCCCGTGACATATGAACGTTACACGGCCAACTGGCGCGGGTCGATCTATGGCTGGGCGATGGCCCCGCGCAAGATGACATTGATGATGGGGCAAGGCATGAGCAAGACGCTGCCTGGTTTACAAAATTTCTACATGATCGGTCAATGGGTCGAGCCGGGGGGTAATGTACAACTGTCAGCCGCTTCAGGGCGCGATGTAATGGAGTTGATTTGTAAGCAAGCGGGGCGGCCCTTTGTGACGGAAACGACTGCGTTGGGATGAATGAAGGTATCGCAGTCTGCGTGTGCGGCACTGACCCCCAATTTGTCGTGATAGAAGCTGGTCTTGGTTCGTGCCGCACACGGTGAATCACTATTTTCTTAATTTACGATGGCTGGGTTAAGATAGGTGCCATGTTCAAGCACGACTATCTTGACGGTCCGCAACAACTCGAAGAGCTACTTGCCCAAGCTGCGATTGCGGCATCCCTCTTTTTGCCCTTTACAATTTTTCGGCTACGTCCTTATGCAGTTGATCATCATGTGGCGCTAACCGTCGCTTTATACGAAGCTGGTAGCGAAACACCGCAAACCCACCAGTTACAGTTGACTTGGCATCCAGGTAGTGATACGCTAGTGATGCCACCGATACAGGCTCACATTCTTACAGAGTGGGCAGCTTGTGGTCTTGCGCTTGCGTTTATCGTTTTATCAGGATGAGGTGTGAGCATGACAACCAAGGGTGCATTACCGTCATTGCCTGATTCTTATACAGCTTCTGTGATTGAGAAATCGAATTTATTACTGCGCGCCAACCTATTGGAAGCGCAACAACAATTTGATGAAGCTGCGGAATTGTTTGCAAACGCTGCGCGACTGGAGGCGCAATTGGCTGCCACGGCGCAGGAATATGGACAGCCGGCCACGGCGCTTGTGCATCTGGTCAGCGAGATGAGTTGCTGGGCAGCGGCGGGGGATACCTATCGCGCCTTATCACGCGGGCAGCAACTCCTGGTTTTGCCAATAGTAACGCCTGCACAACGAACCCATATCAGCGATTTTATCCAGCGACTTACGGATCGTCGGCGCACCTGGATGCAATCGTGGAACTATGCCATTGCGGCAACATAGGTTATCTGCCATGTCAACCCTGGATCGATTGCGCCGCCTGCATCAGGTACGGCCACAGCATACCCAACGCGAACCGGCGACTCCGGTTGCGCCTGCCCCACGGCAGGAACTGTTGCACGCGCCCACGGTTGACAAAGCCCCGCGCGCCGATAAACTCGAAACCTTGGTGCCGGGCGAAGTGATCGAAAATGGTAACGGCCTTTGTTACGTCGTCACTGAACGTTACCCGCTTCACACGCAGCGGGGCGACCAACCGCTGGCCCATCTGCTCGATCACCACCCAGCCACCTTTGCTGCCTTTCACCCCGCTTTTGGTCTACAAGAGAGTATCGACTTCCGTCAAGCCGTCTTTCTCGACACCGAAACCACCGGTCTTGGCGGCGGCGCTGGGGTCTACTGTTTTATGGTCGGCGTCGGCACCTTTGAAACAGTCGATCTACCCAATACCCAATACCCAATATCCAATATCCACTTTGTCGTCCGTCAATTCTTCATGCGCCATCCCGGCGAAGAGGGGGCGTTATTGCAGGCGCTGGTGGAATTGTTGGATGGTTATGGCATGAGCGTGACCTTTAACGGGCGCACCTTTGATTTGCCGCTATTGCGCACCCGCTTGCGGCAAAATCAGCAGATCTACCCGGAGTTGCGCGGCAGCGGGCGACTATTGCAACCAGAAAAACCCCACCTCGATCTCCTGCACCCGGCGCGCCGCTTGTGGAAACGACGTCTGCAAAGTTGTCGCTTGATCAACCTGGAGGCCGAGATCCTGGGGATGCAGCGCAGCGAAGAGGATGTCCCCGGTCAGCTCATCCCGCAACTCTATACTGATTATGTACAGAGCGGCAACGCCGGTGAATTGCGCCGGATCTTCTATCACAACCGGGAAGACATTGTCTCGATGGTCTCGCTGGCCGCCCAGTTGAGCCGGCTTTATCAAGGCACGGCCACCGCTGAGGGCGCAACCCTGCACGGTCTCGACTGGTTTTCCCTGGGCCGTTGCCATGAGGAACGGGGACAGATGGCCGAAGCCGAACGGGCCTATCGCGCCGCCGCCGAACGGCTGCATGGCAATGCCGCCCAAGCCGAAGCCTTTCGTCAGTTGGGCCAGTTGCTCAAACGGCAAGCGCGTTGGGATGAAGCAGCCACCGTTTGGCAGCAGTGGCTCACCACGGTTACGACGATTGACGCCACTCCCTACGAAGAGTTAGCCAAATATTGTGAATGGCAGTGCAAAGACTTTGAACAGGCCGCCATGTGGACCGGCTGGGCGCTCCACACTCTGCGCACCGCTCCGGCCTGGCAACAGTCGTCTGCGCATATTGCCGACCTAGAACATCGGCTGGCCCGTCTCCAACGCAAACAACAGACCACAAGTGATTGAATGGCTTGCTTAACAGGTTGTAGCCTGCCTCATAGATAATCGAATGGTTCTTCAGGGTTCATTGGGGTTGGTGGCGGAAGTGGACTCTGCCCCCACCAACTAAGCGAACCAGGCGTGATTTGTACTTTCATTGTTTCCCCATTGCGTTCTAAAAGCAACGGTAATGCTTTTCCACCTGGAAATGCTTGGATGATAGCATCCGCTTTTTCTTTTTCACCGAAGGGGACATCGGCAATGCTGATTAATGTATCCCCTTTCCGAATACCAGCTACCTCACCCGGCCCACCAGCATCAAGATCGATCACTTGCAGCTTTTCATCTACGACGATACCCAACTTTGGCGCAGGGAAATCAATTGTCACTAATGAGCAGCTAACCAAGAATACCAGCGCCAAAGCTATTGCGAACAAAATAAGCAGTGAGAAATACTTATGGGCTGTTTGGCCCCATAAATGATTGAGATGCAATTTCATCTGATTTCTCCTTAATCCATAATTTGTTCTCTTGGTTTTACCGCCGACCAACGGTTATGCTAGGCAAAAATTTGGATGCTATGGTATTCTATCACCATAATAATCCTTGAGCGACTGCGCCGCCTTTGCGGGTAGCGCCAGCGCATAGCAAATTTCAGTTGCATGGTCATGGTGTTACAGCAAGCAAAAAATTGGGTAATTTATCCAACAGCGCCCCGTCCCTTGATGGAGAGCGTGCCTGAGCATCAGTTATTGGTGCAGGTACTCTACAATCGGGGCTTGAACAGCGCGGCGGAGATTAACGCTTTTTTACGGGGCATCGATGCCGTGCAGGAAAACCCCTATAAGCTGCGCGACATGACGCCGGCGGTGGCCCGCATTGTCGAAGCGATTGATCGGGGGGAAACCATTTGCGTCTACGGCGACTTCGACGCCGATGGCGTCACCGCCACAGCCCTGTTGGTGACCGCCTTGCAAGCGGCCGGTGGACGAGTTGGCCCCTATATTCCTGACCGCGTGGACGAGGGCTATGGTCTCAACCTGGACGCGATCGAACGCATTGCCCAGCAGGCCAAGCTGATCATCACTGTTGATTGCGGCATTCGCAGTCTGCGCGAAGTGGCGCGTGCCGTGGAGCTGGGGTTGGATGTGATTGTCACCGATCATCACTCGGTGGGGCCGACGTTGCCGGGCGCGCTGGCGGTGGTCAACCCCCGGCGCAAAGATTGTATGGGCAATGCGGCGCGGTTGGCCGGCGTGGGCGTGGCTTATCGCCTGGCGCAGGCGGTTCTGCGCGCCGTTGCCCAGCGTGGTGGCAGCCGCATCAGTGAAAGCCAGGTCAGCGAAATTGAAGAAGATCTGCTCGATCTCGTCGCACTGGGGACCGTGGCTGACATGATGCCGTTGCTGGGCGAGAACCGGACGCTCGTCCAGCGCGGGCTGGCACGACTGAACAAACCAAAACGGGTCGGGGTGGAAACCCTGTTGACCATTTCCGACCTACGCCCAGGAACCGTCGATGCCACCGCGATCTCCTTTCGACTGGCGCCCCGCTTGAATGCTGCTGGTCGGCTGGCCCATGCCAAACTGGCCTACCAACTGCTGCGCACCAATGATCCTACCCAAGCCTACACCCTGGCGACCGAGTTGGAGGCGCTCAACAATCGGCGGCGTACGCTGACCGACGAGGCGCACGCCACGGCGGAAGCCCAACTAGCCGAGCAGATGAACAAAGACCGGGCGCTCTATGTTGTCCACAGCCCCCACTTTGTCGCCGGCATTGTCGGCTTGGTGGCCGGCAAGTTGACCGAACGCTTTTACCGCCCTGTGCTGGTGATCGAAGAGGGTGAGCAGGAATCACGCGGCAGCGCGCGCAGTATCCCCGAATTTGATATTAGCGGCGCGCTCGATGAGGTAGGCGGCCTGTTGATCCGGCATGGCGGCCATAGTCGCGCCGCCGGCTTTACGGTCGCCACTGCCCGATTAGCTGAATTTACCGAAGCGGTGCAGAGCATTGCCCAGCGCGATCTGAGTCAACGCGCCGATCTGCGTCCCACCCTATATGTTGATGCCGTGGTGACGCTGGACGAGATCAACTGGACGATTCAAGAGCAATTTATGCGGCTGGAACCGATGGGGCAAGAGAATCCAGCGCCGCTGCTGCTCTGTCGCCAGGTGCGTGTGCGCGAGGCGCGCCCCATCGGCAGCCAGAAACAGCACATGCGGCTGATCGTCGATGCCGGCCCCAACACCCCCGTGCTGGATGCCGTCGCCTTTCAACAGGGCGCTTGGGTCAAACGGCTCACCGAAGGCAGTCACATCGACCTTGTTTTCCAAATCGAAGCCAACGAATGGCAAGGGCGCAAACGGCTCCAATTGAATGTGCAGGATCTTCGTGTTAGTGAAAAGTAGCAAGTCGCAGGTAGCAGGTATACTCGTCCCGTAGGGACGCTTGAGTTTAGGATGAATGAGATGAAGATAAATGCTTCCGGCCCAGTGAAAGTTGGGGCGATTTTTGGCTCCATTGGGATTTTGTTGACCATCGTTGGCATTGCACGCGGCAACGTGCCGCTCAACCCGGCGAGCATTGGCATGGCGCTACTGATTGGCGGCGGCGTCTGGTTTCTGGTGGCGTGGGCGGTTGCCACGGCGGCAGTCGATGTGGATCAAGATCAAGCCGAGCAAGAATTAGCAACCGAAGAAAAATAGTAACTCTTCCGCTCGTAGCCGGTCCGTGACCGGCTACGAGCGGGCGGGACCGTTATGAAAAATAATAACTTAATAAACCCATAGGAAATTTTATGGCAAATGAAGCAGAACAACTGGCAAAATTGCGGCGCGTCCGTGCTGTCCTCTTTGATATGGACGGCGTGATCTATGTGGGCAACCAACCGTTGCCGGGGGTGCAGGATCTGTTGGATTATTTAGATGCGACGGGTCGGCGCTGGCTCTGTATCACCAACAACGCCAGCAACACCTCGCAGATGTTCGCCGACAAACTCGCCAAAATGAACATCCAGGCGAACCCAGCCCACATCCTGGGCAGCGCCGAAGCGACTGCGGCCTGGTTGGGCGAACAGGTGCCGCAAAAGGGCAAGGTGATCATGTTGGGCATGGAAGGGCTGCGCACCGCCCTGCTCAACGAAGGCTTTACCCTGGTCGATGACCCCTTTGACGCTGAGTTTGCCGTCGCCGGCATCAACTTTAATCTGGTTTATGAGGATCTTGCGAAGGTCGCGCTAGCCGTACGTAACGGGGCACGCTTTGTCGGCACCAATATTGATCCGACTTATCCCTCGGAACGGGGACAAATTCCCGGCACCGGCAGCATCATTGCCATGCTCGAAGCCGCCACCAGCGTCAAGCCCGAAATTGTCGGCAAACCTTACCCCGGCATGTATGAACTGGCCATGCACCGCGTCCACAGCCAACCTGCCGAAACCATGATGGTCGGCGACCGCTATGAGACCGACATTACCGGCGCCACCACCCTCGGCCTGGTCACCACCGGCGTCCTTACCGGCATCAGCAGCCGGGAAGTCTTTGAAGCCGGCACCCCACCGCCGGATTTCATCCTTTCCGGTCTGCCCGCGTTGTTGGAACTTTTCCAGCAAGCCGACCAATCCTGACAAGGTGACAAGGTGAAGGGGTATGACATCATGGGAAACAACACCCCCTCACCTTGTCATGACTAGCCCTTCAATCCACTGGCGACTAAGCCCTGAACAAAATTGCGCTGCAACAAAAAGTAGACCGCCGCCGGTGGCCAGGTCGCCAGGAAGGTGCGCACCATGACCGCCGGGTAGTCGGTTGTGCCGACGGGCGACCAATCCGACAGAATCACCGTTTGCACGCGGTAAGCAATCGGATAGTATTCGGCGCGACCGGCAATCGTCATGCTGGGCCAGAGATAATCGTTCCAGACGCCCAGAAAGGTGACGATGACCAGGGCGACAATCGGCGGTTTGAGCAGCGGCGCATAGAGGCGGAAGATAATGGTCAACATGCCGGCGCCATCGACCTTGGCGGCGTCCTCATATTCTCTGGGCAACATGTCATAGCTCTGCTTAAAAAGAAAGATGGCAAAGGGCGGCACCCAGCCATAGATAAACAAGACCGGCCATTCGCCAATCAAGCCGTGGCCGCCCCGTCCCCAAATGTCGTTGCCACCCACCAGCGGAAACCAGGCCATCTGCAAATACATCGGCACCAGCATCAAGATACCGGGCATGACCATGCCGGAGAGAAAGAGCAGAAAGACCTGATTCTTGCCCGGAAAGCGCAGCTTGGAAAAGATATAGCCGCCAAAGAGACCGACCAGCAACGTTACAGCGATGTAGAAGGCGCAGCGATAGAGGGTAAAGAGGTACGAATCCCAGACGCCAGCGGCCAACGCCCGACTGAACAGTTCAACGTTCAATGTATTGGGAATGGGCAGAATCGTCGCTTCCAGAAAGCGATCATTCGTCGTAAACGACCCCAGCGCCATAAAAAGAACCGGGTAGATCATGATAAAGCTGGAAACGCTGAGAAAGAGGTAACTCAGTGTCCTGGTAATGGTTTGGCGTCTCTTCATATGCCTCAAGCTCTAGTGGTGAGTGGCGGGTGGTGAGTTCCTCACCCTCCACCCGCCACCCTAAACCCCATACTGTTTACGGTATTCGTTGAGTTGCCAGCCGATAAAGACCAACAGCATGATAAACAAGACAAACGACTGGGCTGTCCCCAGGCCCATTTCCAGCGCGCCGAAGGAGTCGTTGTGGATGCTGTAGATCAGCGTATAGGTTAGATTGTCCGGTCCGCCGGCGGTGATAATCTTCGGCACTTCCCACATCTGCATGGAGCCGATCATGCCGGTAACGGAAATAAAGAGCAAGACCGGGAGCATCTGCGGAATGGTGATATACCAGAGCAGTTGCCGGCCATTGGCGCCGTCGATCTTGGCGGCATCGTAGAGATTTTCGTCAATGCCCTGGAGACCGGCCAGGAAGAAGATCACGGTAAAGCCAATGCCCTGCCAGACGGCAAAGAGGACGGTGATGATCGGAATCCAGAAGGTGCTGCGATACCAATCGACCGGCTCGATGCCAAACTTGAAGAGGAGCATGTTCAACACCCCTTGCGTCGAGGGCGCCAGATAGATCTTGAGCAACAAGGCCACTACTGCCCCAGAGAAGACCGCCGGTAGATACCACATGGTGCGGAAGATTCCTTTGCCGATCAGATTCTGGTTCATCACCAGCGCCGTGAAAAAGCCGCCCACAATGTTGAGCGTCAGGATCGCCACTGCATAGAGGATCGTGCGCCCGATCACCTTCAGGTAGAACCAATTCTGAAAATCAGAAAAGATAAAGGTAAAATTTTGCAGCCCGACCCACTGCGGCGGCGTGATGATATTCCACTGGGTAAAGCTGATTCCGATCAGGAAGCCCAACGGCACATAGGTCATCACGACAAAATAGACCAGCATAGGAATGAGAAACGACCAAGCGATGATCGCTTCCCGGTGGCGGCGAACCCAGCGGAGCAGGCGTTGGGATGGGGTGAGTGGTGTTGATTGCAAGTGAAGGTTGCTTGAAAGACTTTTGCTACTCATGCGATAGGCTCAATCTTACGATGGATAACTTTGCTATCAAAATGCAATCGTCAGCAATTGTGATAGCGCATCAATTGTATAGTCAGGGGTAAGCGCCAATCCCTCCGGCCAGGCCAAATCGCCTTTTCGCCAAGCTGTTTTCATGCCCACTTGATAAGCGCCGCCAATATCTGCTTGTGGATTGTCACCAACAAAGAGACATTCCACCGGGGCAACACCGAGTTTTTCCGCCGCCCGCAGAAAGATGGCAACTTCCGGTTTGCGGATCGTTTGGTTCATACGCTGGCGTTTGCAAGGCCAACCGTGCATACTGGCCGACCAGAAAACGCTCAATCATCGCCTCACGGTCGAGCAGCGTTTCATCCAGGTCAAAGAGAACGGCCTTGATCAAAAGCTGATCCTTCCAACCATGTAGAGCCATCTTTACAGAACAAACTGGTCAATCGCCCATCCGACACCGTCGTTATCATGATCTGGGGCAATCGCTGTGGCATGACTTTTGAGCGCACCCGTGCCATTGCCCATTGCCACGCGCACACCAGCCTGTGAGAACAGCGCAATGTCATTATCATTATCACCGATGGCCAATACTTCATCCGGCGTGATGTTCAGGTGATCTAGCACCAGCGCCAGCGCACTTCCTTTGTCGGCGCCGGCAGGGAAGATGCCGAGCGAATGAACGTCGCCGTTCGGGTCATAATAGGTCTCTGTATAACAATCATGTCTTAATTCTGCCTGGCAAAAAGTGCGAAAAAATTCTATTGCCGCCGGGTGCCAGAGGAGAATACGCATTGGTGGGCCAACAATGCCGTCGGCATTTGTCTTGACAATCATTGTGTTGGGTGAAAGTGGCCCCAACATTTGCTGGGGTCGCTGGCGCAGATATTTCATTGCGCCAATGGTGCTGTAGATCTCCCAATCATGGTCATCGGCAAGTTGCGCAATCGTTAGGGCAGCGTCGGTTGGAATAACAGCATTGCGCCACACCTCGCCAAAAGGCGCACTCAGGATATGCGCACCATTGGCGCAGATGATGGGATCGGTGATTTCCAACATCCCGCAAAGTTCTTGCACGAAATCCACGGTGCGAGTGGTTGCGATGACCACCCGCACCCCTTGTCGATAAGCTTGTTGCAGCAAATGCCTGGTTTTGGGTGATACCTTTTTCTGGCTATTCAGCAAAGTGCCGTCGAGATCAGTCGCAATTAATGCTACCTTTTTCATAAGCATCTAATAAATCAATAAGTTAAAACGCTCAACGCGAGTCCGTGACTCGCAATCGGCTAGGGCGAGTCACGGACTCGCGTTGAGCAGTGTGTTAAGTTGTCATCCCAATCCCCAGATAACCAGTACTCTTCCTGCAAATACACACGCTGCCTACCCCGTCTTGCGCACCAACCCCTCAATCGACGTTTGCAAGGTGTCCAGTTCAGCTTTGATCGCATCAGCGGCCAGCTTGCCTTTCCAGATGCGTTGGTAGCTGTTGTTCCATTCGGCCCAGATGCGTGAGCCGTTTTTCGGCCAGCCCGGCAGCGGACCGGCGCCGCCGTCAAGCAGGGTCTTCATGGTGACGCGCACCATCTCTTTGGCGCGATCAGTCTTGTAGCCACTCAGCTTGTCATAGGTTTCATGTTGTTCCAGCAGCGACTTGAGGGCCGGAATCCAGATGCCGGCGTTGTCGGCCAGCCAGGCTTGGGTGTCGGCATTGGTGAGGGTCTCTTCGACAAAGGTGACGGCCAGATCCGGGTTCTTGCCATTCTTGAGCGGCGAGTTGATCTGGTTGCCGATCACAATCGTCGCCGGGTTGCCACCGGGGGGCAGCGGGAACGGGATAGCAACGGCGTCAATATCACCCTCACCGACCGAGGTGGCGTCGTTGTTCCAGCCCGGCTTGACGGCAATCACGCCATCGTTAAAGAGCTTGCCGGAGCCGGCCTCACTCTCGGCCTGGGTAATGAGCGCTTCGGTCGAACTCCACAACAGATCATTGTGAAAGAGCCAGGTCTCGACCGCTTTTTCGCTGTTGGCGCTGGGAACGCCCAGGTCGCTGCCCAAAGGGGCGCCGTTTTGGTTGAACCAGTGGAGAATGCGCATGGCCGTGCCATAGGTGTTGGGGTCGGGGCCATAGGTGAAGTAACAGTTATTGCCCCACTTGGCGTCGCTGTTGACTTTGTTGATAGCCTGACAAGCCGCAACCAACTCTTCCCAGGTGGCGGGCAATTTGGTACGATCCAGCCCAGCCTTCTCCCAGGTGGTCAGATTGATAAAGAGGACATCAGCGCCGGAAGACATGGGCAGCCCATAGACCTGGCCATCGACGGTGGCGCCGGCGACCGTACCCGCCGGGAACTGTTGCGCCGCTTCGTCGGAGACGGTATTATAGATCCCCAACTGGACAAACTCGTTGACATACGCCTCGCCATAGGTCACATCGGGCACAATGCCGGCGGCGAGCGACATGAGTTGATTCTGGCGCAGATCCCAGTCCCAACTGTGCGAAGTGATCTTGACCGAGACGCCCGGATGCTTTTCCAAGAAGGGCGGGAAGAGTTGCCGCGCCAGACCGCCCCAATACCAAGTCTTCTTAAACTCTTCGTTGTCGGGATTGGCTTCCCAGGTGGTGGTCAGATCGGGAATGTCAGCGTTCCACCAGACATCCAACTCAATCGCTTCCGGCGATTGGCTCGGTTGCTGACCGGCCGTGCTACCGGCCTGCTGCCCTCCTCCCTGTTGCGCCACCGGCGTAACACAGGCGCTCAAAACAGCCGCGCTAGCGCTGGTCGCTACGAACTGTACAAATTCACGACGGGTAAAGCCTTGCTTGGGCGACATCCGGTTCCTCCTTGTCCAATTCAATCCTTGTCAACGGCACGATAGCAATTATAGAGAGCCGCTCATAGTTGCGCTATACTATGGGAAAACGAAAGCGCAACCACAAGCGATGGATGAACAATGGCGCAAGCGGTAAAACAGATTGCTCGTTGCAACGAGCGGTACTGCTGAACGGACGACCAACAATTCTTTTATCAACAATGGGGTTGGCAAATGCCATAGGGTGTGCGACGTACGCTTTCATACGTCTTTGTGGCTTGCATTGTAACATGGCGGTTGTTCACTGTCAACCAGTTAAAAAGCGCCGGCGCTGTACGGGTCAGATGGTGGCGCAATTTGACGACTCGCTGTGACCCGTGCAACGCCGGCACTTACTCATCCGAGGTGAATGATGACAACAACCAATCTCTCTGTGCAACAACTGTATACCGGGTATGCCCAACAGGTCATCACCCCACCGTTGGATCCCCCCGTCTTTCTGGCCGGCTTTGAGGCGAATCGACGCGCAGAAAGCGTGCATGATGATCTCTGGGTGCGCGCCCTGGCTTTGGCGTTGGGAGAGACGCGCCTGGTGCTGGTTTGTATCGATGTCATCGGTCTTGGGCGTTACCATTGCCTTGAGATTCAGGAACGGTTGCGCAAGCAGTGGACAGAGACGCCGATCATCGTCGCCTGCACCCATACCCACCACGGGCCGGATACGATTGGCCTCTGGGGTTCGGCGCAGACGAGTTCCGGCGTTGATCTCAACTATCTCAATCATCTCAAGAAAGTGGCGGCGGACTGTTGCCGTTCGGCGTTGCATCTGCTTACGCCAGTGACCATGCGCACAGCGACGGTAGACGTGCCTAGCGTAGTGAAAAATTTCCGCGATCCAGCCATTATCGACGCGGAGTTGACCTGCATCCAGTGGGTGGAGCGCACCGACAAAATCTTTGCTACGCTGCTGATCTACCCCTGTCACCCGGAGGCGATGTGGCGTGACAACACAGCCATCACTTCGGATTATGCCGATGCCTTGCGCCGCACCGTGGAAGCGGCCACCGGCGCGCCGGCGCTCTTCTGTGTCGGTGCCCTGGGTGGAATGCTCACGCCGGATGTGCCGGAACACAGCTTTGCGGCCACCGCAGCAATGGGCACGCACTTGGGACAGGCGGCGCTTGGGGCGTTAGCCGGGAAAGCGGCTCACCCGGTGACAGGCTTGACCCTGACCCGCCGCCAATTTACCATTCCCATGACCAATCCGCTCTTGCAGATGGCAGTGGATAATGGTCTATTACCCAATGCCTTCCAACCGGATGGCACCGTACTGACTGAAGCCAATCTGTTGCGTTTACAAAGCCCCGGCGGGGACCTCCTCTTGGCGACAGTTCCCGGCGAACTCTTCCCCAAGTTGGGACTGGCGCTCAAAGCCCAAATGCGGGCAACCGGCGCCGCCACGGCTGCCATCATCGGGTTAGCCAATGACGAACTGGGCTATATTCTGCCGGCGGAAGATTTCCGCTACCCCGACAATCCCTTTGAGCCAGGTGAGCATTATGAAGAAACCATGTCAGTCAGCGTCGAGGCTGGGCCGCGCTTGATGGCGGTGTTGGCAGAACTGCTGCGTCGTTTTTTGTGACAGCGCAACGCCTTTGTTGTATACTCATGTTGGCAAGCATTCAGGAAAACGTTAGCTGCGATCTGAGAACCCATCGCACAATTGATTACAGCCATCGCCACTGTATAATTCAATCATGAACTGCTGCTCTTTTTGTAATTACCAACGGAGGTAACTATGACTGAGAAGGCTGACTGTACCCAGGCCTGGTTTAAGGACAAGCGACCCTTTATCGAACATGAGGGGAAGATCTTGGAGACCAGGCTGGAACTAATGCAAGGCTTTATTACACCGATTCCACATTTTTTTGTGCGCAATGCCTCGCAAAGCGTCGCAATTGAAGCCGACGACTGGCGACTGGTGATTGAAGGCGATGGCGTTGTCCAGCCCATTGCACTCACCTATGGCGCGATCCTCGCCCTGCCCATGCACACCTATTTTGCCTATTTGGAATGCGCCGGCAATCACCGTACCATGTTTGAAGTGGTGCAGGGCAAACCGGCCAAAGGCAACCAATGGAAGACCGGCGGCGTCAGCAATGGCGAGTGGACCGGCGTCGCCCTGCGCGATGTGCTGCGGCTGGCTGGCATCCAACCCGATGCCAAAGATGTGTTGTTGATTGGCCTAGATGAAAAGTCACCCGAAGAGGGGTTTCGGCGGTCGATGCCGTTGGAACAAGCACTGCATCCTGACACGCTGCTGGCCTATGCGCTCAACGGCGAGGTGCTGCCGCGTGATCATGGCTTTCCGCTGCGGGCTGTGGTGCCGGGTTGGGTCGGCAGCAGTTGGATTAAATGGCTCGGACGCATTGTTGTTTCCAAAGAACGCTTCTGGGGACGCAACAACACAACCCAATATGTCCTGGTCGGTGATGACTATACGCCCGAAGGCGAAGCGCGCGGTCAGGTTGTGACGGTACAAACGATCAAGAGCGCTCTGGCTCTGCCCTGGCCGGCCTATTTTACCCCAGGGCAACAACGCATTCATGGCTATGCCCATTCGCCCCACGGCAAGATTGCCAAGGTCGAGTGGAGCGCCGATCACGGCCAAAGCTGGCAAACCGCCACGATCTTGGAGCCGCAACTGCAATACTCGTGGGCGCGCTTTGTCTTTCACTGGGAAGCCACGCTAGGCGAACACACCCTCATGGTACGCGCCACCGATGTCGCCGGCAACACCCAACCCGACGAAGTACCGTACAATACCGAGGGCTATCTCTTCAACCAGCCCCTGCCCCATCCCGTCACCGTTCTCACCGAACTACCCACGCCCAACCCGGCTCCTGCCTTTCCACCCCGTCCTGAAATGCAGGAGCCGTTGCCGGAGCCGGTGTGGGGGTGGCAGATTTAGGGGGAGGTAGACAGGTAGACAGGGAAATAGGGAAACACGGCAACGAAACCGTCTACCTATTTCCCTGTCTACCTGTCTACCTATTTCCCATCTACCTACTGCACTTCGCTAATCCGTTCCGCTTCGTCAATATTATCAGCGGTGATCATCTTGGGGGTGATGAAGATGACGTCGCTTTCCGGTGTTGTGCCGTTGTTGATGAAGTCAAGCAGGGCGCGCAGGGAGGTGCGGGTCTGTTCACCGGGGAATTGTTCGACCGAGCCAAAGAGTGAACCATCCTGCACAGCCTTGATCGCTTCGGGCAGAGCGTCGTACCCGATGATCGGAATGTCGAGACCGGCGGCTTTGACCGCTTCAGCGGCGCCCAACGCCATGTCATCGTTGGCGGCGACAATGGCATCGGGGTTCGGCGTCGCGCCTAGACAGCTTTCGGTCACTTTCAAACCGTCGGCGCGGTTGAAGTTGCCGGTCTGCTGGCAAGGAATCTCAAAGTTGCCGGCGGGGTCGATGATGTTATGGAGACCTTGACCGCGGTCGATGGCCGGTGACGCACCGGGGGTGCCTTGCAGTTCAAAGATCACCCCACCGTCGGGGAAGAGTTCGAGCAACGCCTGCCCCTGTGCTTCACCGCCCAACACATTCTCTGCGCCCACGTGGGTCAACAAACCTTCGACCCCTTCGGCGCGGCGATCCACCGTCACCACCGGAATGCCGGCATCGACTACCGCTTGAATGACCTCAACCAACCCTTCGGTCGTGCGTGGGCTGACGATCAAGCCATCGTATTCGTTGACGATGACCGATTCGAGGTCAGCAGCTTGCTTTTCGGTATTGTCCTGGCCGTCCAAGACAATGATCTCAACGCCTAACTTGGCGCCTTCGTCCTGCACCTGCTTGGCCATGTGGACAAAGAAGGGGAAGTTCAAGCCAGGGATCGAGAAGGCGATCCGGAGCGGATCGGCAGCGGCGGCGGGGGCGGCGACTTCAATGCCAGCCTCAGCGGCGCGTTCAGCTTCGCCCAGGTTGTCAGCGCTGATCATTTTGGGGGTGATGAAGATGACCTCTTGCGCCGGTTTTGTACCAGCGGTGATGAAATCCATCAACGTGCGCAACGAAGTACGGGTCTGTTCACCGGGGAACTGTTCGACCGAACCGTAGAGCGAGCCATCCTGAATGGCCTTGATTGCTTCGGGCAGGGCATCGTAGGCAATGATCGGGATGTCGAGACCGGCGGCCTTGACGGCTTCGGCAGCGCCGAGCGCCATGTCATCATTGGCGGCGACAATGGCATCAGGGTTCGGCGTTGCGCCCAGACAGCTTTCGGTCACTTTCAAGCCATCAGCGCGATTGAAATTGCCCGTCTGCTGGCAGGGAATTTCAAAGTTGCCGGCGGGGTCAATGATGTTGTGCAAGCCCTGGCCGCGGTCGATGGCCGGGGAGGCGCCGGGTGTCCCTTGCAATTCAAAGATGGTCGCGCCATTGGGGAAGAGGGCAAGCAGCGCCTGCCCCTGCGCTTCACCACCCAACACATTCTCAGCGCCGACATGGGCCAGTAGACCAGTGACCCCTTCGGCGCGGCGATCTACCGTCACCACCGGAATGCCGGCATCGACAACGGCTTGAATGACCTCAACCAACCCTTCGGTGGTGCGCGGGCTGACAATCAACCCGTCCAACCCCTGAGCAATGACCGATTCGAGGTCGGCAGCCTGCTTTTCGGTGTTGTCCTGGCCGTCGAGGGTGATGATCTCAACGTTGCCCAATGCGGCCGCTTCGTCACGTACCTGCTTTTCCATGTGGACAAAGAAGGGGAAGGCCAGGCCAGGGATCGAGAAGCCGATCTTGTAGACTTTGGCTTCCGCTGCGGCCGGTTCCGCCGGCGCCGCTTCTTCACTCGGCGCTGGGGCCGATCCGCCTGGACAGGCCGCTAACACCATCGCTAGCACAGCGAGGATGCTGAGGAGGGTAAATAACCGTGTTCTTCGCATACAAATGGTCTCCTTTGGTTATGAAATGAGTAGGGGCGCGGATTTGGGGCTGCGCGGATCATTCACTGGTCCTGTAACCATCCGCGTTGCCGCAATTTGCGCCCCTAGATTTACATCAAGCCGACCTTCGGCGCCAACGATTGAGTAAATTGCGGATTGGCACGCCAATCCAGATACTGATGGCTTGCCACCTGGGCAGCAATTGTGTCCGTTTCACCGGCAGATCCGTGGCAAAGCGGGCATCAGTAATGATCTCCCGTGCAAACGACAAGGTACGCTTGGGCAGCTGATCGACCGGAAACCATACCACTGCCACCGACTCCCAGCTATGTTGACTGCTATCGCCACCTACCACATGACCCACATAGGCGTGGATCACCGAGCCGCCATTTGGTAGTTGGGGACGCCAGTATTCACCCAGGTAGTGGTCAATGGCGACGGTAAAGCCGGTCTCTTCCAATGCTTCCCGTTGTGCTGCTGCTGCCGCGGTTTCGCCCGGTTCTATCCTGCCGCCGGGAACAGTCCACACGCGGAAGTCTTCGCGCTTAATCAACAATGTTTGGCTGTGATCAGTGTTGAAGATCACAACCTGCGCACCACGCGTCGGCATACCGGGCATTACCCTTTCAAAAGTGTTTACGAATTTTTCCTAAAGCGTTCACAAGAATTTAATGATCCGTTCGCTCGGATGGAATCCGCTGCTGACAGCGAGAAGCCGCCTCAGCGGCTGGATAGTTATTTTGTTGAATACGCCTAAAGCGATTCGCTAATCCTTCTGATTCGCGGTGATATGGGTCACTCTACCGCCGGCGCCGTTTGATCATCTGGTCAAAATAGACCGCAAAGACAATGATCAACCCGACCACAATCTGTTGATAATAGGGATTGACATTGAGCAGCGTCAAGCCATTCGACAGCACCCCGATCAGCAGAACGCCGACCACCGTGCCAAAGATGCCCCCTTCGCCGCCGAAGAGGCTGGTGCCGCCGATGACGACGCCGGCGATCACCGTCAATTCATAACCGACGCCCGCTACCTGTTCCGCCGAGTTGAGCCGCGACGAGAGCAGAAAACCCGAAAAGCCGGCAAAGAAACCGCTGATGACATAGACGCTCATTAATAGACCGCCGGTCTTCAAGCCAGACAGCCGCGCCGCTTCCAGGTTGCCACCGATGGCGTAAATGTGGCGGCCATAGCGGCTGTAGCGCAACACAATAAAGCCCAACAGGGCACAAGTCAGAAAGATAATCACCGGGATCGGCACCGGGCCAACAAAGCCCTGTCCCAAGACCTTGTATTCATCCCGAAAGGCGCTGATCGGCTGGCCGCCTGACCAGAGCAACGCCGCCCCGCGAAAAGCCGACATACCCCCCAGCGTCACAATAAAGGGTGGCACCTTGAGTTTGCTGATCGTTACCCCTTGCAGCCACCCCGCCAGCACCCCCACCGCAATGGCCGACGCAATCGCCGCCGGAATGCCATAGCCCGCCGACTCGCCCGCCGCGCCGACGCTCAACAGGCCGCGCCCCCCCTTCTCCACCGACGCCGCCACCAGCCCCGCAAGGGCCAACACCGAGCCAATCGACAGATCGATGCCGCCGGTCAAGATGACAAAGGTCATGCCCACCGCCAGCAAGCCATAGATCGAGACCTGGCGCAAGACATTAAAGATATTGCGCTGCGACAAAAAGGCCGGTTCCAGCCAGGCAAAGATGATACAGATCAGGATCAAGACCAACAGCGCACCAAATTGCCCAAAAAAGGCCACCCAGTCGCGCGATTGTGGTTTTGTCGTTCCTTGCACGGTTGCTTGTTTGGTGGTCACAATGTTACTTCCTATCGTAGTAGGTGCTGGCCGAAACACTACAGCGGATGTGGACGGAAACGGATGTTTGACGCCTACCATAAATCCGCTGCTACCTACATCCGTTGTAGTGTCCCCGCGTTCTCCAGCACCGCCGCCGGGCGCTGTGTACAGTAGTGCATCAAGCTTTCCAGCGATGCCTCGGCCCGACCCAGCACGCCCGTCACTCGGCCTTCGCAGATGCAGACCATGCAGTCGCACATGGCGAGCAGTTCGGGAAATTCGGAGGAGATCATGATGATGCTGACGCCGCTGCTTGCCAGTTGTTGCATGAGATCATAGATTTCCGACTTGGCGCCGACATCGATGCCGCGCGTTGGTTCGTCCAGAATCAGGATTTTGGGGTGCAACATCAGCCATTTGGCAATGACAACCTTCTGCTGGTTGCCGCCGCTCAGGTTGACCACCTGGCGGTCAATGCCGGGCGTGCGAATCTGAAAGCGCTGCACATACTCTGCCACCTGTCGCGCCTCAGCAGCCAGCCGGACAAAGCCCAGGTTGGTAAAGCTTGCTAGGTTCGCCAACGTCATGTTGTGACGCACCGCCAGCCCCAGGATCAACCCTTGTCCTTTGCGATCTTCCGGCACCAGACCAATGCCCAGGCGAATGGCATCGAGCGGCGACCGAATCTGCGCTGGTCGCCCTTCGATCAAAATCTCGCCACTGTCCCGCGGATCGGCGCCAAAGATGGTGCGCACCAACTCTGTGCGACCGGCGCCCACCAACCCGGCCAATCCCAAAATCTCACCCCGGCGCAGGTCAAAGCTCACATTGCGCAAAACTTCAGCATTAGGGTTTTGCGCGTTGCCGTGACGGGAAAGATTGCGCACGGTCAGCACTGGTGTTTGTTGATCGGCGGCCTGTGTGGTTGCAGTGGTTGGCGTGGCCTCTTTGTGAAAAAAGGTCTCCAGCGAACGACCAACCATCATGCGGATCAGGTCGTCTTTGCTAGTATTTTCGACAGCCACGTCGCCCACATGTTTGCCATCGCGCAGCACTGTCACCCGATCACAGATTTGTAGCACTTCTTCCAGGCGGTGGGAAATAAAGATGATGCCGATGCCATTCTGCTTCATCTCGTCGATCAACTGGAAGAGGGTCGTCACCTCAGCTTCACTCAGCGACGAGGTCGGCTCATCCATGATAATCACTTTGACCTGGCGCGAAATGGTCTTGGCAATCTCCACCATCTGCTGTTCGGCTACGGAGAGGTTACGCACAATGGCGGTGGGTGAAAGAGCCAACTTGAGATGATCGAGAAGTTCCTGCGTCTGCTGTTGCAAGCGGCGGCGATTAAAGAAGAAACGCGGCCCCGGTTCGCGCCCAACAAAGATATTCTCCATCACCGTCAAGTTGGGCATCAGGTTGAGTTCTTGATAGATAATGGCAATGCCCAGTTCTTGTGCGTGATGCGGATTCTGGATCTGGACGGGGCGCCCTTCAAAGTAAATTTCGCCCTGATCGATGCTGTAAACGCCAGAGAGGATCTTCATCAAGGTCGATTTGCCGGCGCCATTTTGACCAATCAACCCCAGCACTTCGCCGGAATGCACCTGCAAGCTGACATTGTCCAGCGCCTGGACGCCCGGAAAGGCTTTGTGGACCTGCTGCATCCACAACAGCGCGCCTTGTGCTGATCGTGTTTCGCCGGATTGCCCATTGCTCTGCATCAGGATCGCCCAGTTTCGCTCTTTTGCGTATGATTCAAGGGAGTGGTATTGCTGAAGTTATTGCAAGTATAGCGCGGTTAATGTTGTTTGTCAAAGCTGGTGCGGGGGGATAGACGCGGATTTAGACAACACAGATTTAGCAGCAACAAAAATTTGTGTTGTCTAAATCCGCGTCTGTCACCCTTTCACCCCGGTCATCACCACGCCCCCGATCATCAAGCGCTGCGCCAAAAAAGAAGGCAACCAAGGCAGGAATGACCATCCAGAAGGACAGTTCGTTAACAGAACACTAGCAGGCTGTCGGATAGAAGATCGAAAAGCCTTTTGGGACGCGGATTCACGTGGAACTACGCGGATATCTCTTGACGCATAGTGTAAAAATCCGCGTAATTCCGCGTCCTACTTTTTTCTCCGGCAAGCTGCTAGGGTCCCACGCCTCGACTAACCACCAATCTGGTCGATCCCATCCTGGATCGCCACATTCGTCTCATCTTCTAGCTTTTGGAGCAATTCATCAAAGCTCATTTCACCCTTAAGCGCCTGTTCGTAGAATTGGAGGAAGAGTGCAGCGACCACCCCCGGCTCGCCGCCTTGCAGATAGGGGTTGAAGCGGACAGCGGTGTCGGCGAATTCCATCTCTTTTTCCAGCACGCCCCAGACTTGGGAGCGATAGGTGCCTTCTTTCGGGATCTTGTCATACATCGACTTGAGCGCCGGCACACCCCAACCACTGGCGGCGCGATTGTCGGCAGGTTCGCGGGCGTTATACCATTCAAAGACCTTGTAGGACTCATCCGGGTATTTGGTGGCGCCGGTAACAATCGAGGCCGTGGCCGTAATCGTCGGGCCGCGCTTTTTGCCCTTCCAGGTAGGGGAAGGCAACATGACTAGCCGCCCTTCATCGATCTTGGGCTTGATGGCGTCGTTGGCCCAGAGCGGAATGCCGCCGCTAAACCAGAAACCATATTGCACAATCGCCAACTCACCATTGGCAAAATCCTGTCCCGGCCAGGCCGGGCTGGGGCTGATCGGGCTGGCGCTAAATTTGGCTTCGGCCAGCTTGTAGTGATATTCGACCGCTTCGCGGGCCAGCGGGTTTTGCACCAGATCGATCTTGGTGAAATCTTCAGTAAAGAGCGAACTGTCCAGGCTCTCCAACCAGACCATCCAGAAGCGTTCGACCCAGGGCATATTGGTGTCAAAGCCGCGCATAGCGACCCGATCGCCATCAAACTTGGTCAGTTTTTCGGCATAGGCGGCAATATCGACATAATCCATTGGCTCATCAAAGCTGGGGACGGCCAACCCCGCCTCTTCAATCGCATCCAGGTTAGCCCAAATGGTCATGTCGGGCGACCAGTCCTTGACCATGCCGTAGACATCGCCGTCGCCGATTTCCAATGCGCCGCCGCTAGAGCGGTAGTAGTTGTTGGCAGCCGCCAGGTCGTCGGTCTTGATTACGTCGCTGACATCAACATAGGATTGCAGATTCAGCGGAATCTTGCGCGCCAACAAGAGTGGGAACTGCGGCGCTTGCAGACGGAAGAGATCGGGCGGCGTGCCGGCGGCCAGGGCAGCAAAATATTTGGTGGCGTCCGGCTCTTCACGGGTGATCTTGATGCCGGGGTTGGCTTCTTGGAATTGCTTGATTTCGGCTTCGGTCAACTCGGCGTCATACATCTGATAGGTGACGGTTACACCCTCACCGGCGGGGGCTGCGGCTGCACCACTGCCCGCCTCAGCGGCTGGTTGTTCGGCGGTGGGCGCAGTACAGGCAACCAACACACTGGTTGCGGCGGTGATCCCAGCCAGACGCAAAAAGGCGCGACGACTGAGATAACTCCGTTGTTTTGTTTCATCCTGCATAAAGTCCTCCCTTGGCGTAAACGAAAGCGGGATTGGTGAAAATAGGCTAACAAGTATTGACAAAGGGAAAGGGGCAAGCGTTGATTCCGGTAAGGATCATACCATTGTGCGCTAATTCCGTCAATGGCCGAAAAAGGATGGCCGGCAACGGAAAAGAGACCGGCGCTTGCGAAGCGCCGGTCTCTTTTACATCACACCTTAGTTGCCCTTAAAGGCATCCTGCCAGCGCAACAGCCGCCGTTCGAGCCGTTGCAAGAGCCAGTCGCTCGTCTTGCCCAGTAGCGCCAGCAACACAATGCTGAGGACAATGATGTCGGAGCGACCGGTATTCTGGCTGTCGATGAGTAGGAAACCCAGCCCACGCGACGCCGCAATCAACTCGGCCGCCACCAGAAAGAGCCAGCCTTGCGCCAGCCCGATGCGCAAGCCGGTGCTGAGAGAGGGTAGCGCCGCTGGCAGCAAAATGTGGTGGACCATTTCATAGGTGCGCAAGCCATAGGCGCGCCCGACCTCGATCAGCTTGCGGTCGATGCCCCGAATCCCCGCCACCAAATTGGTGTAGACCGGAAAGAACGCGCCAATCGCCACCAACGTGATCTTCGGCTCTTCGTCGATCCCCATCCACAAAATCAGCAGCGGCACCCAAGCCAGCGACGGCACCGCCCGAATCGCTTGCAAGGTGGGGGCGACAAAACTCTCCACATTGCGCGAGAGGCCAACTGCCAGCCCCAAGAGCAGGGCCACAATTGATCCCACGGCAAAGCCCTGGAGGACGCGCCAGAGGCTGGCCCCGATATGAATGTGCAACTCGTTGCGGTTGATCATCTCGCGCGCCGCACTCAGCACATCCAGCGGTGCGGGCAACTGACTCCGCTCAAAGATGCCGACAGTCACCACATACTGCCACAAGAGCAGCAAGAGCAGCGGCAAGACCCAC
Source organism: Caldilineaceae bacterium (assembly GCA_026645575.1). The sequence continues at coordinate 45,731 of JAPKMW010000005.1, forward strand.
GGACGCCAGCCGCCGGCCTGCCACTTGGGCGTTTGGGGTAGGGGGATACGCGGTGGGACAACTGTTTGGCTCATAGGCGCTTGTACCAATGGCTCGTTGATTTCCATTTCCATCTTTACCTGCGGTTATTTTACCACAGCCTCAATAAATTGGGTATTAAAGAGCTTATCCAATTCGGCAGCGACATCGGTCCCTTCTTTCACTTGATTTTCCGCTGTGAAGATGGGGATGATCGCGGTCAGCGCGGCATGTTGCGCCTCGCCGGGGATGGGGCTTTCGGTGAGGACAGTGCGCTCAAAGAGTTCGCGCTTGGCGACCTCCAGCGACAATTTGGCTTCATCGGCCAGAATTTGCGCCGCCTCTTCCTGGTTGTCCAGAATCCACTGGCGGGCGCGCTCATATTGGGTCAAGACCAGTTTGGTATGCTCTGGGTAGGCGCTGATAAATTCGCTGCGGGCATTGAGGAAGCCATAGCTGTTAAAATTGATGTTGCGGTAGAGCAGGCGCGAGCCTTGTTCCAGTTCGGTTTGCGCCATAAAGGGATCGAGGCCGGCCCAAGCATCAACCTCGCCCCGTTCCAGAGCGGTGCGCCCGTCGGCATGTTGCAAATTTATAATCTCGACATCGGCGGCAGAGAGGCCATTTTCATGGAGCGAACGCAGGAGGAAGAAGTAGGGGTCGGTGCCTTTGGTGGCGGCAATCTTTTTGCCCTTCAATTCGGCCACACTCTGGATGGGCGAATCTTTGCCGACGACTAAGGCGGCCCACTCCGGCTTGGAAAAGATGTAGACCGCTTCAATCGGCGAGCCGTTGGCCTTGGCAAGGAGCGCTGCCGCGCCGGCTGTCGAGCCAAAGTCGATGGCTTCCGAGCGCAAAAATTCGTTGGCTTTGTTGCTGCCGGCGCTCAAGACCCATTCAACCTTGATGTTCTCTTTGGCCAATTCCTCTTCCAACCAGCCAAATTTGCGCAACACCAAGCTGCTGGGATTGTAATAGGCGTAATCGAGGCGAATGGTTTCCGGTTTGGCGGCGCCTTCACCTGCCGCCGGGGCGGCGCCTTCACCTGCCGCCGGGGCGGCGCCGGGAGCCGCTGCCGGTGCAGGACAGGCGCTCAACAAGAGGGCAAGACAGACGAGCAAGGGTAGCAAAATCCGCAATTTCATAAGTTTCTCTTTCTGGTCGGTTGCTTTGTTGGTTGTGGGTTGATCAATAGATTCTAATTCGTTAGTGCGGTTTCTATGCCTATACGTATGGCGCTAAGAGATTTCCTCCGTTCAGAAAGGGTCATCTGTCACCTTGAAAGGGTCTCTAGGTTACAATACTCTAGAGACCCTTTCAAGGTGACAGATGACCGCCTACGGTTCCCCAAAACCTTAGCGCCATGCCTATGGGTTTCCATACCGCACAGACAAATAAAAACAGCTTTAAAAAACCTCCGTTGGTGGCGCGACTTTATGATGCGCCAGACCAAAATGCTCTAAAATTTGACTACGCAATCCTGCCATCTCTGGGTGGCTACGGTCGCGCGGGCGGGGAAGAGTTGAATGGTAGGTGGCGACAACCGTGGCCGGACGTTGCCCCAAGATTACCACCCGATCTGCCAGATAGACCGCTTCGTCAATGTCATGCGTCACCATCACGACCGTGGCGCCAGCGGCTTGTACTGTTTCGATCAGTAGATCTTGCATTTGTAACTTGGTCAGGGCATCCAGCGCAGCAAAGGGTTCATCGAGTAGCAGCACCTGGGGCCGACCGACCAACGCTCGTGCCAACGCCGCCCGTTGCGCCATACCGCCGGAGAGTTGATGGGGCAGCGCATCGATAAAGCCTTGCAAACCAACCTGCGCCAGCCACTGCTCCGAATGGGCTTGAGCCTCGCCACGCACCGCCAGTTGCACATTCTGGCGAATCGTCTTCCAGGGTAGCAGGCGCGGCTCTTGAAACATGAGGGCGCAGCGCCGATCCACGCCTTGTACGGTACGGTCGCCAATCGCCACCGTGCCGCTCGATGGTTGTTCAAGACCGGCAATCAGCCGCAGCAAGGTCGATTTGCCGCAACCGCTCGGCCCGACAATAGCGACAAATTCCCCGGCGCGAATCTGTAGATCGATCTTGGTCAACACCGGCGTCACCGCCGCACCCGTCGCGCCGCTCGTCGCCTGGGCTGGTGTAAAGCTTTTATGAATCCGGGCAAACGTGACTGATTCGGACATACCCCTCCTTTGTGTCGGGTTATGAAGCACAAATAAAAAGCGCCCAGGTCAGCGTGACCTGAGCGCTCTTGGCTCTATTTTTGGCCACCCTCTCCTTTTGCGCAGAGACAGTGGCGTTTCCGTTCGTCCTGGCTAGACGTTGCCGCGTGCCAGTGACGAAGACCTCTGTCTCCGCTCTGGACAACAACAACAGCAGCAGGTAAATTGATAACCAACGGTGCGCCGGGCGAACATAATGAATCCTTGATGCAATGGGAATAAAAATAACAGTTGCAAATCATAGATGAGCAGCGCCAAACTGTCAAATCTATCGTGGGTCAGTGAAACAGTGAGACAGTAACTGACTTACTGTCTCACTGTTTCACTGACCCGCTGTTAAGCGTCGCGGCTTTTGCAGAGAATGTCCCAATTGCCACGCTGACAGACTTCATGGTTCTGGTTGATCACTTCCATCTTGAAATTGACCAGGCCGCCGCCCATGCGCCGCATCTCTTTCTTTTCTTCGATGGTCACACGTAGGCGGATCGTATCGCCAATAAAGACCGGCTTGACAAATTTCCATTCCAGCCCACGGAAGGCCATGATCGTATCTTCCATAAAGCCGAGACGGACGGCCTGCCCGCTGGCAATACTCAAGATCAAGAGGCCATGCGCTACTCGCTGGCCGAACATCTGCGTTTTGCTATACTCGGCGTCGGTGTGGATCAAGTTCCAGTCACCGGAGATGCCGGCAAAGTTGACAATATCGGTTTCAGTGATGGTGCGCCCAACGCTTTCCACCTGATCGCCAATCTCAAATTCATCAAAATAGAGGCCAACCGGTTTGCTCAGTTTCCGTGTGGTCATTGCAAGGTTTCCTTGGATATTGGATAGTAGGTATTGGTTCTTTATGAGCATCGATTATAGAAGCAATTCAACTCATGGTAAAATCAGCAAAGCGATGTGCGTAGGGTTAAGCTGGCTCAATAGAGTGGGTCTAGATAAAAAGGGAGCGATTCATGCGATTTGAAAATCCTTTTAAGCGGGTTGAGCGATTGAAGAAAGTGACCAATGTCCCCAAAGAAAACCAAGATGCACGCGTCCCACCGGGACAGTTCGTCACTGAACGCTTTCCCGTGTTACATTATGGCGACACCCCCCACTATGACAGTCTGGATAGTTGGACTTTTCGTGTTTTTGGCCTGGTCGAAGCAGAAAAGAGCTTCACTTGGGCCGACATGATGGCGTTGCCCACCAACCAACAAACGGTAGACATCCATTGTGTCACCCGCTGGAGCAAATTGGACACCACTTGGACGGGCATTCCCTGGCGTACTTTTCTACAGTTGATCAAGGTCAAGCCGGAGGCGACCCATGTGATGGCGCACTGTGAAAACAACTTCACGACCAACATCGCCCTCAATGTACTCGATGATGACGATACGATGTTAGCTTATCTCTATGAAGGTGAGCCACTGGAACCGGATCATGGCTACCCGATGCGGCTGCTGGTGCCTAAGAAATATTTTTGGAAGAGCGCTAAGTGGATTCGCGGCTTGGAATTTATGTCCGCCGACCGCCCCGGTTTCTGGGAACGCTATGGTTATCATATGGAAGGCGACCCTTGGCGCGAAGAACGTTTTGGCTGGTAGTGCTTTACTCTTCAACATTTATTTAGCAGAGACCTGCTTCTATCGACGAAGGGCATTGCTCCTGTCTATGATGCAGATTGGGAGAGCAAAGGTGGTGGGCCTGCGGAATGTGAAAGACTGGGTTATAGCGGTGGCTATAAAGTTGATGCCAACGCCCCCAATGGCACTTATGATATGGATGGCGGGTTTAACACCGTTACGATTAGTAACAGTGATAACCATACGTTCGATTGGTCGGCAACCCTGGGCTTGGATGCCGTGATCGTCAAAGCTGGTACCGGCGCCAATGTTTATACCTACAACCCAGAGGTGCAAAGCGATGGCAATCTCCACGCACCCTATACTGGCTCCGATCCATTGGATCCAGGAACTATTCGCGAAGTCAGCCATGTCACTTTCTGCTTTGACTATGAAGTAACTGTGACGAAGACCGCTAACACCACCTTCACCCGCACCTATGCGTGGACAATCACCAAGTCCGTCACACCGAAACGCTGGGATCTGTTTCAAGGTGATAGCGGCACGTCCACCTATACCGTTGCGGTCGATAAAACCGGCTACACCGATAGCCATTGGGCCGTGAGCGGTTCGATCAAGATCAAGAACAACACACCGTTCGCTGCCACCATCACCGACGTGACCGACGACATTTCTGGTGTTGGCGCCGTGGCCGTTAGTTGTGGCGTGGGCTTTCCTTATGAGTTAGCCAGTGGGCAGGAGCTGAATTGCACCTATAACACGGCCTTGCCGAATGCTGATGCCCGCACCAATACAGCCACAGCCACAACCAGCGGGGCCGTTGGCGGCGGCAGTGGTACGGCGGCGGTCACCTTTGGCGATCCCACCACTGTTGTCAATGGCGCGATCAACGTGACCGATACCAATGGCATGAGCTGGGGACCAGTGACCGATGACACAAGTTGGGACTACACGCGGACCTTCACCTGTAACGATGATGAAGGTACACATCCCAATACCGCCACGATTACGGAAAACGGCGCCAGTGACTCCGCCAGCGTCACCGTGCATTGCTATGAGTTGACGGTCACCAAAGATGCCAATCCGACCTTCACCCGCACCTGGGATTGGACGATCACCAAAAGCGGTGATCAGAGCGCCTTAACCCTCGCGCCTGGTCAATCGTTCCTGGTCAACTATGAAGTTACTGTTACCGCTGCGAAAACCGACAGCGCTTGGAACGTGACTGGTGAGATCATCGTGGCAAATCCGGCGCCAATGCCGGCGACACTGACGGCTGTCAACGATATCGTTTCGCCGAATATTGCGGGGACCGTCACCTGCCCATCCTTGACGGTGCCGGCCAACGATACGCTCACTTGCACCTATAGCGCCGCGTTGCGCGATGTTACGGGGCGCACCAACACGGCCACGGCCAGCTTGCAAAACTACAGCTATGCGGGCCACCGCCAACGGCACGACCGACTTCACCGGGACAGCGGCCGTGAGCTTTGGCGATCCGACCAGTGAGATCGATGAATGTGTGGATGTGACCGATGATCAAGCTGGCGTCCTGGGTGCTTTCTGTGTCGCCGTTGGGAACCAGAGTCACCCCTTTGCGTACAGCTTGACCATTAGCTATGCGGCCTGTGGCGATTACAGCTTTAAAAACATGGCGACCGCCACCACACAAGATAGCCAGACAAGCGACAGCGCCAGTCATACTGTCGCCGTCACTGTCCCTTGCGCCGGCGGCTGCACGCTGACCCAAGGCTATTGGAAGACTCATTCGGATCGTGGCCCAGCGCCCTATGATGATGCCTGGAAGAACTTAGGCGCATTGGAAGAAGATACGCCCTTCTTTACCTCAGGCAAGAGCTGGTACGAAGTCTTTAGGACGCCACCGGCAGGCAATGCCTACTATAATCTGGCCCACCAGTATATGGCGGCACAGCTAAACATCCTCAACGGTGCGGCCTCAACGCCTGCTGTCGATGCTGCTATGGCCGGCGCCACAGCGCTCTTTACCGCACAAGGAGTGAATGACACGACCTTAACGCGCGCGGAGCGGACTTTGGCCCTTGGCTATGCCAGCACCTTGGATCAGTACAACAATGGCGTCATCGGCCCTGGTCACTGTTCGGAAGGAACGGGCGCTGGTGGTCTTGGCTTCGAAGAGGCGGCCCAACGCATCTACTTACCGACGATCCGCAATCGGTAAGTAGGATGTTAGCACTCGTTGACGACTGTATGATCTAGATTACCCCCAGTCAGCACAAGGCCCTTAGCCAACCGGCTAGGGGCTTTGTGCTGACTAGAGGTCAGTAGCGTAATTGCTCCACTGTTGCGTCTGATCGCAATTTTCTGAATCGTTCAAAATCGATTACAATCTCTGTTACTTCTTTAGCCATACAGAATGTATTCAAGAAGCGGCTGGCTATTTCACTAGGCGCAACACGAAATCGCGTACTACTGATTCTACTGGAAGAGGAGCGAGAAATGAGCAGCAATAACGGAAGCAACGGAAAAGTTCATGGCGCCGACACCGGCACCTTTGCCGTCAAGGTCGGTCTGGCGCAGATGCTCAAGGGTGGCGTGATTATGGATGTCGTCACCGCCGAACAAGCGCGCATTGCCGAAGAGGCGGGCGCCTGCGCCGTCATGGCGTTGGAACGGGTCCCGGCGGACATTCGCAAAGATGGCGGTGTCGCCCGTATGAGCGACCCGCGCATGATCAAGGAAATTATCAGCGCCGTGACCATCCCCGTGATGGCCAAGGCGCGCATTGGTCACATTGTCGAGGCGCAAATTCTCGAAGCGTTGGGCGTCGATTATGTGGACGAAAGCGAAGTCCTGACCCCCGCCGATGAGGACAACCATATCAACAAGCACAAGTTCAAGGTGCCTTTTGTCTGCGGTTGTCGCAACCTGGGCGAGGCGCTGCGCCGCGTGGCCGAAGGCGCGGCGATGATCCGCACCAAGGGCGAAGCCGGCACCGGCAACGTTGTCGAAGCGGTCCGCCACGCCCGCACCGTCATGGGCGAAATCCGCCGCATCAAGTGTATGGATGAAGACGAACTCTTCGCCTATGCCAAAAACATCCAGGCGCCTTATGACCTGGTCAAGCAGACTGCCGAACTGGGCCGCTTGCCGGTGGTTAACTTTGCCGCCGGTGGCGTCGCCACCCCGGCAGATGCTGCGCTCATGATGCAACTGGGCGTCGATGGCGTCTTTGTCGGCTCCGGCATCTTCAAGAGCGGCGACCCGGCTAAACGCGCCGTCGCCATCGTCCAAGCCGTCACCCACTACAACGACCCCAAGATCCTCGCCGAAATCAGCGAAGACCTGGGCGAACCGATGGTCGGCATCAATATTGACACCCTTTCCGAACAGGAGAAGATGGCCCATCGCGGCTGGTAAAGTCTGACCAGGTGACAAGATGAAGGGGTGACAAGGTGAAGGTAATCATCGTGTTCCCTGTCACCCTGTCACCCTGTCACCCTGTCATGAACTATGTCAACACTAAAAATCGGCGTTCTAGCACTTCAGGGCGCATTTATTGAGCATATTAGCATGTTGCAACGCCTAGGCGTGGAAGCAGTGGAAGTGCGCAAGGCGGAGCAACTGGCAGATTTGGATGGCTTGATCATCCCTGGCGGCGAAAGCACCAGCATGGGGCTGGTGGCCGAACGGTGGGGGTTGGTCGAGCCATTGCGCGCATGGGTGGAGGCCGGCAAACCAGTGTGGGGCACCTGCGCCGGGATGATTCTGTTGGCGGAACGGGCGGTTGGGCAGAAACAGGGCGGGCAACCGCTGCTGGGCGGTCTGGATGTGCTGGTCAATCGCAACTACTTTGGCCGGCAAGTCGATAGCTTTGAGACTGAACTGCAAGTGTCATTATGGGCCGACGCCCCGTTTCATGCCATTTTCATTCGCGCGCCCGCCATTATAGCCGTTGGTCCAACGGTTGAACCATTAGCGCAAGTGGTCACGCCAACGGGTGAAACGGTGATTGCGGCTGCGCGTCAACAGAATCTATTGGCGACGGCTTTTCACCCAGAATTAACGTCTGACTTACGCTGGCACGCATTTTTTGTCGAAATGGTGCGTAAACAGCGAGCGGCAGTAACAGAAAATGGTGAAAAAGACAAAAAAGGGACTTGACGAGCGTAGCTTTTTAATGTTATACTATAGACTCATTTTGTTTATTCTTTTTTGATTTGAAGGAGTCCGACCATAGGAAGAAGCGCTACCCCATACCGAAGTGCCCAGATAGAGACGCGGGTGAATCATCAGATTCGCGCGCGTGAGGTTCGTGTCATTGATGGTGACGGTACACAGCTTGGTGTGATGCAGGTGCGTGATGCGCTTGCCCTTGCCACGCAACGCGAGCTAGACTTGGTGGAAGTAGCCCCAACCGCTAATCCGCCGGTTTGCCGTTTGATGGATTATGGGAAATATCTCTATGAAAAGCAGAAGCGCGAGCGGGAATCACGCAAAGCGCAAAAGCAGATCGAGATCAAAGAGCTAAAACTGAGTCCACGCACGGACGAGCATGATATTCAAGTTGCGCTCACCAAAATCCGTAAATTTGCCAAAGACGGCGCCAAAACGCGTGTGCGCATCAAGTTCAAAGGGCGTGAAATGGCCCATCCCGAAGTTGCGCAAGAGTTGCTCAAACGCGTGGCCGAAGATGTCAAGGATGTGACCACCGTCGAATCCATGCCCGCCTTTGATGGTCGCAGCATGATCATGCTGTTGACGCCATCGTAACCCTGGGCAACTTGACCCTATTTCCTGGGTCTTGACTTGTCATCCTTGCATACCAAAGTGATCGTATGGGATTCTGCCATACGACTTGCTGGTGTTTGCCAAGGGACAAATAAACAGTTGTACATAAAAACGGGCAAATGCCCGTTTTTATATGTCTGCCAGATGCAAAGTTTTGCCGGTTGAGATGTTTAGAAGAGGACGATTATGCCAAAGTTAAAGACACACAAGGGCGCCGCCAAGCGCTTCCGCATTACCAAAAATGGGAAGCTGATGCGCATGCGCGCCGGTCGCACCCACTTACGCCGCAAGAAGCGGAGTAATGTGAACAGCGACTTCCGCCATGTGATCCCCAGCACCGTCAAGGCCAATGTTAAGTTGGTCAAGAAGATTGCTGGCAGCGCCGCTGAATAGTAGTAGAACAGTAAGACAGTGGCTCAGTAGGACAGTGCATCAGTGTAGACTGTCTGACTGACTTACAGAGCTACTGTCTTACTGTCTGATTGATTTACGGAAACGACTGAATAACCAGCACGTGATCGGCCCATAAGTGGATCTGTGAACAGATTCCGCCCTCACGGAAAGGACAAAGAAAAATGCCTCGTTCACGACCAAAGGTTTATGCTCATCGTCGGCATAAAAAAGTTTTGAAATTTACTAAAGGCCAACTTGGCTCCAAACACCGGCTTTTCCGCCGCGCCAACGAAGCCATGCTCAAGTCGCTCTTCTATGCCTTTCGCGACCGCCGCAATCGTAAGCGGGATTTCCGTCGCCTCTGGATTGCGCGTATCAATGCCGCTGCCCGCCTGAATGAACTGAACTACAGTCAGTTTGTTCATGGCCTGAAGCAAGCCAATGTCCAGGTGGATCGCAAAGTGTTGTCACACCTTGCCATCCATGACGCCGGCGCCTTTGCCAAATTGGCTGAAGTCGCCAAGGCGCAATTGAGTTAAACGATCCTTTTCAACTGGCAGACAGATGACGGCAGGAGCTAAGGCTCCTGCCGTTCTTATTTTCGACATTGAGTGATTTCGACAAGCTTACTACCGAATCATCGAATCAACCACCTAACCCATCTATGATCACCAGTCTCGACAACGCCCGCGTCAAAGAAGCGCGCAAATTGCAACGACGGCGCCAGCGCCACAACAGCAACGCGTTGCTGTTGGAAGGGGTTCGCCTGGTGCGCGATGCTTTCCAGAGTGGGGCGCAAGTGTGCGAACTCTATTTTGCGCCTGAACTAGTCGCGGGGAATGGGGAAGCCCAACAATTGTTGGCAACGCTTACATCTGCCAGCGTTGACGTACTGGCCTGTAGCGCGAACGTAGTAGCTTCATTGACTGAGACGGTGACGCCGCAAGGGATTGTTGCGGTTGTGTCGTTGCCCGCCTTGCCGCTGCCGGCGAAGGTTGATTTTGTCTTGATTTTGGATCAGGTGCGCGACCCTGGTAACGCCGGCACCCTCCTACGCGCGGCTGAGGCGGCTGGGGTGGCGCTGGCGATCTTTGGCCCGGAAACGGTTGATCCCTACAACGATAAAGTCTTGCGCGCCGGCATGGGCGCCCATTTTCGCTTGCCATTGCGCCTTTGCCCAGATTGGTTGGCCATCCAATCATTGCTACCAACAGGCATGACTGTCTACTTGGCCCAAGCTAATGCCTCCCTTGTTTATGATACTGTTGATTGGCGCACCCCGGTTGCGCTTGTTGTCGGTGGTGAAGCGGACGGCGCCAGCCCAGCCGCTTATGCTACCGCCCAACCGCTCGCCATCCCTATGCACGGCCAGGTTGAATCGCTTAACGCCGCAATGGCGGGTACAGTGATTCTCTTTGAGGCCGCACGCCAACGCCGGCAAGCAGGATGACTCGTGCAACGACTCGCCTTGACGCTTACGAAACTTTACATCGCGCGTTGACATCTGTCTAGCTTATGGTATGATAGAGTGCAACATTTGGTGTAGCTTGCTGGGTAGAAAACAGGCACAGGCAATCTTTCGAGTAGAGACATGAGGCAATTGTGGCGGGTATAGAGTTCCTCTCCTTCCAAGGGCTGTGGTTGGTGCTGGCCGGCTTTATTCTCGGCTTTGCCGCTTCCACCCTCTGGGAGTGGCTATATTATCGCGGCAAACGGCAGGCGCAAGAGGGACAAGCATCGGCAACCACTGTCTATCCTGCGCATGCTGACAACCCGCGCCCAATTTACGATGAAGCAGTGCATGATGAAGCAGTGCATGATGAATCGAATCCAGCGTGGGCCTTTTCCTACCGCAGTCCGGGCGTCTACCTGGAAAGTGAACAGCGTGCTTCGGTTGACAGCGCAGAAATAGGCGATGAACCACGGGCCAAGGTCATCATGGCGCCACCGCCTGATCCCATTGTGGCTACAGCTACCCAACCTGATCCGAATCTGCCACGCATCAACCCGGCGACGCTGGCAGCTTTACAAAATGCCGTGGCACAGACGCCGGTTGCCCAGCCAGCAGATCTGGCCACCACGATGCCTGTCGCTACACTGGTTGAAGAGCAACCTCGACCAAATTCGCTCCTGATGGTCACAACCTTGCCTGGTGTCGAGAGCCGAAATGGCGGAGAACAACACGCTGCGCTGCTGAATGGGATGGAAGCGCACGCACCCCGCACTTCGCTAGTCTCACCGCCACAGACGGCGGCCGTATCAGGGACCGCACCGCCTGCCGTTCAACCAGCCACAGTGACAACAACCGACGCGCCAACCCTTGATCACCCGGACAACTTAGCCATGATTCGCGGCGTTGGTGAAGCCTATAAACGCCGGCTCTATGGTGTCGGCGTCTACACCTGGCGTCAGGTGGCCGAGAGTGATATTGAAACCCTGCGCCGCATTACACGGGCAAAGCCCAATGCTGACATCAACGCCTGGCGTGAGCGGGCGCGTGAACTAGCCGAAAAGCACCAACGCTGGCATACCACCTTCCGCGGGCCGCTCGATGATTTCACCCGCATTGACGGCATCGGCGCCATTACAGCCGATCTGCTCTATAAGGCGGGACTTTGCACTTATGAACAACTGGCCGATGCCCTGCCCGATGAATTGGCAAAGATTGTACCGGCGCCCACGGTTGGCGAAGAGAATGATTTTGAGGGCTGGATTACAGCCGCCGTGCGACTGACAAATATGAAACGGCGCAACGAAGGATTATCGGCATGAGCGACAAAAGACCACCGTACTTTGAGTGGCCGCTGGATGGTTGGAAGTTGCTTGTGCTGGTTGTCCTGTTTCTGCTGTTGTTCGTGGGGGCGCTCTGGGGGCCAGGATAGAAAATTGCAATAGGAGGAGTTCGCACACCCATCTGCGAGGCCCAATTCGCAGGTGGGTGTGCGAACTCCTCGTTGCGTACTTATACGGCACGGCAGCACATAAAGTAGCCTATTTACACCTGAAAAAGTGCTACTTTATGGCGCAGTTGAGGTAATTTTAAAAACGCGATTACAAACCGGTATAGGTTGACATTTCTTTAGAAACAACATACAATACGATTAGGTATGGGTCGGTGGCGGAATGGCAGACGCAGCGGACTTAGCATCAGTGAGCACCAGAGGCGGAAACGCGCTGTGTGAATTCTGTCAAATTCGGGGAAGCCTCAGCACGGATGGTAATAGAGCCGGTGGTGGTAATCCCGAGCCAAGCTTCTTACAAATTCGATTTCCTCTCATGTCCCATTGTCATTCCTTGATTGACAGTGATAGAGGCAGTAAGAAGAAGGTGTAGAGACTTAACGGCAGAGACCTACGATGGGCATTTAGGGTCAAGAGAAAGTCCAGACTACAAACAGCTTCAGTAGGGGCGCACCCTTGCGGTCGCCCTGCTATGAGCCGGTGACGAAAGTCACGGTAGTACGAAAATCCGCCGGGTAACTCCGTGTGGGTTCGAATCCCACCCGACCTACTTCCTTGGAGGAGTTATACAGTTATTGAAAAGCCGAAGGTTGACGACTTCAATGACTGTATAACTCCTTTTTCATATCTGCAATCTTTGCTGGGAATGGTCCCTTCCAGAAAGAGGCAACTGATACGTCCAGGCTTACGGCTCAGTTCTCGCCTCGCTCTGGAAGGGGACCCAACTTGCATCAATCCATCTAACAACAAAAGTGGCGCGCACGCATGTTGGAAAAACCGGATCTGGCTGATGAAAAGATCATTGCTTGCTTGCAGGATGCCTATGGGGCGCCGGTTGATCAGATCGCGTTTCTGCCGCTCGGTGTTGATGTCAATGCTGCCGCCTATCGGGCGGTTATACAAGGTGGCGCCAACTATTTTGTCAAGCTACGGCGCGGACCTTTTGACGAAACGTCCGTCACTTTACCAAAATTCCTAAGCGACCAGGGTATTACTCAAATTATTCCACCTCTACCCACCAGGAGCGGTCAACTTTGGACAATCCTGGACGACTTCAAAGTTATTCTTTATCCCTTTGTTGAGGGCGGGAATGGCTATGAAGTGACCCTAACCGAAACGCACTGGTGTACGCTTGGCGCAGCGCTACAACGAATTCACACAGCCACCTTTCCCCCTGTACTAACACACACGATTGCACGCGAAACCTATTCACCCCAATGGCGCACCAGTGTTCAACATTTTCTGGCTCAAACGGCGGTTAAGAGCTTTACCGAGCCGGTCGCCCAGCAAGTGGCCCAGCTTTTACAAAGCAACCGCGCCACCATTCTCGAACTGATCGCCCGCACCGAACAACTTGCGCAACAGTTACAAGGGCAACCGCTGACCTATACGGTTTGCCATACCGACCTGCACGCCGGCAATTTTCTGATTGACACCAGTGGTAATCTCTCTATTGTCGATTGGGATGCACCGCTGTGGGCGCCTAAAGAGCGCGATCTAATGTTTGCCGGCGCCGGGTTAGGCAACGGCTGGCATAAACCAGCGGCGGAAGAGGCTTTTTTCTATCAGGGGTACGGTCCAACGGATGTCAGTTCGACGGCATTGGCTTATTATCGCTATGAGCGCATCATCCAAGATATTGCCGAATTTTGTAATCAATTGCTACTGACCGATGAAGGCGGCGATGACCGCCCACAGTCATTTCGTTACCTGGCCTCGAACTTTTGGCCTGACAGCGTCCTTGCGATTGCCATGCGCGCGGATCAGACAAAGTGGGCCAGTGTCTATGTCAGTTAAAGCCAACGAGCTGATTCCCAGTAGACCGCAACACAACCCAGATCGCAATACCCCGACGCTGGACTACGGACGCTGGACTACGGACTACTAATTCTGTTTTTGGTGATGAACCAATACATTCCGCCGAACGTTCATCTACAAAAATTGTTTTGTTGAGCGAAAGGTTGTTATTATGCAAGGTAAACTTTTGATCCAGCCGATCATCCAACAAGTGAAGCGGGTAGTTGCTACCAAACCGGCCCGCATGATTCGTCTGCTCGGTGCTGTGCTGGTGTTGTTAGGCGCAACGCTTTGGACGCCGGCACTCTACGCCAACGATGGCGTTCACACCGTTGCGCGCGGGGAAAGTTTGAGTGTCATTGCCAAACGGTACAATGTGAGTATGCGCACATTAATGGCGAGTAACGGCATCAGCAATCCTGATTATGTTTATGTCGGCCAGCGGTTGGTAATCCCTGGTCTATCGACAAGCACCGATGAACAGAAGAGCGCAACGCAGACAACGGCCACCAAAACGTTACCCAATGGGAACGGCTATCATATTGTGGGCCGTGGCGATACGCTCTCACAGATTGCCAAAAGCAACGGTCTGAGTTCCAGTGATCTCATGCGCCTCAACGGCTTGTCCAATCCCAATGTGATCTGGGTTGGGCAAAAGTTGCGGCTCACGGCCCGCGTGGCAGTGGTGAAAGATGAGAAAGCGGCCGAGCCGAAATTAGCAAGTATTTATGTCTTTAAAGCCGGTGATACCTTAGCTGCGTTGGCGGAAGAACATAACACCACCGTCGAAGCCATCTTGCGCGCCAATGGCCTGCCCCACGAAAAATTTGTCTGGGTCGGCCAGCGCTTGCGCATTCAGCGCGAGGAAAAACCAGCCGCGCCAACGATCAACTTGGCGGCAGCCCCGGCCGACGGGCGGCGGTGGATCGAAGTTAACCTGAGCAACCAAACGTTGACGGCCTGGCAGGGCGATGTTGCGGTGTTACACACCTACATCAGCTCCGGGTTGCCGGCCACCCCAACTGTCACCGGGCGCTTCCGGGTTGACCGTAAATATAGCAGTCAACACATGTCCGGCCCCGGTTATAGCTTGCCTGGCGTGCCGTGGGTCATGTATTTCTACAGCGGCTATGCCATTCACGGCGCCTATTGGCACAACAACTTTGGCGCTCCCATGAGCCACGGCTGTGTCAATATGACCCCCGGCGAAGCCCAAATCCTCTACAACTGGGCGCCGATGGGGACGGAGGTCTATGTGCATTATTGATAAGTAGGGAAATCGGTAGACAGGGAAACAGGTAGACAGGTAGGTAGACTCGTCTTACTTTCCTGTCTACCTGTTTCCCTGTCTACAAGGTTGCCAGATTAGCGAAGACAGGTTTAAGGATCGGGTAGAGATCGCGGTATTGGGCGTAGGCGCGATTGTAATAGTCAACAGCCGTGGGGTTTGGAGCGGTGCTGCCGGTGGTTTGGATGGCAGCGGCACAGGCATCATCAACGCTTGGCCAGACGCCGGCGCCGACGCCGGCGAGAAGCGCAGCGCCATAGGCAGCGCCTTCGGTTGTGTTGACCGTTACCAGTTCACTGCCCAAGACATCGGCCAGGATCTGACGCCAGAGTGGGCTACGGGCGCCGCCGCCGGAGACCCGCACTTGTTGGATAGCGCTCAACCCAACCCCCTTCATCAGTTCAAAGCTGTCACGCAGGCCAAAGGCGACCCCTTCCAACACGGCGCGAGTCATATGCGGTAAGGTGTGGCGCACGGTGAGACCGACAAAGGAGCCACGAGCCAACGGATCGGGATGGGGCGTGCGCTCACCAGTCAGGTAGGGCAGGAAGAGTAAGCCCTCGCAGCCGGCAGGCACAGCAGCGGCGGGTTGTAACAACTGATCATAACTGACGCCAGGGGCCAGCGTATCCCGATACCAGCGCAGACTGCCGGCCGCAGATAACATCACCCCCATCAAATGCCAACGCCCCGGCACCGAGTGACAAAAGGCGTGAAGGCGACCTTCTGGTTGGAAGAAAGGATGATTAACGCTGCCAAAGACAACCCCCGACGTTCCCAGTGTAAGCGCAATAATGCCTTCCTGCACAGCGCCGACACCCACTGCTTGGGCAGCCTGATCGCCACCGCCAGCAATCACCGGGGTGCCGACGGGTAAACCGGTGGCGGCAGCAGCAGCAGCCGTTAGACGACCGGTAATGGCCGGACCTTCAAAAATGGGAGGCATCCAGTCGTGCGGGATGTTGAGCGCATCCAGCACTTCGGTAGACCAATTGCGCTTTTTGAGATCGAGCAACAACGTACCGGCGCCATCAGCGCAATCCATCGCCGGTTCGCCGGTTAGTTGGTAGCGAACAAAATCTTTAGGCAGCAAGATGTGGCGAATCCGGTCATACACCGCCGGTTCATGGTCACGCACCCAGAGAATTTTGGGCGCCGTAAAACCGGTGAGGGCGTCATTCCCGGTGTATTCGATTAGTTTGGCTTTGCCCAAACGTGCGCGAATTTCATCACACTGGGCGGCAGTGCGCTGGTCATTCCAAAGGATGGAGGGACGCAACACTTGTCCAGCGCCATCGAGCAAGACCAAGCCATGCATTTGGCCGGTTAAACCGATGCCATGAATGGCAGCCGGATCAACGCCGCACTGTTCGAGGACGGCGCGAATGCTATTAATGGCGCCATACCACCAAAGCGCCGGGTCTTGTTCACTCCACAAAGGCTGGGGGGTTTCAAAATCATATTCGGTGGCGGCGACAGCAACGACCGCACCCTGCGCATCAATCAGAAGCGCTTTGGTGGCGGTGGTTGAAACATCAATGCCAAGCAAGTAAGTCATTGTTTTGTTCCTTTAGTACAAAGTGGGCTGGTGCGTAGATTGGCAAACAGATCAACTGCATTGATTGTATGATATTTAGCCTATGATTGCCTACTTTGTCAATCTCATATTGTACTGATTCATGGAAAGGAGTTTTCGCTTGCGTGAAAAGATTTGGTGTAGCGCGCAACGATCATTGCGTTATGCACTTCTGGGTACGTTGTTCTTTTTTGTTTTATCCTTGAGTACACCAACATCCCTCCTGGCGCAAAGCGCGGTAGGCGCGGCGGTGGATGGAGCAAACCGTGGTGTCAACCAAGCCATTGACGCCACCTCGACCTTGGCGACTTCCCACCCGAGTGACACCGATGAGGCGCCGGGTGCAACCCATCTGGCGATCAAGCCGCCGTTACCCTTTACCAAACCGCTGGTCGGCCCACTCATCAAGCGCGCCTTCCACGACGATGTTGAGCGCCGCACGACGGCCTTTCTGCCGCAATCATTATCCCACTTGACCCCGGTCAAGTGGCCGAACGAGGAGCGTTGGATTCGGGTCGATCTGAGTGAGCAGATTGTCATCGCTTACGAAGGGAAAAAAGCGGTGCGCGCCTTTGTTGTCTCCTCTGGCTTGCCCGGCACCCCCACTGTCACCGGCGAGTTTCGCATTCGCACCAAAGTTTCAGAACAGGTCATGTCTGGAGGGGTAGGGCGTAACTACTACTATCTGCCGGGCGTAAAGTGGGTGCAATACTTCTATGAAGATTATAGCTTTCATGGCACCTATTGGCACAACAACTTTGGTGAACCGATGAGTCATGGTTGCTTAAACATGACCAATAGCGATGCCAAATGGCTTTTTGACTGGGCCGGCCCCGAATGGGATGGCAAAACCACCTGGTATAAAAGCAGCCAGGAAAACCCCGGTACGCTGGTCATTATCACTGAGTGAACGGTAGTAAAGACTTTAGTCTTTCGCCTGTCCACAGAAAGACTAAAGTCTTTACTACCCGTTCCAATAAGCTTCATCACTCCTAGCGGCAGCCATCACACCTTTTCCACCACCAACAGATGACTAATGCCAAAGCTGGTCAGCGGTGAATTCTCCAACGCATAGGTAACGCGACGCAGCCACTGGCCCAACGCCGGTCGCCGGTACACAAGATTGTCGTAGCCAGGGTAGATCTGCGTATGGTGGATCACCCGCACCGGCTGACCGACAAAGAGATTGCGTAGCCCGCGTGCTGTGTAGGCGCGTACATGAGGCGCTAGTTGATTGCGGATGAAATCGGGCAGGTAGTTGATGAGCGGCGTGTTGCCGAAATGATATTCGCCCTGCCAGTAGTGACCATGCGTTTCAAAAGGGTAGAGTCGGTTGGGCGCAAAGATGATCGCCCGCCCCCCCGGCTTGAGAACGCGCACCATCTCGGCAGCGGTGGCCTTGTCATCGCCTACATGCTCGATCACTTCGTGGCTCAACACCAAATCAAAGAAATCGGCCGGGTAAGGTAACGCTTCACAAGCAGCCAGTTTAAAATAGGCGGACGGAACAGTGGCGGCGGCGCGGCGCAAATGTTCCGGCTCAATATCCAGACCGTAAAGCTGCTCGCTGTAGGGCTGTAAGGCTTTGACATACATCCCCACCCCACACCCGTTAACCAGCACTGCACCCCACGCCGATTTAGCGGTTGGCGGCGCCCAGTGTACAATCATCTGGAGTCGCCGATCCTGGCCGGCGCGCCAGACAAAGCTGGGATTGCCGCGCACAGCCGCGCGCTCACCATGCAGATCGAGTTCGTCAATGGCTCCGGTTGTCACAGCATTGGCTCCTTAGTCGGTAGACAGGTAAACAGGGAAACAGGGAAACAGGGAAACAGGGAAACAGGTAGACGGGTCTTATTCCCTGTCTACCTGTCTACCTATTTACCCTATTATACACACAAACGGGTAAATCAGCACATGGACGAACCAACTTGGCTTACAAAAAACCGGCAAGCCATTATGACCCGCCTACAACCGTTGCAGGAAGCAGAAGAGGGGACGCTCTATGCCGAGTTGCATGGCGCTTATTTTGTCATTGTCACCAAGGGGGAGGGCAACATACGGCTCTGGCTGCTCGATCCACAACACCCCGATTCGGGCGTGATGCAATCGGAAATGCGGCTGGATGATCCGCTGGCGCTCTATGATGATTATACCCAAGCGGCCATGTTGGGGCTACTCTGGCAACCGCAACCGGAGCGGGTCTATGTGGCGGGATTGGGCGGTGGCTGTGTGCCGCTAGTGCTGCATCACTATTTTCCCACGGTAAAGATTGATTGTACGGAGATTGAGCCGGCCATCATTGCGATGGCGACAAGTTACTTTGGCCTGGAAGTGGATGAACGGTTGCAGGTGGCGTTAGCGGATGGCCGGGAATGGTTGGCGGCGCAAAGCGAACCATACGACTTTATTTTTGTCGATGTCTTTCTGGATCGGGGCTATGTCCCCTATCGCATGAGTACCGTGGAATTTTATACGCTCTGTCGCCAACGCTTGACGGCGGACGGGGTGCTGGTGGCAAATTTCCTGGCGAGCGATCCCTATTTTCTGTCGCGCCTTAAGGGGTTACAACAAGTTTTTCCTATGATCTATGTCAATCCCTTGCCGGTCGGCAACATTTTGGTCTACGCCAGCGCTAACACGGCGCTTGATCATGATGCGCTGATTGCGCGGGCGATGCAGGTACAGGAAACGCATCACTTCGCCTTTCCCTTCGCCACCCGTTCGCTCGATCTGCGCCAAAACCTTTATGCCCAATTTGCCGGCCTAGCACTGGCCGACCCCTTCTTTGACCAAACTCCGCCGGACGATTACTTTGACCTTCTCCCCGGTCCCGACAATTTCTTTGCTCCGGTGGCAGCCGATCTGCCCTGTTTTTGCGGCTCCGGCTTGACCTTTGGTGACTGTCATGGGCTGCTCATGAATTCTACCGAAGCGGCAGCGCCAACAGAATAGAACGATGACGTATCATTCGATTTTGCCGTATAACGCATCTTCTACTCTTCCTTCCCCAGTCGTCTATCCTCTTGTCGCAACTAAGAACAGCAAGGAGAGCAAAAAGAAAAAGAGCGCAAAGCGACGGCGCACCGTTAATTCATGATGATAAGCCGCAATGGTGTGCATAGGTTGCTTCCCTTTCGTGATCAATGACAGCAAAACCGATCCGTTACGTCTATTTCATCACAAACGGCTGAACCATACCAGCAA
Organism: Caldilineaceae bacterium; assembly: GCA_026645575.1. Next base: position 65,545 of record JAPKMW010000005.1, read on the forward strand.
CCAAGCATTACAAAAACCGCTACAACCACCGTTACCAACCACCGCCATGCTTCCACTAGAACAGCATCCTACCGCGACGCGGACAAAATCCGTTACTGTCGAGAATCCGTTATTCCGCGCTGCTCCAATCCCAGGCGAAGACTTCGGCTAACCGCGTATAGACTCCTGGTACATCCGTGATCACCACCACTTCCCGATTCAACTTATGGCTGATCTCGCCGCCGTTCAAACTACCCACGGCTAACCAGTAGCGATCACCCAGCCGCACCAGCACCACCTTGGCATGAATCCCACCCAAGGTAGGATTGCCGGTACGGGCGTCGATGTCCAGCCCTTCTGCCTGGGCCAGGGTGCGGACATAATCAACCGTGGCGCGGTTGCTGCGGATCGCTTCCGGTTCGTCGAAAAAGCTGTCCAGCAGAATGCGCACCCGTGCGCCCCGGCGGGCAGCATCCAGCATGGCTTGCAAGCGCGGATTGGGATCGGCAACGGGGTTGCTTAGGCTGTCGCCCCAGTTCTTATGTTCATAGAGTTGCGTTACCAGAATCTCATCACCGGCGCCGGCTTGGGCCAGCAAGGCATTGAGACCCGCATCCGGTCGCGTCGCATTTTCCGGCGTGCTGACCACGGTAAACTGGGCCGTGGCATTGATGGTGATGGCGTCGCGAAACGGTGACGCGGTGACGGTATAGACTGGCGTCGGCGGCCAGATGAAATCCGCCGACGGGCCGCCATATTTGGCGTGCGTGGGGTCAAAGGGGTGGAGATCGAGAAAGCGTTCCGGCGCCCAATCATGAGCAAAGAGGCGTTGTAGGGCCGTGACCACCGGCGCGGCATCGGTGAGCAAGTAGAAGCCGCGCCGCCCGCCAACGGGTTTATCGGTTGCTACAGGCATGGCATCGTAGGTGAAATTTTCGGTGCCGTTAAAGACGCGTTGTCCGTCGATCACGCCATACTTGGCATGAAGAAATCGGTAGCGCGGGCGGTAGCCGTTTGGGGTTCCTGGGGCTGCCGCCAGGTAACGCACCTCACCGCCGGCGCCGGCAATGGTTGCCACACACCATTTCTGCAAATCACTGATCCCGCCGGGTGGGCTGCCTTCCAACAACAGCCGCACCCGTACCCCACGGCGCGCCGCATCCGCGATGATCTGGGTCAGGTCGCGATGTTCCAATGTGTAAAGGCTCAAGTCAAGCGTGGTCGTCGCACTAGCTAGGAGGGTTGATAGCGGTTGGTATAGTCCTTCGGGACCGACAGCAACCGTTACATTCGCTGTGGCAGTTCCATCCTGAGGCCGCGCCAACTCGGACGGCGTCCAGCCAAGCCAGCCCGGCAGGCGCGCCTGGCGTCCCCAGCGGAGATCGGCTAAGTCGCCGGCCCAGTCACTGGCGCGATTGCTATCAAGCGGCCAGCCGGTGATGGGGTCGCGCTTGCGTTGCCAGATTTGCCCTTCCGTCACGACATCGCCACGGGTATAAAGTTGAGCGGCGACACCCGTCCACCCAGTCGCCGGTTGGGTGCTGTCGCCATAGATCAGGGTATCCACCGTTTCCCCTTGAGCATTGCGCAGGTAAAGATGACCACCGCCGTTGGTCAACGACAACTTGCCGGCCAGGTCGAGGACGGTGGGATCGCTATCCTCTGCCCATTCACAGCCCGACGTTTCGCCAAAGGCGTGGGTAAAGGTGACGGCCACGGCGGCGCACCAGAGCCGTTCCCCCGGCGCCAGGGTCAGGGTGCTGGTGAGCGGGAAGGTACTTGCGCGCGTCAACGTGGCGAGTTGCCAGCCGGCCAACGCTTGGCTACCGGCGCCAATGTTCCAGAGCAGAACCGCTTCATCCCCTTCGCCGCTGATCACACTGTCAATGTGGGCGGCGGCGATGACCAATCGTGCTGGGGGCCGACCAGCCGCCACAGGCAGAAAAACTTGAGCAGGCTGAGTTGTGGTCAGTGGTAGCGTGGCAGCTTGCTTCTCTTGTCGAGTTGTTGCGCTAAACAGTGAGCTGGCTGGCATTGCCATTGCATGATAATAGAACCAGGCAAAGAAGAGCACAAACGTGCTCAGCCAACGCAGATTGCATAACCAGTGGCGGATTGACATGGGCGTCTCCTGGTGCAGGTGGTCGGTTGAGAGCCGACCAAGGGTGGTAAATCAACAGGTTGGTGTCCATTATAGTCAACCCTTACTGTCACCACCTCTGCCAATTGACGGAATTCTTGCCCCTTGTCATCCCGACCTGTGCAGTAGCACACAGGGTTGCTGTCGTGTAGCGGACAGCCAAAAGCGGCAGAAACCATTACAATGCAGGCAAGTATGAGAATTGGTTGGGTGGTTCGTTGGTTTCGACAGGCTCAACCAACGAACCACCCAACCAACCAACTAACCAGAGGAGACCACCCATGCACACGACAAGTAAAATTCGTATGAATATCTGGAGCGTTTGGGTTCCCCGTCATAGCAACAGGGGTACAGGGAAGTAAATCTTCCCATAAGGAACGATGAATTTGTAAAAACGACCCGCTATCGGCAGAGGGTCGCTCTAGTTACTGAAAACCACAGTACGTTTTTCCCGACAACCTTGATTGGCATTCCCGGTGTTATCGGCTATCATAAACGTGACCGCGTTCTGCTGTTGCGTTGCCTGGTCGAACATTGACCATAGGGGAGCCATCTCATGAATCAACCCTTCCGTCTCGGTTTTCTAACCCACCTGGAAGGCGCTGATGATCCACGTCGGATCTATCAGGAAACCTTAGAACTCTTTGTCGCTGCCGACCAACTGGGCTTTGATGTCATTTGGGTTGCCCAACATCACTTCAAGGAGCGGAGTGGTTGTCTGCCCTCGCCCTTTCCTTTCCTGGCGGTTGCGGCTGAACGGACGCGCCGCCTACGCCTTGGCACCTCCATTGTCGTTTTGCCCTTAGAGCATCCTTTGCGCGTGGCGGAAGATGCCGCTGTGGTCGATGCGTTGAGCAATGGCCGGCTCGAACTAGGAGTCGGCAGCGGCGGTGACGCCGCGGAATTTCAAGCATTCGGCGTCGATACGGCCAGGCGCCACGCCTTAACCACCGAAGGTTTACAACTTCTCCAACAAGCGCTGCGCGGCGAACCCTTAGGGCAAAGCGGTCAGCGCTTGCAACCACCGGCGCCCACCCTGATCAACCGCCTCTGGCAGAGTGCGTTGAGCATCCGTGGCGCCGAATATGTGGCGCAACAGGGCGTTGGGCTAATGCTGGCGCGCGCCGCCTGGGGTCACGCCGAGCCGACCGACATCATCCAACTGCCGGTCGCTAACGCCTATCGAAATCAATGGCAGGGACAAGCAACGCCGCCGCGCATTGGCCTTTCCCGTGGCATCTACCCTGCCGCTGACCGTGCAACCGCCTTGGCCGAGCTACGCACCGGCGTGATGCAATCTGCCGAACTCATGGTCAAACAGGGCAACCTCCCGCCCGGTCTCGACCTGGAAGGGTACTGCCAACGGATGCACATTGCCTATGGTCATCCTGAGGAAGTCACCGCAACGTTAGCCGCTGATCGTGTGTTACCTTATACCACCGATTTGATCCTCCAATTCAACCCGGTCAAACCGCCGTTAGCCCAGTCCATGACAATGTTGGAACAGATCGCCACACAAATTGCGCCGGCGCTTGGCTGGCGTCCCCAATCAGCGGCATCACCGTGAGAATCCCTGCATTCAAAGCTGTGAAACAACGGCATAATAAACCAGTGTTCAGGAGATAAAGAGGTAAAGAGATTGAGAGATTGTTGCTTGGAATCTCTCAATCTCTTTATCTCCTGCAAAATAGGTTATTCACTTTTTATTTTCTGCCAATTTACCCAAAGGACCCTGAAAGGAAAGAGTCATGGCTGTAACAAAAGAACGGTTTGTGCAGGGGCTGACCTATGCCGAATACAAGGCGCAGATGACGCGCAACCAGGAACGCTTGCTGGCCAATGAAGCGGCGGTTGTGCTGGAACCGGCTGATCTCGCCTTTTTTCGCCAACTGCCCGCGCCGTTTTATGTGCTGGTGCTGGCCGAGGATTGGTGTGGCGATGTGATCAACAATCTGCCGGTCTTGGGACGCATGGCCGAAGATAGCGGCAAGTTGGATGTACGCATCTTCCTGCGCGACCAGAATTTGGATATTATGAATCAGTACCTGAAAGAGGGGCAGTTCCAGTCAATTCCGGTCTTTGTTGTTTTTGATCCAAACTTCCGCGAACTGGGTCACTGGATCGAACGACCGGCCAGTGTGAGCAAGTTACAAGCGGAGATGCGCGAGCAACTTTTTGCCACCGATCCGATCCTGAAGAACGTACCGCCGGACACCCCCTTTGGCCAATATTCCGAGGAAGCGCGCAGTCGGCTCATGCAAGCCTTCGGCGCCTTCCGCGAAGAACATCGCGCCTTCTCCGACCGGGAGGTGATTCGTGATCTGCGTGGGTTAATCGAAAAGGGTGTCGCCCCTGCCACCACGCCAGCCGTCAGTGTGCCAGTTGCGGTGAATGGTCACAGCAATGGCGCCGCACCCACCCGGCGCAGCCAGGCCAAAGTGAGCATCACCTATTGCGCCGCCTGTGGCTACGAACCGCAAACGCTGGAATTAACCAGCGCGCTGATGCACGCCTTTACTTATGACCTGGCAGCCATCGAGTTGATCCCGTGGCAGGATGGCACCTTTGATGTGGTCATCAATGGCGATCTGGTGCATTCCATGTACCGCGACGGTGGCTTCCCAGAAAACGCGACCATGATCCAAGCGGTGCGCGAGCGGCTGGCATAAGTATACTACAGCGGATTTAGGTGGGAACGGATTTACTCCTTGCTCGTTGCAACCGGGCACCCTCTGGGTGGCGTCCCCAGGTAGTAAAAATCCGCTCCCACCTAAATCCGCTGTAGTGTTATATTTTACGAAAGGAAGCAGGAATGACTCAGGAGGAAGTGTTCCCCCTTGATCTGATGAACCAGCTTGCCGGTCTGTCGCCAGATTCACCGTTGGCCGGCGTCCGCGCGTTGCGACCGGATGTCGTGCGCCATACGCAGGGCAGCTATGAAAAACTCTTTACCCCCGCCGATTCGTCCGACCTGACAGCAATCGAACGGGGGCTGGTGGCGTTGCGGGTGGCTGCCCTGAACGCCCATTCGATCCTCCTGGCGCATTACCGACAACAACTGGCAGCGTTAGGAATTACGCCGGAACAGATGGCCGTCTTCGAGCAGAGTGGCCAAAGCGTCATCCTTGATCCCCGCACGACAGCCATCATGCGCCATGTCGATCTAGTGACTCGCACCCCCGGCGCCGCGACCCCAGCCGATTTGACAACATTACAAGCCACCGGCTTAAGTGTAACGGCGATTGTCACCCTTTCCCAACTCATTGCCTTTTTGAGCTTCCAGGTGCGTACCCTGGCAGTGTTAGCGGTTTTAACGGAGGAGGCATAATGGCTGAAAAACTCAAATTTACCGCCGATCCCGTTGATTGGCGCGCTTGGCTTGATCCCATTACCCTGGAAACGGCGAACCCGGAACAGATTGCTGTATTGGAAGAAAGCACCCCCACGGCCAAGACGTCCCCCTACTATCTGCTGCTGGTGCGCGATGTGGATGTATTGCGCGAACGGTCGCGGCTCTACAACGCCATCATGTATGGCCCCAGAGGATTGCCACGGGCCGATCGCGAGTTGGCGGCGGTGGCGGTTTCACGGGTTAATGGCTGCGTCTACTGTGCGTCCGTCCATATTCAACGCTATATCCAACTGACCAAACGCCCGGAAATCATGCAACGCTTGATCGACGAAGGCGTCGAGGCAGAGTTGCCGCCACGGGAACGGGCGATTGTGGACTTTGCCGTCAAATTGACCCGCACGCCACCAACCTTGACGCCTGACGATCTCAAGCCGTTGCGCCAGTTGGGGCTGACCGACCAGGAGATCCTGGATTTGACCCATGCCACGGCCATGTTTGCCTGGGCCAATCGCTTGATGCAAACACTGGGGGAGCCGGTGACGATTGCACGCTAACTGCCTATTGAACAGAGGAGATAAAGAGATTGAGAGATTGAGAGATTATCAACACGGGCAATCTCTCAATCTCTTTATCCCTTACTCCCCCGCTTCACCCCAAAACACCTCCAACTGCACCCCTAATCCATCGGCCAACCGGTTCACATCCGTATCGTAGCCGGTGGCTCGGTTGATGTCGAGAATATGATTTTATTTTGGTTGCGCAATCACGTATAATAGGGTGAGAGATAACCCGTGAAACTGCTGAAGGTGCAAATTTTACCTGCCACCATACCAAGGGAAATCATTATGCCGCTACAGACCCACATCGCCAAAGGACTTACCCGCTACTTGTTGGATGCCGACCTGCAAGGGGAGCCGATTCATGTCCATATTTCTGAAGTTGGTCCCGGTCAACGCAGTCATCCGCCCCATCGTCATGGCGGCTATGAAGCAATCCACATGTTAGAGGGTGAAGGTACGCTGGAATTGGACGAAGAACGCCATATTTTTGGCGCTAACGAAGCAATTGTCTTTGACCCACAGAAACTACACGGGTTATTCAATCATAGCGGCGCAACAATGAAATATTTGGTCATTTTGGCAAAATAATGCACACTTAGCCGCAGTCAAAGTTCAACCTCTTGCCGGTTTCGGGTGGATACAGGTGTGCTATAATCCATCACAAAACAACCCTTGACCATCTTATGTGAAAGGCTGGCATGAGTACGCAATACGATGATTACGACAGTCCGTGGAAGAATGCGTCGTGTCTATACGTACAACCATCGGCTTTTTGACCGTGATGGCAAACTCGTTGCCAGCTTTGCCGTATTAACTGATGACAATGATAGTTGGCGCCCCGGCAAATTTAGTTACGAGTTATGGGGGTGTGAAGTCAGCTTCAAATTTCCAACGGTCAAATTATCCGACTATATTGATCGCTGGGCAGAACTAGAAGCTAGTACTAACCCATTCGCCATTGTCGTAATGGCCCATCTCAAAACGCGTGAGACGCAACATGATCCAGAGTATCGCCAGTATTGGAAGTTTCGTATAATCCGTCATGCCTATGATCGGGGTTATCAACGCCAGGATATTCTTAACCTGTTTCGTTTTATTGATTGGATTATGCGGCTACCTGACGATCTAGAGCGGGAGTGGATCCAACAAGTGGCACAAATGGAGGCAGAGCAACATATGGAATATGTAACCAGTGTCGAGCGTTTTGCCATGCAAAAAGGCGAAGACAAAGGACGACAAGAAGGACGACAAGAAGGACGACAAGAAGGAGCTGCGCTTCTCCTGGTGCGTCTGTTAACCCATCGTTTTGGGGCACTAGGCGAGCCATTGCGGGCAAAAATTTGTACCTTACCGCTAGAACAGATTGAACGACTCATGGATGTTGCACTGGCAAGTCAATCTCTGGCAGAATTTTCTGTACAGTTGCCTATCGTAGATGCGACAGTAAGCCAGCCGTAGGCCGGGAAAGCGCAACGCCGACGCACATATATAGCAATCACCAAAAGCTACCGGGTAACCAGCGGCACATAAAGACGTTTTGCTTCGATCACAGCAAATGTGTAGGTCGCAGTCAACATGCCCTTCTTTGTCTGGATGGCAACCGTTAACGTTTGCTCTTCGGTGGGCTGATCCCAGGTGTAAACCAAGGTGTCGGTGCGCTGCTGGGTTGCAACTGTGTTCTGCACAACCGCTGCGTTGATCGACCAAGTGTAGGTGATGGGCAAGCTCACACTGCTCGGCTGCACTGTGGCAACAAAACGGTTTTCACCGACAAAGCCAATAGTCGGATTTACCGTCAATGCCGTTGGTGCGGCTGGTGCGCCAACTTGGGGCCAAACCGCCAGATAGCCATCACTGCCACCGCCGGGCGGTTCCCGATGTAAGGCGGCAGCGGTGGTGATCAACCGCCGTTCTTTGCCATTGTCCTGGGTGAGAACCAGAGCTGCCATGCCATTGCGCACCCCAATGGCGTTAACAGGCGAATTGCCCGCCGCATAGCCGCTACGGGCAAAGGGGGTCCACACAATACGGCTGCGAAAGTCAGACGCCAGCGCAAGCAGATACCCCTCCCCACTCTCATAAGCACCCACCGCTTGCCCATCAACCTGTCGATCACTCCGGCGCTCCAAGTCGGCTGTTTTGCTCCCGACAACATAGAGCTGGCCTGTCTCATCCGCCATGATCGCCTGCGGTGTAATCGAGTTCCCTCGGCCATTGGTCAGGCGGGTTAAGAGCGATTGTCCCAAGAGCAGATCACCGGTAGCCGGCGCATAGCGACCATACCAAGTCATCTTAATCGAACCGGTATTGGTGGAATCATTGAAACGGTCAAACTTGACTGTTTTGGCCGCAGCTGATTGATTAAGGTCTTTGGGGTCGCGGGAAAAGATCGAGGCGCCGGTGCCGCCGTTGATCGTTCCAGCAAAATAGAGCAGCCCATCCCGCCCAATGGCAACGCGTTCGCCACGCGTATCGGCGCCATAGCCGGTAACGGCGGCATAGTCATAGCTGCGCCAGACTTCACTTCCGTCGTAGCGCCAAGCGCGGATGAAGGCGACTTGTAGATTCGAGGCGAGTTGGGTGTAGCCAGTAGCGATGACCAATTGCTCGGCGCCTGCCACAGCTACATCATAAACCGCGCTGCTTGCCACTGTCCAGGAACGGAGTTGAGTACCATCATAGAGGTAGAGTACGGCGCCAACTAGCCCAGCCACAACGCCATCATCGCCAATGGCGCAACGGTTGACCTGTCCGGGCGCGTGTTGCCATTGTGCTTGATCCGCGGTGGCGTTGAGCAACGCTAGTCCAAAGTCGCCACAAACAACCAGTTGATTTTGGCTGTTCATTTCCAGATCAGTCACAACGGCGCCGATTTTGGTCAGTGATCGAACCGTGCGGCCATTGCGATCCAGCCGTAGTACCGTACCGTCTGTTCCTCCATTGATCACAACCGGTGTAATCTCAGCCACTGCATAGCCAGGTAAACTTCCGCCGACAATAACAGTGCCATCTGGGGCAATATCGACGGCATTGAGCTGATCGTTGCCAGTGCTGCCAAGATAGCTGGCAGTTGCAACTTCCAGATTATCGACCGGGGTGACAGTGGCGACAATGCCGCTATTCGCCACCATGGTGCGTTCTGCCTCTGCCGTCGCCAAACTAATTTGCGCACCAAGCCAGAGCAAAATAGCAACGATGCCTACCCAAGAACAGCTACACATCACTTGCGTTCGGTTCAACACTACACAACACTCCAAAGACTAAATTTCTAGGCAGCAGCAGCCTGTTGGTGTGCTAGCGCTGGGATAAATAGCAAAGTGGCAAGGGTCAACAGTGCCGCGGTCAAATAAAGCGCCTCTAACCCGCCCAGGTCGAGCGCGGCGCCCAAGAGCCAAGCCCCGCCGCCAATGCCCAGGTCAAAGCCAAAGTAGAAGCAAGCCACTGCCCAACCGGAGCGTTGAGGCAAGAGGGTGACATGATGGGCAATCAGCATGGGGTGGAAAAAGCCACCACCCGCAGCAATGAGCGCGGCTGCGGTAATCAACATAGGTAAGGAATAGCCATAGGCTGCCATCACCAGCCCCACAGTCATGATCAACGCCGCAATGACCAGAACCCGACCAAAGCCAATGCGATCCAAATAGCGCCCGAAGAGCAGACGGGTGATAATAATGCTGATGCCATAGGTGGCAAAGACCGCCGCCGATGGAATGGCGCGCCGTTCGAGCAACACGGCAAAGTATTGAAAATAGGCGCCAAAGCCGGCCCCAAAGAGCGCTGAGACAAACATGGGCAGCCAAAGCTGACGCGGAAAACGCCATAACTGTGTCAAGTTCAAGGAGTGTGTTCCATTCTCTGCCGGCGCCTGATAGTGCAAGGCGCGGGTCATCACGCCGGCGCCGGCGGCGATCCCGCCAGATAGCCAGAAAGCGGTGGTCAAGCCAATCAGTGGCAGCAGTAGATCCGTAGCCCCCGGTGTCATAGTCATGGCAAAGTTGGCGGCCAGACCAAAGTAGGCAATCTTTTTGCTACGTTCCTCCGGCGTCGCTAATTGACCCACCAACGCATTGCCGGCGGTGGTGAAGATGACATAGCCCAGCGATTGCAAAATACGCAGGGTAAAAAGGAGCGCAACCTGGGTGGTCAACACAACACCAATGGCCCCAATGGTCAAGGAAGTCGCCCCAAGGAGCATCATCCGTTTATGACCAAAACGGTCAGTTAACACCCCGGAAATGGGCCGCATGAGCAGCGATGCAATGGCCGTCGCACCTAACACGAGTCCGACTTCCCAATCGGGCAAGCCGATGGCGGTCAAGTAGCGCGGCAAGGGGACGATGAGGGCATAAAAGGCAATAAAAAAGAGAAAGGTTGCTGCCCAGGCGATGGTGTAGTCGCGCTGGGGATTGGTCTGCAGTACGATGTTGACGGTGTTAATCGGTGTACTGGTTGAGGTCATGGTGTTATTGTCCTGAGTTGCGTGGTCGGTCTGGTCGCGTGGTCAAGGATCGTGTCGTCCGGCCGTGATGGCGTTACACGGCGCCGCGTTGGTCAGAACAACTAGACAAAGTCACATAAGAGTACACGGCTCTTTGACCACGCGACTACATGACTAAACGACTACGCGACTTCCTACCTATTTTACCCGCAACTGCGCTTTCATCCATAATGGCGTGGTGGGGCAGATGGAGCCGTGAAAGCCATAGCCGATAGGTTCCTGGGTCGTGCGGTGCAAGCGGTAACGGGCGATGAGCATGGCGTAGGTGAAGACCATTTCAGCCAGGGCAAAGTGGTTGCCCAGACAGATGCGCGCCCCGCCGGAAAAGGGGATGTAGGCCGATTTGGGGCGTTGATTGGCCTGCTCCGGGGCAAAGCGCCCTGGGAGGAAAGCTTCCGGGTTCTCCCAGACGCCAGGGTAGCGGTGGGTCATAAAGGGGATGAGCATGACGATGCTGTTGCCCGGAATGCGGTAGCCATCGATCACATCATCCGCCACCACCTGGCGCGCCAACATGCCGGCCGGCGGGTAGAGGCGCAAGATTTCGTCCACCACCATGCGGGTGTAGGGAAGCGCAGCCAGATCAGCCAGCGTTGGTGAACGCTTGCCCAGTGCTGCGTCCACTTCCGCTTCCAGCCGTTGAACAACTTCAGGATGTTGATCCAATAGATACCAACCCCAAGTCAACGAACGCGCCGTTGTTTCAAAGCCGGCGAGGAAGAGGGTGACGACCTCATCACGCACCTGTTCATCGCTCATGCGTTGGCCGGTCGCTTCGTCGGTAGCTTGAAGTAGAATCGTGAGCAAGCTGTCCTGCGTATTACGTTGGCGACCTTTGGCGATTTGGCTCTGGACAAAGTTGTCAATAATGCGACGATTGCGGCGGAAGCGGCGGTGGCTGGGCAGAGGCCAGGCGAGCGGCAGGGCAAAGGCGCTCATGGTGCGGGCAGTGACAAAGGCAAAGGCTTCATGAAATGCTTGACTCACCACACCCGACTCTGCGCCCAGATCAACGCCAAAGATGGTCTGGCTGATGACGCTCATGGTCAGGCGCGCCATCTCGTCGTCGATGTGAAGCGGTTGACCGGTCACCGCGGCGTCCTGCCAGCGCGCCGCGGTGTGTTCAATGGCATTTACCATGACATCGACAAATTGGGCCGTGGCGCGCGGGGTAAAGGAAGGCTGCATCAGGCGCCGCTGTCGGCGCCACAGATCGCCGTCACTGGTCACCAGCCCCTGGCCAACCAGCAGGCGAAAACCATTATAGCCATTGCCCTTGATGTAGTTGTCCGGGTTGCGCACCAGTACATGATGCACATGCTCCGGCTTAACCACCAGATAGAGATGGAGCGGCCCCAGCTTGACATGGCAGAGATCGCCAAAGTCGCGCCACAAATCAATAAAATTAAAGAGAATGTTGCGCTTCGGGTTGATCCGAAAGATGCTGCCAACCAGCGGCAAGCCTTCTGGACCAGGGGGATCTTGCAAAGTACCGGGATCAGATATGGGTAGCGTAGCGGCAAAAGTAGCGCTATTCTGAGCTTTAGGACCTTTTAGACTATTGCGTCTGATCATACTTGTTGGTATCCAGGCGGATGTTCACCGATCTCGTAGAGCGCCCTGCGTAAATTCAATAGGTTCTGCCGATTCATCTTTAGTGCTTCAACGGTTGCACGCCCTATCGGTGTAAGCCCGATAATCTGTGTATAATCTTTGCTCCAAGCGAAGTGTTCATGCCACTGTTGCTTCCTGGGATGATAGAGCCGTAGGCTTGTACCATCTAAAGGATCGGGCGCTGTCACTTTACTATGTTTATGCCCGTTGCAACCCTGACACGCTAACGCTAGGTTTGACAATGTGTTATCACCGCCCTGAGCAAGCGGGATAATATGCTCAATGGAAAACGATTCTGTTGCAAAATCTGCCGGACTCAGGCAATATTCACAGTAGCCTTGTGCGCGTTCAGTAACAAGCTGGCGTTGTTGGGTTGTAATTCGTGGTCTAGGCATAGGCCGGACGCTGTATCCCCAATTGTTTCATCAAAGCGCGTACCGGTACATTGCGCAGTTGTGCTAACTTCCCCAAGTTTTTCACACGTTCAACATCATGCGCTTCAATCTGATCAATCAACCCTAGCAACTCGGTGTGTTCCTCTTCGGTTAGGGTTTCTGCGCGCCGTTTTTCGTTAAGTTTCCCAAACCGTGTGCGAACTGCCATGGGCAGTCCCTGATTGATCTTTAAGAGTAATTCTGATTCCTCTTGCGATAAGTTAGGCGCTCGCCGCTGGGCGCGAATTGCCAACACCTCATCGGCAAAGCTCTCCAAGGCCACCGTATCTAGTAATTTAACGCCATTTAGCAATTCGGCAAGTGATACTTCAGAATGAATTTGGATGGTTGTCATCGTTCTACCCCATCATTTTACCCATCGTTTTACCCTGGGACAAGCAACACTATCTCCCCATATTATAGCAGAAATGTAAAGCAAAGACCACTAGAAGTGGCAACATATGTACTGATACAATCGGTTAGGGCTATGCCAGATACGCCCAATCCAACGGCGTCCCGCGCGCAACATCCTGCCGGGCGCGACGACCGATGACAGCGTCAAGATAACGCGTATGCAACCCATGCCCCGGTCGGATCGACCGCACGTTGTCTGCTGTGAAGGGTTCGCCGGCCTTCACATCCTGCACCACAAAGAGCGACCGGCGAAAGACCCGGCTCTTCTCCTCCGCCGGATCGACGCCGTAATGCACCGTGCCGAGCGCCTTTTCGGTCATGCGCACGGCATCAACCATTGCCCGAAACTCGTGTGGTTCGAGCGAAAAGGCGCGATCGGCGCTGGGAATCTCGCGCGAGGTGGTAAAGTGCTTCTCGATGATGCACGCCCCCAGCGCCACCGCCGCCACCGGCACCGTCGTCCCTAGAGTGTGATCGGAAAGACCGACCGGCGTTTGAAAGGCTTCAACTAAGTGGGGAATGGTACGCAGGTTCATGGCTTCCGGCGGCGACGGATAGGCGCTGGTGCATTTGAGCAGGGCGAGTTCGCGATTGCCGGCGGCGCGCAGTGTGTTAACCGCTTCGTCAATCTCCGCCAACGTCGCCATGCCTGTGGACATGATAACCGGCTTGCCGGTGGCAGCAATGCGACGCAGGAGCGGCAAATCGACATTTTCAAAGGAAGCCACCTTATGCACCGCAACATCCATCGCTTCCAGAAAATCAACAGCGGTGGCGTCAAAGGGGGTGGAAAAGAGATCCATCCCCAGGTCGTCGGCCACTGCTTTCAATTTGGGCTGCCACTCCCACGGCGTATAGGCTTCGCCGTAAAGATCATACAAATTCCGCCCTTCCCAGAGCGTCCCCTGAATGCGGAAATAGTCGTTGCTACAGTTGATGGTCAAGGTGTCGGGCGTATAGGTTTGCAGCTTGACGGCGTCAGCGCCGGCGGCCTTGGCGGCTTTGACAATGGTAACTGCCTGGTCAAAATCCTGGTTGTGATTGGCCGACATTTCCGCAATGATATAGGTAGGGTGGCCTGGCCCAATTGGGCGACCGTTGATCGTAATGGTGTTCATCGTTGTGCCTTGCTACTGGTGGATGGGTTATTGCTCAATCGACGAGAATTTTGTGTCAGTAGATCGCGATGCTCTCAGCCAGTCTGTGACTGGCTGAGAGCATCGCGATCTACTGAGTTAACACGGATAGGGAGAAACACGGATTCTATTCAAGTATGTAAAAATATCCGTGTTCCTCCCTATCCGTGTTAACTTTTTGTGTCCACTTGTCCCGGTTACATCATTGTACCAAGGATTTTCTGGGCAGCAGTATAGGGGTCAGTTACCCGATTACGGATCGCTTGCACCCACTCGTTAATCGCCGTTTGGGGCAGCGCCGCTAGAATGCGCCGGTTGAGTTCGGCGCGCACAATATTTTCGAGCACATAGGCAATCCGCACTTGTTCGCGTATGGCCCACTCGCCAGAACGCAGCAACCAATCCCGGTGCGCTTCTACCCGGTCGCGTAGTGCGTCGATGCCTTCGTTGTTGGTTGCCACGGTTTTTAACACAGTGACTTGCCATTGATCTTCTGCTGCCGCTCCTGTTGACGGCTGATGCAAAGCAATGAGTTGACCATGATGACGGATTTGACGGGGACTGCCGCTTTCCAGTTCCAACATCATTTCCAGCGCCTTGATGGTGCGGTCGGCGCCAGGACGATCGGCTTTATTGACGACCAGGATGTCGGCAATTTCCAAAATGCCGGCCTTAATGGCTTGCACTTCATCACCCAGCCCCGGCGCTTCAATGACTAACGTGGTGTGGGCCGTACTGGCAATCGCCACCTCGGCTTGACCAACGCCAACAGTCTCGACAATAATGCGTTCAAAACCGGCGGCGTCGAGCAGCGTCACCACATCCCCAGTGGTTTTGCTTAGACCGCCCAAACTGCCCCGCGTCGCCATGCTGCGAACAAAGACGCCACTATCGCCGCTCAACGCCCGCATTCGCACCCGGTCGCCCAGAATCGCACCGCCGGTAAAGGGACTGGTCGGGTCGATGGCAACAATGCCGACGGTCAGGCCGGCACGGCGGTAGGCTTGGGCCAGGGCAGTCACCAGGGTCGATTTCCCCGTTCCCGGCGCGCCAGTGACACCGAGGATGTGGGCTTGACCGCTATGGGGATAGAGGGCGCGCAAGAGAAGATGAGCGTCGGCCTGCTCATCTTCGACCCGACTGATGGCTCGCGCCAGGGCCAGTCGATTGCCAGTGCGCACGCCTTCGATCAACGTTTCGACGGTTGCCGTCATACCGGATTCCACATTTCTAGGCTACTCGACGGGCATGTTCACGAATAAAGTTGCCAATCTCCTGAGTCGAGGCGCCGGGGCCAAAGATGGCGGCAATGCCCTTGGCTGTCAATTGTGGAATATCCTCTTCGGGAATAATACCGCCGACCACGACCAGCACATCCGCCTGCCCCTGTTCGCGCAGTAGATCGACCACTTTGGGACAGAGTGTCATGTGCGCGCCGCTGAGAATGCTCAAGCCGACCACATCGACATCTTCCTGTAACGCCGCTTCGGCAATCATCTGCGGCGTCTGGCGGATGCCCGTGTAAATTACCTCAAAGCCCGCATCGCGCAAGGCTCGCGCCACCACCTTCGCCCCGCGATCATGCCCATCCAGCCCCGGCTTGGCAACCAAGACACGAATTTTCTCACCAGCCATTGCTACTCCTTTCAACCTTCGTTGGCTAGTTGCTACGATCCCTGTTTTCGGTAAGTATAGCAGAGAGAGCGAGAGTTGTGATAACCACGGAAAGGAGCAGATGAGGAAATCCGGCGCGGATAATACGAATGCAAACCGTTTGCATCCCGTAGGGACGCCTGAGTTTAGGGAAAGAGACCCATCCGCCGGTCACGGGCCGGCTGCGAGCGCTGGAGTGCCTAAACTCAGATGTCCCTACGGGACAGGTGTGCTGAAGCTTATTCGGCTGGTGCTGATTCGGTCGCCGCTTGTGCCGAGGGCCAAAACCAGGTAGTGATACGGTCAACCTGGGTAGTGACGCCGCAAGCGAATGCTGTATAACTCTCAGCAGTCAGCGCGCCAACGGTCGCGGCGCCGGCGGTTGTTGTACTCGCTGTCCAGGCGTAGGCATCGCTGGCCAGATCAAGGGTGGTGCGATAGCCTTGTGTCGTTGCTGTTGCAGCCGTGGTCGCGCCGTTTGTGACTTGGGTTGCCGTCCAAACATAGGCATTGCGGGCGGCGCTTGCCGTGGCGGTGGCGCCATTCGCCAGGAGATCGGTTGTCCAGTTATAACTTCCGGCTGCCAACGTTGTAACCGAATCAATGCCTGATGCGGTGATGGCGCTTGCGCTGGTCGCGCCGTCGATCAGTGTTTCGACACTCCACGCATAACCGTTGCTGGCGGCATTCTGCACGGCATGATAGCCCCGCCCGGCATAGACGACGGCATCAGTGGCGTTGTCTTTGACCACAACAAAGAGTGGTTGCACCGTAGTAGCAACAGTCGCGACCGTGCTATCAACCAGCGGTCGCAGTGACGCCGCCGCAAAACGCTGTTCGTTCTCATGCGCCATCATCCAGAGGGGCGCATCGGCTTGCGTTGCCGTGGCGATGTAGGCGTTCCAGAGAGTGCCCTTCATGGGCAAAAAGGCTTCAACGCGCATTTCGCCATCAAAGAGCCGATCCGGCAGCACGCTAGAACGGGTCAACCCATTGAGTAACAGTCCTTCACGATTGATGCGCAACGAACCAGTGACCGCCAGCGGTGAGGCATCGGTCTGGAACCAGTTGCGAATGAACTGTTTTTCCAACGTGTACAAGCCATCTAATTGCAGATAAGAGGCGGCCAGATCAGCGCTTAACAAGCCCGACACATGAAAGTTGACCGCTTCACTCGCCAATTCAAAGGGCAGGCCGGTCTGGTCGGTCAAAAATTGATTGACTTGCAGCCAGTCATCGAGCAGCGCAATGGTGAGGTTGCCATCAAGGTGCAGATCGAGTTTTTGCGGGTCGATCAACAGGGTCAGATATTGACCACGCGTCACCGGCGTGTCGATGGCGTGTAGCACTGTGCGTTGGGGCGCGCCAGTCGCATCGGTTTGCAGACCGGCGCCGAGCCGCAGGTAGAAATAAGCCTGGTCGGTAGCCAACGGTAAATTGAGATGGGAGAGATATTTACCCAACTCCAGACCAATATCGGCGACGGCCAGGGCGTGTTCAACGCCGTCTGTCGCCCCGCCAAAGGAAGGCCAGGGGATTTGCGCCGTGCCGCGCAACCGTTCAATCGTCTGGTCGGCGGCTAGTTGGACGATCATATCGGTGTCAAAAAGTGCCAACTGGCCCATTGGCGTTTGGATCGTCACATCATCGGTAATTTGCAGACCAGCCCCTTCGGGCAGCAGCCGAATTTGGTCTTGCAGAAAGGTAAAGAGCAGGGAAGCGCCGGCAGCCACCACGCCCGGCACGGCAATGCCCGCGTCTTTAATCCGTAGGGTGCAAACACCTTCGCTACATTGAACACCGTAAGCCGTCGGATCGGCCAGCGGTTCGGTCAGTAAAGCTGTTGTTGTGGGTGCAAAGTTAGGTGCGGCGAGAACCGGCTGGACGAATTGCACCGTCAACAGGCTCACCAAAAGGCAGGTAAGCAGGGCGGTGCGCCATCGCTGTCGCATAGATCACCTCGCAATCTAAAAACTACAACACGCCCGGCAAGCATTGGTAAAAGGTTGCGTTGCCTGCCCAATATCACCGCGAATCAACAGGATTTGCGAATTTTTCCTGAAGTGATTCGCAAATCCTGTTGATTCGCGGTGATCTGACTGAGGCGCTACAATCTATCAGCGCTTATTTTATGAAACACTGGCTTGATTCTACCACAACTGCCAACCCGAAGCCTGACATTTGGCTGATACTTTAGCGCTTCGTTTCATGATCGTTCTTAGCAGATGGCGTTTCCCAGACTTCATTCCAGACCTCTTCCCAAAGCTCACCCTTCCCTTCTGCTGGCTCTTCTTCCAACAACCCATCAAAGCCGGGGCGGACAAAGGCGCGGGCATTGGGAAACGCCTGTTCCGTCAGCCGACGAATCCGTTCCAGGTAGGCTAAGAGGCGTAGCGTCTCTGTTTCGCGTTGGGGGAAGGCACGAAGCAGAATGGCCCACGCCGCCAGGGAACGATCCATACCAATGAGCGCAATCTTGGCCGAGCCATCCGAATCCTTGGGGTATTCATCCAATGGATCGGTGTTGTCATCGTCTTCCTTGCCGCTCAAGGCGCGCATGAGTTTCACCTGAATGAAGAGTTGATACCAGCGAATCACTTCCACAGCATCGCGCAATTCGTCGGCTTTGGCTGCAAAGAGTGGCCCGGCGCTTTCCAGCCACTCATCAACCGTCTGGATATACATCTCGGCCAGGGCCACCGCCGGGTGGGCTTCGGCCTCTGCCCATTTCCGTTCCTCGTCGGCCTGGTGCAGCGCCCATTCCTCATCGCGCAACGGTTGAAAGCCTTCGCGTTCGGCAATACCGTGTAACAGTGCAAGGGTTGTTTCCAACACTTGGCCCATTTCGTCCCAGAACTGTGCGTTTTCGCTGTCCTGGGCGCCAATATCCTCACGCCCATCCATTTCGGCGCCCATGGCGTAATTGAGACAACGCGCCGTAAAGGGACAGCGTTCACACCAACGGTCACAGTAGTTGTAGATGCTGGGGATAAACCGCGGATCATCCGCCATATTGAGTAGATCGTCTGTGTTCATGCAATTTTTATTTATTCAATACTTGATTTTTGGCGCAAGTAGTTGTATAATAAGTTGTTTGGCCGTCGAAAGACGTCTTGATAAGCAACGATAGAGTAGCGTTTGGGTGACATTATACCTGATCACCGTACCGTTGGTCTATTCGACAAGTAAATGACCGAGCTAAGCGTGCGACTTGGCTCACTGTAACGAGTCCGAGGAGTATACTTAGTGACTTTTGAACAATTTCAGCTTGACGCGCGCCTGCTGACCGCCGTCAAGCTCGCAGGGTATGAAACCCCGACCCCGATTCAGCAACAAGCGATTCCCGAAGTGATGGCCGCGCGCGATGTTCTTGGCCTGGCGCAGACCGGCACCGGCAAGACGGCAGCCTTTGTGCTGCCCATCTTACATCGCCTGATCACAGGACAATTACGCCGCCCGCGCGTCTTGATTGTGGCGCCAACCCGTGAACTGGCCGAACAGATCCACGAAACCATTGTGACGCTGGGGCAGAAGACCAAAATCCGCAGCTTGCCGATCTATGGCGGCGTGAGCAAGGTTCCCCAAATACGCGCCCTGCAACATGGCGTAGAGATCATCGTTGCCTGTCCAGGGCGACTGTTGGATCTGCACAGCGAAGGCGTGATCGACCTCAAGCAGATCGAAGTGTTGGTATTAGATGAAGCGGATCGCATGTTTGATATGGGCTTCCTACCCGATGTGCGCCGTATTATTCGGCTGCTGCCGCCCCAGCGCCAAAATCTCTTCTTCTCAGCCACTATGCCCGAAGACATCCGCACCCTGGCTGACGAGATTCTGCGCGATCCGGCGACAGTGCAGATCGGCATGATCGCGCCGGCCAAGACCGTCTCTCATGCGCTCTATCCAATCACCGATGGCCTCAAGACCCGGTTGCTGTTGACCATGTTGGAGAAACTGAATACCGGTCGCGTTCTCATCTTCACCCGCACCAAGCGCCGCGCCCGCAACCTGGCCTTGACCCTGGCCGATAAGCGCCATCGGGTGATTGCGCTTCAGGGCAACATGTCGCAACCCCAGCGCATGGCCGCAATGGAAGGTTTCCGCAAGGGCAAGTATGACATTCTTGTCGCCACCGACATTGCCGCCCGCGGCATTGACGTGGCCGAGATTTCACATGTAATCAACTTTGACATGCCCGATACAGTCGATGCCTACACCCACCGCATTGGTCGCACCGGTCGCGCCCACGCCACCGGTGAAGCATTCACCTTCGCCATGCCCGACGACGCACCGATGATTCGGGACATTGAAGCCGTGTTGGGTACATCGATTGAACAGCGCCGCTTAGATGGCTTTGACTATAGCGGCTTTACCCCGGAAATTCGTATTCAGCGCGGACGGGGGCAAAGTGGCAGTAATGGGAATAGTCAACGTCCAGTGGCTCGGCAAACGCCCCGGCGCCCCCAGACGGAACAAAGGTTTGGCCGGCAGTCCGCCAATCAGGGCAACCGTAACGCAACGCCCTTCCGCAGCAATCGACCGGCAGCCGCCGCCAGAGCAAACGTACAACCTCAACGATCAGAAACGCGTCGTTCCACCCCGGCAAAGTAGCTAAAAATAGCGATGCTCACGTCCAAAGGTAGGATGTGAGCATCGTTGTCATCAATTTTATAAAACACCCGCCAGCCGTCGATCTTTAAACGGTAGCGTCGCTGTAATTCCCGCTGGAGTTCACTGTTGGATGGTCTTGGCTCATTGCACAGGTCGAGCATGGCTTGCACAATTTCCGCACGCAAGCGTTCGGGCCATACCAGTTTGATCTGCTCTTTTACCTTCTCTCTGACACCAAGCCGGTAGCGACTCATGCCTACCCATCATTTCATTCATGAAGGCGACCGGATCGTCGATGGTTTCGACCTGGCTTTGCCCGGTGGCGATGGCTAACTCGGCTTGTAAGGTGATAACTGTCAATGAATTGCTTATTTGCGACTTTCGCCGCTTACCAACCTATGTTATACTCATTTCTCGACAGCCCGCATCGTGCAGGCCGTCCTTGCACCTGGTGTTTACCCGCCGCCATTGGTCATGACCACACTTCACATTCGGCTCTTGGGCAATTTCTCGATCACCTATGGAGACGTCCCGCTGCCGGCGTTTCTAAGCCCGCGCCTGCAAGCGTTTTTGGCCTATCTCCTCTTCCATTGCCGGATGCCCCAACCCCGCCAGCAGCTTGCTTTCCACTTGTGGCCGGATTCGACCGAAACGCAGGCGCATAGCAATCTGCGCAAAGCCATCCATCAACTGCGCCGCGCTCTACCTGAATACAACACCTTTTTGCACATCGACAACCGCTCTGTCCATTGGCGGCCACAGGTCGCCTGCACGGTGGACGTGGATGAGTTTGTGGCGCGGCGGCAAGCAGCCGACCAACTCGGCGCCACCGACCCGGCTCGGCAACAAGCGCTATTCGCGGAAGCGGTGGCGCTCTACCAGGGCGAGCTGCTGCCGGGTTGCTACGATGAATGGCTGATGCCTGAACGCGAGCGGCTGCGCCAGCAATGGCTAGAGACGCTGGAACGGCTGGTCTGGGTCAGCGAAGATCGGCGCGACTATGCTACAGCGCTGCACTATGCCAATCACCTGCTGCGTGCTGAGCCGCTCGCCGAAAGCACCTATCAGCAACTGATGCGCCTTTACGCCCTCACCGGCGATCGAGCGGCGGCGTTGCAAACCTATCACACCTGCGTCACCGTGTTGCAGCGCGAGTTGGGGGTCGAACCGGGGGCGACAATCCAAGCGGCGCACATACAACTGCTGGCGGCGACCATTCCGGCTGGTCTCCGCCCGGCCGCACTCGCAGCGCCGGTGGGTGCGGTTCGGTTGGTGGGGCGGCAGGCGGAATGGCAGCGCCTGCGGACTCTGTGGCAGCAGAGCGTCCAGAGCCAAACCAATTTCTGTCTGCTGCACGGGGAGGCCGGGATCGGCAAGACGCGCCTGGCGGAAGAAGTGCGGGATTGGGTCGCCCGTCAGGGGGTGATCACCGCCACCACCCGCTCCTATGCCGCTGAGGGGGCGTTGGCCTATGCGCCTGTCGTCGAATGGTTGCGTTCGCCGCCGCTGCAAACGGCCTTGTCAACCCTGGCCGATCCCTGGCTGACCGAAGTGGCGCGCCTGTTGCCTGAACTGCTGGTCGAGCATCCCACCTTGCCTCGTCCTGCGCCCTTGACCGCAGAGTGGCAGCGGCAACGGCTCTTTGAAGCGCTGGCCCGCGCCTTTACCACCGATGGACAACCGAAACTCTTGCTGATCGACGACCTGCAATGGTGTGACGGCGAAACATTGGCGTGGCTACGCTATTTGCGCCGCTTTACCCACAACCACAACGGTCATCCCCACCGCCCGGCGCCGCTGCTGATTCTAGGCACGGCCCGCAGTGAGGAGATCGACGCCGCCCACCCGCTCACAACCCTCTTGCTGGACCTGCGCCGGAATGACGAAATCACCGAATTGACCCTGACGCCGCTCAACGCGACCGAAACTGCCGAACTGGCCGCCCAGCTCACCACGACGCCACTCACGGCTGAAGGCGCTCAAGCTGTCTACCGCCAGAGCGAAGGTAATCCGCTCTTTGTCGTGGAGATGGTGCGATCAGGAATGGAAAATGAGCGAACCGGCGACGGGTCCGCAACCGCTAGTCGCCCGTCGCTACCGCCCAAAGTGCAATCGGTGATTCAGCGGCGGCTCAACCACCTGTCACCGGCGGCGCGGCAACTGCTGGGGCTGGCGGCGACGATTGGTCGCTCGTTTTCCTTTGCCCTGTTACAACAGGCCAGTAGTCACTCGGAAGAGGAACTGGTGCAGCAGATCGATGAACTCTGGCAGCGTGGGCTTGTGCGCGAGCAGGGGCTTCATACCTATGACTTTAGCCACGACCGGATCCGTGAGGCGGCCTACGCACTTGTCAGTGAGGACGCCGAACTGATCCAGGCCGCCGGTCACGAAGCCGGGCTTTCGCGGATTTGGGCGGGGATTCACTATCCCAATGACGTGGTTGCTGGTGAGGCGTTGGCGAAAGGGGTGGCCACTGCGGTGTTGGCGCGCATCGCGGAAATGACAGGACAATAGACCACAATCCACAAAGGAGTAGGGCTATGCAGCGGGATAGCAAGCGATGACGGGAAAGGAGTAGGCGCTTACATAAACCAGACAGATTGCCGTTTGCGTTTGGCCCTTTTGAGCCAAACGCAAACGGCAATCTGTCTATATCTTTGTTCTATATCCAGACCTATAGCCACAAATGCTGTTGACTGGTAAAGTTATTGTACCGCCAACTGAATTCGTGAGCGTTACATTGCTTTGTCATACCCGAGAAGGTCAACTATCCTATGCCGCCAACCAAACGGATTCAAATTATTGTCAACCCGGCTGCCGGCCAGAATACGCCTGTGCTGGCGACCTTGAATGAGGTTTTCCGCCCCCTCAATATTGACTGGGACGTATCCGTTACCAAAAAAGCGGGGGACGCGCGGGAGCAGGCGCAATTGGCCGTACAGCGGGGCGTCGATGTGGTAGCGGCCTATGGCGGTGACGGCACCGTTACCGAAGTGGCGAGCGGTCTCCTCGGCAGTGATGTGCCGCTGGCAATCTTGCCGGGTGGCACCGGCAATGTCACCTCGATTGAGTTGGGCATACCCACCGACTTGGGCGCAGCCTGTATGTTGGCTGCCGGCAACAACAGCAAAGTAACCACCATCGACTGTGGTGAATTGGATCACCATCTCTTTTTGCTGCGACTTAGTGTGGGGCTGGAAGCGGAGATGGTGGAAAACGCCAGTCGCGAGGCCAAAACGCGCTATGGCATCTTTGCCTACCTCTGGTCGGCACTGCAAAATCTCCGCCAACCGGAAGTTTCTCAATTTCAATTAACCCTGGATGGAAAAGAGGTGGTGACTGAAGGCGTCACCTGTATTATTGCCAACTCCGGTAACTTGGGGCTATCCGGCGTCAAACTTCTCCCCACCGTCGCTATTGATGACGGGCTACTGGATGTCATCGTCCTGCAACAGGCCAACCTGACCGCGCTCTTTGAAGTGATGGGCAATCTTCTCGGCCTTCGCGAAACAGCGCTCTTGAACGTTGCAACACAACCGGGCGCCGCTGATTGGAGTCAGTCATTACAAGTCTGGCAAGCAAGTGCGATCAGTGTCGTCACCACGCCCCCACGCACCGTCCAGGCTGATGGTGAAATCATGGGGCAGGGACCGATCCGCTGCAAAGTGTTGCCGCACGCGCTGAAGGTGATCACGCCCGATCTGACGTCTGTTTGATCCGTTCCCTTCGACAGGCGCAGGGAACGGATCACCTACCTACACTATAACCCTACCTACATATAACCATAGTGTATCCTGGCCTTATGCCTCTATAGATGCGACAAGCCGAAGAAGCAGTGTATGCTCTTCCCTAAGCATAACAAATCGGATTCAAGGAAAACGGCAATGAACCAAATGACATGGCAAGGCAAGTTACGGCAACTACGAGGTGAATTTAAGCGCGAGTGGGGCAAATTCACCCACAACGACCGGCAACGGATTGAAGGCGAATTTGACCGCATTGTCGGTCAGATGCAACAACAATATGGTTATACCAGCCAACGAGCCTGGAACGAATTGGCCCGCCACTGGCAAGCCTACAGCAAGCCAGTACGTACCATTGTCGGTCATAAGCTTGGCGGACGCAAGCAACAAACTTCGCTGATTCAGCGTATTGGACAACAGGTTCCTTGGCTCGCTCTGGCCTTTGGCTTGATCGGCTTTGTCCTCATCGTCGGTCAGTTGCGCGCCCCCCAGTTCCGTAACAATGGACAAGCAAGCCGGACGCCGCTCAAAAGCCGGCAAGGCCGTGAAAAGCGCCAAGAAACCGCTCGCCAGGAAACCGTTGAAGATCCTGTGGACGAACAATCCTGGGAATCATTTCCCGCCAGTGATCCGCCGTCGTCTTGGTAAGGCGTTAGTTGGTTGGTTATAACGATCCAACTATGCAATGATAAGCCGCTATTACTGGTTCAGGAACCCCTGACCAGTTTCTAAATCCACTTCCTTTCCCCAAGCCCCTTTCCCTACCCAGCATTGGGAAAGGGGCATCCCCTCTCTTGAGAAAACTGCCTGACTGGATCGATTCCCGTTGTTACCAACATTGTACCACGGCTCTATACCAGGGTAGAGGGATGATTGAAAACCGCCATGATAACATCTGCATAAAAGAAAGCTTGATAGGTAGTACCTACTCAGCTTCTAGCCGGTCCGTGACCGGCGCCCCATTCACCGGTCACGGACCGGCTAGAAGCGGTCTGAGCAGGTGCGGTAGGTACACGAAACGATTCATACCGTACTCCGCAAAGATCACCATTTTGTAACTACTCGGTTTGCGCCTAGCCAGTCACGGATTGGCTAGGCGCGAGACGTAAGAGTCACATTAGTTTTATGAAAGGAGAGTTGCCTTGCTTGCGCAATTGCAGATTATCGGTTATGTCGCCCTGGCCATGCTGCTTTGCGCCTTGGTGGGGATTGAGCGGGAACTGGCCGACAAGCCGGCTGGGTTTCGCACCCATATGTTGGTTGGCGGCGCCGCTGCTCTGTTGGTCGGGTTGAGCAACGTCATCGTTGGGGCGGCGCTGGTTGACAATACACGAATCCAGACCGATCCCGTTCGTGTTTTAGAAGCCATTATTGCCGGTATCAGTTTTTTGGGCGCCGGCACTATTTTTCGCCGCAGAGAGAGCGATGTGACAGAAGGGTTAACAACTGCCGCTTCCTTGCTCTTTGTCGCTGGTATTGGCGCTAGTGTGGCGGTCGGCCAACTGCTTTTGGCGGTCTGTGCGACCTTGCTCGCGCTGCTGGTGTTGCGCGGCGCCGGTTGGATCGAAACCCGCCTACTGACGGCGAAACAGAAGCCATCATGACCCAAGACGCCCTTCCAACCAATCGACAAGCCCGTTGGCAACAGTGGCAGGCGCAATTAACACCGTTGCAAAGGGTTGACACCTGGCTTTTTGGCCGCATCAACAGCTTGCCCCATCCTCCCTATATGGACAATTTTATGCAACTGGTGGCCGAAATCATGAACCGGGGGGATGGCTGGCTCTTTGGTCTCTTGCTGGCCAGCTATCGCGACGAGGCGAAGGGACATAGCAACAACACCCGTATTATGCGCCGGGTGGCCCCTGTTCTCTGGTTAGCCAGCGCAACGGTGGAATTTCCCCTCAAGTCGCTTTTTCGCCGGCAACGGCCCTATTCCCAGGTGGCACAGGCCGTCCTGGTCGGGGCGCCGCCGCAACGCCACTCGTTTCCCTCCGGCCATGCAGCGGCAGCCTTTGCCGGCGCTTGGTTGCTCGGTCAACACTACCCGCGCTGGCGACTAGCGTTTTATGCCTGGGCCGGTGTGGTGGCCTTCTGTCGTATCTATCTGGGCGCCCATTATCCAAGCGATGTAGTGGCTGGCGGCATCATTGGTGTCAGCTTAGCGGCGTTTTATCAACGGGTGCTAGGCAAGCGTCGCCTCCGTCATCAACCACCCCTCGCTGGCGTACCCGATGAGTTACCCTCCGAATCCCCCATGACTTCTAGTTGACTGGCCTTCATTGAATACAGTGCTATCAAATTTATGATATAATATTTTCGGGTATGCTTCCAACATCGCGACTTTCATTGTTGAGTATGGAGGAATAGCTTATGTTTACCAATATCATTGTTCCGCTTGATGGTTCACCCGTTGCCGCCAGTGTGATCCCTCATGTTGTTGCTATGGCGCGGGCAACTGACGCTCAAATTACCTTGCTGCGTGTTCTAGGGGAAACGTCAACAGCGCGCCTGGGCGTTGACCCCGTCAGTTGGCAATTGCAAAAAAGCGAGGCGCAAGCCTATCTCGATGGCGTCTGTGAACGACTGACCCCATTGATCAGCCAATCGCCGGAAGCGGTTTTATTAGAGGGGCGCACGGCCGACCGCATTATCGAATATGCTCGCCACAGCGCTTGTGACTTGATTGTGTTGAGCAGCCACGGCCAAGGCGGCATTAGTGGCTGGAATGTAAGCAGCGTCGCCCACAAGGTCATTAGCCGCATTGGCGGTTCGCTCCTTTTGGTGCGCGCCTATCAAGTGGCCGACCAGCGTGAAAATGACGCCGATTTGCACTACCAGCGGATCGTCGTTCCGCTCGACGGCTCGGCGCGCGCTGAACATGTGCTGCCTGTAGCCGCTGCGTTGGCGGAGTGGCACAATGCGCAATTGCACATTGTTCACGTTGCCACGCCGCCGCCGCTGTTACAACGGATGCCGCTCACGCCGGAAGAGAACGCCTTGGTTGAACAGGTTTTTGCCCACAACCAGGGGCACGCCCAACGCTATTTGGAGCAGTTGCAACAAAGGCTGCACCCGGAACCGCAGATCCACGTAATCACCGGCGAGAACACCGCCGCCGCCTTGCACAAATTCGTCACACTGCAGGCGGCGGATCTGCTAATTATGAGCGCACATGGGCAATCGGCCCAACGCCAGTGGCCTTATGGCAGCCTGGTCACCAGCTTTATCGATCATGGCGCCACTGCGTTGCTTGTGTTGCAAGATCTGCCTGCTGACGCCATCGAACCGACTGCGGCCGAATTAGCCGCCGAGGCCAATCGCCGCGCGTCCAGCCGCCCCAACGGCGCCAACACGCCCGTAGGCAACTACGCCGGCGCCGACCAGCCAGTACAAGGGAAGGATTATGTCGCTGCCGTTATCTGATTCGATCGTTCAAGACGAAGCGCCCCTTCAGGAAAGCCAGGGAGCACCCCTTCCCGGCCGGTTACAACAAACCGCTAGCGCCCTCGCGCTCAGTCATGCCATTCTGCCGGCAAGCCGCCCAACGCGGCGCGGCTTGCCGACTAACCAATTACCATTGCCCCAACGCATTCCGCAATTGGCTCGCTTTCTGCGCCATGTCCACGTTCATTTGACAACCGCAGCCGATGAAGCGTTAGCCGCCTCTTATGCCGCCGAATGGCTGTTGGATAACTTTTACGCCGTCGAACAGGCGCTGCGCCAGGTGCAAGAGGATCTGCCAATCGGGTACTATCGGCAACTGCCAAAGCTGGGCGCCCCCGCGGCGCTGGCCGGCTACCCGCGTGTCTATGCCATTGCGCGCGCCTTTCTGGCCTTTGAAGAGTATCAATTTGATCTGGCGCGCTTCGTCCGCTTTGCGCTGGCCTATCAACAACAGACCCCCTTAACCATGGGCGAAGTGTGGGCGCTGCCGATTATGTTGCGCTTTGTTCTGTTGGAAGATCTGGCATTGACCGCTCAACGGATTGCCGGTTTGACCGATGCCCATAGCTACGACAGCATCGAACGGCCAACGACGCTGGAACCAGGTGAACTGGTAGCGACCGCCATTCCCAATCTGCGCCAACTCGATACGCAAGATTGGCCGAGTTTTTTTGAGCAAGTGAGCATCGTCCACCAATTACTCACCGGCGACCCGGCGGGACTCTACGCCCGGATGGATTTCACCACCCGTAACCACTATCGCACGCAGATCGAACAGTTGGCCGTCGGCGCCGATGTCAGTGAAGTGGAAGTGACCGCAACGGTGGTCGAACTGGCCCAAGTAGCTTATACGGCGGCGACTCATGCCAATGGCGCCCTTGGGGAACTCATTGGCGAAACAGCAGGGGATCTTGACTTGACCCTGCCCCGCCCTTGTCATGTTGGTTACTACTTGCTGGATGCCGGACGCAACCAGGTTGCCGCCCGCATCCGCTACCGACCTACCAGGTGGACAAGGGTTCAGCAGTGGTTGCGACGTCAGCCAACGCCCGTTTATCTGGGCAGCATTACCTTCACCGCCTTGCTCATTCTGGCCCTGGTCGTCGGCTATGGGATGCGGGTTGGGGCATCCGCCTGGGGACTGACCGGCATCTTGCTGCTGGCCCTTGTCCCGGCGCTCACATTGGCGGTCAACTTTGTCAACTGGCTGGTGACGCACACCTTGTCGCCACAAGTGTTGCCCAAGTTGGACTTTAGCGATGGCATCCCGGAACAGTGCCGCACCATTGTCGTCATTCCGGCGCTGATTGCCGGCCAAAGCGATGTGACTACGCTCTTTAATGAGTTGGAGCAACACTACCTGCGCAACCCCGATCCCTATCTGGGCTTTGCCTTGCTCAGTGACTTTAGCGATGCCCCGGCCCAGACCATGCCGGAGGATGCCGCCCTGTTGGAACATGCCCATGCGCTGGTCACGGCGCTCAATGAACGCTATGACCACCAGCCCTTTTACTTTTTCCACCGCGAACGGCGCTGGAATCCAAGTGAAGCGCACTGGATGGGTTGGGAGCGCAAACGGGGCAAGTTGCACGAATTCAACGCCCTGTTGCGGGGTGCGGCTGATACCTCCTACACTGTACAAACGGGCAACCTGGCACTGCTGCCGACCATGCGCTATGTGATCACCCTGGACGCTGACACTGTTTTGCCCAGCGAAGGCGCACACCGACTGATCGGCGCGCTGGCCCACCCGCTGAATCGCGCCGAAGTTGACCCAGCAACAGGCAAAGTCAGCGCCGGCTATACGGTTCTCCAGCCACGGGCGATGATCAAGCCGACCAGCGCCAACCGCTCACTCTTTACCCGTATCTTTGCCGGCGATGCCGGTTTTGATCTCTATACACTGGCCGTCTCCGACGTTTACCAAGACCTCTTCGGCGTTGGTATTTATGTGGGCAAAGGCATCTACGACATCGACGCCTTTGAACGCTCCCTGGCCCAGCGCGTGCCAGAAAACACGCTCCTGAGCCATGACCTCTTTGAAGGCATTCACGGCCGCGTTGGCCTGGCGACTGATATTCTGCTCTACGAAGATTATCCCCCCCACTATCTGGTCAACATGGCGCGTTCGCACCGCTGGGTGCGCGGCGACTGGCAGTTGCTGCCCTGGCTCTTGCCCCGCACGCCGCGCACCAGCCCTGGCGTTACAGTGACTGGCGTCCGCCGGGAACGCAATGATCTGGCGCTGATCGACCGCTGGAAGATTGCCGACAACCTACGGCGCAGCCTGCTGGCGCCGGCATTGCTCCTACTTTTTCTGGCCGGCTGGACCGTGCTGCCCGGTTCACCTTGGGTTTGGACGTTGTTGGGGCTATTGACGCCTGCCTTCTCGCTGATCGCCAGTGCCATCACTGGCTTGATCCAGGCGCTCCGCACCACCAGTGGCCGTCCCTGGCCCCGCTTTATCCAACCCTTGCGCAATAACGCGCTGCGCTGGCTGCTCTTCCTGGCCTTCCTCCCTCACGAAGCCGTGTTGACGCTCGACGCCATTGGTCGCACGCTGGTGCGGCTCACCATTCGGCGGCGTAAGCTGCTGGAATGGACAACGGCGGCGCGCGCGGTGCGGCTCTTTGGCAGCGAAGTGACACTGGAAACGACCCTGGTGCGCATGTTGCCGGCCATGATTCTCGTGGCGCTCATTGCCCTGCTGGTGAGCATTGTCAATCCCCGCGCGATCTTTGTCAGCGCACCCTTTTTTGTCGTTTGGCTCTTGGCCGCCGAGATTGCCTACTGGATCAGCCGCCCGGTGGTCACGGCTGCGCCGCCGCCGACCAACGACCAACGGCGCGCGCTGCGGCTGTTAGCGCGCCGCACCTGGCTCTTTTATGAACAGTTTGTCGGCCCCAATGACAACTGGCTGCCCCCCGATCACTTTCAAGAGGAGCCGCGCGGCGTGGTTGCCCATCGCACCTCGCCGACCAATGTGGGACTGTATCTGCTGACCATGCTGGCCGCACACGATCTGGGCTACATTAGCGCCACCGATTTGACTGTGCGCTTACGCTTCACCTTTGACACCTTGGCCCGCCTGCAACGCTATCGCGGTCATTTTTTGAACTGGATCGACACCAGCAGCCTGCAACCGCTGCCGCCCAGCTATGTTTCCACGGTGGATAGCGGCAATCTGGCCGCCTGTCTCCTGGCGTTGAAACATGGCTGTCTGGAACTGGCGCAGCAGCCAGTCTGGCGCCGGCAATGGTGGGAAGGGTTGCTCGATACGATTGCACTGCTCTCGGCTACCGTGACGACTTTAGCTGTGACGACTTTAGCCGTGACGACTTCCGGCCACCCCAAAGACGCGCCGGTCGAACCCAACGCGTTTGCCGACTTTCTCCAAGCACTGTATGAACGTGTGGCAACGGTGCGTAACCAACCGACGCAGTGGTTGCCCTTCTTAGAAACGCTCTTCAAGGTCGATCTCCCGCAATTGGACCGCTACCTGGCGGCGGCGCTTGAAACCAATGCCGCGCACCTGAGCCTGGAACAACTCCAGGGCTACCGCATTGCCAGCGAACGCATCCACTACCACCTGCGCACGATGGAACGGGAAGTGACCACGCTTCTGCCCTGGTCGGAGTTGTTGGCGCAACCACCGGCGCTCTTTACTGCCAGTGATACGTCGCCGGCAGTGGTGATGGCATGGGCAGATCTGCTCACGGCCCTGCCGGCCCAACCCAAATTGGGCGAGGTGGCGGCGCTTTGTGACGCCGGCCAACAAGCCTTGGCGGCCTTAGGCGCACTCCTTGACACAAGGCCGGTTGCCACCGACCAGCCAGCAGGCGAGCCGATGATCGCGGCGGCGCGCACTTGGTGTGCCGATCTGGCGCAACGGCTCAAAACGGCGAAAACGACGGCTACCACCCTCTTAACCAACGCGGCGACCCTGGCGGCGGAGGCGGACAAGCTGGTGGCAGAGATGGATTTCAGCTTCCTCTATCACCAGCAGCGCAAAGTCTTTCACATTGGCTATAATCTTGATATCGGTCGGCTGGACAATAGTTACTATGACCTGATCGCCTCCGAGGCGCGGATTGCCAGTCTGCTGGCGATTGCCAAACATGATGTGCCGCAGGAACATTGGCTGCACCTGGCCCGCCCGCTCACAAAAACCAGCACGGGCGAACAGGCGCTGCTCTCCTGGAGCGGCACCATGTTTGAATACCTCATGCCGCCGCTGCTGCTGCGCAGTTATCCTGACACCTTGCTCCATCAAAGTTGTCAGGCAGCGGTGGCGCAGCAGATCGCCTATGCCCAGAGCCGGAATGTGCCGTGGGGCATCTCCGAATCGGGTTTCTACACCTTTGACGCCGCAATGAATTACCAATATCGCGCCTTTGGCGTCCCCGGCTTGGGCTTTAAGCGTGGCCTGTCGGACGATCTGGTCATTGCGCCCTATGCCTCGCTCATGGCGTTGCCGGTGGCGCCCCAAGCGGTCTTCGCCAACATGCAACGGCTGACCGATCTCCAGGCGCTCGGTCGCTATGGCTTCTACGAGGCTATCGATTTCACGGCTGGTCATCTGACACTAGGCCAGGAGTATGCCATTGTCCGCTCCTACATGGCCCACCACCAGGGGATGATCATGCTCGCGCTGGCCGACTACTTGCAGGGCAAACGCATGGTCGAACGCTTCCACGCCGAGCCGATGATCCAGAGTGTTGAGTTGCTGCTGCAAGAGCAACTGCCCCCTGGCGCGCCGCTGCAATACCCCCATGAGGATGAGCAAAAGGTCGCCCACCCGACCCGCGTGACGACGGCATCCCACCCCTGGTCGGCGCCGGTTGACTCGCCCATGCCGCTGGTGCATTTTCTCTCCAACGGGCGCTATGGTCTTCTGCTGACCAATGCCGGCGGCGGCTACAGCGGCGAGGGCGATTTGCGCTACACCCGTTGGCGCGCCGACACGACGTTGGATGACTGGGGCTGCTGGCTCTATCTGCAAGATTTGGCGAGTGGCGCCCTTTGGTCGGCAACGCGTCAACCGACAGGCGTACGCGGCGACTATGAGGAAGTCGTCTTCCACCCCCATCTAGCCGAATTTCGCCGGCGGGATCACCAGATCGCCCTGCGGCTGGAAGTGACCGTAGCGCCCGACAGTGATGTCGAAGTGCGTCGCCTGCACCTGACCAATGAGAGCGGTCAGGCGCGGCGGCTGGGTGTAGCCAGCTATGGCGAAGTGGTGCTGGCGGCCAGTGGCGCCGATGGCCGTCACCCGGCCTTTGCCAAGCTCTTT
The DNA here is from genome assembly GCA_026645575.1 of Caldilineaceae bacterium. The sequence goes on from JAPKMW010000005.1 coordinate 98,419, forward strand.
GTGGAAAGTGAATATCTGGCCGATCTAGGGCTGTTGCTTTTCCGGCGTCGTCCCCGTTCCGCCACGGAAGAACCGCTTTTTCTCGCCCATATGTTGGCGCCAGGCCCGGAAGCGCCAGACGGGACGTCCATCCGCTATGAAAGTGACCGGGCGCGCTTTCTGGGGCGCGGCCAAAGCCTACAGCAGCCGGCGGCTTTGCGTGATCCCACCTGGTGGTCCGGTGATGGCGTAACCGGGGCAACGCTCGACCCGGTGATGGTTCTGGGGCGGGTGCTGGAATTGCCCCCCTACGCAACCGTGCAACTGGCCTGGTTGACCTTCACCGCCCCCACGCGTGAGGAAATTGTAACGTTGGCCCATCGCTACCGGGGCTGGAGCATGATCGACCGGGCCTTTGTACGCGCCCACGGGCAGGCTGAGCGCGAGTTGCGACAATTGGGCTTTCAGGGCGATCTCTGGCGGCAGAGTCAACAACTGCTCTCACTGCTCTGCTATCCCCACGCCGCCTTGCGCGCCGAACCAGCAATCCTGGCCGCCAACCGCCGCGGGCAGTCCAGCCTTTGGGGCTTTGGCATCTCCGGCGATTACCCGATTTTGCTCATGCGCATGAATGACGAAGGGCATGGCGAACTCTTGCATGACCTGGTGCTGGCCCACAGCTACTGGCGGCGGCGCGGCCTGCGCATCGACCTGGTAATCCTGAACCAACAGGACACCAACTATGGTCAGCCATTGCAAAACTATATCTACCGTCTGCTCCGTCGGCTCGACAGTGACAGTTGGGTCAACCAACGGGGCGGCATCTTCATCCTGCGCGCCGACCAGATGGGCGAGGCGGAACGCATCCTCTTACAGACCACGGCGCGTGTGCTGCTGGATGGGCGCCACGGGGGGCTGGCCGCGCAACTGACCAATCTGGAGCGCCGACCGACGCCGTTGCCGCTCTTTGAGCCGGTGGCCGCCTCGGTTCATCCCCCCGCCGCCGAGCCGCCACTGCCCCGTCCCACCGACCTTCAGTTTGACAATGACTTGGGCGGCTTTAGCGCCGATGGCCGTGAATATCAAATTTACCTGCGTCCCAATGGGACAACCCTTGAAGCGACGCCGGCCCCCTGGATCAATGTGATTGCCAATCCCGACTTCGGCTTTCTCGCCAGTGAGGTTGGCGGCGGCTATAGTTGGGCGCGCAACAGCGGTGAAAACCGACTGACCCCCTGGCGCAATGACCCGGTCACAGATCTGCCGGCGGAAGCGCTCTACCTGCGCGACGAAGAGACGGCGGTGATCTGGTCGCCCATGCCGCAACCAATGCCCGCTCCGGCGCCCTATCTGGTGCGGCATGGCGCCGGCTATACCAGCTACGAACACAGCAGCTACCAGCTACGCCAACAGGTCACGCTCTTTGCCGCCACCAATGCGCCGGTGAAGATTGTCCAGGTGCGGCTGACCAATGCCGGCGACCGCCCCCGCCGCGTGACCGTCACCTATTACGCCGAATGGGTGCTAGGGGTCAACCGGGAGCAGAGCCAGCAAACGATTGTCCCGGAGTATGAAGAAAGCGTGCAAGCGCTGCTGGCCCACAATGCTTACAATAGCGAATTTGGCGACCGGGTCGCCTTTGTCGCCGCCGGCAAGGAACTGCACGGCTTGACAGCAGACCGCACTGAGTTTCTGGGGCGGCTGGGGAGTTTACAACGACCGGCGGCGCTCCATCGGATTGGGCTGGCGAGTCGCGTTGAAGCGGGGCTTGATCCGTGTGCCGCATTGCAACTACATGTCGATCTGCCGGTGGGTGGCGAAGAAACGGTCTGGTTCCTCATCGGTCAGGGCGCGAACCGGGACGAGAGCCTGGCGCTGGTGCGCCGCTTCCGCGACCCGGAAGAGGTGGCGGCAAGCTGGCAAGCCGTCCACGAACAGTGGAACGCCATCCTGGGCGCCGTGACCGTAACGACACCTGATCCTGCCATGAACCTGCTCCTCAACCATTGGCTGCTCTACCAGGCGCTGGCCAGCCGCATCTGGGGGCGGTCGGCGCTCTACCAGTCGAGCGGCGCTTATGGGTTCCGCGACCAGTTGCAGGATATGTTGGCCTTGATCCATGCCCAGCCCGACCTGGTGCGTGAACATCTGTTGCGTAGCGCCCGTCACCAGTTTGAAGCCGGCGATGTTCTCCACTGGTGGCATCCACCGTCGGGGCGCGGGGTGCGCACAAGGATTAGCGATGATCTGGCCTGGCTGCCCTATGTCACCGCGGCGTATGTGGCCGCTACGGGTGACACGGCTGTCTTGAATGAACAGGCGCCCTTCCTGCGCGGTGAAGCGCTAGGTAAGGAAGAAGAACGCTACGCCCAGTACGAGGCGACCACGACGATGAGTACCCTCTACGAACATTGTCGCCGCGCCCTGACCAAAGCGGTGACCGTCGGTGAGCATGGCCTTCCGCTCATGGGCGCCGGGGATTGGAATGACGGCATGAATCGCGTCGGCATTCACGGTAAAGGCGAGAGCATCTGGCTAGGCTGGTTCCTCCACCGCACCTTGACCCTGTTTGCGGCCTTGTGCGACACCATCAACGAACACCAACAGGCCGAACGGTATCGCACCCAAGCAGAGGCGATCCGTGCGGCGTTGGAAGAACATGGCTGGGACGGCGCCTGGTATCGCCGCGCCTACTATGATGACGGCACGCCACTCGGTTCGGCGCAAAACCAGGAGTGTCAGATTGACGCCATTGCCCAGTCATGGGCAGTCCTTAGTGGCGCGGCGGATGCGGACCGGGCGCGTCAGGCGATGCAGGCCGTCTTGGAACGGCTCGTGCGGCGGGAAGATCGCTTGTTGCTGCTCTTTACGCCCCCTTTTGACAAGACCCCGCGTGATCCCGGCTATATCAAAGGCTACCTGCCCGGCATTCGTGAAAATGGCGGCCAATACACCCATGCCGCGCTCTGGACGATCTGGGCCTTTGCCGAATTGGGCGACGGCGACACCGCCGAAGAACTCTTTCGGCTGATCAACCCGATCTATCGCAGTAACTCGCCAGAAAAGGCGGCGCACTACAAAGTGGAACCCTATGTCATCTCGGCGGATGTCTACGGTGTTGCGCCTCATCAAGGTCGCGGCGGCTGGACCTGGTACACCGGCTCCAGCGGCTGGATGTATCGGCTGGGCATTGAAGCCATCCTTGGCCTGCAACGGGTGGGGACGACGCTGGTGGTCAACCCCTGCATTCCCAAAGCGTGGTCAGGCTATACCATGCATTATCGGTATGGGCAAGCGGTATATGAAATCCAGGTGGAAAATCCAGATGGCGTCAACCGTGGCGTGCGCCGCCTGACGCTGGATGGGAAAGCTGTCGCCGGCAACGCCATTCCGTTGGTCGATGATGGGGCGCGTCATAATGTGGTGATTGTCTTGGGGCGAGCGGCTCAGTAATCGTCAACAGGAGCGCTGGCAGCATGGTTACAGCGTTCACCTGCACTCCTGTCAAGCAACTCAATGCTTCTCTGCGGGCGGCGTGACCTTTGTTGATTGCGCTTGTAGTGAGCTTTCGATCTGCTTCATCAGCGCGATCAACTCTTCCGGCCCCAAGCCGAGCAGTCTTTCTTCTGGCGGGGCATGGGCGACCACTTCTTGGCGTAATGCGGTATTCTGCGCTAAGAAATGCTCTACATCTTCCGGCGCCAAGCCAGAGACGCTCTTCGAGCGAAGCGCTGGCGACTACATGCTTACGCACTTGCGAACGAATTTCGCCGGTGAGCATCAGTGTATTCCTCTTTGTCCGCCTCGTAGGGGCACGATATATCGTGCCCCTACGAGGCGTGATGTGCTAAATAGTAGATTACGGCTAGTTTAATGCAGAGATGTAAGGTTGTCAAGGGTTGCGATGGGGTGACCGCTTGCAGTCCGCTGTCAGCTTATGGTCAGGGACGCGTTTCGTAGGGTCATGACATGTCATGACCCTACGAAACGCGTTATAGCTGAAATTTGGGCTGATACAGATTGTCGGCTAACGCCACAACCTCACGCCAACTTTGGGCGAGTTGTTGCACCGTTTGCGTCAGTTCGGCGGCGGTGCTACCCGGATGGGCCAGCATGGCATTAATCTCCTCACAATACCCCGCTGGCAGGAGAGGAAAGGTGGCAATGGTTGTCATGACCGCTTTGTCTCGCAAGAAATAGCGTTCATTGAGAGCAAAGAGCGCCTGGGTTAGATTGGCGGTAATGCGCGTAAGACAGCCGACCGTGTTGTAGATCTCTCCTTTGGCGGCGTAGTCACGCGCAAAGAGCAAGATAAATTCGGCAGCCCAGAGGCAATCGCCCACGATCTTCGCTTTGAGCGGGGGTGGATAGGTGGCAACTCGGGCTTTGAGCACAGCCATCACACCGGTTGGGTCGTAGAGCGGCAGGCAGATCTGGGTTTCGGCCAGGTAGATCACGCTGTAGAAGCCGTGGGTTGGCTGTTGGTTGTCATCGTGGTGGGTGATGCCCTGGTGCGCTTCGATGATGGTGTGCTGGAGATGATCCAGGTTGCGATAGAGAAAATCAACCTTGCCCTGCGCCGTCTGAATCCAGGCGCCGCCATTCACCCAGGCGCCCCATTCGTAGAAGCCGGTAACAGTCGGCGTCCCTTGCACAGAAAGGCGGCTGGCAATCGCTTTAATAGCGGGAATAGCAAAGGGGTTGGCTTCCCAGTAATAGAGGCCCACATCCAGGTCGGAGGCGGCATGGTGGGCGCCGGCGGCATAGGAACCGCCCAGAACAATGGCTGCAACGCCAGGGATCACACGTAGTTGCGCAACCAGTTCTCTAAGCAATGAGCGCTTTGCTTCTGGTATAGTTGATGTCATCGTCGGAAATAAACTCCCAAGTGAGAGAAAGGACAGCCTACTCGTCGCGGTAAGGAAGGGCCGGTCACGGACCGGCTAGGAGCCGGCTAAGTAGCTACGGAAGAGTTAGTATAGCAAGTTTCTTCGCATTGTCAAACGATCCCAATTTTTCGGTATAATTGTATCTATCTTTGTACCCCATTTCTATACCCTGACTGGATCACTCACGGGGAAACTGTTTTATACTAGCGGCGGCTAGCGTATCTGGCCATACAGACGCGCAAGTCGCAACATCATCCAATCAACAAAAGGAACATGACTATGCAGCTATCCATTGCACCCAAGTTTGTTATGCGGCAGCAAACGCCGAAGCAGCCTGCGCCTGAAGCAGAGTTGTTACAACCTACCACTGATGAGAAAGGCAAACCCTCGCCCTTCTATGCGTTGGCCGTTGTCGTGCGCATTGGCGTTCTGGGAACCGTCCTCTTCCATGCCATGACCTTCTGGCCTTGGTGAGAATGAGTGTGAGAAAAGGTCGTGAAAAAATCTGGTCGCCTGTTGGCGGGCAGGGTGCTGCCCGCCCAGTGCGCGCCGCTATCCAGATTAGCAAAGTAGACGCCATCCCCATGAGCCATCCAAAGGCGACAACAACGCAGCACGATGAACAACCTATTTCTGTGACAACGCACCACCAGACTCTGGCAGATCTGTTGGCCGCCCATCGCGACGAATGTCATGCCATTATCCTGCATGATTACCCTGACCCTGATGCGATTGCGTCGGCCTTTGCTCACCGCTTGATCAGTGCCCAATCGCATATTCAAACCGACATTCTCTACAGCGGCACGATCAGCCACCCGCAGAACATTGCTCTGGTTCGCCTCCTGGGCATTGAGTTGGTGCGCTTTCAGCCGGAGTTGAATCTGGCCCAGTATCAAGGCGCCGTGTATGTTGATAACCAGGGCAATGCCGCAGGCAAAATTACCGAAGCAATCGAAGCCGCCGGGGTGCCGGTGCTGGTAGTGGTCGATCACCATGAATACCAGGAGCGTCTACGCCCAACCTTTGCCGACATTCGGCGGATTGGCGCGACCGCCACGATCTACACTGAATATCTGGAACAAGGGTTAGTCGAACTCAACCGCAGCAACAAAGAGCATGTAGCCGTGGCTACGGCTTTGATGCACGGCATTATGGCCGACACAGATCGCTTTGTGCGTGCCGGCGTGGCCGATTTTCATGCCGCTGGGTTTCTCAGCCGCTTTATCGATCAAGATCTGTTAAATCGCATCCTCAACCAATCGCGCACTCGGCAGACCATGGAGAGCATCCAGCGCGCCCTCGGTCATCGGATCACGACGGAAAATTACTCCATTGCCGGCATTGGCTATCTGCGCGCCGCTGATCGCGATTCGATCCCTCAGGCCACCGATTTTCTGCTGACCGAAGAGAATATTCATACCGCCATTGTCTACGGCATTGTGATCGACAATGAAGGCCGCGAGGCGCTCATTGGCTCAATCCGCACGAACAAAGTCACCCTGGATCCCGATGCCTTTATCAAAGAAGTGCTGGGCAAGGATGGCAGCGGCAACTACTTTGGCGGCGGCAAATTTGGCGCCGGCGCCTTTGAAATCCCCATTGGCTTTCTCTCCGGCGGGAATAAGGATGGGTATCAAGACCTCAAGTGGCGGATCTATGATGAGCAGGTGAAGCAGCGCATCTTTGGCAAGATTGGGGTGGAGCAGCAGGGTGCAGGGAAGACGGGGGGATAAGGAGACAAGAAGACAAAAATCAGTTCCTTCCCAATCGGCTGTCGTGTTGTGTGCGCCTCATGCTTGTCACTCTGCAATGTATCCTTCCTCTGTATCTGGATCTATCCCATTTGTTAATGAAATTACATACACTACTTTTATTAAAGCTTGACGTTTTGTGAAAGGTGGCAGCGGTTCTTTGCCCCATGTCCAACGCCCACTGTGTATCTGCTGTCGCCAGAGTTGTATCTATGAGCCAGTCAACCACAATTTTAGAAGAGGCGTCGGCGACCTGTAACCCGGATGATCGGATCGAAAGCGCCGGTTTGGTCTATGTGAGTGACAGTGAACCGGGTTTTCAGCGGCGGCGCCGTGGTCGCGGCTTTACCTATCGCAGCCCAACAGGACAGGTGGTGCGGGAGTCAGCGTTGCGCGAACGCTTCCAGGCGCTGGTGATTCCGCCGGCTTGGCAGGAAGTTTGGATCTGCGCCAATCCGAATGGGCATCTTCTGGTGACGGGGCGGGATGAGGCTGGTCGCAAACAGTATATCTACCATCCCCAGTGGAGCGCAATGCGCAGCCAGGCCAAGTATGATCGGCTGCGGCTCTTTGCCGAGGCGCTACCCAAGGTGCGAGCGCAAGTGCAGGCTGATCTGCGCAGGCGAGCCTTGACCCGGGAAAAGGTGACGGCGCTGGTGGTGAATCTGCTCGAGGAAACCATGATTCGGATCGGCAATGAAGCCTATGCTCGTCAAAATGAGACTTATGGGCTGACGACCTTGCAGGACGACCATGTTGAAGTAAGTGACGGTGAAGTCGCCTTTGAGTTTCGAGGCAAAAGCGGCAAAGAGCATGAGATCGTCGTCACCGACCCACGGCTGGCCCGACTGGTGCAAGCCTGTCAGGAGTTGCCGGGGCAGCAGCTTTTTCAATACATTGATGAGGATGGCGATATCTGTGGCCTAACTTCGACCGATGTCAACGATTATCTGCATACTGTCACCGGCTGTGATTTTACCGCCAAAGATTTTCGCACTTGGGGTGGCACGGTTACGGCGGCGCATTTGCTGCACGAAATCGGTTCTGCCGCCACCGAGAAGGAAGCCGAACGTAACGTCGTCCAGGTGATTAAAGGGGTAGCGGCAAAGCTAGGCAATACGCCTGCCGTCTGCCGCCAACATTATGTACACCCAACCATCATCGCTGCCTATACCACCGGTCGCTTGGCGACTCTCTATGCCGACATCGCCGCCCAACCGCAAAGCACATCCGATCTAGCGGAGGATGAAGCTGTCGTTTATACCTTGCTCAGTCAGCAGGTGGATGATGGGTAGTGGATGGTCTGTGTTAGCCACTACTCATCATGAAGCAAAACGTCTTTATTACGCACTTATGCCTGTAACCCCAGTTGGTACCCGAGAGGAGAACTACGTATGACCGTCTCTGCATTGCCCAAAATTGTCCCTACCTTTGAGCAGTCGTTGGTGGCGCTACCGGCCAAATTGAACAATGTCCCGCGCGACTATCGGGAACTCAAGTCGCTCTTTATGATGTTGCGGCAGGAGGATGAAGCCTTTAAGCGGGCCATTCACATTTCCCATTACAAAGCCAAGAGCTGTGTGGCAACGGCGCAGAATCTGGCGGAGAAGATGTATCTGTTGATCAAGGGGCGGGTGCATCTAGTCTGTAAGAATGAGCAGACCGGGGTGCAGATCGTCATCACGACCTTGGAACCAGGCGCCATCTTTGGGCAGGGTTCGATCAGCGATTTGGGTGGCAAATCGATTAAGTTTGTGGAAGCAATGGATGATGTTACGCTCTGGACAATTCCCAACGATGCGGCAACGGCCGTAATCATGCGCTATCCCATTCTCAGTTGGGGCTTGTTACAGACCTATGCCGCACGCCTGGCGCAAGTGGAGGATCGTTTGGAAGCGGTTGCCCACAAGAAGTTGCCGGCGCGTCTGGCCGAACTATTGCTAAAACTCTCCGATGTCAACCACGAACTGCACGGCGTTAGCCATCAAGTGCTGGCCGACCATCTCGGCACCTATCGTGAGACGGTGAGCAGCATCTTGCGAACCTTTAAGCAAGAGCGACTGCTGATCCTGGGCTACCGGCGTATCCGATTACTCGATTTACCGGCCTTACAAGAGATTGCCGGCATTTGGTAGTAGCAGAAAGAGACGGCGATGATGGCACAACAAGCAAATAGAAGCAGCGTTCCCACCCAAAAAGCACTCTCTACTGAACAATGCGCCGAGGTAATTATCAATACAGTGAAACAGTTGCGGGCGGATGCAGGGATCGCGATGGATCAACCGATCTCGCTCTATGTTCCCAATGCGCAACTGATTCGCAGCACCCTAACAGAACGGGGTGATGAGATTAGGCGGCAGATCAATGCTGTGGATGTGGTGCAAACCAATGTGAGGGCCGGCATCCCCATGCCGGCGCACATTCCCCAAGTGGAGTTACACAACCTCGATGAAAGTCCGACTACCATCGGGATTGATGTAAGTTAACTGTCTTCCTCCAGTCAAAATCCCTACTGTCAAAAACAGCCCGGAATCGCCGTTGATTCCGGGCTGTTTTTGTGTTTTATACCCAAGTCACAATGAAAGCCGACTTGTTCGTAGCACCTACGAAAAACCTGCTTCGCAATTTGATTTCAGTATAGTTCACGCAACGAGGAGTTCGCGCCCGTGGGCATCCGCCACCTGCGAACTCTTTGTTGTGACATAACCTTCACTAGTGCAAGGCAAGAATCAATTACTGCTCGTCACATATAATGGTCGTTGTCGGACGTTGCGCAGCCAGATGTCCCCTTCTAGACCAAGATCCGCATCAAAGTAAATATTGCCTTCAACGTGAAACTGCCGGCAGTTGACCAACGAGGGCGGACCAGCCTGGAAGCGCTCTTTCAGTTGTTCAAAGAGGCCGTAATAGGCTTTATCCAAGTCAATTACCAGTTCGCTGTCAATGGTGCGCGCCGGATTACGTTGGATGGTGTAATCATTGTTCAAAACATAGGCGTCGGACCAGAGCGCCAGTAGATCGTTGGTGCTTTTGACCGGGAGAAAGCGCTGACGGGGCGTCTCCACTGCTTCGGCGTCAGGGTAAAGGCCGATGACATGACCCATGGCCGTTTCTAACTGGTAAACATGCGGGCTATCCGGCTGGGTAGGATCCACCCGCTTCTCATTGCGGATGAGCGGCAGCGGCAGCACACCATTGAAGTGTTGAAGCAACTGCTGTAACGCGGGTAGGTGGAGCCAAAGATTGTTGGTGTTAAAATATTGGTAGCGCTCAATATCCTGGAAGGCAGCCATCTCTTCGGGCGGACATTGGGCTACTTCGCGCAAGATTAAGCCTTGTGCAGGATGGGTTGCTAAGTGACCACCTTTGCGGTCCGCCGGCTGGCGGCGCGCCACCTCCATCAGGAAAGGCAACTCCTTCTCGGCAAAGTAACCAAGAATCGAGAGATCAACCGTCGCTCCTAAATTGTCCGAATTGCTGACAAAGGCATATTCATAGCCTTGTGTCAGTAAGGTTTCCAACAACCCGCTCGTCTGTAGCGCCAGGTAGAGGTCGCCATGGCCGGGGGGGCACCATTCTTTGGCTGGATCGGCCGGCCAGTTGACGGGCGAGAGATCGGCTTTCAGGATCTTGGGAATTTGATGTTGCATGAAATCAAACGGCACATCCTGCGCCAGCAGATCTGTGTAGGAAGCCAGCGCCTTCCGCGTCGCCGCTTGGGTGTTAAAGCTATTCATCAGGACAAAAGGTAAGCGGACATTGTGTTGGCAGCGTAGATAGAGGATTTGATGGATAATAATATCGAGAAAGGTAAACTCCCCTTTGACCTGCACCAACGATTTCGGCCCATTCATCCCCATGGTTGTGCCTAAGCCGCCATTGAGTTTGATTACAGCGGTGCGATCAAGGGCGGACTGACTGGCATCGCGATAAGTTGCCAGTGCGTCAACAGTTGGTAAGGTTGTCACGGGTTGAGCCTCCTTGTTAGGAATGTAGCCAGTAGCGCCCTCAACCAACTGTGTATAATAGTGACGAAAGGCGCGCATAAGCACCGCCGGCTGATGGGCTTTGCGCATCTTTTGGGCAAAGCCAGCAAACCGGGCATCCAGATCTATGCCACTGGCTGCGCTACGATGGGATGCGCGCAGAACTATCGGTACCCTTTCGCTCATAGATACTCCTTTATGCTCTATCAATCTCACAGGTTACACACGAGAGCAACCTAACTTACTTTACTCTTAGGCAGTTGAAAAGAGAATGGCAGTAGATATAGAAAATAGATATATTTTCACGGTAACAATTAAGCGCGGCTTAGCAGCCACTTTTCATAGAGAGGTGGCTGCTTGTACAGCAAGGGCAAAGAGCAATGGTGAAACAAAAGGGGGCTTTCAAGCGGCCATTGGTGCGATCTCGTGTTCATGCTTCAGGCCAATCGCCCGCTCTACTTCGCGCAGATTATCGGCGTTAGTCGAAACCGCAACCAGTGTATCACCTTTACGAAAGCTTTCTTCGTAGAGATGCACATCGGTTTCCGCCGCACTGGTGGCAATCAAGGTGCTGAAAATTAACGCAAAGACGAGGCCGATGAGCGCGCCATAGAGCGCAACTTCCCACATAATGCCGATCGGGCTAGTGGCAAGGAAGCCACTGACATCAGGAAAGATTGTGCTATGAAAGAAACCGTAGAGCAACCCCAATGCGCCACCGGCCAGCAAGCCGAGTAGACCGCCAGTGACAATGGCTTCGCGGGTGGTGCGTGGACGCGCCTGCTGATCATTTGCATAGACGGCGACATCCTCAACCGGCACAATCGCCAACTCGTCACGCGAGATGCCCATTTGCGCTAAGCGACCAATGGTTTGTTCGGCTTCTTCCCATTGATTAAAGAGGCGGACGGCAATCTGTCGTTCCTGTTGTTGGCTCAACAGGGCTAGCCAGCGCTGAACAGTGCGCGCCCGTTCATACTGCCGCTCGACCAACGTGCGCAATGCAGACGGCAATGCAGACGTCGTCACTTTGGCATAGGCATCGAGAGTGTCGGCTTCCATCTGTTGCAATTCAGCCAGCAACAGGCGATGACGCCGCTGGCGGCGAATTACCAGCGCAGACTTCAACGCCAGCCACCCCCGTTGGAAAAAATTGCCGGATGACGCCGGTATGTTCTCAATTACTGCGGCTTCCGGGTGTGGTCGGCTTTTTTGCAATTCATGAATAAAACGCACCCGTTCCTGAGCACAGGCCTTGAGCAGAAGTTTGGTCGCCCGATTTTCAACCTGGGCGGCGGCGGTGTAAAAATTCCGTTTGCTCTCCTGATTCACCAAGATAAGCTGATCGATGATGGTTTGTGGGTCAAGCGTTTGGCTCATGTCCATCTCCCCTCTTCTAGAAAAGTTAGCCGAATGAGGAGTTCGCATGAAGCGGGTACAGAGTAGATGCGAACCCCTCATTCGGTACGATTAGTAGCGTAAAATGGCGGCAAGTTGAGCGCCCGCGGGCAGATCCGGCGGCTCAATCAAATAGACAGCGCCGCCATTGACCAATGTATGAATGGCAGCAAAATCAATCAGATCTAAATCGCCCGGTTGACGGTCAGAGTGCAATTTGACGTGGTTGGCGTTGGCATCAAAGGCGCCCCATTGCACGGTAGTGCGCGGCATCAAGAGCGTGTCAACCTGCTGGAAATAGGCGGCGGGCGCAATCGCTTCAATGGTATGAGCAGCGCGTCGGTCGCCGGAGCCGGCCAGGTGTCGATAAGCGTCCAACGCGTCTTGGTGCGCTTGGGTAAAGATTGGCTCGACAACAGCCCATGCGCGTTCGTGCAACGCCTGCGTGGTCAATGTCTCCGGGTCATGGGCGATCTCTTCATCGACCAGGGCATTATATTGATTGACCTGACGATAAAGCCCGCGCAGATAGTCGATGCCGGCCAACACCAATGGCGGCTGTTGGCTGCCGGTCAGCAGATCGCGCACACCATTGTCCAGGGCGCGAAAGAAGCGGACGATCTGTTCTTTGATGTTGGCATCGTCAGCGGCGCCACCCTGACCGTGATACATCGCCGCGCCGCGATCAGGCGCACCGCGGTTACTGCCGGTGCTGGGGCGGGAGGCAATATGAAAGCGGAGGGTAGCCTCAAATTCGTCATACTTTAGCGCCTCGGCCAGCGTGGTCGGTACATCTTCGCCCAGTTGGATTTCCGCCAGACTAAAGCGGGAGCCTTGCAGCAAGCGAACACCGCCCTGACGTAATGTTAAGAGGTAAAAGGTGTCATCGCTGCTCAACATCGGCAGGAGCGGTTTCAGGTAAAAATGATCATTTACCACCACAGCTTCGTCAAACGGCAACGGTAGGCGATAACTTTCCATCATTTTCGGCGCCAGCAACAGGGCCAGACCATCACTCTGGTATTGCCAGAAGAGGTTGTTGCTCACCAATGCTTGCGCCGGCGCCAACAATTGCTGAATCGCTGGCGTCCGTTGGCCAAGTGCGGCTAGTTCTGCCTCCACCTGGCCCAACAAATTCTTGAGCCGAATGGGACTTTGCTGTGTATCGGGGCCACGTCGTTCGGTGGGCATGTAGAGTGAAACACAAGGGCCTTCACGATCAGCCGCCAATGCCAGCAGCGACTCTCTGGTAAAGAGATCCATCTGTTTATCGACCAATGGTTTCTCCAATGTAGTCATCGGGTCTCCTTCATGTTATTCGTAGCGGTGCTGGTGGGGTGGCCGGCTCCTGGCTAAACAGTTATTCTTCTTTGACAAATTTTGGCGGCCCGGCTTTACCCACATCTTCAATGGATTTGACCATAGTAGGCGATGGGGAAGCTTCTTTTAAGGCATAGAGAAAATCACTAAGCGTGTATTCCGGCCAGCGATCCACCTCTGTATCACCACTTTGATCTTGTTGGAAACGCACATACTGACCATCGGCGCTTAACAGAATCATACGGAGGTCGGGATGCACGGTTAACAAGCGCCGAATAATGCTGCTCACGCGGTGATACTCGTCTTGCAATAAAAAGAGCCAATCCGGTTGCAACTGAGCGACCTGTTGGGCCAGCCCTTGTACTTCCTGGGTTTCCCCCACAATCTCGACGGGAACACCCCGCTCCAGCACATATTGCAACACTTGGCGCAATTGTTCTGATTGGTTGAGAACCATGACACGCATTGTCTTCCCCTGTTTCCTACTTGAATGTGAATAGCTGACGGTAGAGTATCGGTCACTGTCAGTAGACCGCACCATAGCCGCACTTGGTCTAAATGGACTCTGGATTATGCGACTATACGACTGCGGACGACTGATTGTATGAACCACAACACGACCAGCGTTATGGTTTGCCTTGTCAAGGAGACTTTACGTTGTTTACTGACTAAAGCCAATAGGCAATGGCACAGGCGCAGGTTACAGTTTTCTATCCACAGTTCTATCCTATGCCTGTGCCATTGCCGACGTTAACAGCATGTTTCTTTGCTACACTGCAGAGCGCACGCATACACTAATGTTCTCAGGAGAAAATGATAATGACGACATCTATATTCACACCTTCTTCAACCGCTCAGACTTCCACTACCCCAACAGATGAAAGCGATACGCTTGCACCAGAAGTGACGCTTAGCCAAGAAGAGGCAGCGTTGTTGAATGATCTGCTACAGATGAATCTAGATAGCCAGAATGGCTATGAAACTGCCGCCGAAGCACTCAAAAATCAGGAGTATGCACTCCGGTTTCACCAGTTCGCTCAGGAACGGAAAGCGAATGCCGATGAATTGACCGACTTACTGCGCACACACGGGTATCGGGCCAGCAAGAGTGGTACACTATCGGGGTTATTCCATCAAGGCTGGCTGAATTTGGAATCACTCTTGGCAGCCGGTGATGAGGCGCTTCTGGCTGAGTGTGAACGCGTGGACGCCCTTATCCTGGCGGCTTATCAAAATGTTATGGGCAAAAGTGGCGATGCGGAAGTAACCAAGCTGTTGCGCCGTCAATTTACCGTAATTCGCGACGCACGCAACTACAATAAAAACCTTCATGATGCTCTGCAACAGGCGTCACGGTAGAAAAGGCTTTTGGTTTCCGTTCTACACAAAGCAGTCCGACTTTGGGTACAAAGTCGGACTGCTTTGTGTAGAGAACACCCGTTGATGGAGTACAAACCCAATGTCTGACCATTTGCTTGTCGCCCTTGTTCTTGGCCTTGCCCTGATCTTATTTATTTGGGAACGCTGGCGCTATGATCTAGTGGCCATTGCTGCCCTGTTAGCTGTCACCCTGTTGGGCATTGTACCGGCCGACGAAGCCTTTCTCGGCTTTGGCCACCCGGCAGTCATTACCGTGGCCGGGGTTCTGGTGATTAGTCGCGCCCTGATCAATTCCGGCGCCATTGATCTACTAGCGCAACGGATGATGCGCGTTAGTGAGCGGACGACGCTCCAAGTTGGCGCCTTAAGCAGCGTCAGCGCCTTCTGTTCAGCCGTGATGAATAATGTAGCCGCCACCGCCCTGCTATTGCCGCTGGGCATTCAAATGGCGCGCAAGGCTGGCCGATCCCCCTCCTTACTGCTTATGCCCCTGGCCTATAGTTCCTTGCTAGGCGGGATGTTGACCCTGATCGGCACGCCCCCCAACATTATTATTGCCACCTATCGTGCGGAAACTGGCGCCGGTTCTTTTGGAATGTTCGACTTTACACCGGTCGGGTTCGGGGTGGTCGTCATCAATGTTCTCTATCTGACATTCATCGGCTGGCGCCTTGTGCCGGAGCGGAAAGGGCAAGCCTCACGCGAGGCGCTTTTTCAAATCAAAGATTACTTGACCGAAGTGCGGGTGCCAGTCGGTTCCCCGCTGAACGGTCAGCGCTTGCGTGACATTACGGCCTTTGCCGACGGTGACGTGATTGTGATGGGGCTGGAACGGGGCAAGCGCCAATTCTTTGGTTCGACCGGTTACACCATACTGCAAGAGAATGATATTTTGCTGGTGCGGGCGGATGCGGATCTGCTCAAAACGTTGTTGAATGAAACCAGCTTTGAACTGGTGGGTAATGAATCGCTGGGGGAACTGACGGCGGCGACAGACGAGATCAATGTATGGGAAGCGGTAGTAACACCCCAATCGCCGCTCGTGGGGCGCACGGTGCGTGATTTACGCCTACGGCAACAGCACAATGTCAATGTGTTGGCGGTAGCGCGTCGAGACGCTTCGCTGCGCCAGCGTATTCGCAGTGTGCGCTTTGAGGCAGGTGATGTGCTGCTGCTGCAAGGCCCGAATGAAGGTCTCTATGAAACGCTGGCGGCGCTGGATTGTTTACCCCTGGCGGAACGCAATCTGCGTATCGGGCAGACGCGACGTATTCTGTTAGCTGTCGGCATCTTTGCGGCAGCGATCATCGCCACAGCAACCGGGTTGATTGCCTTGCAGGTCGCCATTGTCATGGCCGCAATCGCGATGATTCTTACCGGGCTAATCTCCTTGCGCGACGCCTATGATAGCATTGAATGGCCCATCATCGTCCTGTTAGGGGCGATGATCCCGGTGGCCGATGCGCTGGAACGCACCGGTGGCGCCGAATGGATCGCCAGCCAGTTGCTGGCGGTTGCCGGCAATGCCCCTCCTGTGGTGGCGCTGGGTGTCGTGCTGGTGGGCAGTATGATTCTGACACCATTGGTTAACAATGCCGCAGCGGCATTGCTTATGGCGCCAATTGCCGTCAGCCTTGCCCACGGGTTACAGGTCTCCCCCGATGCTTTCTTGATGGCGGCGGCAGTTGGCGTCTCTTGTGATTTTCTCACGCCGATTGGACATCAGTCAAACACATTGGTGATGGGACCGGGCGGCTACAAATTTAGCGATTACGCCCGCGTCGGCCTACCGATTGAACTGTTGGTGATCGTGACGGCGCTTCCGCTACTACTGTTCTTTTGGCCGTTGTAGGTGAGCACTCGCGGATTGGATCGTTGGTAGGTTCGTTGGTTTCGCCAGGTTCAACCAACGAACCTACCAATGTCAGTAGTCCAGAGTAATGTAGTCCAGAGTCGCTCTATTGTTACCTTGGCTACGTTGCGGTCTACGGAATATTCTTTATAGCGGCAGTGCATAGAGATACCAATAAGGATCTTCCGGGTAGACGCTTTGGGTTTCGGCGGGCCAGATGAAGTCGGTACGGTGGGTGACTTGGCGTAGGCGTTTATCGATCCGTTCAACCCGTGTAGCGACATCAATCGCCATCTCACGGTCTAAGGCTTTCATCAATTCTTCAATACGTTGGCGATTACGCATTTCGGCAGGGAAGTTGTCGATGCAGCCGGCTTTGCCCTTTTCACAATCATGCAAGAACCAGTTGATGCGATTGAGGCGCGCCATGATCTCATAGACCATCAGATCTTGAAAGCAGGGGAGAAACTGTTTCTGTGTGTCAGTGACTGTTTGAAAAATGGCGTCGAGTTGGCGATTTTGTTCGGGCGTCAGGTGCAAACGCTGGGCGTGGAGCGTATTAAGAATCGTGAGCAATTCGCCAATAGACATGGTTACGCGCTCAAACCCGTGGGCGCACCGTATCATAACGATCCGGTAGAGGTTGCCTTCGATCAGATAATATTCCAGCGCATTTGCCATCGCCGTTGCCGTCGTTAATACACCATCGATTTCTTTCAGTTCCTGTTTATCGCGAATAGCCACCACCATCCGTTATTACTCCTTGGGCCAACCGGGTGCTTTGCCTGCCGTAGCATACCAAAGCGAACCAACAATCACGATAGGTCGTGGTATACAATCGATGTATAAAAAAGGTACAAATTGCATTTTGGCAGAGTCGAAATTTGTACAGTTGGAAAACACTGTTTATAATACCAGTTATCCGGTGAATGTATTTGCAGTGCGGCTAATAACCGCTTCGGGGGAACTGCAAATACATTCATCGGATGTTTTTTCTCCACTACTGCTTCTCAATAACAACCCAACCATTGTGCGCATAATTTTTTTACCATCAAGACGCTACTGCTTGTTGTGTTAGTGACAAATAGTCGTATGCCAGCCACAGCCGGCTACAACCAGCGCTGCGGCGTAACCGGCGGGGCAAGGAAGATCACACAGCGTCCAGCGGGCAGCTTCTTGAGGATTATCACGGGTGGCTAATAATCGGGGCGGCTGATCGGCCTGTATAGATACATCAAACTGGTCGAGAGCGAGAGACAATCCCATGCCACGCGCTTTGATATACGCTTCTTTGCGCGTCCACCCCCGGTAGAAGGCCGGCAACTGTTCCGCCGCCGGTAGTGTTGCCAGCACCTGCTGTTCATACGGTGAAAAGACGTGGGGCGCCAGGTCGCGCCAGGCCAGGTCAGCTTTCATCCATTCAATGTCGATACCTAACGGACGCTGCCGGGCGAAGGCATAGAGTGCAACCTCGCCGCTGTGCGAGAGGTTGAAATGCAGGGGCGGCGCCCCGTTGACCGGCGCTAGTTCCGGTTTGCCATAGGGGTTGTAGACAAAAGCCACGTGCGTCGGCGCCACTTGCAAATAGCGGCCCAGCAGCAGACGCAAAACCCCGCGCCCAACCGTGTAACGGCGCTGGTCTGTCGGAAAGTAGAAGCGGGCGGCTCGCTGCTGCTCCTCAGCGTTGAGCAAACCGTGCAGGTGGGCAAGCGTGGTTGCATCTTGTTCCAACATCACCTGCCAGACCTCTATGTTGTCGTCATTGAACGCAAAGTTATGGGAGTTGCGGGAGGTACGAAAAGGCCAAGGTCCAGTCATCGATTCCCCATCTTCCTTCGAGCTTTAAGCAGTAAGGCTGTTTACCGCCTCTATTATAGCACCATTTGAAAATTTGTGTTGTATGTCTCTCTTTCCCTACAACCCGCCCTTTCCCTGCTACAATCATCGTAGCAAGCCCGAAGATTGGGATTGCATCAACTCTATACCGAGAAGCCACCCAAAGGCTCGGCTAACAACTTTGGTTTGCAATCCTTTCAACACTGGGCCGTCCTGATCAAGCCAAAGCAGCGCATGAGTTGGGAAAAGGAGTTTCCAGCAGGGGTGAAGCAAGCAAATCATCATACATTTGGATCTTTACCTTTTCCACAGAGATGGCTTTGGCGTTCTAGCATGCTCTTTCAAGAATTGTTCCTTCTTATTTATAATAATTATAACCGTATTCGTAATAGGGGCTGTGGAATTGGGGATAACTTTTCTTAGTCAAGATCATACCCCTAGAGTTAGTGGGCCTATTATGGTGCAATACTGGATAAAGGCCATAGGTACAGGAAAAGTTGGGGCTTGTTTGCCGATAAGTTTTGGGACAAATCAGGATAGATGTTGACAAATTGATCGCTAATGGTTCATTATACCTATATCTAGGGAACTTTACAGCGGCAGGTACTAGATTGGGGAAAGAGAGGAAAAATTGGTAGAACAATTATCCATAGTTATCCTCCGAAAAACAAGGGTTATCCCCAGGCTTTTCCCCAAAGAGTGTCGTCCATCATTTGCATTACCGGATTTTCGGTTAAAAAACCCGCAATTTATCTGAGGAAATTGTAATAGAAACCTGCTACAATGGGTTGGCTGTCTTATTAAGTTGGTTAGCGACCATCCTATATTCGTAGGATAGCGCCTTACCAGATCAGTACAGCATTTTGTGATCAACTAATCGGAGCAATGGCCAGTCGCTTTCATTACTGATAGATAAGCCAGGGCGTACTATTTTAGCTTGTTGGAGAAGGGTATGAATGAACGGATTCGTGTTTTAATTGCTGATGATCATCATGTGGTGCGTGGCGGCATCCGCGCCTTACTGGAAACAGAAGAAGATATTGATGTCATTGACGAAGCGGCGGATGGTGTTGAAACGGTTCTCAAGACCCGTTCGCTTAACCCTGACGTCATTCTCATGGACTTGATGATGCCGCGCAAGACTGGGATTGAAGCCATTGAAGAGATCAAACAAGAAGATCCAGATGCCCGTATCCTGGTTTTGACAAGTTATTCTGATGATGAAAAGGTCTTTGCTGCCATCAAAGCCGGTGCTCTAGGTTATCTACTCAAGGAAACCTCGACTAAAGAGTTATTACAGGCAATTCATGATGTCTACCGAGGGGAATCGTCATTGCACCCGGCAATTGCGCGCAAGTTGATTCGTGAGTTGAATCGTCCATCCAATCTGCCGCCTGCCGACGAACCGTTAACTGAACGAGAGATTGAAGTATTGATCTTTGTCGCCCGCGGCTACTCAAATCAAGACATTGCCAACGCGCTCTTTATCAGTGAACGCACGGTGCGTACCCATGTGAGCAACATTCTGAGCAAGTTACATCTGGCTAATCGAACACAGGCAGCGCTCTATGCCCTCAAGGAGGGGTTAACCAATTTGGAAGAGGCCAGCAAGTGGTAAAATAGAGGATTGCATAAATATCTGGTAATGGCCGTTGTCGTAAGTTTTACTATGGTATTACAAGATGTTACAATTCTTTATTTGAAACCCTAACGAGAAACGTGTGTCACATCTCTATAATCTGTCGTATGGTGAGTACTTATTCGCGCTTCTTTTGTTGTAATCAATATTCATCGTTTTGCAGATGCTCGAACACCATTCGTCATGTAAGAATAAGTTATAGAAAAATTACGTGATGTCGACATGCGTGTGATTGGAGGCGAACCATTGAACCCTCAGTTAACTAGTCCTGCTCATAGAGAAAAGCGTACTGCGTCGCCGAGCGAAACCGCCGTCAGCAGCGCTGCCACCAAAGTGGATGACAAGATCAACATCCTGGTGGCTGACGATGAAAAGATGATGCTCCAATTGCTTTCCATGTCGTTGCAACGGCTTGGCTACCACGTAGTCACTGCTGAAAATGGCCTGGAAGCAGTTGAACTCTTTGACCGCCATCACTTTGACCTGGTGTTATTAGATGTTCTCATGCCCGGCATGGATGGTTTTACCGCCTGTGCCGAGATTCGCAAGCGCTCTGATATTCCCGTCGTCATGCTGACAGCCCTCAGTCGTCCCGATGATATTGTGCGTGGTCTGGAAATTGGCGCCGACAATTACATTGTCAAGCCTTTTACCTTTAAAGAGGTGGAAGCCAAATTGCGTGCGATTCTACGCCGCACCAACTTTCAGAATAATCAATATGTCTTCCAAATCATTGAGCGAGGTGACATCCGCTTGAACAGCGAAGTGCATCAAGTCACTGTCGGTGGCATTGCCGTTGAGCTGACCGGCACCGAATTCCAATTACTGCACTTCCTCATGACCCATGCTGATCAGACCGTGAGCAAAGAAGAATTGCTAGAAGCCGTCTGGGGGTATGATTCGACCGATGGTTCCAACTTGGTGGAAGTCGCCATCAGTCGTCTCCGCAAAAAGATCGAAAAAGATCCGGCCCGGCCCGATCGCCTGCTTACGGTGCGCGGTATCGGTTATCGTTTCGCCAGCGGCAAAGCCAGCAAAAGCGAAGCCGCCCTTGCCAGCCATAAAATGCAAACACCGCCGCCGACGCTTGCGCCCCATCGTCCGCCCATCACCATTAATGATGCGCTCGATAGCGAGAAGATGGTCGCCACTTTTTAAGGCACCAATCGGGAACGGTCATCTTTAGTTTCTTCCCGCACAGTTTTCCCTGTAAACAAGCACTTTTATGCGTCAGCTTACCTGATCTGTAACGAGAAGTAACAGATGCCAGGTAAGCTGAATTTTATTCTTTCTGCGCTTTCCCCTTGCTTGCCGAATTAACTTCGCTTCATGTTAGAATAGACCCATCGATTTGTTGCCGATGACAGCCTGTGGTAACTGCTTACTGGCGTTTCTTTGCTGGTATAGGATGGGATCTGTGTACAAAAACATTTGGATCATTCAAGGTCAACGTAGAATCATGCTACGTTTTGTGTTGGTTGCGGTATTCCTGGCGTTACTGTGGCTGGCTGGCTGTCAACCGGGCCAGTTGCCTCAGTTCATCCCAGCCATGCGCACGCCGATGCTTGTGCCAACCTTTACGCCCACAACGGCGCCACTATCGGTTGCGGCGCCGTTTACCGAAGATCCAGCCTTTGTCGATGCCCAAGGGTTGGATATTGCTGAACGGCGCATTATCAATGTTTATGAGCGGGTGGCGCCGTCGGTGGTTAGCATCACTACCCAGGTATTGCGGCGTGGCTTTTTCTTCGAGGTGCCCGACGAAGGCGCCGGCTCCGGCTTTATTCTGGACCAAGCAGGCCATATTCTCACCAACTACCATGTCATTGATGGCGCACAGTCAATTGATGTCAGTATCAACGATGAATTTGTGGCGGCGGCAACGGTCGTTGGCATTGATCGGCGCAATGATATCGCCGTTCTCAAGGTGGAGGCGCCGGTAGAGATCTTGCGCCCCGTGGAACTGGGGAGTTCCGCAAATCTGCAAGTCGGTCAGCGCGCCATCGCCATCGGCAACCCCTTTGGACAATTTGGTCGCACGTTGACCATTGGGGTGATCAGTTCGTTGAACCGTACCATTGAAGGCTCCGACAACCGCACCATCACCGGCATCATCCAGACTGACGCCGCCATCAACCGGGGTAACTCCGGCGGGCCGCTGCTCGATTCGAGTGGACGGGTGATCGGCATTAACACCGCCATCTTCAGCCCGACCGGCACCAGCGCCGGCGTCGGTTTTGCCGTGCCGGTCGATACAGTCAAGCGGCTGCTGCCCGATCTGCTGGCGCTGGGACGCTATCGCCATCCGTGGCTAGGGGTGCGCTATGCCTACGAGTTGACTCCCAGTCTCGCCAATGCGCTGGAACTTTCCAACGAACAGGGCTTGTTGATTGTCCAGTTGTATGACCGCAGCCCCTTAGCCCAGGCTGATGTGCGCGGCGCTCAACAGGAGCTCGTCGTGGGCAATCAACGGGTCTATGTGGGTGGCGATATTCTCATCGCGATTGATGGTCAGCCGGTGCAAACGCTGGATGGTATGGAGACGCTGCTGGAGGACAATTACACGGTTGGCGATTCGGCGATGGTGACATTGGTACGCGATGGACAGCCGTTTGATTTGACCGTTGAATTGGCGGAAGAACCAAACTAATTAAGCGCCACGGGTAAAAAGATTGACCGCATCACGTAACATGGCCGCTGCCGTGGGCAGCGGGCTATCTTCCCAGATTTTGTGATAGAGTTTGCCATAGAGATCACTGTGGATCTCTATGCCCATTTCCCAGCCGCTACAACTGCCCAGGAAATCACTTTGGCTTAGAATTACCGGGGCAACGGTGAGGTTATAACCTTGCTCTATCCGTTGTGCAGCGGCAACCAACTTGATCGTGCGACCGTGGCGCGCTTCGGCCTGCAATTGTTCGGTGGTAATGGCGGTCATGCCGTTGACCTGGACATCGGCGAGCGTGGTGTGGATGCCGAGGATGCTGTTAGCAATGATGATCAGTTTGTTGGCCGTGTCCCAGCCTTCTATGTCGAGCGATGGGTCGGCTTCGGCAATGCCGCGCCGTTGGGCCTCGGCCAGCGCATCGGCAAAGGACCGACCGCTGTTCATCTCGGCCAGGATAAAGTTGCTGGTGCTGTTGAAGATACCCCGTAGCATCGTAATGTCTGCTGCAATGAGATCTCGTTGCCCGATGTTGATGACCGGCAGGGCGCCGCAAACGGTGGCGCTGTAGGCCAGGCTCACTTTTTTCTGTGCGGCCAATTCATGCAACTCTCGAAAGGCCAATACCAACGGACCTTTGTTTGCCAAGACTACATTCATGCCGCAAGTCAACGCTGTGCGCGTAACGCTCAAGCCCGGCTCGCCATTTTTGAGATTGACGGGTGAGGCTTCCAGCACCAGATCGCATTCGGTTTCCTGCAAAACTTGGGGTAGTGGTCCGTTGACAACCTCTGGCAAGGTATTAAGACGACCGCCGTTGCGCTTGAAATGGTAAAGTTCCTGCGGATCAAAGCCGGCAGCGCGCCGAATCACACCACTGCTATCGGCAGCCAGCACAAGGCGGAAGCTTAGACCATATTGCGCTTGTAGACGCTCCGCCTTGCGTATCAAGATTTCTAGGAAACTGCGGTTGACGGCCCCTACCCCAATGAGTGCTGTACGAATTTCAGGCATGAGGTTTCCTCCAAAAGAAAGGAGATTGAGAGATAAAGAGATCGGGGATCTGAATCTCTCAATCTCTTTATCTCTCAATCTCCTTGATCAATTAAGTTGTTTGCTTCACAGATCCTACTAGACCTGTGCTGCGTGTTCTTTGACCAGACCGGCAAAGCGGGCAAAGAGCAGGTCGGCGTCGTGGGGGCCGGGGCTGGCTTCGGGGTGGTATTGCACACAGAAGACTGGGCGGTCAGTCAGCCGCAGCCCTTCCACCGTTTCGTCGTTGAGGTTGCGATGGGTCACTTCGACATTGGCCGGCAAACCATCCAGCGCCACTGCGTAGTTGTGATTCTGTGAGGTAATTTGCACGTTGGTCGAATCAACATCACTCACCGGCTGGTTGCCGCCGTGATGGCCGAACTTCAGTTTGTAGGTCTGTCCGCCCAGCGCCAAGCCAATGATCTGGTGGCCCAGGCAGATGCCAAAGGTGGGAATCTTGCTCTCCAGCAATTCACGCACGGCTTGGGCGGCATAAGGGACGCCAGTCGGATCACCAGGGCCGTTGCTCAGGAAAATGCCATCCGGGTCAAGCGCCAGCACATCGGCCGCCGGCGTAGTGGCTGGTACGACCGTGACGCGCAGACCATGACTGGTCAAGCGGCGTAGGATGTTGTGCTTGATGCCAAAATCATAAGCGACGACTAGCGGCGCGTCGGTTGATTCAGGTGCGCCCGGTGTGGCTTCGGCTTTGCCAGCGGGAACGGGCGTCCATTCAACGCCGGTGCCGTCCACCCAGTTGTAAGTTTCCTGGCAGGTCACTTCGCGCACCAAGTCGCGACCATCCAGCCCTTCCCAATTTTGCGCCAGGGTCAGTAGCTCTTCGGCGCTTTTCGTGCCGTCAGTGCAGAGGGCAGCGTGTAGCACCCCTTTTTCGCGCAGCCGGCGGGTGAGCGCACGGGTATCCACTTCGCTGATGCCGGGGATGCCGTGGCGTTCCAAATAGCTGTGGAGCGTTTCATTGGCGCGCCAGTTGGAGACCACCGGACTGATCTCGCGCACAATAAAGGCGGTCACTTGCGGGCGGTCGCTTTCCACATCTTCGGCGTTGATGCCGGTGTTGCCAACATGGGAGACAGTCATACAGACCATCTGGCCGCGGTAGGAGGGATCGGTGATCACCTCTTGATAGCCAGTGAGGCTGGTGTTAAAGACCACTTCGCCCACGACAGTGGTGGCGGCGCCAAAGGCCACCCCTTCATAAATCGCGCCATCTTCCAGGACAAGGATGGCTTTGGATCGATTCTTCGTCATCTGCGCACCTATTTTAGATATTTCCGAAAATTCTCTGTTCCCGTTGGGCTACAACCGAATTTTCGGGTTAATTCCTTGGTTCGTATTGCTCGTAGCGGTAGGCCAACCGTAAAGGTTGCCACGCCTTGTGTTTTAACAAGCTGTTCCAACCGGCGCTCCGCGCAATGGCCTGCTCTTCCGTGCTGACCGGTTGTTTGGCTAAATTCATGAGAACTGCCACTTCATCACAGCGATGAAATTTGGGGCAATAGATACAAGCCTGCCACACCTTGGGGCTGATGCTCCAACGATCAACCAGTTCAAAACCCAATCGTTCAAAAAAGTTGGGCCGTAGCGTCAGGGCGCACGCTTGTTCATAGCCACGTTCGCGCGCCTCGGTGATCAGTTCGTTGACAAGCTGACTGCCAAGCCCCTTGCCGTGCTGGCTTTCATGGACAGCCACGGAACGAATTTCTACCAGTTTATCACTCAATGGCACCAACGCGCCACAACCGACCAGCGTCTCGGTCATTTGACCGCGTTTGTTCCCAGCCGGCTTGCGCTCAATTGCCACGAACCAGTCGGGCAGAGTTTTCCGCACACTCTCTTCGGTGCGGGGCAACATGATATTTTGGGCAGCAAAACGATTAACCAGTTCCACAATAGGTTGAACATCTTGTTCTTGTGCGGAACGAATAGCGATCTCCATCTTCTTGTATCCTCTTTGTTCACTGGGGCTGTCTTATCCACAGCCGTCAACCATGCCGATCAAATGGTAATGAACGAAACCACTTGCAAAATACGCGTCGCGTCTTCCCGTGTCCACAATGCGGCAACGTTGATCCTGTACGCAAAAAGTTTGCATACGTTCCAGGGAGCGACTCAACCATCCCTTGGGCCATCATACATTTCACCTGTTTCCTAACCCGGATCTGTAATGGAGCCGGTTGTTTGTGCCTTCTGAACCTTCGACTGGCCTGTCTAAAGTATATTAGGTATTGGATATTGAGTATTCAGTGCTATCCACACCACATAATACCCACTAACCAATACCTAATATCCACTATCTAACTTTTTGGTAATCTATACGCTTACATCGTCTGCAAAATATCCCCAACTGCCTGCACTGCTTGCGCCAATTCCTCTTTGGTAATGATCAAAGGCGGGACGAAGCGCAACACATTGGCGCCGGCACTGACCAGAATAACCCCCTTGTCATAGGCTTTTTCCACAATGGGGCCAACTTCAATATCCATCTCCACGCCGACTAGCAGCCCTTCGCCACGCACTTCCTTGATGTGGGGGCTGTTGAGTTCAGCCAAGAGTTCCTTGAGATAGTCGCCCTTTTCCTTAACACTGCCCAGGAACGACGGTTCGGCAATGCGCGTCACCACATGGTGGGCGACATGGGTGGTGAAGGGATTGGCGGCGAAGGTGCTGGCATGATCCCCCTTGTGAATCGTGTCGGCCACCTTTTGGCGCATCATGATCGCACCGATAGGCAGACCACCGGCCAGCGGTTTCGCCAGCGTCATCAGATCAGGTTCAATCACGCCAGTCGGTGCATCGGGGCCACCGGAAACCGTTACATGACCCCACAAATTGCCGGTGCGACCGAGACCACACTGGACTTCGTCATAGATCAGCAGCGCATCATATTGATCGGCCAGGGCCCGCAGACCGGCCAGAAATTCACGGGTGGCTGGATAGACGCCGCCTTCGCCCTGGATCGGCTCGACAATGATGGCGCAGACGCTCTCATCCATCTGTTCGCGGGCGCTCTCCAAGTTATTGAATTCGGCAAAGCGCACGCCGGGCATCAAAGGCTTAAAGGGATCTTGATACTTGGCGCGGGGCGTCGCTGCCAAACTGCCGAAGAGGCGACCATGAAAGGCGTTGGTAAAGGACAGGATATTATATTTGTCTTCATGACCATGTTCGCGCGCATAGCGACGGGCAAACTTAAAGGCGCCTTCGTTGGCATCGGCGCCGGTCAGGCTGAAGTGAACTTTGTCGGCAAAGCTGTTTTCACACAGGAACTTGGCCAGACGGGTCTGGGGTTCGGTGTGATAAAGGTTGCTGACATGAAACATGCCGGTGCTGGTCGCTTCCTGAATCGCCTGTTTGACGCCGGGATCGTTATAGCCTAGTGAGTTGACGGCAATGCCGGCCACACAGTCGATATAGGCTTTGCCGTCGGTGTCGTACAAGGTGCTGCCCTCGCCGCCGGCCAGGACAAAGGGCGGGCGACTGTAGACCCCAAGAATATACTCCTGCTCTGCTGCAATAACGCTTTGCTTATCCATGACTTCGATTCCTCCCCTGTCTGCTTGGTTTTGAAAAATTGTGCAATGTGTCTGACGTGGAGAGATTGCGAGATACAGAGATTAAGAGATTCATTGCTGCTACACTAATCTCTCAATCTCTGTATCTCGCAATCTCTGTATTGCCTACTTTGAACCGACAATCCCAGTGCCGCTATCTTCCTGCACGCCGGCCAGATTGGTAATGACAGCCTGGGCCACTCCACCCCGCACCGCTTCGGTGGCGCTGCGCACTTTGGGGATCATGCCACCGGTGATGATGCCCTCTTCGATCCACTGTTCCGCCTGGTTGGCCGTCACAGCGCGCACGACCCGTCCCGCCACCAAAATTCCCGGCACGTTGCTGATAAAGACCAATTTGATCGCCCCTAACCTGGCCGCAATGGCTGTGGCGGCATGATCGGCGTTGACGTTATAGCTCAAGGCGTCTAAGCTACCAAAACTGATCGGGCTGACGACCGGGACAATATTGCCGGCGATCAATACTTGCAACAGTTGGTCGTTGACATCGCGAATATCGCCAACCCGCCCCAAGTCGCCCAGCGGGTGCCACATCTTTTCCACGTAGATGGTGCCAGCGTCTACACCACTAATGCCCGCAGCCATAATGTCAGCGTTGACCAGGGCGCGCACAATCCGTTTGTTCATCAGGCCGCTTAAGACCATCTCGGCCACATCCATGCTGGCGTCATCGGTCACCCGCAGCCCTTCAATAAAGGCGGTTTTCAATCCTAGCCGCTGTTGATAATCGGCAATCGCCTTGCCGCCGCCATGCACTACCACCGGAAAATGACCCTGATCCAGTGTCGCTTTCACCGCCTGCGCCAGACCAAACAAAAATGATTCGTCATCCAACTCATTGCCGCCCACCTTCAATACCACAATGTACCTGGATGTCGTTTCCCCATTTGCTTCTGCTTGATTGAGTGAGAGTGTTTCCATCTTCTTTGATTTCTCGCATTCAAAAGGTAGTAAAGACTTTAGTCTCCCGACGACGATGCAAAGACTAAAAGCTGTACTACGGTTTTTAGAGCAACCCGTCGGTCTCTTTTAATCCGACGGCAATATTAAAGTTCTGAATAGCCTGACCACTGGCGCCTTTGATCAAGTTGTCTTCACTGGCAACAATGATATAGCTGTTGCCGTCCGGCTGTTGGGGGTTGGCCGGTGTGATGCTGATGGCGCAGCGGTTGGTGTAGGTGGTATGGCGCAGGGAAGCCAGTTGCCCCGCCGGCAGCAGGTGGACGAATGGCTCGTCGGCGTAGGTTTCGGTGTAGAGCTGGCGAATTTCCCTCTCGGTGATGCCGTGGGAGACAGTGATATACATGGTGCTGAGAATGCCGCGATTGACTGGCAGCAGATGAGGCGAAAAGATAAATTGAAAGTTCTGCGTCGTCGGCGCAGCGTGGTTGAGTACCTGCTCCATCTCCGCAATGTGGCGATGGCGATAGCCAATGTTGTAGGGATAGAAATTTTCGTTGACCTCGACAAAGCTATAAGGTAAGGAGGCTTTGCGACCAGCGCCGCTGGTGCCGCTTTTGCTGTCGATGATCACCTGTTGGCCCAGCCAGCCGGCTTTGGCCAGCGGATAGAGACCCAGGTTGACCGTCGTTGGGTAGCAGCCGGGGTTGGCGATCAACTGAGCGCCTCGAATCTTATCGCGATAGATTTCACAGAGGCCATAGACAAATTGGGGAAGCAACTCCGGCGCCGTGTGTTCGGTATGATACCACTGTTGATAAATCTGTTGATTGGGCAACCGGAAGTCGGCGCTCAAGTCGATGACGCGTACTCCGCTGGCCTGGAAGGCGCGCACCGGCTCAATCGACGCGGCGTGGGGCAGACAGAGAAAGACGACATCAACCTCCTTGGCACGGGCGACGCCTTCCTCTAAGCTAATGAGTGGATAGTTCCAGGGAACGGCATGAACCTCCGAAAGCGTACTGCCGGCCTTACTTTCACTCGTCACCCAGCCGATCTCTAGATGGGGATGGCGGTGGATTAATTGAACCAATTCAATGCCTGTGTAACCGGTAGCGCCGGCAATCCCTGCTTTATACATGCGACCTCCCCCTTCGTAAAGAAAAGTGAAGAAAAATCGGTTTGTTTGTTGATAAACGGACAGCCTTCAGCGATTAGTATGAGCTGTCTTTGGTTTTACGTAAATCTAATGTGATACAGTTGGCAGATAGAATTTGCTGTAAACCATAACGCATTACTGCAAATAAAAAAGCTCTCCGTCTGGAGAGCTTCGCAGGTTACTGGGTGGTGAGCCGCGCGCGCTAATTCCAGTTCGGATCATCCGATCGGAACGCGGTACGGCCTAAAATGAAAGTGACTGAAGGAAGCAAACAAGGTACTCATGGTTGTATAGTGTAACATGATGGCGAGTGGGTGTCAATAATGAAACGCGGATTTGCGCGGATTTGGGCAACGCTGATTATGCTGACACAGACGAGGATTTAGGCAAGGCGGATGATTCCTCTGCCCTGCCAAGATCCGCGGTTTCTAAATCTGCGTCTGTATCCCTCATCGCGGCGCCATCCGTAGCGCGCCATCGAGCCGGATCACTTCGCCGTTGAGCATCCGGTTGGCAAAGATGTGGCTGACGAGGGCAGCGTACTCAGTTGGTTGGCCCAGACGACTAGGAAAGGGAACTTGCTCACCCAAACTGGTGCGGGCCGCTTCTGGTAGGGCGGCCATAAGCGGTGTGTCAAAGAGGCCAGGGGCAATGGTGACGACGCGAATACCGTAAGTCGCCAAATCGCGCGCCGCGGGGAGGGTTAAGCTGACAATGCCCCCTTTGGACGCAGCATAGGCGGCTTGACCAATTTGTCCGTCAAAAGCGGCGACGGAGGCGGTGTTGACAATTACCCCACGCTCACCATCGAGACCTGGTTCATTTTGGCTCATGGCGGCTGCGACCAGCCGTAGCACATTGAACGAGCCGATCAGATTGACGTGGATGACTTTGGCAAAGGTGTCGAGGCGGTGGGGCCCGCGCTTGCCGGTGATGCGCTCACCGATGGCAATACCGGCACAGTTGACAGCGCCATGTAGCGCGCCAAAGTGGGCTTGGGCTTGGATAATGGAATTTTGTACACTCGCTTCGTCAGTCACATCCGCTGCCACAAAGAGCGCCTGTGAGCCGATCGCTTGTGCCGTTGCCGCCCCCTTGGTTTGATCGACATCGACAATGACAATATTCGCCCCTTCCCCACAGAGACGCTCTGCCGTAGCCCGTCCCAAACCAGATCCACCGCCACTTACCAAAATTGTCTTTTGCTGAATATCCATACGGTTTCCTCGTTTGCTTTATCTTGCCTGTCGTAAGCTTTGATTGCCAAAATCGGCAAAACTGACGAAAGCTGACAAAATCGCCTGGATTTTTGTATTAAATTGGGGGTTGAAATTGTTTACAAAGCCTGCTATAATCTACTCATCTTGATCAAAGGCGAAAGATACATCGTCAATGATGGTGGAAACGTTTCCTGGAAAACGTTTGCTGAATGTAGTGGGAGAATTCCCGCTCTTTTTTTGTCATCTATCGCAAACTGTTTTGATAAGTACCTGTATAGATACTTACAACAGTTTGCGCAAAACCATAAATGCCGTCAATATAATGACTATTGCGAAGAGCGCACGTTCTGCAAAGCAAGCTGATATTCCCGTCATTGACTATGAAAATAGTCAGTATAAGACAGATTTCTGGGAAGGTCAAGGTCGTAACTACGAAGATGCCGCCGAGCGATTGGCGCTTCGGCAATTGCTGCCGCATCATGGCGTGCGTATTGCCGAAATCGGGGCCGGCTTTGGCCGGTTAGCCGACCTCTATCTAGGGTACGAGCAGATTATTTTATTTGATTACAGTCGGACGCTGTTGCAAGATGCGGTTAGTCGCTGGGGGCATGATCCCCGTTTTGTCTTTGCTGCTGGTAACATCTATCAATTGCCGTTGGCGACTGGTGTGCTGGATACATTGGTTATGGTGCGAGTGATGCACCATTTGGCTGATGTGCCACAAGCGTTACAACAGCTTGCTCGCGCTTTGCATAAGCGGAGCGTTGCTGTGTTGGAGTATGCCAACAAGCGGAATTTGAAGGCAGTGGCGCGTTGGTTGTTACAACGCCAGCAGTGGTCGCCCTTTGTGCTACCACCGCTTGAATTTGTCGCCTTAAATTTCGATTTTCATCCGGCATGGATGGATCAACAATTCGCCGCTGCCGGTTTGCAACGCAAGCAACAATTTGGTGTATCACATTTTCGCTTGCCCCTCCTCAAGCAGAGGATTGATGCAAATCGGCTTGCCAAAGTGGATAGCTATCTATTTCGTCCCGGCGGCTATTATCCTATAGCGCCGAGTGTCTTTGTGCAGGCGACGTTGACTGAAAACCGGATGCCGGCGGTGGTTGATTCGTATAACCAAACGGTAGCAAGGCTCTTTCGCTGTCCGCTTTGTCGGGCCGAGGCATTTGAAGGTGTAACTGAAGAGCAACTGCTTTGTCGACAATGTAATGCCGCTTTTGCGAAAAAAGCAGGCATTTGGGATTTTAAGGAACCGATTGTTACAAGCGGTTGAACTGCTGGTGGTTTTAGTTTGTTGGACTGATTGCGCGTGATTTTAGTCGGTTTTACTATCCGAAAAGGTACGCGTAATACGGTAAACGGTGCGCGCTATGTGGTAAAGTATTACAGAATGCTTGAAAAGCACTGAATGAATATTCAACAGCTTTTTTATATTGTACCATAATTTTATTATAGAACAAAATTTTCATCTCTTTATAGAGTATATTGAGATTATCTGTGCATATACTAACAAGCGCCGGGTTGTGCCAATAATATACAGCAATTGTCGGTTACTTACCGGGCGACTTGTGCGTATAATTCGTGCATAAGGAGAGACTGTTTTCACTATGGGGAAGCAAAGAATGCTCGATTTCTCAATGGAAGCTGATTTTGACGCCGATTTCGAAAGCAGCTTCGACCAGGAGTTTGAGAACGACTTTGAAGATGAACTACATGATCTTGGCGAGCAGGAACCCGAGTTGCAGGAAAATGCTGATGCCGAGTTAGCGCCACCTATTGTTTTAACGCCGGAACAGATTCTGAACCAGCTTTTGGCGTTGGGCCGCACCCAGGGTTTTGTCTCTTATGATGATGTCCTAGGGTTGGTGCCGGAAGCGGAAAACAACATGGAGCAGGTGGAAGATATTTTTGCTTCACTTTTTGAGCATGGCATCGAAGTTGGTCAGGTGCGGGAAGAAGAAGAACCCGAAGACATGACTGACCTGGATGCTGAGATGATCGAAGAAGAGAATTTTGATCTGAGCCAGATCGAAATCGATGATTCGATTAGCCTCTACCTCAAAGAGATTGGCCGGGTGCCGCTGCTTACTGCCGAAGAGGAAGTTTCCTTAGCCAAACGTATGGAAAAAGGGCGCGACTCACGGCGCAAACTAGCACAGGGTGTTGAAGACTGGGAAGAGCGCGAACGCCTGCTCTGGTTGGTGCGCGATGGTCAAGCAGCCCAAGAACATCTCATCAAAGCCAACAGTCGCCTGGTTGTGAGCGTCGCTAAGAAGTATGTTGGTCGTGGCGTGCCTTTCCTGGATCTGATTCAGGAGGGTAACATTGGTCTGATTCGCGCCGTTAAGAAGTTTGACTACCGCCGAGGCTATAAGTTCAGCACCTATGCGACTTGGTGGATCCGTCAAGCTGTAACCCGCGCCATCGCCGATCAGGGCCGGACAATTCGCGTGCCGGTTCACATGTATGAACAGATCAACCGGTTGACTCGGACTAGTCGTCAACTGGTGCAAGAACTAGGCCGCGACCCAACCACCGAGGAGATCGCCGAGGAACTGGGCGTGTCGCCGCGCAAGGTCGAACATATCATGCGCGTCAGCCAGCGCCCGCTGAGCCTGGAAATGCCTGTGGGCGAGGAAGAGGATAGCTATTTAGGGGATTTTATCGAGGATGAAGATGCCGCCGCACCTAACGAGGCCGCCGGCCAGCAAATTCTGCGTGAAGTTATCGATGAAATCTTCCAGAGCCTAACGCCACGCGAAGTGCGCATCTTGCAACTGCGCTTTGGCTTGGTGGATGGCTACTGCTACACACTCGAAGAAGTGGGCAAGAAGTTTGGTGTGACGCGTGAACGCATTCGCCAGATTGAAGCCCAAGCTTTGAGCCGTTTGCGTCACCCCAGCCGCAGCCGCAAATTGCGCGACTACCTCTAAATCGAAACGGATGTTTCACGTGAAACACCGGCGCAAGCAATAGCGCCGGTGTTTTTATTTAGCTCGACTTTCGCTACCAATGCAACTTTCAGGTATAATAGCGCGATAGATAAATTCGTTTGTAATGAAGGATCGGACTTATGGCACTATTCAACCGGATTGTAGCTGCGCTGTTGTGGCTATTCCTCCTCCTGGTTATTACCACGCTGGCTGTTGCACCGTTTAGTGCCATTCAACAATTACAACAGTTCCTGGATGTGTCGCTTACCCAGATCCGAGCCTGGCAGGCAACCAGCGGCGACAACTTTATCATCGCCCAGGCCACCATTGGCATCACGGCTGTTTTGCTCTTTGGCATTCTTTTTTGGCTGGAACTGTGGGGAATGCGTAACCGTGGCGTCCGCATTCGCACCGCCGACGGTGGCGAAGCCGAACTTGATACTGCCAGTGTTAGCCGCCGGTTGGAATGGCATTTGGAAAAAGTGGCTGAGGTCAATAATGTCGTGCCGACAGTGCGGGCCAAGGGCGGCGCTGTAGATGTGCGCTTAGAGATTGAAGTTATGCCGGCGGTGGATATTCCCAAGAAGACTGATGAAGTGGTGGCCCTGGCCCGCGATGTGGTTGAGGAAGACATTGGCCTCACGTTGGGTAAGCTCGATGTTCATATGCGCTGTGCACCGTTTGAACCAACCCTGGCTGGTTGATCAGTAAATATCCTGTCACTGAAACAATTTTTAGCAAACAACGTAGTGAGATCTGGTTGCCCTTTATGGTTGAGGAAGCAGTGATTGTCGTCGATGAGGAATCCCTAACAGCGCAAATCGTAGCGCAGGGTGAAGAAGTAGGGGCAGACGAACCAATGGAAGAAGCGGTTCAGTTAACGACTATTCGCAATGGGCAAGCCGCCAGTGTAATACTTCACAGTGAAACTTTTGATTTGCCCCTGTTGATTGAAGCACTCTTATTTGTGGCGGATGGGCCGGTGGAGGCGAATCAGTTGGCGAAAGCTTTACAGGTAGCAAGCGAGGCAATTTATCAAGGGGTGCAACAACTCGATCAGCAGTACCAGCAAACGGGTCGCGGACTACGAGTGCAGGAGTATAATGGCAAATTTCAACTAGTGACGCGCCCGACCCTGGCGCCGCTGATTGAAACTTTTCTCAACCTTGACCTCACGACGCGCTTGAGCGCACCAGCGTTGGAAACGTTAGCCATCATTGCCTATCGCCAGCCGGTGACACGGGCGCAGGTCGAAGCAGTGCGTGGGGTAGACAGTTCGGCC
Source organism: Caldilineaceae bacterium (assembly GCA_026645575.1). The sequence continues at coordinate 133,245 of JAPKMW010000005.1, forward strand.
ATCTTGCGTTCACTGGTGCAACGGGGCTTGATTCAGGAAAATGGTCGCTTGGAGGGCGCTGGTCGCCCCATTCTTTATAGTGTGACCGAAAATTTTATGAACCATTTTGGCTTGACCGGGTTGAATGAATTGCCGACATTAGAGACGACAGAAGCAGACACCTTGTGGGCGGCCACGGTTTTGGCGGAACAACAGGAGCGTGCCGGCGTAAGCTGACCCATCTTGATCCGTTTGCTCATTCACCTCTGTTTTGAATGCCTTCTTGCCCTTTCCTCTGTCACGGTCAGCAAAGTGAAGCAATTTCTGGCAAGTGTCTGTCTCCTGTCAGGTAATCATGGTGCGAATCCTGTAAAATGGAAAAGGAGCAATCTGCTAAAGCATAACAATTGTAGCATGATGATTTGACGTGTAAAAAACGCACTGGTTGGCGCCGCTTGGGTTGTTTCTCCCGTTAGCATCTCTTGTCGATAAGCCCACCTCTGCGTGCAGATAGAAGGAGCGTAGATATGGTAAGGCAGTGGCGTTGGTCTGCTTTGTTCCTGGCAACCTTTTTCCTGCTGCTGGGTTCCCTGCTTTACACTTCCCCGTTGCTGGCCCAGGATAAATCATTGGTGTGGGATCGCTTTGATGTGAATCTGGATCTTAATCCGGATGGCACGGTGGCAGTGGCAGAGCAACAAACAATTCGTTTTACAAGCGGCACCTTTCGTTTTGGCTATCGGGACATTCCAATCAATAATCTGGGCTATATTGATAACTGGGCCGTCACCGATAGCAGCGGCAATCGCTACCAATTGGCTTACGGTGGTGAGACCCCCTACACTTTTACGGTAGAAGATAACGGCTATCACTATGTGATCCGTTGGTACTTTCCACCCTTGGCCAACATGACCGAAACCTATACCCTCCGTTACATGGTGCATGACGCCTTGCGTTTTTATGAAGGGGGTGATCAGCTTTGGTGGAAGGCAATTTATGGTGATCGCGGCTTCCCTGTGTTGGCTGGCCGTGTGCAGGTAACGACGCCCCCTAGCGCCAACATTGTCGAGTGGGCAGCGTATGTTAATGAATATGATGCTCGTGAAGGCAACTATGCCACAGCGACCCTCAGCGAAAATGCGCGCCAAATTGTCTTTGAACTACAACGCCGTTTAGAAGCCGATGAAGAATTGGAGGTGCGTGTCCAGTTCCCCCACGGCGTGATTGCCGGCGCCGCACCAGCTTGGCAGCAACGCGCTGACGCTCAACTGGCGCAACAGGAAGCCGAACAGGCTTATCGTGCGCAGTGGGGACCGTGGGCGACGCTGGGCTTTGGCGCGCTAGGCGTGCTGTTGATGCTAGGTGGCCCGGCTGGTCTTTACTTGCTCTGGTATAATTTTGGTCGGGATAAGCCTGTGGAAATGGTGGCCGATTACCTACCGGAGCCACCGGATACGCTAACGCCCGGTATGGCCGGCACGCTGCTGGATGAGTCGGTGGACATGGAAGACATTATTGCCACCCTGGTTGATCTAGCCAGGCGTCAAGCGATTAGTATCACCCAAGTGCAGGAGGATAGCTTCTTCCGCAAGAGCATGGATTTTGTCTACCGGCGCGAACGGGATGATGTGACGCTGCTACCCTATGAACGTGAATTGCTCGACGATATGTTTGGCCGCAAGGATGAGGTCAAGCTCTCTGACTTGAAAGATAAATTCTATGCCAAATTGCCCAGCATCAAGCGCAGCCTTTATGAGGCTGTGACCGAGGCCAACCTCTTCCCCCGCAACCCGGAAGCGGTGCGCCAGTTCTATGCGGTGATGGGCGTGTTGGCCCTAGTGGGCGCTTTTGTCGTCGGCGGTTTTCTGGCGGCGCTCTTTGGTGATTTGACCGGCGCGGCTGTCCTGCCGGGGGTTGGGCTAGGGGTGACAGCCATCGGCTTGTTGATCCTGGCCCAAAGTATGCCTCGTAAGTCGGAGCAGGGCGCCGAAGTGGCGGCTCGTTGGCGCGCCTTCAAGCGGTATTTGCAGAACATTGACAAATATTCGGACCTGGAAGCGCAAAAAACCATTTGGGATCGCTGGCTGCCCTATGCGATCGCCTTTGGTATCGACCGCGAGTACATCCGAAAATTTGAAGCGGTCGATGCCCCGGCGCCGGGCTGGTATATTCCCTCGCCCACTATGTACGAACCCTATCGGCGGCGCTACTATGGCGGCCCGTGGGTTGGCGGCCCAGTAACTGGCGGGCCGGTGTTAACTAGCGGTGGCAACGAAGGCGGTGGTGATGGGAAAGGCATAGGCGGCGGTTTGGGTGACATGAGCCGTGGTTTGGGTACGAGCCTCACCAGCATGAGCGCCGGCCTTGGCGCCCTCCTCAGCAGCGCTAGCAGCACCATGACCAGCCGACCGGCCAGCAGTTCCTCCAGCGGCGGGTGGAGCAGCAGCGGTGGCGGCTTCTCCGGTGGCGGTGGCGGCTTTTCCGGCGGCGGCGGTGGTGGCGGTGGCGGCAGCGGTGGCTTTGGTTAAACGATTAAGTGTTGGTTGGTTGGTTTCGACAGGCTCAACCAACCAACCAACTAGCCAACTCATATCGAATCAGGCAAAAGAAGGAGTAACGCATGATTGGTGGTGGACGCACCGTTGGGATGGTGTTGATGCTGGTCAGCGCAGTGTTGTTGGTGGCCTTTGGCGCATGGGCGAGTGTGGCGTTAATGAGCAGTGAAACCACCGGTGGCGGCTTGGCGCTCGGTATGGTGATTGCGCTGGCGGTGCTTGGTCCGGTCTTTGGCATCGGCGCCTATGTCTTTCGCAAAGGGACAGCCGAACAGACCGAATTTGCCGGCGTTCAGCAAGAGAAGAAGATTCTCAACATGGTCCTGACCCAGGGCCAGGTGACCATTGGCGAACTGGTGGCCGAATTAGAAGCCCCGCGCGAAAGTGTGGAAGAGATGATCCGTAACCTGGTGGGCAAACAGCTTTTTAGTGGCGCCATCAATTGGGAAAAGGGTATCTTGTATAGTGTGGAAAGTCAGGAACTGACCGCCGACCGCAAATGCCCCAACTGCGGCGGTGAATTGACCTTTGCCGGTAAAGGCTTGGTCGCCTGTCCCTACTGTGGCAGTGAGGTCTTTTTGACCAAACGAGCCGCCGCGACAACGGCGGCGTAGGCAGGCGTGGAGAAAAAGAGGTTTTCCCGTGAGTGAACAATTTGTGGAACAGGCTCAAGCGTCAATGGGGGCGCTGGAGCGATTATTTAAAGGCTTGCCCGGCATTTCCGGCTATGTGGACAAGGAACTGCGCCGAGATGCTGACAAGCGGCTGCGCGAGTTGATCGCTGGTCAGTTGAACGAACAGAAGCAACGGTTAATTGCTGTGCAAAAGCAATTGTTGAGCAGCGGCGCGCTACGTGGCTTGGCCGACATTGAGCAGGTTATCCAAAAGCTACAAACCTTGACTGACCGCATCCGCACCGCCAGCTATGGTTATGCCGGTCTCTTTGACGCCGTAAAAATCGGTGAAGCGCAATTGACGGCGTTGCACCAGTTTGATACCGAGTTGGCGACCGAAGTCACTAAAATTAGCGATGGGGTGACGCGCCTGCAAAGCGCCGTGACAAACAAAGAAGCGGTGCAACCACTTTTACAAGAAGTGGCTGGGTCTGTCACGGCCATGGGCACCTTGTTTAATCGCCGTCGCGAGGCCATTGTTGACCCCGCCCTATTGCAGAACAACGCTGTGTAAGTGCATATTTTGTCGTAAAGACTTTAGTCTTCGCATGGGAAACAAGACTAAAGTCTTTACGACCGATTCAACAAAGGAGAAATTTTGTTATGGCACGCATTATTGATGTCATTGACGCCCCAGATATGCGGGCAAATGATTTGGTGGTACGGGTGCCGGAAACAGGGGCAGGCGACTTCCGGCTGGGCAGCCAGGTGATTGTACGCGAAAGCCAACGAGCGGTCTTCTACCGTGATGGCAAATCGTTGGACGTGTTTGACCCCGGTCGCCATACGATTACCACCATGAATTTGCCCATTCTCTCTGGGTTGCTGCGGCTGGCGACCAGTGGCAAGGACATCTTCACCGCCGAGGTCTACTTTGTCAACATGCGCGAACTGACCGATCTGAAATGGGGTACGCCCCAGCCGATCAGTCTGCGCGATAGCGACCTGGGCCTGGTACGGCTGCGCGCCTTTGGTCAATATACTATCCAGGTAGCCGATCCCAAACGCTTTGTCGATCAGATTGTTGGCGTTCAGGGCGTCTACAGCGCCAGCCAGATCGAAGATTATCTGCGCAACGCCGTCATCAGCCGCCTGACCGATCTGCTTGGCAAAAACATGACCAGTATCTTTGACCTGCCGGCGCTCTTTGATGACATCTCAGCCGGAATGCGCGCCAAGGTGCAGGAAGATTTTGCCGCCGTTGGTATTGTTCTCAAGCAATTTATGATTGTCTCCATCAACCCGACCGACGAGACGGCCAAAGCGATTGATGAACGGGCCAGCATGGGCGCTATCGGCAACATGGATGCCTATATGAAATTCAAAACTGCCCGCGCCATTGGCGACGCCGCCCAACAATCTGGCGGTGGTACCAGCGAAGGCTTGGGCTTGGGCGCCGGTGTTGGACTAGGCGCCGGGTTGGCTGGCATGATTGCTAATACTATGAATAGCGCACAACAAGCCGCACAAAGTGCCCCGTCCCCTGCTGCCACTGTCGTACCCGCTGTCATGACCTTGGATGAAGCCGCTGCTTACCTGCGGGTCAGCGCAGCTGATGTTCAGGCCATGATCGAGAGCGGCGACATTAAAGCAAAGAAGATCGGCGCACAATACCGCATTAGCAAAGAAGCTATCGACAATTACCTGAACGCATAAACCTGATCATTACCCGCTCGTAGCCGGTCCGTGACCGGCGGTGGTAGCCCAAACGCCGGTCACGGACCGGCTACGAGCAGAACACGAAAACATGATTGAGGGAAAATGACCAAATTAATCACAACCTTAGGTGATCTGTCGGTAGACCAACTGGGTATGATTTTGCCGCACGAACATATCTTTGTTGACTTGGGGCCAATCTCCGCCGAGAGTTACCGCTACGCCGACCCTGCTGACGTAATTCGGGTTATGGCCCCAGAAATCGCAAAGATTCAACGTCAGGGCATTACAGCGTTGGTCGAATGTACGCCAGTGGGGGTAGGACGACGGGCCGATATTGACATGGCTGTTTCCCAAGCGACTAATTTCCCTGTTGTCTTGCCCACCGGCATCTATCGTGAACCGTGGGTGCCAGCCTGGGCGCAAGCAGCATCAGAAGCACAGGTAACCGAGTGGTTGTTAGGTGAACTGACTGACCAAATTGAACAATGTGGCGTGCGCGCTGCCTGGATCAAGGTTAGCGCCGGCGATGATGGCATTACGCCCTCTGAAGCTAAAATTTTGCGTGCTGCTGCCCAGGCTGGTCGTGCGACCAATGCTATCATCGGCAGCCACACGATTCGTGGCCGGGTGGTGCGTGAACAACTGGACATTCTCGAATCTGCCGGTTACACGGCTGACCGCTTTATCTGGATTCACACCCAAGCCGACCCCAACTTTGCCTTGCACCTAGAAATGGCCCAACGGGGCGCGTGGCTGGAGTACGACGCCATCGGTGTGCCAGATATGGACGACACCTTTATTGACTGGATTTGTCGGTTGCTTGATGCCGGACATAGCAAAAAGTTACTCTTGAGCCACGACCGCGGCTGGTATGATCCGTCCAAACCGGGTGGTGGCATCCCCCAGCCCTACACTTATCTTTGCGAGACTTTCCTGCCCAAGTTACGAGCAGCAGGTGTACCTGCTGAAACCATCACCCAGTTGACGCAAGTCAACCCCTTTCAGGCATATGCTCGATAATCAGCAGCGGCTGCATCCTAACCATGCAGCCGCTTTTTTTGTGATACCGCTGAAATAATAGGTTAACCCACTATACAGCCTATTTGCGCCACAATTTTTCGATCATCCGTAGTAGTAGAAAGTAGGCAATGGCGTTGATCGCGCCCTGCAGTGGATTGATCAATAGACGGGTATGTAACGATTCTAAACGGAAACTACCTCCTAGTTGGTGATAATAGGTAACAAAAGTGGTTGGAAAGCCGAGTTGGGTTGCATACTCGCCTGTTTGGTAGACCAAAAGTGATGCCAGAGTTAAGCTACAAGCAATCATTATCAGCCTTCGTTTATTATTGCTATCTTGTGAGGTTAGTCGCCAATTCGCTCTCAATTCCTCCTTGTGCCAGTAGTGAACCATAAGAATGACAACAACTAGAAACAAAATGGGTGAGAAAATAAATAGAAGAAGTAACCCAAGGATAAATGTATAGGTTAACCATTGTTTTTTAAGTTGCAGCATCATATTACTCCCTCATCTAGTTTACCAACCAATCCTGTACCGTCACACATCCGCAACTGTACCAAAACAACCCTATAGTAGAGTAAAGCACCTTTGAAGCGAGCCATAATGATAATAATAGTTGAATGTTTTATAATTACCAAGGTATTTTACAGATTGACACAAGAGTCTGCCTTAAATTTTACAGACATGGTTCAACCTAACATCACATAAAGGAGGACAAACCATGCCCTATGGCATCAATTCTGTCACCGTAATCGGTGCGGGGACAATGGGGGCGGCGATTGCGGGACACTTGGCGAATGCTGGTGTACCGGTAACGTTGCTCGATATGGTTCCCACAACGCTGACCCCAGAGGAAGAACGCGCCGGTCTCACCCTGGCGCATCCTAAAGTGCGCAACCGCATTGTACAGAGCGGCTTTGACCGTATGGTCAAGGCGCGCCCCAACAATCTCTTTACGGCTGACATTGCCAAACGCATCACCATCGGCAACCTGGAAGATGACTTTGACCGGGCGTTGGCGAAAAGTGATTGGGTGATTGAGGTGATTGTGGAGCGACCGGAACCGAAGCAGGCATTGATGGCGCGTATTGAAGCCACGGCGCCCGCTCATGCTATCATCAGCACCAACACCTCCGGCATTCCCATTCATATCATCAGCGAAGGGCGCAGCGCTGCTTTTAGGCAACGTTTCCTCGGCACCCACTTCTTCAATCCACCGCGCTATCTACATCTTCTGGAAGTGATTCCAACCCCCGATACCAATCCGGCGGTTGTCGAACGCATGAAGCATTTTGGTGAACAGGTGTTGGGCAAAGGGGTCGTCATCTGCAAGGATACGCCGAACTTTATTGCCAATCGTATGTTCAGCTTTATTGTCAGTGATCTGATTGAATATGCCATCGAAAATGGCTATACGGTCGAAGAGGTGGATCGCCTCACTAGCGAATTGATTGGTCGCCCCAAAACCGGCACCTTCCGCCTCGGCGATGTTGTCGGCATTGATGTGATGGCCTTGGTCAACCAGAATCTTTACCCAATGATTCCCGAAGATGAAGATCGCGAAATTCTCTTGGCGCCGCGCACAAGCGCCGTGCTAAAGTTGTTGATGGACAACAAGTTGCTGGGTAGCAAAACCGGCCAGGGTTTCTATAAGACCGTGACTGGCGCTAAAGGCGAGAAAGATTTCTGGGGTCTCGATCTAAAGGCCGCAGAAGCGGGCAAAATCGACTATGTTGCGCCTGCTAAACCGCGCTGGGAAAGCGTCGGCGCCGTCCGAGAGAAGCCGATTGTTGATCGGCTCCAATCGCTGGCTGTCGCCGACGATCCGGCGGGGGAATTGATCTGGCACACCCTGTCGCATACAATGGCCTATGCTTCCAAGCGGGTGCCGGAGATGGCCGACAGCATTGCCGACATTGACAATGCCATGAAATGGGGCTTTGGCTGGAAACTGGGGCCTTTTGAAACCTGGGATCGGTTGGGGGTTGCGGAAACGGTGGCGCGCATGGCTGGCGAAGGATTAGCCGTTGCGCCGTGGGTTAAAGAGATGTTGGATAAGGGACATACCACCTTTTATATGCACCAAGGCCCTACACCGATGGTCTACAGTCCCATCAATAAAGGCTATATTGCTTTGGAGCGTAGTAAGTTGGCGGTGAAACTTGCTGATCTGCGCTTTAACGACCAACCCGTGGCCGAAAATGAGTCAGCTAGTTTGCATAACATGGGTGATGGTGTGCTGTTGCTTGAATTCCACAGCAAGATGAATGCACTTGACGCCGGCATCTTCACCATTATGCAAAAGGCAATTGAAAAACTACATGGCAACGCCGCTGGTCTAGTCATTGCCAACGAGGGCGAAAACTTTAGTGTTGGCGCCAATCTCTTTGTGATGGGCATGTTGGCACAAGCCGGTCAGTGGCAAGAGTTGGAGCAGGTGGTGAAACAAGGGCAAGATGTGCTGATGGCGCTGCGCACCGCCCCTAAACCGGTTATTGCTGCCCCCTTCCAGCGTGTTTTGGGTGGCGGTGTGGAGGTCTGTCTTGCGGCGGATCGTATTCTAGCCGATGCCGAAACTTATATGGGATTGGTTGAGGTCGGCGTAGGCATTATCCCTGGCTGGGGCGGTTGTAAAGAGCTAGTGCGCCGCAACATTTCGCCACACATGCACGCCACCAATGTCAATCCGACGCCCTATCTGCGTCAGGTCTTTGAAACCATTGGTTTTGCCAAAGTCTCCACTTCGGCGGTGGAGGCGCGTGACCTCGGCTTCCTGGCGGTGAGTGACCAGATTGTCATGAACCGCGACCATCAACTGGGGCTGGCGAAGCAGGAAGTATTGACCATGAACGAACATGGCTACACCCCACCGTCCGTCAAAGGGAATGTCTACGCAGCCGGTCGCGATGTGCTGGCGAGCACCCGCATTGAAGTCTACTCCATGCAAGCCGGCGGTTTTATCAGCGAACATGACGCTAAGATCGCTAACAAACTGGCCTATGTTCTTTGCGGCGGCAATCTCAGCACCCCAACGTGGATGGATGAACAATATTTCCTCGACCTGGAACGGGAAGCGTTGTTGAACTTGGCCGGCGAGACGAAAACGCAGGAACGAGTTTGGTATATGTTGCAGAATGGCAAGCCGTTACGCAATTAGGGATTAGGATATTGGGTATCGGATACTGGGGGATTGCGGATTAACTAATACCCAATATCTAATATCTTTCACTCATAGGAGAGAATTATGCAAAACGCAGTCATTGTTTCCGCCGTTCGCACAGCGGTGGGCAAAGCGCCCCGTGGCAGTTTGCGCACGACGCGGCCGGATGACCTGGCGGCGGCGGTGATCAAGGCCGTGGTCGAACGGGCAGGGGTCGAGGCAAGCGAGATTGAAGATGTGAACCTGGGTTGCGCCTTTCCGGAGGCGGAACAAGGGATGAATATGGCTCGTATTGCCAGCCTGCGCGCTGGTTTGCCGGAGAGTGTTTGTGGACAAACGACCAATCGCTTCTGTTCCAGCGGTCTCCAGACAATTGCCAGCGCCGCCCAACAGATTATGGCCGGTATGGGAGAGGCGATCATTGCCGGCGGCGCTGAGAGTATGAGTATGGTGCCAATGGTCGGCAATAAGTTTGTGGCGAACCCGACGTTAGCCGAAGAATACCCTGGCGTCTATATCGGCATGGGTCTAACGGCGGAAAATGTCGCGCGCCAATACGAAGTAACCCGTGAAGAGCAAGATGCCTTTGCGCTACGCAGCCACCAGCGTGCTGCGGCTGCTCAGGAGCGCGGCAAATTTACCGAAGAGATCGTGCCGCTATCGGTTGAGATCAAAACAGGCAATGGTAGTGCGGTGCAAGAAAGCAGCTTTACTTTTGCCCAGGATGAAGGCGTGCGGCGGGATACTTCTCTGGAAGCGTTGGGGAAACTGAAGCCGGTCTTCCACACGCGTGGTACTGTCACCGCCGGTAACAGCAGCCAGACCAGTGATGGTGCGGCGGCGCTGCTGGTGATGAGCGAAGCAAAAGCCAGAGCGCTTGGCCTGACCCCGCTGGCCCGCTTTGTCAGCTTTGCCGTCGGCGGCGTGCGTCCGGAAGTGATGGGCATTGGTCCGATTGCTGCGGTTCCCAAAGCTTTAAAGTTGGCTGGGATGAATCTAAACGAGATTGACTTGATCGAACTGAATGAAGCCTTTGCCGCACAGGCGTTGGCGGTGATCCGAGAACTGGGCTTTGACGAAGAGAAGGTCAATGTCAATGGCGGCGCTATTGCTTTGGGACATCCGCTGGGCTGCACGGGCGCCAAGCTTACCGTCCAACTTATCCATGAACTGCGGCGACAGAACAAGCAAATGGGGCTTGTCACTATGTGTATCGGTGGTGGCATGGGCGCGGCCGGGATTATCGAACGCTTGAATTGATCATCCTACGGCCAGTCCTTCACCGGTTGGTGACGGCAGATAGGTTGTGATCCCAATCGCTGTGGTATATTCCAAGGGTCGCGACATAACTCTAGTCGCGACCCTTTGTTGTTTGTTACCACGCGTATTAGTCAGAAACTGACACGCTAAAAAGAGTGTGCGTTGACATTCAGGACAGTGAGCCAGGTGCAGACTGACTTTAGCAACTTGCTCTGCATTCAGGCTTTCTTCCAAATAATCAAGTAAATGTTGAAATGATGGGTGTATCAAAGGTTAACTCCACTGCTGCATTAATCGCTATAGTCTATCTACTATAGCAGAAAAAAAGACGATGACAAGCCCCCAGCACCATTATTCATGTTGCAGATTGATGACAAACCCTCAAAAGGCCGACGCAGAAGTCCACCTCATGCAAACTTTTGCATAAGGTGGACTTCTGTGTGTTTCGTACCTCGGCCATAAATAGTTCTGGCCGGATTGATATGGTACAATGGCAGCATTCTTAAGTCTGGCAGGGGATTTGCGCAAGAACAAAAGTGAGGAGTTGGGTGAAATACCTGGGTCTGTTGGTCTTTGTGGTTGGCGCTGTTACGTTAGGCGTGGAAGTCAGCGCGGCGCGTCTATTGGAGCCGGCCTTTGGCAACAACCAATTGGTGTGGGCAGCACTTATTGGCCTCATCTTACTTTATCTGGCGATTGGCGCGTGGGTTGGCGGCAAATTGGCCGACCGCTTTCCCCATCGGCGCGGGCTAGAACTCACTGCCACGGTGGGCGCCCTAGGAGTTGGATTAATTCCTACGGTGAGTCCACTCATTTTGCGCTGGGCTGCACAAGGATTGGAGAGCTTCCAAACTGGTCCGTTGGTTGGTTCTTTGTTGAGCGTTCTTTTGCTCTTCAGCATCCCGATTACTCTGCTCGGTGCGGTCAGCCCGTGGGCCGTTAAGTTGGCGCTGCGTGATGTCAGCGAAGCCGGGCAAACCGCCGGTCGTTTATCGGCGTCTGCCACCATCGGCAGTCTGGTCGGCACCTTTTTGCCGGTGCTATGGTTGATCCCTGCCTATGGCACACGCTGGACTTTCTATCTCCTGGCGCTGGCGCCGCTGCTGGTGTTGACCGTTGGTGCATGGCGCAGCAAACATCGCTGGGCGCCGTTGCTGGCTTTCGGGTTGGTGTTGCTGCTGGCGCTGTGGCTCAGCCCCGGCGCCTCGATCCGTAGTGCTTGGGATGACGGCGCTGCCGGCGCCATCATTTATGAAGACGAGAGTCTCTATAACTACATCGCCGTTCGTCAGTGGGGCAGTGAACGCCATCTCAAACTCAATGACGGCGTCGGCATCCACAGCGTTTATCACCCTAATACAGTGTTGAGCCTGGGTATCTGGGACTATTTCCTCCTGGCGCCCTTCTTTCGGGAGTGTAGCTTGCCGAATGACGGCTGCGAATCGGGTTTACTAGCGCCCCAAGATCTGCTGATCATTGGGTTGGCGGCGGGGACGGTGAGTGATCTGTACACCAACATCTACGGCCCGCTCCCCATCACTGGCATCGAACTCGATCCGCAAATTATCGATGTGGGTCGGCGTTATTTCGGGATGAACCAGCCAAACTTAACGGCGATTGCCGGCGACGGTCGGCAATGGTTGGCGCAACAGCCGGCGACAGCGCAATGGGATGTGATTGCCATTGACGCCTATCGCCCACCTTACATTCCGTTCCATCTGACGACAGTGGAATTTTTTCAGGTGGTGCGCCAACATCTGCGGGATGACGGCGTGGTGGCGATCAATGTCGGGCGAACGGCCACGAACTATGATTTAGTTGATGCGTTAGCGACAACATTGGCGCAAGTTTTTCCGACGATTTACGCAATTGATGAACCGGGGCCGCCGGGAAACTTGAGTAATTCACTGGTGGTCGCTACGGTCCAACCGACACCGCCGACTGTTTTTGCCGATCACCTGGTGCAGTTGCCAAAGGATCTCACGCCGGAATTTCACGCTTTTGCGCAACAAGCCGCAGACCAACTGCGCCGTCTGACGCCAACAAACGATACCGTTGTCTTTACCGATGATCACGCGCCTGTGGAGCAGGTGGTCCATCGCATTATTTGGGATTTTATGCTAGGTCAATGAAACAACATGTTCGTCAGCGCGTAACCATTCATGATCGGTATCAAGTGGAGATCAAAGTCGAGTATCAACTGCTCCCCAGCCAACGGACGCGCTACACCATCAACACCTATTTCTTCATTCCGCAAACGTTAGGGATCAATGACGTTACCTATCCTACCGCCGAATTTTATCGGCGCATCCAAAATTATATTCGCTTGCGCACCCCACGCCTGACGCCGCAGGCGCTGCTCGACAATCCAGCCTCGCCCCTTTGTATCATTGAACGAATTCTAGAAGAGTGGTCTTCTGCCGGCGATGGGCAGAATCATCAACGGCTGATCGACCAATGTAAATTTCTGCGCGCCATTTTGCGGCGTACGTTAAATCGATCACTGCGCCGCCAATGGCAATTACTGGATCTTTCGCCAGAACAGGCGGAAGAGGTGGCTGCCATGTTTCGCCATCATCTTGCGACCGTGGAGACCATTTTAGATCGCTATCGTCAGTGTGGTGTACGAATCAAACAAGGATTGACTTTAGGAAAACCGGCGGCTGATTTATTGGAAACCTATGCCCTGACCGATGAAGCATTAAGTTTGGTGATCGAAGAAAACCTGTTGCACGCTATGACACTGGCCGACACTCATCCCCACCCCTCTATCCAACAGATAACCAAAGCGCAGATTGCCAACTACATCAGACGCGAAATTGATCACCGTCGCCATTGTGGTTATGGCTCTATTTTACAATTTGAAGGTGATAATGAACAGTACCTCTATCGGATCTCAGCCCTAAAGAAGTATACCGCCAGCGTTCTTTATCTGGGCGCTTCGGTCTCGCGCGAAGGGGCGACTGCCGAGCAATTACTGTTTTCTCTAGTGGCCGGCGTCTCCATGTTGTTCGCCACCGTTGTCGCCTTTTATTTTCAGAGCCGCTATGGCGCCTTTACCTTTCCGGTGTTGATTGCCCTGGTTGTCGGCTATATGTTCAAAGATCGCATCAAAGAGTTAGGACGCCTTTTGTCGTTGCGCCTCTTGCAAAACCATTATTATGACCGGCGTATCGAGATCCATACTTTGCAAGACAACCAGCGCTTGGGGCGAATGCGCGAGAAGATGGTTTTTCTAAACGCCGCCGAGTTGCCGGCGCGCATTGTTCAAGAGCGTAATCAAGGGGTGATGTCGATCATTGAAAATGGAGCGCAGGGGGAACAGGTTCTTTCCTATACGCGGGATGTGACCTTACACACCAAAGCCTTTGCCCGGATCTACCCAGATGGGCCGCCAATCACTGGTGTGGCCGACATTCTGCGCCTGGATATTCGTCCTTTTCTACACAAGATGGATGACCCCATTGAACTGCGACTAGGGTTGGATGGCGATGTGATTCGGACTGTGAAATGCGCCAAAGTCTACTATATCAATATTGTCTCCGTCTATACCGTTGGGGGAACGAAAGAGCAGATCGTGTCACAACGGGTGCGGGTTACGCTAAACCGCAAAGGTCTGTTGCGGCTGCAAACAATGGGATAACCGTGGGCTGCTTGCAAATAGCGCTGCGCTGTCAATTTCTGGATAGTCGCGCCGGTTCCCGCAAGTAGACTACCTGTCCGCCAACCACCGTGGCTACCACCTGTAAGTCCACATCTAACACTACCAGATCGGCCTGATACCCTGGCGTCAGCGCACCGTAGCGTTGCCCCAGCCCCAACGATTGCGCCGGGGTGCGACTGGTCGCCGGCCAAGCCGCCGCCAATGGCAGACCCGTGGCCGCCATAAAGTTTGCCAGCGCACGCTCCATGGTTAAGATACTGCCGGCCAATGTGCCATCCGCCAGCCGACAACTGCCCTCGCTCACTGTCACCGGCTGGCCGCCTAGCTCGTACTCCCCTTCGGGTAGACCGGCGGCGCGCATGGCATCGGTGATCAACACCGTGCGCTCCACCCCTTTACAGCGGGCCAACACATTCATCGCCACTGGATGGACATGAATATTGTCGGCAATCAACTGGGCGTAGATCTGATCCAGCGTCAACGTGGCGCCCAACACTCCTGGTTTGCGATGATGTAACCCGCTCATGGCATTATAGGTGTGGGTCGCCTGGGTGACGCCACGGTTGGCAGCCAATACGCACTCCTCATAAGTCGCATTGGTGTGTCCCCAAACCACCGTGACGCCTTGTTGTCGCGCGGCAGCAATCAAAGCCGCTGCGCCCTCTACCTCGGGCGCTAGGGTGATCATTCGTACCGGGCCGGCGGCTGTCAATTCGGCAAATTCCGTCAAACTGGGCGGGCGAATATAGGCTGCCGGCTGGGCGCCGGGGAATTTCAGACTGATGTATGGTCCCTCCACATGCAACCCGATTATGCGCGCCCCAGTCGTGATATTCTTCCCCCACTGCCCGACCGCAGCCACGGCGGCCAGAATGGCGTCGTGAGGCGCCGTCATCGTTGTCGCCAGAAAGGCCGTAACCCCATGTCGGGCAAAAAAGTTGGACATGCGCGTGAGGGCTTCTGGTGTCGCATCCATTGCATCATAGCCGTCGCCGCCGTGGACATGCACATCGATAAAGCCGGGCAGGACAAAGCACCCCGTTGCGTCTAGGGTAACAGCCGTCTGATCGGCTGTAATGTCACCGACACGCTGAATTTTTTCGCCAACCGTCAGCACATCGCCAGTCACAAACCCTGCAATGTTGGCTGTCGGTGGGGTGTTGGGCGCAAATTCAGCCGGTAAGAGGCCGTGACGAAGCTGTAATGCGGAAAGCGTTATCGAATTATTCATAAACAATGACCATGCTTTCTTCACTGATTGTTAGCGGCAAAAGGGTCTCCTGCGCAAAGATCGGCGGCACATCCAGTCCCATTTCGGCGTACAGTTGCGGCGGCACGCTAATGTCCGCCAAGTAGAGATCGCCACAGGCCGTAGCGCCGGCAAGCAACCCGACTTTAGGCAGCGCCAGGGCCAGCGTTGCTGTCGCCTGAATGTGGGGTATGAACAGTTGCCCACTGGTCGTATCTAGCCCGCTGGGGGCATCTAGACTCAAAATGGGCGCCCGGCTGCTGTTCGCCAGTTGAATCAAGTCGCGCGTTTTGCCATGAGGCGCGGCGCGCGAGCCACACCCGATCAAGGCATCGATAATGAGGTCGGCCGGCGGCAACTCCCAGCCTTCTTCTGCCCAGGCCAATGGCGCTCCCATGACCTGCAGGGTCGCCAACTGTTGCGCTGGCGCCCCCTGAAATTCATGAACGGGATGGGTGAGGACAATCTGCACCCAGGCGCCCCAGTTGAGCAGATGGCGCGCCGCCGCCAGCCCACCGCCGCCATTGTTGCCCCGCCCTGCCAGCACCACAAGTGGACGATCCATAATGTCATGATCTAGCAGGTGCTTTGCTAACAGTGCTAGGCTCCGACCGGCATTTTCCATCATCTGGAGGGGGCTAATCTGGTAAACTTCGATCATCAGCCGCTCCACTTCACGCATCTGTGCTGTGGAGAGCAGCGGGACAAGCGAGGATGTTGTGTTCACAGGCATTTCCTCGGTGTGCGATATAGGTCACTACAAATTACTGCATCTCCGTCGTCACCCGATCAAGGGCTTTTTGCAGACAAGCCAGACACAGATAGGTTGTTTCGGTCGGGTGGTGAGCTTCCTGCGCAAAGCCGACTGTCACTTCGCTATCGATTGCGCATTCATGGCAGCGATTTTGTGTCCAACGATTGTCACCTGTCAAGGCAACCACCTGCGCTTCGGTGGCATCAGCAAGCAGCGCACGTAAGGCGGCATAGACGGCGCCTGTGTCCGCCACTTGTGGCGCCGGCAGCCACTCCTCACGTCGTTGATAAGTCACCCGCCAACGCTCAGCAACCGTCGCAATCAATTTACGTTTTGTAACAATAACCATCTCTAACTTCTCTTTTCTATGATTAGATAGTTGGTGAATGGATTGAGAAGGCAGAAACCAATAAACTAACTACCCAGCTAATTCCCCCTTATTTTCGCAGCATAAACCAATCGTATAAACATTGCAACTCTTTTGTTATTGAATTGTAACTCTATTCAGGTAAACTTCAAATCATCATTCACGAACATGCTTCCTGGAAACCAATTTGTTAGTTTTTGTTGAAAAATTCGCCATATTTACTGTGGAAGATTGATCGCGGGTTACGCTGGTTCTTGATAAAGGATGGTATACTATGGAGTGGACACAACAGATAGAAGAAATGGGCAAACAGTGGACGGACATGCAGAAAAAGCTTTGGCTGAACTGGAATGAAGCCGCCAAGCAAGCATCGACCACGGTGCAAGCCAAGGCCGTTTGGCAACAGATGTTGGATAGTTGGAAGAACGCCCTTTATCGCATGTTAGATATGCAGGTCGAAAGCGCTCGCCTCTGGTCAGAGAGTATCGCCGCCGGTGAAACGCCGGAGATTACCGTACAGTGGGCGGAACAATTTTACCAGATGACCAAACAGTCCAGCGCTGTGCAGAAGCAGTTGTGGGAGGGCTGGTTCCAGATGGTGGAAAAATTTGACCCCATGCAGATGCAGAAGATGATGGAGATGGGGCAGCAGCCCATGAATTTCTGGAAAGATATGACACAACAGGCGCTGTCGATGCAACAGACCATGCAGCAGGAGTGGCTGAAAAACTGGAGCGCTTGGCAGCCTGGGAAAGGAAAATAACCCCATGCAATGGGACAAGCCGAACGACACCCCCCTCAATGGATGGTTTGGAATGCAGGAAAAGATGCTCAAAGGTTGGTGGGATGTGCTAGGCCAGAGCAATGGTCATGCCGGCGCAACCGGTCATCCGCTCTGGAACCTCTGGACGCAGCCGTGGCAAGCCGCTGGTATGGACCCGACAGCCGCTTTCACCCCCGAATTTATGGCCGACAGCATGAAACAGGCATTGGGACAATTTATGAACGGTCAGGTCCAAGCCCAACAGTTGATGAACCTGGTCAACGAAGCATGGCAAGCCATGTTGACCAATGCTGCCTCACCGGCTGAATGGTCCAAGGCGCTCACAGCCTTCACGGACCAACTGCGTCAACAGATGAGTACGGCAATGAATGGCGCCAAGTTGTTGGAAAACAACGCTGAACTTTGGCGGCTTTATATCGAAGAAGCGCAGAAATTCACCCAGCCCTGGCTCAATGCTTGGGGACAGACCCCCGTCTTCATGAGCAAACTGGCCGGCGCCGATCAAGCGAATGCAACCAATGAATTTATGCAACTCTTCCAGGCTGCTTTTGAACAGACCTGGGGGCGCGCTCTATTGGCGCCTAGCATGGGGCTGTTGCGCGAGTTGAACGAGAAGGTCAACAAAGGCTTTGCGCTCTGGCTGGAAAATCAGCAATTGACAGTGGCCTATCAACTCCTGATTGGTGAAGCGTGGATCGACGCCTTCCAGGCGCTGATGCAGAAGCTGATGAACATGGCGCAAAAGGGCGAAACGCTCACCGACCAACGCCATCTCCTGCGTATTTGGGTAGAAGTGGCGGACGAAGTCTTTATCGCCCTTTTCCACTCCGAAGCCTATGCTAAGACTCAAAGTGCCTATGTCAACAGCAACATGGCCTTACGCCGTCAACAGCGTGAATTGTTGGAAGTTTGGCTGCGCAGCAACGATATGCCCACCCGCAGCGATCTTGATGAAGCGCACCACCAAATCTATCAACTGCGCAAAGATATGAAAGCGCTCAAGAAAAATCTGTCGGCGCAGGCCACTGCGCCGGTTGCGCCGGTTCTGGGTAGCGAGCGCAAAAAGCCTGTCCGTGCGGCCCGCAAACCCCGCACCGCTGTCGCATCGTCGGCGCCGGAAACGCCGACGGCGGGTGATCTAGCAACCCCAGAGCAACAACCGTAGAGGGAGCAACCACATGTTTTCACCTTTGTGGCAGGTTGAGCCGGCCAAAATGATGCAAGAGGCAACCGATCTCAACCGGAAATTTTTCGCTGGACTGGAAAACTTTGCCCGCTTGCGCGAGGAAGATATTCACATCGGCACGGCCCCCAAACACGAAGTCTATCGTGAAGATAAGTTAGTGTTGTACCGTTACGAGCCGGTGGTTAAAAAGCCGTTGACGCCGCCGGTTCTCATTAGCTACGCCCTGGTCAACCGTCCCTATATGGTTGATCTGCAAGAAGATCGCTCCCTGGTGCGCAACCTATTGAAGCAGGGCGTTGATGTCTACTTGATTGACTGGGGCTACCCCGGCCCGACCGAACGCTGGTTAACCCTGGATGACTATATCAATGGCTATATGGACAACTGTGTCGATGCCATTCGCGCCGAGAACGACATCGATCAGGTCAACCTGTTGGGTATTTGCCAGGGAGGCGCCTTTAGTCTTTGTTATACCGCGTTGCACCCCGAAAAGATCAAAAACCTGATTACGATGGTGACGCCGGTTGATTACCACGTCAAGGGCATGGCTGGCTGTGGTTTGTTAAACAGTTGGGTGCAAGGCATGAACCCCGACGCCATGGTCGAAACCTTTGGCAATGTCCCCGGCGACTTTATGAACTATGGTTATCTCATGTTGCGCCCCTTTGCCCTCAACCTCGGCAAATATATTGATCTCCCCGAAATCGCCAACGACGAGACCAAACTGCTCAACTTCCTACGCATGGAAAAGTGGATCTTTGACAGCCCCGACCAAGCCGGCGAAGCGTGGCGCCACTTTGTCAAAGATTTCTATCAGGGCAACAAGCTCATCAAAGGCGAAGTTGAGATTGGTGGGCGCCGGGTCGATCTGGAACAGATCACCATGCCGGTTCTCAATCTCTATGCCGAGCAGGATCATCTGGTGCCCCCCAGTTCTAGCCTGGCCCTCACCCATTTCGTCGGCGCAAAAGATTACACTGTCCAGGGTTTCCCCACCGGGCACATTGGCATGTACGTCAGCGGAAAAGTCCAAAAAGACCTCCCACCGCTGATTGCGAATTGGTTGAAAGCCAGAAAATAACGCTATCGTCGTAGCAGAAAGGGCCATGGAGATAGAGAGATTAAGAGATTACGTAGCATATTTACCAAATCTCTCAATCTCTTAATCTCTTCTATCTCTCGCCCTCCGTTTATCTACCCAGGAGGAACTATGTTTGGCTTAGAAGGGAAAGTCATCTTCGTCACCGGCGGCAACCGTGGCATTGGCGCCGCCATTGTTGAGCTACTCACCAGCTTGGGCGCCAAAGTGGCCTATACCTATCGCAGCACCCCCGGCCCGGATGCGGCCCTGGCGATCCAGGCCGATGTCACCGATCCAGCCTCGATGGACGCAGCCATCAAGCAGACGGAGGAAGAGATCGGGCCGATCTATGGCGTGGTGCTAAATGCCGGCATCACCAAAGACAACCTTTTCCCCAACATCTCCGTCGAGGATTGGTACGCTGTCATCGACACCAACCTCAACGGCATCTTCAACACCCTGCGCCCGATTGTGCCGAAACTCTATGAACGGGGCAGTGGTTCGCTGGTCTTTATTAGCTCCGTTGTTGGTGAACAGGGTAACATCGGTCAGGCCAACTATGCCGCTTCCAAATCGGCGGTCATCGGTCTGGCCAAGACATTGGGCCTGGAAGGCGCCCGCTATGGCGTGCGCGCCAATGTCGTCGCCCCTGGTTTTACTTCGACCGACATGGTGAAATCAATCCCCGAAAAAGTACAAGAACGCATTCTCAGCAAAATCCCCCTGCGCCGTTTTGCCGAACCGCAAGAGATCGGCTGGGCGGTCGCCTTTCTCATGTCGCCGGTCATGGGCGGCTATATCACCGGCGAGACGATGAGCGTCAATGGTGGGCAGTATACCTAAACTATCTGTCCGTAATCGTGAAACGTGCCTCTTGATTTCTGCTGCGTACCCACACTTTCACGAATCACGTTTCACAAATCACGAGTAGAAGCAAAGTTGCTGTGCAGTGAGGAGTCAACAAGGGGGAACGAGCGATGAATGAGACTTACATTATTTCGGCGGTGCGTACGCCGATTGGCAAGTTTGGCGGCAGCTTGAAAGATATTTCGCCGGTAGGATTGGGCGCCCATGTCATGAAAGCAGCGTTGGAACGGGCCGGCATTACGGGCAAAGATCTCGATCTCTTTATCTTCGGCAACATTCTGAAACATGGGCATGGGCAACTGGTGCCGCGCCATGCCGCCCTCAAGGCAGGGATTCCCGAAGATGTCGATGGCTATGCGGTGGATATGCTCTGTTCGTCGGGTATGATGAGTACCATGAATGCTGATATGGCGATTCGCGCCGGTGAGGCGGATCTGGTGTTGGCTGGCGGCATCGAATCAATGTCACAAGCTGGCTTCCACCTTAGCCACAAGGCGCGCTGGGGCTACAAATTGCTCATTGGCGAAAACAAAGAACCCGTCACCGACATTCTGTTGGCCGATGGCTTGACCGACCCCATGACTGGCGAGTTGATGGGGGAAGAGACCGAACGCCTGGTTGCGACCCACGGCGTCACTCGCACTGAGTTGGACGAAGTGGCCTATCTCTCCAACATCCGCGCTGCCGCTGCCACTGAAAGCGGCAAGTTTAGCAAAGAGATTGCGCCGGTCGAAATTGTCGAGCGTCGTAAAACCATCGTCTTTGACAAAGATGAGGGCCTGCGCGCCGATACAACGATGGAATCGCTGGCTGGCTTGCGTCCAGCCTTTGGCAAGGAAGGGCGTCTCACCGCCGGTAATTCCAGCCAAATCTCCGATGGCGCCGCGGCGTTAGTTATCGCCAGCAAAAAGGCTGTCGAAGAACATAACCTCAAGCCGATTGCCCGCATCTTGGGCGGCGCCTGGGCGGCGGTCGAACCGTGGCGTTTTGTGGAAGGGCCGATTCCAGCGATTCAAAAGTTGATGAAGAAGATCAATAAGAGCGTCGATGACTTTGAGTTGATTGAAAACAATGAAGCCTTCTCGCTCAACAATGTCTTACTGCGTCGGGCGTTGGAAATTCCCTACGAGAAGATCAACATCTACGGTGGCGCCATTGCCCTGGGCCATCCCATTGGCGCTTCCGGCGCTCGCATTATTGTAACGCTGCTCAACGCGTTGCAACAAGAGGGCAAACAATTGGGGCTGGCCTCGCTCTGTCACGGCACCGGTGGTGGTACAGCGGTGGCGGTTGAATTGATGTAGCCTATGTTCGTAGTAAAGACTTTAGTCTTTAGGGCTTGGGGAAAGACTAAAGTCTTTACTACCGATTGCAGGTGTAACAAAAAGAGCGGTGTTGGTGAGTCATCAACTCACCAACACCGCTCTTCTTATTTGAACCGAAGCGTCTGGCTTAAATTACTTTCAAGACAACGGTGGCTTTATTCCAAAGCTCTTCCAACCGGTAGTAAGCACGCTTTTCTTCGGCGAAGAGATGGACGATCACATCGCCATAATCAAGCAGCACCCAACCGCCGCTATTCTCCTCAACCCCTTCCATGCCGAGTGGACGCAGATTTTGTTCCATACGTAGTTGGAGCAAGACCTCGTCTTCAATGGCTTTGGCCTGGCGTTCGTTGTCAATGGTTGCGATCACAAAATAGGATGCAATCGACGTATGATCGCTCACGTCGAGCAGCACAATATCCTCGGCTTGCTTCTCTTCAATAATGTCAATAATCTTGTGTGCTAAGGCTTGACTATCCAGAAAGACCTCCTTGATCAATCATATCGTTATGGCTTGGTGACGCGTTGGAACGTTACATAATAACTGGTATGAATGCCATAGTTGCGTTGCTCAATACTACCAAGCCCGGCGCCGCTTAGTCGGTCACTTGGCATCCCATCCATATTTACCGTATAGGAGTAGCCGGCGGCGTACATCTGGAAATTATAGGAATAGTCAGGCGGCGTCTTGTCCTCGGTCAGGCCCCGCTCTGAACCCTCGCCCCAGGTGATAACCACTGGTTGTCCCACCAAGCGGTTGCCATTTTCATCCAAGGCTTCCACGTAAATATGATGTTTGCCAGCAGACTCGATTTCATCGGCCCAGCGCGCATCAACCAAACGCCAATACTGTTGACCAGGACCAACACTAGCCTCTTGCACGGAAACGCCCAGACGATCAAGGCGCGGATCCCAAGCGCGTGCCGCTGCCGGTGGTGGCGCCGCAGCCGCAGCGACAACTTCTTCCTGAGCTGGAGCGGCAGCGGCTACTGCTGCTGCTGGCGCATTACCTGCGGACACAGCAACGGGTTGGGCGGCGCCAACATACAACTGGAGCAACGGCGCTGGTGTGGGTGTTGCTGCGTTCGTACTATTATCGACGACCATCAGTGCAGCCACCGGCTGACTATCACCGGGCGATGTTGGTGTCGCAGGGGGCGTATAGGTGGGGGTTGGCGCGGCCATACTATCGGCTTGCACGAGGGCCTCGGCTAGATTTTTATCCTGGGCGGCGATTTCATAGCTGCCCATCTTGGCAACGGCAACCAGCGCACGCGATGAAGAGGCGAGGGCTGTCCCATTCGCCAGGCCAGTGCCGTTGAGCAAATTAAGTAACGCCCAGGGCGCAGCCACCCCCAGCAACCAGAGCAGCACCAAAATAAAGAGTGCCAGCCGCACTTTGCCAAAGGTGCTTAAATTGCCAAACCACTCAGCAAAGCCGCCGCCGTTGGCCTCACGTTGGCGCCCTGCTGGCGCCTGTTGTGTACCGGGCGCGGCCGCTGGTCGTCGTTGCACAGTTTGGAAACGTGGCACGGGCAGTTGTGGTGCACTCGGCGGCGCATAACTAGCCGGCGCCGCCGGGGCCATCGCATACTGGTTCATCCGCCGGCTAAAGGAGCGGGTGATATTGAGGGCCAGGCTGGGATAACGCGCCACCAGGGCATCAAAGTCCGCCTTTTCCAACATCCAAACATCAATATCCGTCTCGGCAATAACTGTTGAGGCGTGCGGGTCGCCCGAAAGGACGGAGCGTTCGCCAAAGGTTTCACCGGCATCCAGAATCCAGCCATTGCCGTCAATCGATTGGACATAAACCTGCCCGCGTTCCAAGAAATAGAGGGCATCAGCCGGCGTCCCTTCTTGGTAGACCTGCTCGCCGGAGCGGTAGCGCATGGGGCGTAGATGGCGCGTGATCTGGCGTAGATCGGAAGCGCTCACATCAGCCAGGATGGCAAAGTGGCGGAAACGACCCAGATCACCCTGTTCAGGTTCCGGCTCGGCCAGCCGCGTTGCCAGACCCTGGCTCAACGCTTTGGCAATCGCCGGGTGTTGCACCGTCAAATCATCCAAATCGGTTTTGTAGAGAATCCACAAGTTGGTGTTGCGAGTGGCCGTGGCATCTTCCGTGCGAATCAACCCGGTGAGCAAGCTCATTTCACCAAAAAAACCACCACCGGCGACACGTGCTTTTTCCTCAACAATGCCACTGGCATTTTCTTCGGTTAATTCGATCTCGCCATTCTCTACCATGTAAATGGCGTCACCGGCTTCGCCGATGCGGTAGACCCGCTCCCCGGCGGGAATGTGTTGCAAGACCATGCGTTGGGCAACGGCCTGTAGACTTTGGGGCGGCACTTCGGCAAAGAGTGGCATTTGTGAAAGCCGTAACACTGCCTGGGCTTGATCCGCTTTGCCAAGGCGGGAGCGAACATTGCGTCCTAAACTGCGTCGTAGGCCAGGGTGACTACTGTTGATGGCCTGGAAATTTTCAGTGGATAAGACCCAAACCAAGCTGTCTTCGGTAGCCAGCGCCGTCTCGTTGTAGGGTTTATTGGTTAAGAGCGACATGGCGCCCATAATAGCGCTGGCTTGGACCCGTTGCACATCCTGACCGGGCAACAGCGGTTCCGGGCGAATTTCAAAGGCGCCCCGTTCAACAATAAACAAGGCGCTGGGCATTTCACCGCCGCGATGAACCGGCGTTTGGGTGCGTACAATACGCGGTTGCAGACGCCGCGCAACAGCATGAAGGGTATGGCGCGGCAAATTGCTCAGTTCATTAATTTTGGACAATCGTTCAACCAAGTAATCATCCATTTGGACAAGTAGGGCGCCAAAATTGCGACTAATCTTGATCCCTATGTCAGGGTGGCGGACAAAGAGCGCCCGCAACTTGTGATCGGGCAACTTCCAGGCCGAGAGATCGGCAGCAACGACAGCTTCAATCTCCTGAGTGGCGCCCCGGAAGAGTGTATCTTCGCCTAATAGACTGCCTTGCCCCAGCGTTGCCAGCGAGCGGCCATTGTTGCCGATCAAACGCACAAAACCTTGATCAATGACATAGAGCGCGTCGCTTTGTTCCCCATTCTTCAAAAGATGGGCGCCTTTTGGGTAATGGCTGTCAACAAATTCGTTTGCTAAACTATCAAGCTCTTCGTCGGCCAAACCCTCCAAAATGGGGATAGCCTTGAGCAAATTACTTTTCACTACGCCTCCCTGTCGTCATGCGACTGGAAATGCTGATTTCCTAAAGGATTAACAACCATTACCTATTGGTGCAGGCATTGGTCGCTAACGCCAAACTAATAGTTCCGTTTAAAAATTGCTTCCCAACTGTGATGCCCTTGACAGCCCCACGAGTTGTAAAAGATTTGGCAATCTTCATCATTTGTACAATAGCCGGCAGCAATCAAAGTCGGCTTATCAATATCAACGGATCGTGTGGTGAAGCCTTCCGCCCGGTCACTTGTGGCGTCGCGGCCATCATTATTTTTGATCACTGTAAAGCCTTCACCACTGCCGTGGAGATCAAATTCAATGATGCCATCACCTTTGCCTTGATCACCAGTAACAAACTCTTCACCGGTGTAAATACCTTTTAGGCGGATACCATTGATCCGCCCCCCATTGGCGTCCAGCACATGAACGCGTAACAGATGCTTGCCGACACAACCATCATTTTCGTCTTTGCTCCATAGCCGACGGCTGACCAGCGTAAAATGCGGTGTGCCATTTGGGTCAACAGGCGGGGCGGCGGTCGCTGCTGGCTCGGCAGTCGCCGCTGCTGTTGGTGGTGCGGTTGGGGCTGGCGTAGCCGTCGGTGGTGGGGCCGGGATGTTGGCTGCCACCGCCACCGCGCTGGTATCGCCGGCAGTTGTCACCAGGGAACCAAAAACCCAACCGGCTTGCCCATTCGCTAATCCAATTTCCCACCAGTCCCCATTCGTATTTTTGCCGGTGATATTGGCAATTTCACTTTGCTGTAATGCCGCAATAATGGGGTAGTCGGTGCCTGGACCGGATCGTACATTTAACGCACTAGAGGCCACAACTTGGGGATTGGTGACAGGCGACAGCGGAACGGGCGTTGCCGTTGCCGTATCTGTGGTCACCGTGTTTGTCGTCACCGTATTTGTCATCACCGTAGAGGTCGTTACGGTTGTCGTCGTCACGGGGATGTTCTGTACAACTGCCACTTGTTCACTTGTTGTCGTCGGCGTATTTAGTACCGCAACCGCATCTGCTTGTGAGGCCGCCGCAATCGCTTCGGGTGTTAGTGTTATAACCTGCACAACAGGTTGCGTAGCCACGGCCACCAAATTATGCTGAAGGGCATACGAGTAAATTGTGTTGGACTGCAAGCCTAAATCCATAACAAGCGCCACCAGAGCGCTAGTTTGATTGAGATCGCTGTTGTCTGCCACTGCCGTTTCAGTGACCATTAACAACCATTGATTAACATTGGCAACCGGCAGTTCGGCTAATTCAGCACTGGCTTGGGTCAAATTGCGGTGGTTTTGATAATTCTGGGCAATAGTGTGCGTTGCTGTGGTTAGATCATCTTGGCTATTGCTAGATGTCTCAGGCCCGCAACCAACCAATAAGCCAAGAACAAACAGTACCGCCACGATCAAACCGTACCGTGGGGTAGCGCTTTTACGTCGGAATAAAGCGCCGTGCGGATCACCGTATAGATCACCATGGGAAATGGATAGAGGGATGGTCTGAAAGTTAGTAGTATTGCGATGAGACATGCTTGGTAATTGAACCATTGGCAACATAACTAGTGTGCATCGTTACTCGTCATGATCGTTACCTGTCACGATCTTTTATCTGTCACGATTTTTTGTTTGTCACGATCTATATTTTTGTTTGTCACGATCTATAGCAGTGTAACTCGCGACGGCACGAGTCGGCGTTACCATCCTCTACAGATTTCACCACCAATTTACTTTGCTATAAGCTGTTTTGTCAAACGACGCGATCGGTATAAATGCTTATTGTTGCTTGTACCCTCTCCAATCACGCTTTCAGGCAAACTGTTTTGACAAGCGCATGGCCCTACCCCCGCTTGCAACTCGTCTATCGTACACTAAATTCAGTAAGCCCACTATACGTATAATACATGGTATCTCAACTTTTACCCAACGGGAGTAACATTTAGATTACAAAATTTGATTATGCACTTAGTAAAGAGGGAAGGAAACAAAATGACACCGAAGTCTGTCATTGTTATCCATTAACTACGGTTATGCAGTACTATTTAGCATGGGGTAGCAGCACAAGCCATTCGAGCCAAAATTGTAGGCATGAACCTAGACACGCAGTCAAAATGATCGTATACTGAATCGATCATAATAGTCATAGACGTGAGCCAATATTGATAACTGAAATAGTAACTATCAGCTCTTAGCCGGTCCATGATCGGCGTCCCATCGCCGGTCATGGACCGGCTAAGAGCGGGCTGAGTAGTTACCTGAAATATAGCTAATTGATATGGAGAATCGGTATTAGTGTACTGAGGTGAGTGAGTATGGTAGTTAAAATTGGTGCCGAAGGTGGGAGTCGAACCCACACGGGGATCACCCACACGATTTTGAGTCGTGCGCGTCTGCCTGTTCCGCCACTTCGGCATTGCCAATCAGTATGAGTTGCAAGTATACTAAGAGTCAGCCGAAACGTCAAATAGCGTAGAGCGAAAAATTTGGTTAACGGAGATTAGGCTAGACAACACACGCGTGTTGCTTGGCGTCACCTAGCCTAATCGACATAAATTTGGATTGAAATTGATTAAGCATGCAACCTATTGTAGCGTCCCCTTCTGACGAGCAAGCGATCATTACACGGGCTATGAAGGGTGAAACCGAAGCCTTTACCGCGCTCGTCTCGCAATATCAAAATATGGCCTTCAGCGTCGCCTACCGCATGTTGCGGGATGAAGATGCTGCCGCCGATGTTGTGCAGGATAGCCTGATTAAGGCTTATCGCGCCTTACACGGCTTTCAAGGCGGTAATTTTCGCAGTTGGCTCATGCGTATTGTCGCCAATACCTGTTACGATGTGTTACGCGCCCAGCAACGGCACGCCACCGACAGCCTTGATGATCTGTTGACGGAACAGGATCACACGCCCTATCTGGTCGACCATGCCGAAGGCCCGGAAAGCTATGCCGAACGCATGGAACTCAACAAATTCATCGAAGCCGGCATCCAAGCCCTACCACCCGACCAGCGCCTAGTGCTAGTTTTGTGTGATGTTCATGGCTATGCCTATGACGAGATTGCCGAGATTGCTAATTTGCCCATGGGTACGGTGAAATCACGCATTAGTCGGGCGCGCCTCCGTCTACGTGACTACCTACTCAACAAGCCGGAACTATTGCCGTCTGCATTCCGTCCATAAAACAGGTAAATACTTTGCATTATAAAAGTGATGAAAATTCATGACTGTATCGCGTCAGCCACAAATTACTGAAGAACTCCTATCCGCCTACCTTGACGATCAAGTGACGGCTGAAGAACGCGCTCTGGTCGAAGCGACCATCGCCACTGACCCGGCGATTGCCTGGCAGGTCGATTCGCTGCGCCAAACCGTTCATCTGTTGCAAGCCTTGCCACCCCTGGCCTTGCCACGTACGTTTACACTAGAAGCTATTCTAGCCGAAGCACGCACTGCCGAGGCGCCCGCACCGTTACAACCGGAAGTTGTTATTCCAACCAATCCTGCACCACGCCGGCCAGTTGCCAGGACGCCAGTTGCGGAAGAGCCGGAAACCTCTTGGTGGCAATGGTTCCTACAACTCTGGCAAGGGGGAAATCTCCAACTGCGCAATGCCGCCGCGGTTGCGTTGACACTCTTTTTTGTTCTCTTCGCCGGTGATCGCTTCCTGGTCACTACACGACCCCTTGTTGAAGTGACGCCTGCTGCTGCACCGGTCGCCCTGACAAGCGAACCAGTTATTGTGACAAGCGCGGAACGGGCCGCTATTGAACCACCCGTAGTCCCGGCTACAGCAGAACCAACGGCCACAAACGCCCCGGCACCCCTTGTGGCAACAACCGTCGTCAACAGTGATAGCCTGGCAACAGGCAATACGTCAAACAATGCGACTACGGCAAATACGCTTGCCGATCCGGCTGTACAACCGGAAAATAGTAGTCGTAGGTCGGAAGGGGCAACGTTTGCTGCGCCGAGTGGTGTACCAGGCCCTGTCGAAGAAACGTTGAACCCTGATGGCGCCGCCAGTGGGGATGTATCGGCGGCGCAAAATTTGCGCGCTACCGGAAGTGGCGAGCGGGATATGATGGCAAAATCAACGGCGCCCGTATCAAATGCCGCGGCTGCCAATACAGTAGGGACGCAGCCCTATAGCCTTGCCGCCACATTACTAACGACAACAACAGTCCTTACTGCCCCGGTGAGTGCGCTAATGACCAATCCAGTGACCAATACCGATGCCATCAGCGTGACCCTAGCTGTGACCCCTATGGTGACCATTACGCAGACAGCCGTCCCAACGGTAACCATTGTGAGCGCTGCACCGCTTGTGACTGCAACGCCAACGGGCAATGAAGACATCGCCTGGTTGACTTGGTTAACTTGGGCGCAGGTAATTACAGCTTTGTCCACAATGGTGCTGGCCGGCCTTTGGTGGCGGAGCCGGAGGTAATGTATGCCGGAACTGCCTGAAGTTGAAACCTATGTGCGCGACCTGACACCATTGCTCAACAATCGCACGGTTGCGGGGGTTACGGTCTTCTGGCCGCGTATCATTGCGCTGCCAACGGTTGCTGAGTTTACCCAAGCAATGGTCGGTCAGCGCTTCACTAGCTTTGGCCGGCGCGGTAAATATATGTTGTTGGGGCTAGCCGGCGGCGACACGTTGATCATCCATCTACGGATGACCGGGCGCGTCACCGTCTACGATCAACCAGTTGCGCCGGATAAACACACTCATGTTGTCTTTGACCTAGCCGATGGGGGACAGATACACTATCAGGATTCGCGCAAATTTGGCCGCTTGTGGCTGGTGGCTAACACGACAGCGGTGTTGCACAAACTAGGTGAGGAACCATTTGCGGCGGCTTTTGATGTGGCCTATCTGGCTGCGAAATTGGTGGGGCGCACCAGTCCGATTAAAGCCCTTTTGTTGGATCAAACCGTTGTCGCCGGGGTTGGCAACATCTATGCGGATGAAAGCCTCTTCCGTGCCGCCATTCACCCAACCCGCCCTGGCAATACGTTGACGCAGGACGAGCTAACGCGCTTGCATAGCGCTATTCAAGCTGTCTTAGGGCAGGCCATCGACCATCATGGCAGTAGCCTTGGGCGCAGCAGCATTCAGAATTATGCGCGCCCTGGTGGTGAAGCGGGGGGGTTTCAAGGAGAACATAAGGTGTTTCAACGCACTGGCGAACCATGCCCACAGTGTGGACAACCTATTGCGCGTATTGTTGTTACCCAACGCAGCACCCATTTTTGCCCAGCCTGCCAACAATAACCGGCTTTATGTGGTTCTGTGTGCGGTTGTAGAGTGGGGTGGCGTTGATTGTTTGGCTGTGGCCAACTGTTGCCGTAACGCTGCTTCGTGTTCTTCAGCGGCTTGTCTGCCGTCGGCCAACGCCTGATCCCAACGCGAGCGGTAGTGTTGGTCAAAGGTGGTGTTGTGCGCCGGGCCGAACAAGTAGGTCACGACGGTTGCTGCTAACACACCAACGGCGGCGCCAAGAAAAAAACTAAGAAGACGGCCCATCTCATCCTCCTGCTGATAAACGTAGCTACCTGATAAACAAAGAAAAAGCTAACTACTCAGTTCCTAGCCAGTCCGTGACTGGCGACGGGCCGCCAGTCACGGACTGGCTAGGAGCGGGCTGAGCAGTTACAGAAAAGGCTAACGCACAGATTGGTATTCCAAAGCTGTGCGTTAGCCTTTTTTAGCGGTTGAATTGGTTACTGCGCAACGCTGCCTAACACCTCTTGCAAAATGCTGGTAAAGCGTTCTGCCGGCAAGGCGCCTGGAATAATGCTGCCCTGACCATTGTAAAGGACAATAAAGGTTGGCGTACCACGCACGAAGGGTGTACCGGCCTCCAGATCTGCTTGCACCCGTTTGGCTGCCTCTTCGCCCGTCAAGCAGGTTGCGAAAGCATCGCCATCCAACGCGAGTTGCTCGGCGAGATCGGTGAAGATCGGCGTTGGGTCACTCACTGACCATTCCTGCATGGCGTTAAAGAGTTTATCGTGCATTTCCCAGAATTTGCCTTGTTCGCCGGCACATTCAGCGGCGGCGCCGGCGGCAGGGGCTTGCGGATGAATCGTTAAGGGAAAATGTTTGAAGACCCATAGGATCTGGTCGGTTGCAACAAATTGCTCATCGAGAATGGGTTGCGTCTCTAGCGTATGTTTGCGGCAGAAGGGGCATTGAAGATCAGAAAATTCAATCACCACCACCTTAGCATCAGGGTTGCCGCGGTAGAAATCGCCGGCCATCGTCTGATTGGGGCGATCAGGATCGGGTTTTAAGCCATCAGCTGTTGCCCAGAAAGGAATTTCGTTGCTGCCTGATTCTTCTTGGGCGGTTTCTGGTGCGCCGCCGGCAATTAGGGTGTCGATTAAGCCGGCAAATTGGTCATATGGTTGGGCGCCTACCAATGGAAAAGCTTCCGCCGTGGACTCGCGCACAAACTGGAAACTAGGCGTGCCGCTAAAGCCCTTTTCCATCGCTTCTGCTACCCCTTGCGCAACCACGGCTTCTTTCTCACCACTCTCAATACAAGCTTGATATGGCTCTTGGTCTGCGCCAATGTCCTTTGCCAGATCGGCAAAGTAAGGGGCCGGATCGGGTAATTGGTTCCATTCGGCTTGGGTCTCAAAGAGGCGGGCATGAATCGCCCAGTAGAGCGCGGCGCCCTGGTCCGCAACACAAAGCGAAGCGACATGGGCAGCCGGGGCGTTGGGGTGCAGTTCGACTAAGGGAAAGTCACGAAAGACAACGCGCACCGTGCCATTGCGTACATAGCTGCGATCTAGCGCCGGTTCAGTCTGTACAAAATAGCGACTGCAGAAAGGGCATTGAAAATCGCTATACTCATAGATCGTAATGGGCGCATCGGGTGAACCGCGGTAGGGATAGCCTTCGGCGGTAAAGCCAACCGGGATACCATCGTACTCGTCAGTTGGTGCGGGAACGTTTGCTGTCTTTGTTTCTTGCGTAGTTGTGATGGTGGTGGCAGCTGCGTCAGCTACCGTTGGCGACGGTTCGGTTGCCGGTTCCGGTGTACTTTCCGTATCGGTCGTTACCGGCGGTGTAAGCGGAAATGTACAGGCCGATAGGGTTAGCAGGAGCAGTAGAGCAACTGCTGTTAAGGATGGGGGAAAAGCCAGCCACTTGCGCCCAGGAAAAATTTTCATCACGTTGCCCTTTATCTCTTTAAGTCAGTTCTACAATAAAACACGAAAAAGAAGTACACAGCAACCTGATGGGCCATGTACTTCTTCCCTCAGCGATTTGTCTAATGAAACTTCAATTTCAGAAACGGTAATCGTAGGCGCCTACGATTACCGGATTTGGTTGTAAAAATTCATTAGAAGATTTATCGTAACACAAGCACAACCGCAATGAAAGAATAGCATGAGTGCAAGGAAACAACTGTAATTGCGCCAACAGTACGTAACACGATTAGTGAATCTCAACCGCGAGTTCCGTGGACTGAATGATCTGGCGAATGGTCTCAATGCTAATGCGTTCAACCACGCTTTGTTCGATCAAGTAGCGGCGCAGTCGTTGTAAAGACCAGCGGGAGAAGTTTAAGCCTAGGGTACGTGGGCTGGTGCCGGCGATCTTGGAAATCTGACGGCGCTGTTTTTGGGTAAACACTGCCGGCCGTCCCGGTGATTTACCGCTGCGCAAGCCGTTGATCCCCTTGGCCGAATAGCGGTGAATCCATTTGCGTACATTGATCGGGTGTAAACTAACTGAATTGCTGATTTCAGGAACACTTTTGCCTTCGGCGGAGAGGAGGATAATTAAGAGCCGATTGACCGGCAGGTCATCTTCGGGTTCACAGATCAACGCTTCAATTTGCTTTACCTCCTGATCGGAAAGGTTTTGAATATAAAGAGCCATACCATGAGCCTCCTATTGAATGAATGAAGCAGTTTGGTTGATTGTAAATCTTCTGACTTTATTGGTAAGATTACCTGAGAATAAAGTGTGCAAATTTTGATGTACAGTATATCAGGTTATACTTGACAATAAATCAGTGTAATAACGTAAATTTCATTGATACCTTAGTACTATATTAAGGCAATTTACATAACTTGTAAAATTTTTAATCTTATAAATTTAATTATACTGCTATTTTATCGCTGATCATGCATCTACTCTGAACCAGGAGGGAACAAAACAACGGTATACTTAAGCACAACTATAAGTAAGCGAATATAACTGTCAGTTAGTGTTAGTTACATGTTTATCTTACTAAAATTTCAATTAAAGCGCAATAATGTAAAGTTGTTGGTAAGAATATTGGGCAAATCGTGAGAGACGAATGGAGAGAGGGTAGGAAAGTTGCGTGATTAACAGTATAAAATAGGCCAAGAGACTTTACGAAGAAATCAAGAAAGTCGCTTGGCCTATTTCTTATAGACAAACTATAGATGTTCAGATAAGCATCGGGGTATTCCACACCTGACGCGTTCAAAACCTTATCATCGAGGTTACCCCCGATGACAAGGTCTCGCTGGCGTAAGTTCTGAGGGTTTTACCTAGCAGATGTCGATTTACATTGCCATCCAGCGCCTTAACAACGCTTTTGAACGGGCCACAATCACATCATCAGGCATATTGACGGTAAAGAGTGCATCGGCGCCACTATGCAGCGCTCGAATTGACCAATCCAAGGTATGGTTGTCGGTAAGCACAATCAGTGGCGCCTGAGTGAGATGGCGAATGTTGAACACGGCCATCATCATTTCCTGTTCAAACATGCCAAAACATTCTAGGAGGATTAACTCTCCGTCCAGTTTCGTCTCAACATCCAAACTGCGCTGTAGGTGTACTTGCATGCCCGCATCGCCAAAACGCGTGCGTAGCGCCAGGGCTTTTGGCAATGATTGCATCTTTTGTTGTAACCAGACAATACGGACGGACGATTGCATCCTACCGTTGCTGTTACCTGGTTTGGGATAGGGTAAACCCTGTTCGTCTTGTTGTAACAACTTTGTAATTTGTGTATGTTGCCGATGAATAACGTCGTACTGCGGCTTTTGAACCACTGGTGGCACACGCTCCTTCCGCTTTTCTACAGACTGCCGAGCCACCAACCCCTGGCGCCGTACAGCCACCGAAACATCTTTTACTTGCGCTGGCTGCTGATAGAAGCGGTGCAAAGGACCATCGATCGTGGTATGCTGACTTTTACTAGCTTTTTGTGCAGCTTGGTAATATGATTTTGTCATGGTAGCTCTTTTCAAAGTCATAACAACCAGTTGGCTCAAGAATGAATCCTTCATTGCCTTTGTCAAATCATTATAATACTTTTAATTGTAAATTCAACTGAATTCACTTACACTTTACTTACTTATTTTTCATAATCTGCTATTTTGACCACTGGCTTGTTAGCTATATCATCGGCTGGTGGGGTTCTGCCGTAGGGCCAATGTCGATCATCGCACACGGTTTAGCCCATTTAAGGCTGCTACCCGGTATGCTTCCGCCATGGTGGGATAATTAAAGGTCGTGTTGATAAAATAGAGTAAGGTGTTGGCGTCACCACGCTGCGCCATAATCGCCTGACCAATGTGGATAATCTCTGACGCCTGGGAACCGAAACAGTGAATACCAAGAATCTGCAAGCTTTCACGATGAAAAAGAATTTTTAACATGCCAGTCGTTCGTCCGCTCAACTGGGCGCGCGCCAGATGACGAAAGAAGGAATGTCCAACTTCGTAAGGAATCTTCTGCTCAGTTAACGCCTGTTCCGTTACCCCGATTGAACTGATTTCGGGAATGGTATAGATCCCGGTGGGAATCTGTTCCACCAACTGATACTCACATTGACCGGTGACTAAATGGGTGGCGGCAAAGCGCCCCTGGTCGTAAGCAGCGCTGGCTAAACTCGGTTCACCCACAATGTCACCAACAGCGTAGATATGTGGTTGCGCCGATTGGTAGTTGGCATTGACCACAATGTTCCCCCGCTTGTTGCGTTCGATTCCTATCTCCTCCAGCCCCATATTGTCCGAATTGCCCGTGCGCCCTTGCGCCCAAAGTAATACATCGCTGTAGATTATCTTATTGGATTTCAAATAGAGCGTTACGCCATCATCACCGGCTTCGACTTTGGCGTAATCCTCGTTGTGGCGGATCATAACGCCATTATCGCGCAGGTGATAGCTCAGAGCATCGATGATCTCACCATCCAAAAAGGCGAGCAAGCGATCACGCGGGTTGATCAGATTGACCTTGATCCGTAAGCCACGAAAGATCGACGCGTACTCGCAGCCAATGACGCCGGCGCCGAAGATGGTGATCGAACGGGGATTGCCGGGATAGGTGAGAATGGAATCACTGTCGAGAATACGTGGGTGGGTAAAGTCAATGTCCGCCGGATGATAGGGACGAGCGCCGGTGGCAATGACAAAATAATCCGCCGTATAGTTGGTCACTACCCCGCCAGTTGTAGTAACGGCAATTGTATGCGCATTGACGAAGGTGGCGCGGCCTTGGAGAATATCAACCAGATTGCGTTCGTAAAAACTAGTGCGCAGATTTACCTGCTGATCAATCACCCGTCCTGCCGAGTGGAGCAACTGTTGGTAGGTCGTGCCAGTATAACTGTTGGTGTCGATCATCTGCTGAATCGCCTGCCGCAATGCCTTGCTGGGGATGGTGGTGCTGTGCGTGCAATTGCCACCGACTTGCGCTTTTTCTTCCACCACCGCCACCCTTTTGCCGGATTTGGTCGCTTTCATCGCCGCCCCTTCCCCGCCGGGGCCGCTGCCAATGACGATCACATCATAATGTTGTTCGCTCATTTGTCTATGTCTTCGCTTTCGTCTTTTCGGTAAGAATATGCTAGGATAGCGATATTTGTTTCTGTACTGTCTGTAGTCCGTAGTTCGTAGTCCAAAGTCGATCGATGCGGTTCCTAGTACGTTGCGGTCTACTGGCTGTCGATTGATGGTAGCCGCCGAACTTTATCAACAATCTGGATATGGGGTATTGCCAGAAATGCTATCAGCATACATACCATATCACAATGGAAGCGTCATAGTCGAAAAGCTGAATGACAATTTCGTCTTTCCATCGATAACGACGAGCAACGGTAAGGCATTGGCGTGTAAAACAGGGTAAAAATGAAACGACTTAATCGTCACGATACGATTTTAATGGCGCGGCGCAAACGCCAACGGATCTACCGCAATCGGCCGCGTCCTTGGCTGTGGGCCAGTCAGAGTTTGGGCGCAATTCTCTTGCTTGTGCTTTTGGGCGTCGGGATTGTCGCCGGTGGTGGAGCAGCCTTGGTCTACGGCATTTATACTTCCTATGCCGATCAGTTACCTGATGCTAGCGTGATCGAACAGCAGCAGGATGAATTTGAGACCGTCCGCATCTATGATCGGACAGGCAAATACTTGTTGTATGAAAGCATCGACCCGCGCCCCTTCCGCGGCGACCGACGCTATCTTGATCTGCGCACTATGTCGCCGTGGGTTTACCAGGCGGCGGTGGCCTTGGAAGATCGCAACTTTTGGGACAATCCGGGCATCAATGTACGCGGTCTCTTGCGCGCTTTTGCTTCCAACCTGCAAGGGGGTGCGGTGCAGGGTGGCTCGTCCATTACCCAGCAGTTAATCAAGAACATCATCATTGCCCCAGAGGAACGAACGCAGCAAAGCTATGCCCGCAAGATCAAAGAAGTGATCCTGGCAATGGAAGTGACACGGCGCTATCCGAAAGAAAAGATCCTCGAATGGTATCTCAACTATAACTATTACGGCAACCTCGCCTATGGCGTGGAAGCTGCCAGCCAGGTCTACTTCGGCAAGAGCAGTAAGGAGTTGAATCTGGCGGAGGCCGCCATGCTGGCGCCCATTCCCCAATTTCCGCTCCTAAATCCGATTGACCGACCGGAGGAAGCCAAACGACGGCAGGGCCTGGCCTTACGCGCTTTGGTCGAAGCCGGTGATATTAAGCCCGAAGAAGCGGTGACGGCTTTCCAAGAACCGCTATCCTTACGTAAATCGGTGGCCGAACGCTTTGATATTCTGACCGCCCCTCACTTTGCGCTCTACGTGCTGGATCAGATTAAGCGCGAATATAATACTGCTGAAGATCCCTATTACATCTGGCGCAAGGGGTTGCAAGTCTATACCACACTGGACGTTGATCTCCAACGCTATGCCGAACAGACAGCGCGCGAGCAAGTGGTCAAATTGCTGGAACAGGGGAAGAACGCCCACAACGCTGCGGTTGTCGCTATCAAAAATGACACTGGCGAAATTTTGGCGATGGTTGGTTCGCTCGATTACAACAATGAGGAGATCGACGGGCAGGTCAATGTCGCTACGGCCAACCGCCAGCCCGGTTCCAGCTTCAAACCCTATGTCTATTTGACAGCGTTGGAAAAAGGCATGTCGCCCGCTACCATGATCCTCGACGTCGCCACTGCTTTCCCGCAGGATGACGGCAGCTACTATCGCCCGGAAAACTACGACCGCCAATATCATGGGCCGGTCTCGCTGCGTAATGCGTTGGCGCGTTCCTACAACATTCCGGCCATTCGGGTGATGCAACAGGTCGGTGTGGCCGATGCCTTGCGCACCGCCCATACCATGGGCATCAACGGTCTGGATCGTGGTCTCAATTACTACGGTCTCAATCTCGTGTTGGGGGGCGGCGAAGTTGCGCTGCTCGACCATACCTATGCTTATAGCATCATGGCAAATGGCGGTGTGATGATCGGCGAACCGGTCTTGCCCAGCCAACTGCGCGATGGCTTCCGTAAGTTAAATCCGGTCTCCGTCCTACAAATTCGCGACACCAATGGCGAAGTGATCAAAGCGTACCAAGATCCGCAGGCGGAACGCATTGTGGCTGCCGAGGTCGCCTATGTGATGGCCGACATTATGAGCGATGATGTCGCCCGCTCTCCCGCCTTTGGCGCTAACACGGAACTCACCTTGCCCGACCGCAAAGTGGCGGCCAAAACCGGGACAACCAATGGTTTCAAAGATAATTGGACTATGGGCTTCACCCCGCAACTAACAGTTGGCGTTTGGGTGGGCAATACCGACAATGAGTCGATGGTCAATGTGACCGGTCTTTCGGGCGCCGCGCCGATCTGGAATGCCGTGATGCGCAAATACCATGAAGCCATTCCGGCGGCCTGGTATGAACGTCCGCCCGGCATTGTCGATAAGGCCGTCTGTGTCCCTAGCGGTTTGGTGCCGACGCCAAGCTGTCAAAGCCAGCGCAATGAGATCTTTGTGGCCGGCACCGAACCAACCCAGCCGGATAACATCTGGCAGGTCTTTGAGGTGGATAGCGAATCGGGTCAATTGGCCGGCCCCGGCACGCCCCCGGAGCGGCGCAAAAATGCGGTCTTCCAAATGTTGCCCCAGGAAGCTGCCGACTGGGTGCGTGAAAATGGCATTGCCCAACCGCCCACCGGCCGGGCTGCCTTTAGCCTGGATGCCTTTGACCCAGATACGGCGATCATTACCCCAACGCTTAATGGTTATGTCACTGGCATTATTGACATTAGCGGTAATGCGCGCGGCGGCCCTTATCGCGTCGAATTTGGTTCTGGCCTGGATCCCCAACAGTGGACGCAGATCGGTCCTGAACATGGCGAAGAGGTTGCCAATGGGCGGCTGGAAACGATTGACACCAACGCGCTAGGCGAAGGCATTTATACGTTGCGCCTGACTGTGCAGCGGAGTGATGGCCCACGCGAATGGCGTACCCCCTTTACCGTCGATCATACACCGCCGACAGTGGTGATCTCCGACCCCAAACCTGATCGTCTCTATGTCATGGAGGATGATGAGCAGATTAACGTTAATGTGTTGGTCAACGACACTTGGTCGGTGGATCGTGTCGTTTATTATGTGAATGGCGCTGAATTTGCCACGAGTACCGTTGCCCCTTACAATGAGCGTTGGAAAATTAAGATGCGCGATATCGGCCAGATTGAAACCAGCGCCGCCGAAAATTGGTTAGGCTTCACCAGTGACGACCCCGACATTCAACCCGGTCGTATGCTGCCTTTTGGCGACGGCTTCCAGGCCATCCGCACCAGTGCCGGCGTCTATCTGGAAAGCTATCTCTTCAAAGTACGCGCCTACGACGGCGCCGGAAACACAGTCGAGAGTGATGAAGTGCGCGTCTATGTGAGACATAAAAAATAAGTTTGCTGGTTGCCTGACAGGGTGACAGGGTGACAGGAATAGTTCACCCTGTCTGTTTACCTAGAAATCCAATCAACATTATGGTCTTTAAACCACCACCATGCCGCACCCGTTGGGAAGGGCTGGTTGTCAGTTTTTGGATATTGTTAATCGATGGGTTGCTTATTACCTGGGTGATGCAGCGCGCGACGGATTGGCTGCGCTTTTTGATGATCCTACTGATCGTCATAAGCCTCCCGATTCTGTTTCATCTGCTCTATCGCACCTGGGGCATTTTTACCTTGGAATATTGGGTGGATCGCAATGCTGTCACCATTCGCTGGGCCAACATGCGCCAGATTATTCCGTTGACCAACCTTCAGCAGATTATTCAGGGGGGCGTACAGGATGCCGATAAGTTGCGTTGGATGCATTGGCCAGCGCCCTATGTCCGTCCCGCCTATTCGCCCGATTTACATGAGGTGACGCTCTTTGCCACCCAACCCTTGCCCGACTGTTTGATGTTGGACACAGGCAAGGCGGTCTTTGCCATTTCACCGCCGGATCAAACGGCCTTCTTGACCATTCTGCAAGAACGCTTTCGGATGGGCGCCGTCCAGTCGCTACAACCAAGCCGACAGCGGACGACAACCAGCGAACGTTTTTGGGGGCCTGGACAGGTTGGTCCGGTGTTACTGGGGAGCGGCTTACTTGGTGTATTGATGCTTTTTGGGCTGCTCATGATCCAGTTTCCTGATCTACCTAATCCGCTGCCGACGCGCTATAGTCCCGACGGTTTGCCGGAACTTGTGCGTGATAAACAGGTGCTTTTCCGGCTGCCGGTCATTGGCCTCGTTGCCTGGGTGATCAATGGTGGATGGGGTGTCTGGATGGTGACACGTCGCCAGCCGGTAGGCGCCTACTTGCTTTGGGGCGGCACCATTGTAGTTCAGATCTTTTTGTTGTTTGCCCTATATAGTATCTTACCTTAATACCAGTTAAGTCCATGCCAACGGACGGAGAATGAGTCTACCGTGTCAAGCTCAGGGAAACCACCTTTTGTCAGTCCATTTGTTAGCATTGTCATTCCAGCCTACAACGAAGCGTTACGCCTGCCCCCCACCTTGCTCCAGATTGCCGCTTTTCTACGCGCCCAGCCCTACACGGCTGAGGTGATCGTCGTAGAAAATGGCTCGACTGACAATACGGTAGGCGCCGTGCAGCAATTTATGCGCGAACAGATGTTACCGACGGACACCTTTACCCTTCGTCTTCTTCAGTCCAGCCCTGGCAAAGGCGCTGCGGTTAAACAAGGGATGCTCAATGCCACCGGCGATTATTTGATTATGAGCGATGCTGACCTGTCGGTGCCGATCACGGATGTACCCAAATTTCTGCCGCCGGCATTGCCCGCTGGCAGCTTTGATGTCGCCATTGCCAGTCGTGAAGTGAAAGGCGCCGTCCGCCATGGCGAACCCGGCTACCGGCATCTCATGGGGCGGGTCTTTAACACCTTGGTGCGCGTGCTGGCGGTGCCAAAAATTCAGGATACTCAATGTGGCTTCAAATGTTTTACCCGTGAGGCGGCTCAGTTGCTCTTTCCCCTACAGCGGATCGATGGTTGGGGCTTTGATGTGGAAGTGTTGCACATTGCCGCCCGCCACCACCTGCGTATGATCGAAATTCCGGTCAATTGGTACTATGGCGTTAACAGCCGAGTGCGCCCGGTTCATGACACACTCAATATGGTCAAGGAACTGCTAAAGATTCGCACCAACAGCCGCGCCGGGTATTACGACGGGGAAACATCGGCCTCATCATTGGCAGATCGCGCCTCGGCGTAATGCAGCCGCATCGCCTGGAGCACCTGCACCATGTTGGTGATATAATGAGCCACCAACGGTAGCAGTAGACTGCCCTGCGTCACGAAGAGCAGGCTCAACACCAGCCCACCTATGCTGGCGCCGATCATCCCCCAAGTTCCTTGTGGCGAGTGCAACAGGCCGAAGATAAAACTCCAACCGATCATGAGCAGTGGCAGCGCTACAATGTGCGCAAAGCCACCAATCAGCAGACTACGAAAGAGCAATTCTTCTAGCAACACCACCGGCGCCATTGCCAACAAAACCAACACAACTTCGCGTTTATCCTTCGGTGTAATTGCTTGGATTACCGCCGAAGAGTAGAAGCGCTGGCCGGTCGAACGCACCAGCCATTGTGTGCTGCCATAGAAGAAGAGCGCCAGCAACGTGCCCCAAACCGCGCCCCACAGGAGTTGTTGACTGACCTGAGGAAAAGACCATCCCAACTGGCTTGGCGGCAGACCGCTCAAAAAGCCGAGAATGAGACAGACGCCAATCAACACCAGCCGTAGTAGATTCTCTGCCGGCAGCAACAGCAGGTTGCGATCCGGGCGCCAGGTGCGCAACAGGCGGGCGGTGGCATAGGTGCCATAGCCGATAAAGACAACCAGGGCCAGCGTAAGTAGGGTAAAAAGCCAGAAATTAATGGTCATGCGTTGCGAAAACTTTACAATGTCTATCGACGAGCGCCAAGGAGGAACCCATCGCTTTGGCAAAAAAAGTGTTCCTCCCTGGCGCTCGTCGGTATAATTTGCACCGAAACGAAGCGTATGCTATAGTGTTACTGATAGTGAGGAAACATTCTGTGCTTCCTCAGAGGCGGGGACAATGGCGTTCCCGCTTTTTTGTTATTTATGAACAGCATCAACCCACCGACAACCGCCCGCCAACGCCGAGAGAACGGGACGCGTCTAAGCTGGTAATGCTACCTTACTATTGTTGAGAAGACCAAATAAGTTGAATTCTTATTGCAAAACAGGAGAGTGCTTGTGAAAGTCGTTGTGTTACTCAAACAGACGCCCGACACGGCCGAGCTGCCCAAAGTTACTGCCGACGAAGTACGGGCCGGACAGGTCAAGGCAACCATGGTGATCAACCCGTGGGATGAGTTCGCGGCCGAAGAGGCGATTTTATTAGCCGACCGCTTCAATGCTGAAACCGCCGCCATTACCCTGGGCGCCCCGACCGCCGTGGACGCGCTCAAACATGCGCTGGCCATGGGTGTCCAAAGCGCCACTTTGGTCGAACAAAGCGGCGACCAGAGCGGTGATCCCTGGCGCACAGCAGCCTTGCTGGCGGCGGCGGTGCAGGCCCAAGGGCCGGTTGACCTGGTGCTGACCGGCAAACAGAGCGTGGACGACAACAACGGTGTGACCTTTGTCGGCGTCGCCACTAAGCTGGGCTATCGTTTACTTACCAATGTAGTCAAGATTGTGGACATTGGCAATGGCAAAATCACCGCCGAACGGCAAGTCGATGGGGGGATTGAGACGGTTGAAAGCCAGTTGCCTGCTGTGGTCAGCGTTGCCAAAGAGATCAACGACCCCCGCTACCCCAGCTTTATGGGTATCCGCAAAGCCAACAAGGCGACCATTCCCACCATCACGCCGGCTGCGCTAGGCGTCGACACCGGCCAAGCCCGCACCCAGTGGCATAACATCCGCAAACCGGAAGTGCGCCAAACCCAGGTGCAACTGATCGACGGCGCCACTGTGCAGGAAAAGGCCGCCAAACTGGCCGAGCTGTTATTATCGGAAAAAGTGATTTAATGAAAACGACCCAATCTCTTTATCTCTTTAATCTCTTTGTAGAGATTGAGAGCTAAAGAGATTATCGCTAGAAACTTAGGAGCTGCGTATGTCCATTCTTGTATGGATTGAACAGAACAACCAACAACCAGTCGCCAGCGCTTGGGAAGTGCTGGGCAAAGCCCGCCAATTGGCCGACGGCCTGGGCACTTCCGTAATGGCGTTCGTCATTGGCGCTGAAACCGCGGCTACGGCCCAAGCAGCGCAAAGCTACGGCGCTGATCAGGTCTTGACTGCCACAGATCCGGCGCTGGCGAACTATCGCTTGAACGCCTACCGCACCGTCATGGAAGCCGCCATTCAACAGAGCGGCGCCACCATCCTGTTGACCAGCGCCACCACCCGTGGCCGCGAACTTTCCGCCGCCGTCGCTTGTGCGCTTGATGCTGGTCTGGCGTCCGATGTCGTGGATCTGCGTATTGAGAATAACCAACTGGTCGCTGTGCGCGCTATCTACTCCGGTAACATTCTCACCGATGTCACTTTCAGCACGCCGGTGCAGGTCGCCAGTGTGCGCCCCCGCTCCTTCCCTATGCCCGAAGCCGGGACGGCGACCGGTAGCGTGCAAGCACTGACCGTCGCTATCGACGAAGGCGTCGTGGGTGAAAAGGTGCTCTCCAGCCAATCCACCGACACCGGCGAGGTGAATCTGAACGACGCCCGGATCATCGTCTCCGGTGGTCGTGGCGTCGCCAACGATCCGGCCAAAGGCTTTGCGCTGGTGGCCGAACTGGCGAATACGTTGGGCGCGGCTATGGGCGCCAGTCGCGCCGCCGTTGACGCTGGTTATATTCCCTACAAGCACCAGGTCGGCCAGACCGGTCGCA
Organism: Caldilineaceae bacterium; assembly: GCA_026645575.1. The sequence goes on from JAPKMW010000005.1 coordinate 176,721, forward strand.
CGGTGCGGCCTGATCTTTACATTGCCGCCGGGATCAGCGGCGCTATTCAACACCTGGCCGGCATGGGGGGCAGCAAGGTAATTGTCGCCATTAACAAAGATCGCGAAGCGCCCATCTTTAGCCGCGCTACCTATGGTGTTGTCGGCGATCTCTTTGAAGTGCTGCCGGCATTGACTGCGGAGTTCAAGAAACGGTTAGGGAAGTAAGCACAGAACACAACATCAGATTTGGGTAGGAACGGTTTTGCTGTCCGACAAGAATCCGCTCCTACCTAAATCCGTTAGTCTGTTCTGTGTGCCGACATAGATCGCTTACAACGTAACACCTTTAATACTTACAAGCCATCTGCCGCCCCTGCTCCGCCGAATCGACAATGGCGTCACAGATCACAGCAGCGCGATAGCCATCCTCGAAGTCGGCGCCGATAGGCGAGACCGCTTTGTCATTGACGATGCAGTCGAGCAGGTGGGTGATTTCGTGCATGAAGGTGTGTTCCCAGCCGATCATGTGCCCCTGCGGCCACCAATTTTCCCACCAGGGATGATAGCCTTCGGAGACCAGGACGTTGTGGAAGCCTTGCGTCTCCTTGGGCTGCTCGCCAACCCAGAAGACTTCCAATTCGTTCATGCGCTCCAGGTTGAAGACAATGCTGCCCTTTTCGGCGTTGATCTCAATGCGCTGCCCATTCTTGCGGCCACCGGCAAAGCGGGTTGCTTCCAGCGTGCCGAGCGCGCCATTTTCAAATTCGACCACCGAAGCAAAGGCGTCATCGACATCAACCGTCCCCATACCACCTTGGCCGTCGGGGCGCTGCTTAATAAAAGTCTTCTTCATGGCGCTAACGCTGCCAATTTCACCAACCAGGTAGCGGGCTAGGTCGATGATGTGGGCGCCCAAGTCGCCCAGCGCGCCGCTGCCGGCCTGGTCTTTCTTCAAGCGCCAGATCATCGGCGTGCCGTAGTGGGGCATGATCCACTCTTGCAGGTAGACAGCGCGGAAGTGATAGATCTGCCCCAGCGCACCACTCTCCACCAGCTTGCGGATCTGGCGGATGGCCGGCACAAAGCGATAGTTAAAGGCGACCATGTTCTTGACGCCGGTCGCCATCACCTCATCGCGCATCCGCTTGGATTCGTCGGCAGTGCGCCCCAGCGGCTTTTCACAGAGAACATGCTTGCCCGCCTTGGCCGCAGCAATGCTCGGTTCGGCGTGGGCATCATTCGGACCACCGTTGTCAAAGAGTTGGACGCTGTCATCTTTCAACATTTCGCGCCAGTCGGTGTAGTAGCGCTGGTAGCCATAACGCTTGGCCGCTTCCTTCACCGCTTCTTCATTGCGCCCGGCAATCGCCGCCAGCTTGGGGATGGCCGGGGGCGGATACATCATGTGGGGGATGGTCAACATGGCATGGCTGTGCGCCTTGCCCATAAAGGCATAGCCCAACATACCGACGCCTACTTCCGGCACCGTACCGGTGGCCTTGGCGTCGGCCATAGAAGTAAAACCGCCTGAACGTTCGCTCATAGTTACACTCCTCAATATGGTAATTCGTTGTCTGTTATTAAGGAGATTAAGAGATTAGGAGATTGAGAGATTGTACACTTGCGACCAATCTCTCAATCTCTCAATCTCTCAATCTCTATTCTTTTGAGAACGCCGCATCAAACGCCACATTCGACGCCGCAAAGTCATTCTTGCGCACGACCGCCAGCGCTTCCTGGGCGCCGAATTCGCGATTCATGCCACTGTCTTCCCATTCGATGGAGAGCGGACCCTGGTAGCCGATGCGGTTGAGTTCACGCACAATCGGATCCCACTTCACATCGCCGTGGCCGGGCGAGACAAAGTCCCAGCCGCGACGGCGGTCGCCAAAGTCCAGGTGGGAGGAGAGGATGCTGTTGCGCCCGGTCAGGTGGACGCGCGAATCCTTGACATGAGCGTGGAAGATGCGGTCACCGAACTCATGGATAAACTCCGCCGGATCGACAAATTGGTGGATCAGGTGGCTGGGGTCAAAGTTGGCGCCAAAGGCCGGGTGGCCGTTGACGGCGTCAATGGCGCGTTGGAAGGTGATAATGTCGTAGGCGATCTCGGTCGGGTGGACTTCCAGGCCAAATTTGATGCCGTCCGCCTGATAGGAATCGAGAATCGGTGTCCAGCGCTGGGCGAAATCGACATAGCCCTTGTCAATGTCCGCCTGGCTCGTGGGCGGGAAGAAGTAGAGCTTGGCCCAGACGCTGCTGCCGGTGAAGCCGTTAACCACGTTGACGCCAAAGAGTTTGGCCGCCTTGCCGGTGTCGATCATCTCCTGGGCGGCCCGTTGGCGCACGCCTTCGGGGTCGCCGTCGCCCCAAAGGCGGGGCGGCAGGATGCGGCTGTGGCGCTCGTCAATCGGGTCGCAGACGCACTGACCGACCAGGTGGTTGCTAATGGCCCAGCAGCCGAGATTGTACTTTTCCAACAGGTCGCGCTTGCGGCGGACATAGCCATCGTCGGAGAGCGCTTTGTCCACTTCAAAGTGATCGCCCCAGCAGGCCAATTCGAGGCCATCAAAGCCCCACGAACTGGTCTTCTGCGCCAGGGTTTCTAAGGGAAGGTCGGCCCACTGGCCGGTAAAGAGTGTGACTGGTCTTGCCATGGTGTGACTCCTTTGCTTCGGCGGTGTGCCAACTATTGTGTAAAGTGCTACCAGCTACCTGCGCCGATCGGCCTTTTACACAATTTGTGCTACACCGCCTTTGTTTATAGAGAAAATGGATGGATGGCTCTATTTAACCAAAAAATTGTAATTTTGTCATCCTGGCAATGGGGGGAAAATGCGGTTTATCTGGATATCAGGAATGGGGCAGGTGGTTGGATCGCGTTCTGATTCGCTACATAGTGGCTACCAGTGCGCTAATGGGTAATGGGTCAAAATGGTTTGATCCTTTGAAAGGAGGGGAAGCTGATCGAAAGCAGCATGAGCCACAAGAATGCGATCAAACGGATCACGCGTCCAGGTAATTTGTGTTGCTTGTGTGATAATGTCAGTAAATGGTTTAGGGCAAACCGCCAAGCCAATTCGTTGGGCTAGATCCGCGATGACGGTATCGGCGGTGACAGTGATACGGTTGATCTCATAGAGGTATTGCAATTCCAACCGTACCACTGGCGAGATCAGCAAATCTTCGTCATTGAGCATCGTCTGCGTTGCTACGCTAAAACGCTCCGTGAGGCCGGCATAGAGCCAAACGACCACGTGCGTGTCAAGGTAAATCAAGCTTGGCCTCCCACTGCATGGAGACAAGCGCTTCGGGATCGCCCTGAATGATTTCAGGGCGATGCACTAGCTTTTGTAGCTTGTTTACCTTTTCCACGGGCGCAATCCGCAGCTTACGTCCACTCTTATTAACCTCAAGGGGTATCCCTGTGCTGAGGACTTCATCAAGGAGATTATAAATATTGGCTCTTAACTCCGTGACAGTAATTGTTCTCATTGCCAACTCCAGGGCAGTACGTATTTCCAAAAATCACATGTACGTACAGTATACCTGGTAAGGGCAACAATGCAAAATCGCTGATTGTAAGGTTTGCGTTCTATGCTATCTCGTACTCCTCCGGCAAACGCACCAGGCTATCAGCCCGCCCCTTATACCGTACCTTCACCCCATACTCTCGTTCGGCGGCTTCTGCCGAAATGTAGCCGTTGACTACATCCATCAGTACGGCTTGGCGATCGCGCGCTGCTGGTGCGCCAAAGCCGCCGCCGCCGGGCGTGTTGAGTTGCACCTGCGACGTCGGTTGCACCGTGACGGTTGCTTTGGGTTGCGCCCCAGCTTGGCCATCGACTAACAATTCCCCTAGCGCGCCGGCGTTGCCACCCCGCAAACCATCGGCGGCAAAGCGGGTGCGGTCGATATGGGGGATCACACTCCACGGTTGCTCGGTGCGACAGCCAAACTCGGAGCGTTGGCCCAACCCGCCGCGAAATTCACCAGCGCCGCCTGAATCCTGCCGCAGTTCCTTGCGGGTTTGCACCAGCGCCGTCAAGGTCTCCACCACCTCCACCGGGACGCCGGCCACGCCGCTGGGAAAGCCGGTGGTGTTAAGACCATCTTTGCGGGCGCGGGCGCCGGTGCCGCCCAGTTGAAAGAAGCTAAACATAAAGGGCGATTGATCAAGCCGTTGCCCGCGCCAGACACTCAGCCAGATCGGGTCGGCCCCACCAGCTAGCAACCGATCGGAGATAACCGGCGAGAGGGCGCCAAAGATCAAGCCGGGCAAAAAGTGACCGACTAGATGGCGCGAGGCCACGGCTGCGGGTTCGACACAGTTGAGGATCGACCCGCGTGGCGCGGTAACATGCACTGGTCGAAACGCCCCTTCGTTGTGCGGCACTTCCGGGCAGATCGCGGCTTTGATGGCAAAAGAGGCATAGCCGTGGGTGTAGTTCAGCACCACGTTGATGCCCCGCCGGCTTTGGGGTGACGAACCAGCAAAGTCGATGTGGACTTCTTCGTCCTCCACCGTCACCGCCACCCGCAGGCGAATTGGCTCTTCAAAGCCGTCACTCCAAACTTCGTTTTCGTAACGCCCGTTGGGCAGGTGGCGAATGGCGTTGCGCAAAGCTGCCTCGGAGCGATTGATGATGGCATCGGCCAGGGGGTCAATCGAATCCAGTTTGAACTCATCCATCATGTGCAGCAGGCTGCTCGCACCGACGGCATTACAGGCCGCTTGGGCATAGAGATCGCCCACCGTTTCATTGGGCATCCGGTTGTTGGCGCGGATGATCTTGAGCAATTCGTGATTAGGTTCGCCGCGATCAAAGAGCTTCATGATTGGGATGCGAATCCCCTCTTCGTAGACCTCGTGGGCCTCCGCCGATAGGACATGACCGCCGACATCGGCCGCATGGCAGCAGTTGCCAAAGTAACCGACAATCGTTTCGCCCCGAAAGACCGGTGTAAAGACCGTGAAGTCGTTGATCTGTCCAGCGGTCTGCCAGGGGTCGTTGGTGATCAACACATCACCCGGTCGGAGCGTGTGCGCCGGATATTCGGCCAGAAAATGTTTCGCTCCCGTTGCCATCGGGTTGATATGCCCCGGCGTGCCGGTGAGTGATTGGGCGATCATATAGCCGCGCGTGTCAAAGACGCCACAGGCCAGATCCTGCGATTCGCGTACAATCGTGCTAAAGGCGGTGCGCATGAGCGCATTCTGTTGTTCATTGGCAACCGACAGTAGCCGGTTCCAGAGGACTTCTAAGGTGATTGGATCAAGCATAGTGAGTAATGAGTGAAATAGTAGGACAGTAAGGCAGTAAATTAGTGAGACAGTAAATCAGTGAGACAGTGAATCAGTGAACAGTATCCTACTGACTTACTGACCCACTGTGCTACTGACCTACTGCCCTACTTCTACAACTAAATTACGTTGTTCATCAATATAACAGGCGCCGCCACCGACAATAACTGTCGATTCGCGCTCTTCGACAATGGCCGGACCATGAAAACGGGCGCCAACGGCCAGGCGGTAGCGATCATAGATCGGCGTATCGACATAGGCTTTGGCTTCGGGAAACCAGGCACGCCGGCTGCCTTTGCGGGCAAAAGCGGCGTCACCGGCGTCGCGATTTTCGGTCTGCAAGCGCAGATCGGGCGTCGGCCCGCTGCTGATCACCCGCCAGTTGATTACTTCAATCGGCACGGGGGGGCCAAAACGCCCGTAGAGTTGGCGATAGGTCTGCTCGAATTCGCGTTGAATCGCTTCGGCGTCAGCAGCGCTGAGTGGGTGGTTGGGCAAGGTGACGCGCACTTCATGGCCTTGCCCGATATAGCGCATGTCAGCCTGCCGCCGGTGCTGAATCTGGGAACGATCAACGCCAGAGGCGGTCAAGACGGCTTCGCCCTCTGTCGCCATTTCGTTCAGCAGCGTATTGGCTTTAGCCCAATCCAGCGTCGCCAACTTGCTGTGCCAGGAGCGCACAAAGTCAAAGGCCAGGGGCGCCACCAAAAAGCCAACCGTACTCATCACCCCGGCGCCAAAAGGGGCGATCAACAGCGGCGAGCCTAGGGCCAGCGCCACGCGATAGGCATGAACCGGCCCGGCGCCGCCAAAGGCAAAGAGGGGAAAGCGATGGGGATCTTTGCCCCGTTCCAAGGTATGAACCCGCGCCGCATTCGCCATATTCTCGTTGGCAACTTGATGAATGCCCCAGGCCGCTTCTTCGACAGTCAAGCTCAAGGGGTCGGCAATCTGGGTCTGGATGGCCTGACGCGCCGCTGGTAGATCCAGCTTCATCTTGCCGCCCAAAAAGAAGTCCGCATCGAGATAACCGAGGACCAAATCAGCGTCGGTTACGGTCGGCTGTGTGCCGCCCCGCCCATAACAAACCGGCCCCGGATCGGCGCCGGACGAATCTGGCCCTACCTTGAGCAGCCCCAACGAATCGATGCGGGCAATCGAGCCGCCGCCGGTGCCGATCTCGATCATCTCGATCACGGGGATCTTCACGGGCAGACCGGAGCCTTTTTTGAAGCGGTAGACGCGATCCACCTCAAAGTCATGGGCGATCAAGGGTTCGCCTTTGTCGATAACACAGAGTTTGGCCGTGGTGCCACCCATGTCAAACGAGAGCAGATCGGGGCGACCAGCGAGACGACCACTGTACGCTGCCGCCAACGCACCAGCCGCCGGCCCCGATTCGAGCAAGCGCACTGGGAATTTGCAGGCGGTTTCGACGGTGGCAATGCCGCCGCTGGAGAGCATAAGGAAGAAATTGCCGACAAAACCCAGCCGGTGCAAGCGATCTTGCAACTCGCGTAGATAGCGTTCGACCCGCCCCTGCACATAGACATTGGCAATGGTTGTCGAAGTCCGTTCAAACTCACGAATTTCCGGCACCACTTCGGACGAGAGCGAGACACGCAACTTCGGCGCCACCCGCTGGATGGCCTGGCGCGCTGCCTGTTCGTCGCTGGGATTGGTAAAGCTGTGCAAAAAGGCAACGGCAATGGCTTGGACGCCCTTTTGCTCTAGCTCGCGCGCCAGGCGTTCAATATAGTCAATGTCCAGTGGACGGGCAGCACTGCCATCAGCATAGGTGCGTTGCGGCACATCAAAACGCAGATAGCGGGGCGCCAGCGGCTTGGGATGCTCCAACATCAGGTCGTAGAGTTCGTAGCGCTGTTCGCGCCCAATCTCAATCACATCGCGAAAGCCGGCGGTGGTCAGCAGGGCGGTCACATCCCCTTTGCGTTCGATCATGGCATTGGTCACCAATGTGGTGCCATGCACCAGGGTTTGCACCTGTGCTGCGGCGACATTGGCCTGTGTCAAGGTTTCATGCAAACCGGTCTCCACCGCCAATGACGGATCGGCTGGCGTGGTCAACGTTTTACCAATGGTAAAGGCGCCAGTGGCATCGTCAAAAACAATCAAATCGGTAAAGGTGCCGCCAATATCGACACCGACACGGTATGGTTGGGTCATAAAATAGCCTTAAATCAAGCGTGCAGGATTCTCATAAACAGGGCGTTGGTCGAGAATGCGTTGTGGTGAAAAGATGGCGAGATCCAACGTCGGCGTCTGGCCAAGGATCAGTTCAGCCAGGTAGCGTCCCACGGCATGAGCTTGTTGAAAGCCATGTCCCGAAAAGCCATTGGCGCAATAATAACCCGATAAAGTCGGCCACTCGCCCAGAATGGCGTTGCCATCCAGCGTGTTCACATCATAAAGACCGGCCCAGCCATTGGTGATTTTGAGGCGATCAAAGTCGGGAAGATAGTCGACTAAGCCTTCCCACAAGCGCTGCTTAAAGCGCTCTGGATTCCAGCTAAAGTCGGTGTAGGTTTCCGGATCATCGGGCAAGGCGCCGCCGGTGATGTAGTTGTTTTCGCCCTCGTGAAAGATGTACTGCCCATTGGGTAACAATAACATGGGCAGGATTTTCTCAAAAGCGCGGGGCGCCAGCACGCTATAGACTTCCCGCTTGATTGCTTTGATCGGCAGATTGACACCAACCGTTTCGGCCAGGATCGGCGCCCAAGCCCCGGCAACATTGGAGACAATCGGCGCTCCATAGACTTCGCCCGTGGTCAGCCGTAGCCCGGACATTTGATCGCCTGCCTTGAGCAGTTGAGCGATTTCGGCTTCTACGATGGTTGCGCCTAGTTCAATCGCTTTGCGTCGATAACCCATGAGGACATCACCCGGTGACATTGTACCATCTTTGCGCCCAAAAGTGGCGCCGACAACGGTATCTGATCCCTGATAAAGCGGATAGTAATCGTGAATCTGCTCCGGCTCCAGCCACTCAATCGCACAGCCCAAGCGCTGTTGTTGGGCAACCCCTTGCAGGGCAAAGTCGCGCCCTGCTTCCGCCACCAAATAGAGATTGCCTTGTTGGCGGAAGTTGATCACGGGGGTATGATCTTTGGTGGCAAACTCTTCGGCAAAGCTGGCCAATACCTCTAAACCATAGAGCGAGATTTGGATATTCTCTTTGAGATTGAATTGAATGCGCGTATTGCCATCGGACAAGGTGGTGGATGACCGTGTATAGGAGGAATCACGCTCAATGATCAAGACGCGTAACGTTGGATCACGTTTGAGCAAGTTATAAGCAATCGCACACCCCATAATGCCGCCGCCGGCAATCAGCACATCGTAATTATTTTGGGTCGTCATGGTAGCATTCTCTCGGATTGGAGTGGCCTCACTCTGTGATGACAGGGAATCTGGAGAGGGGGAAAATATCAACGGTCGCCGAGCGTTGTTGGGACAACATGCCGCCATCGACCACAAGACAGTGACCCGTGACGTAACTGGCATCGTCACTGGCGAGGAAGACGGCGGGGCCGGCCAGTTCTTCGGCTTCGCCCACCCGTTGCATGGGGATGTTTTCGCCACGCGCCCCTTTGATCGTCGGTGGCATCCCGCTGGTATCGATAGAACCGGGAACCAGGGCATTGACCCGAATGCCATAGGGCGCCAGATCAAGCGCCATTGCCCGGGTCAAGGCTTCGATCCCGCCTTTGCTGGCGTCATAGGCGGCCAACCCACGATGGGCACGCGTGGCGCCGCCGCTGGAAAAGTTGATAATGACGCCCGACCGTTGGCGCGCCATCAACTGTGCGGCGGCGTGGCTACACAAGAAGACACCGGTCAGGTTGACATCGATGACCCGGCGCCACCACGCTTCGTCGGCTTCGAGAAAGTGGCGGTCGCCGTTGGTGATCATGGCGTTGTTAACCAACACATCCACTCTGCCCAAATCGGCTACAGTCTGGGCAAAGAGTCGATCCACCGCTGTTTTGTCGGACACATCCGCCACTATACCGAGGGCAGAACCGCCGGTCTGTCTGATCGCTGCCACTGCCGCATCGATCTTATCGGCGTTGACATCATTGACAACCACGTGCGCCCCTTCGGCGGCATAGCGATTGGCAAGGGCACGCCCAATCCCTTGGGCGGCGCCGGTGATAATCGCGACTTTGCCTTGCATTCGTTGCATGTTCATCTTTTTCATTCCTCGTCACTGCTCAAAGTTGGAGGGTAGATTTTGTCATAAGATTGTACTCGTTCTGCTGTACGAATGCCAGTCTTGGTTTCAAAGAATTTCATAGCACTTTGTAAGGAAAATCCTGTATGATAGAATAGTGTAGGATTTTCCCTACAGGCAACAGACAATTAGGGCAAACGTTATGGACCACAAAAGAAGAGAGTTTCCCCGGTTGCTGCGGCTCTATCGCAAGCGTTGTTTGGATGGTGAGAGCAATTCGGTCAGTCAGGAAAAAGTGAGCGAGGAACTTGGCTATGCACTCAGTACCTATGGGCAGTGGGAACGTGGGTTGCGTTCGCCAAAGACGCGCCAGGATCTGATCAACGTTATCAACATTTTTCGCCGCTACGGTGGCATCAAAAGCACGGAAGAAGCCGACAAGCTATTGACCGCCTTGGGTTTCGCTGCCCTCCAAGCAGAGGAAAGCAAACAAGTCGATCTGGCGCCGGCAGCGTTACTGCCGGCGCCGCAACCCACGGCGCCGGATCTACCAGGCGCCGAGACAACGATCTACCACGTTTTCGCTAAATTCCCCGATGAAAAATTTAGCGATCAGGTGCGTCAGGGGCAACAAATTCGGATCTTGACGATCTGGATGCCTTATTTGGAGATGTTTTTAGATTCGCTCTACATTGCCTTGCGCGCTGGCGCGTCGGTCGAAATTTTAATGTTGGAACCGGATTCACCTGCTGCCGAGCTGCGTAGCCGCGCCATCTCTGCCGTCAACGTTCCCGTCACTTTACTGGGGCGCAACCGAGTGCAAAAAGGGGTAGCCGACAATATCGCTATGTTAGCCGAGATGGCGCAAGCGTTGACCAGTCAACAGCGGCAGGGGTTGCGCGTCGGTTTCTATCATTCACTGCCTTCGGTTCTACTCTACCAGGTTGATCATTTTTGTCTGGCTGGCTTCTACCTGCATGGTCGAATGGCCAGCCACACGCCACAACTGCAAGTAAACATCCACTCTTTGTTGGGCCAGGCGCTTCAAACCGAATTTGAAACGCTATGGAAAAGCAGTCGTCGCCTTGCGCTTCTATGAGAAAACCCTGTTATCCAAGGCTCTCCAATGCATCCATAAACTTCTCGTATTCTTCATCTTTGACTTCAACGATATTGCCGTTACTGGGAAACGCCCCTGATTGCACATCAGCCGCGTACTCTTTGAAGGCGGCGATCCGTTCCGCTTGCAAGCGCTGGAACTCACTGTAAAAGTCACGATAAACTTTGGCATGGCGCGGAATATGGTTGCGGTGTGACCCCAGAATATCCATGGCAAAGAGATATTGGGCATCACAATCCGGCCCGCTGCCCATCGAGATCACCAGCAGTTTGACTCGCTTGGTGATCTCGGCGGCGATCTTGTGCGGCACTACTTCCATTTCGACACCGATGGCGCCGGCTTCCTGGTGGGCGAGGGTATGCTTGTAGACCCAGAGCGCTTGGTCTGCGGTTTTGCCCACAGCGCGGAAACCGCCCGTCCAGGTGCGTTTCTGCGGGATCAAGCCGACATGACCCACCACCGGAATCCCTTCACGGGACATAGCGGCAATAAAGTCGGTACTCATACAGGCGTAGACCGCATCGGCCCCGGCATCCAGCGCCTTGAAGCCGTTGCGAATCGCCTCTTCGGCGGAGGCACAGTCGCCATAGCGCAGCCCCAGGGTGAGGAAAGTGTTGGGGGCGGCGTCGCGGATCTCTTTGGTCTGGCCGCGCATCCCGGTGATGATCAGATCAATGCCGGCGGCTTCACAGGCCGCGGCTTCCTCTGGTGTCGTGACCAGGACTTCGGTCAGTTGGCGTTGGCCTTTGAGATCCAATAACTCTTTTACCGTCATTCGTGGCATGAATATACTCTCCGTGTGTCAGAAAAGGTGTGATTGTTTGATTTGTGATCGCATAACCTATCGACAGATCTAGCCCGACCGCACAACTTGTCCTGTCTCAAATGAGTGTACCACATCAAAGACAATGCTCAATGACTTGATATTGTCCTGGCAGGTGGTGACGGCGGGTTTGCTCTGAGTTACGGCTTCATAAAACTCGTGGAGCAAGTAGGCTTGCGCGGTGCGTTCCATGGTCACAGGTTCGACCGGAACCGGCTCCGCCCCCGTTAACTGGGTGTAGACCTGGCTGTTGACCATTGCCACCACGCCTTTGGTGCCCTCAAAGCGCCAGTTGGCATTCCAATCGGTTTCGCGCCCCTGCGAGCACCATGAGCCGTCATAGGAAACATGAACGCCGTTGGCAAAATCCAACACCACGCTGGCCGAGGCGTCGCCCTTGAACCAGCTCCAAGGCGGATTCCAACTGCGGCCAAAGACTTGCACCGGGTCGCTGCCCAAGAAGAAGCGCATGAGGTCAAAGTGATGGATTGACATGTCGATGATGAGCGGATAGGCCATTTCTTCACGGAAGCCGCCAAAGTGGGGACCTTTGAAAAACTCGACATGCGCCGCCCCAATCGGCCCAACCACACCAGCGTCGAGCGCCTTTTTCAGTGTCTGCGTCGCTGGACTGTAGCGGTAGTTTTGGGTCACCATATGGAGAACGCTAGTACGATTGGCTGCTTCGACAATATCCAGCGCCGACTGACGAGTGTCCGCCAGCGGCTTTTCCGAAAGCACCGGAATGCCCGCTTCCAGTGCTTCAACCGAAACCGCTTTGTGAAACTGTGGCGGCGTCACATTGATGATGCCATCAGCTTGGATGGCGCGCAACGCTTCGCCCAGCGTTTTGTAGATGCGATTGCCGTCCAGCCCATACTTGGCGACCTGTTCGGCAGCGATCTTGTCGCTAACTTCGACAAAGCCGGCATAGTCAACCACCGGCGAATCCAACACGGCGCGCAGCCAGGCATTGCCCATGCCGCCAATACCCACTTGAATGACTTTCATATCAATCTCTCAATTGCTCCGCTGTTACTGCCACATCTCTATTACAGATTCGGCACGGCGCCGGCTGGAAGCTGCGGCGCCGCCTGCTCAATCATCTCAACCACAGGCGAACCATCGCGCTCGACCCATACACCACATGCGCTCCCTTTTTCACTGACGCCTAGTTCAACTTGGCTGCCATCCATGCGGAAGACCGGGTGAAAATACTCGGCTACTTTCTCCGCTTCCCCGACAATATAGTGACCGATGAGCGAGCGGCGGAAGCGATCCTGGCTGACATTGGGGAAGCTACCGTGAATCACTTGACCGTTAAAGAAGAAGACATCACCCGGCTCCATGATAACCGGCACCGATTGCATTCCTTCCGGAATGGGCACAGTGACATCGGTAAAGCTTTTGGTCGTGTCCGCTTGTGTAGTGCAGAGCAGTGGCAACAGATGGCTGCGCGGTACAACCTGCATACAGCCATTTTCCTCATTGCAGCGATCTAACGCCATCCACGCCGCCATACAAGTGCCTGGCTGAACGCGTAGATAATATTGATCCTGGTGCAGCGCTTGTCCACGCGCCCCCGGCGGCTTGAAGTAGAGCATGGTCTGGACAGCGTAGGGTTCGCGCCCCAGCAGGGCGGTCATACAGCGGTTGAGACGGTCATCGATCATCCATTGTAGGCTGAGTTCATCCCAGCGGTGCATGTGGATCATGCGAGGAAATTTCTTGAGCGGGTCAGTGCTATTAGCGTTGACGCCGGCAAAGTCGCCGGGCAATTCGCCCTGCGCTCGCATCGTCATGTAATGGTCGGTATAGCGGGCGACTTCTTCCTGCGAGAAGAGAGCAGGGATGACAACATAGCCTTCGTTCTGGAATTGTTGTTGGTAACGCGAGAAGTTAGCAGGCACCATTGCCGTTTTCCTTATCCTTTCCTACAAATCATGTCAGCAAAACCGTGTAAGCCAAGATCATTAATAAAAACATTGGCGGCTGCGCGTACATAAAATTTATTCTGTTGATGATCTTACGTAACGAACAGGGGTAAATTTAATCGAAATGAGCATAAGTCTAGCCGAAGCTACATATTGTGTCAAGCGTGTTAGTTGAGCAACGCGTGTAAGTTTATCTGTTTTGCATTGTGTTGTTTTCTTAATTTTTCCGCTTTGTCACTCAGCTTTGCTCAATCTTAAAACAATATCCTACTCCCCGCACCGTCTGCAAATAGATCGGTTTGGACGGGTTCGGTTCGATACACTCGCGCAGCCAACGAATATGAACATCCAGCGTGCGAGTGTCATCGACATAGGAGGTTTCCCAAACCTGTTCCATTAGTTCGCGGCGCTTGATGATTTTGCCATGATGATTGATAAACAACTTGAGGAGGGCGCACTGTTTTGGCGTCATCGAATATTGGCCATTGGGCGTGACCACTATGCGCGTTGAAAGGTCAAGATGGATGGGGCCACAGTAGAGCTTATGTTCAGTAGGGCGATGCTTCAGTTGGGCGACGATCTCCCAGATATTTTGCGAAACGACCGGCAGCTTGATCAAGCCGTCAAACCGGAAATCGATTTTCGTCGGCAGTTGTTTCGCCACCGCCACAATCAACACCGACGGCAGGCGATAGCGCACTGTTTCACAAAAACGCAGACGGCTAACCGAACGCTGTTCGATTTCGACCCAAAGCGCTGCCGGCGGTTGTGACCCAATCAGCCGCAGTGCGGTCTTCTGATTGGTCATCACCGTAAAAGCGACCGTCGCCTCGTGGCCGTTCGCTGCTATAGCTTTGGGTTGTGCGAACGCTGTCTGTAGATCCTCGGCAATCTGATTTTTGCGCCCCACATACAGAATTCGTAGTAACTCTTCATTCATCCTTTTCGCCGCTGTTGATTTGAGGAAGGGTTGAGGTTTGTCCATTATATACCCAATCCCCGTTTTCGCCAATAAAAAAGAGGGCAAGCCACAAAGCCCACCCCCTTTTAGTTCACAGAGCGCACAGAGATTACACAGAGAGTTTTAGAGAATTTTTTTTGTGAATCTCTGTGTAGCCTCCGCGATCTCTGTGAACCTGAAGCGTCTTCTAAATCTTGATCGCCTCTAACTCATCGATCATGTCGCGAATCACATCAAAGCCACCCTGCCAGAAAGCCTTGCTGGTGATGTCGATGTGCGCTTCACGCAAGATTTCTTCAGGACGAGCCGAACCGCCGTAGGCCAGCAACTTCATGTAGCCGGGCTTGAAGGCGTCCCCTTCCTGTTGATAGCGACGGTAGAGCGATAGCACGAGCAACTGCCCAAAGCTGTACGCGTAACAGTAGAAGGGCGTGTTGTAGATGTGGGGAATGCTGACCCACTCATACTGAAATTCGGGCGCGATGTCGATGCTGTCGCCGAATTGCTCTTTTAAGTTCTCCATGTAGAGACCATGTAACTCTTCCGGTGAGCGATTGTCCATAATGGCGGCGTGGGCGGTGCGTTCAAAGTTGACAAAGAACGCCTGCCGCATCACCGTCGCATACATATCATCCACGGCTGCGGCCAGCAACTCGCGCCGGACGAGCGGTTCCTTTTCCAGCGCCAGGAACTGTTCGGTGAGCAACATTTCGGCAAAGACGGAAGCGGTTTCGGCCAAGGGCAGCGTCGGATGCTGGGTCAGGACCGAGTGTTCTTCCGCCAACATACTATGAATGGCGTGCCCAAGTTCGTGCGCCAGGGTTGCGACATCGCGCACACGACCGGTATAGTTCATTAGCACCCACGGCGTCAGGCTGGGGAGTACCGTGGAGCAGAAAGCGCCGCCCCGTTTCCCCTTGCGCACTTCGCTGTCAATGTGGTTTTGTTCAAAGACCCGTTGGGCATGGCGGGCAATCGTCGGGTGAAAGTTTTGGAAGGTCTCCAGCACTAGGGTCACCGCGTCTTTGTATTCCACCTTGCGATCAGATGCCGCCAGCGGGGCATAAATGTCATAGCGGCGCAACTTCTCCATGCCCAGCCAGCCGGCCTTGAGGCGGAAATAGCGCTGGAAGACGCCGACATTGGCCCGGCTCACCTCCAACAACGCTTCCACCGCGGCGTCAGGAATATCATTGGCGACATTGCGCACAGCAATGGGCGAACTATAGTTGCGTAACCCAACATGCTCGTTGTACCAATCGCGCACCCGGTTGACATAGATTTGGGCCAGAATGTTGGCATCGTTGCCATAGACGCGATACAACTCCTGGTAAGCCGCGGCGCGCAAGTTGGCGTCGCGCGACTGGGCGTAGCTCATCAACGCATCACGAGTCAGCGTCTTGGTCTCGCCCTCCACCTCGATTTTGAACTCAAAGCGGTTGGTCAACATCGAATAGAGCGTCATCACCGCGTCAATACCGTTGGCATCTTTGGTGTTGATCAACTGCTCGGATTTTTCGTCGAGCGTATAGGGTTTGGTGCGGCGCAACGCTTCCAGATAGTGACGGTAATCGGGGAATTTTTCGGCCCCCGGCAGCAGCGCTGCCGCTTCATCGTCATCCAACGCTTTCCACCAGAGATCAAAGAAGAGCGTCCGATTCTGCACATCGGTCATGGTTTGCTGCATCCGGTTCCGGTAGGTCAACGCCGCCGACGACTGGGTGTCAGACGAAAACCAGAGGCTACCGTAGGCCGCCAACCGATAGATATGTTCGACCAGATCTTCATATTGATCCATGATCTCAATCAGTAGCGCCGGTTCCATCTCCGGGTTCAACTGTTCACGCTGGGCGACAAAGGTTTGCACCCGCTGTTCCAGTGCGGCCAGCCGCTCACTAATCATTGCTTCACTCGGTTCCGGCAGGAGTTCCGCCAAATCCCAGCCCGATAGCGCATATTCTTTCGCTTGTACAGGGGATGCAATACCCATGTTGATCTTCCTTTACTTACAATAATCCATTACTATGCTTGCACGTGCAAGAGCAAGCGTAGCGCCTCTGCTTTGATTGCCGTTTCATCAATCATTTCGGCGAGTTGTGTCGGGTCATAGATACCATCAAAAGCTTCTAAGGAAGCCGATCCTAACGCTGTTTCATAAACTTCATCAATGGCTTCTTGTAGTTCTGCTTTTGTCAAATAGTATCCACCAGCTTTACGCCGTTTATTTGAGCGCCCGATCTCAGCAATCGCATTACGAATGGAAACATCCCACGAGCGGGTTGTGCGCTTTTCGGCATGGCGTTTGATCAGATGCAAGAGCAGAATCTCAAGAAAACTACCAATCTTGTTGATCTTATCGTCGCGACTCATCTCTTCCATCTCACCAAGTAAGATCAAGGCATCGGTATAGCGCCCTTGTTCTATGTAAGATCGCAATTCGTATAGTTCTTCCATAAACGCCTCCCGCGGGGCAGATGACAAGGTGACTGGATGAGCGCAGTAAAATAATGAATGGAAAACGGATAACGGTTAATTGTTAATACGTTCTGTCAACAGTTCGTTATTTGCAATTAATTATTTTCCGTTTTCCATTCATTATTAATTTTCACCCTGTCATCTTGTCACCCTGTCAATTCTCACGCGCCAACCGCCGCAACACGGTCTGCAAAATGCCGCCGTTCTTGTAGTAGTTGACCTCGACCGGCGTGTCAATGCGGCTCATGGCCTGGAATTCGGTGATGGCGCCGGCTTGTGATGTCGCCCGCACGGTATATTCCTGGTTGGGGACCATGTTGTCGGTCAAACCCAGAATGTCAAAGGTTTCAAAGCCGCTTAGGCCCAGGCTGTTGACGTTTTGACCGTCCTTGAACTGGAGCGGCAAGACGCCCATGCCGACTAGATTGCTGCGGTGGATGCGCTCAAAGCTTTCGGCAATGACAGCGCGCACCCCTTGTAGTTGCGGGCCTTTGGCTGCCCAGTCGCGGCTGGAACCGGTGCCATATTCTTTGCCGGCCAGAATGATCAACGGCGTGCCGTCGTTGATGTAGTTGACCGAAGCATCGAAGATGGTCATCTTTTGCATGGTGGGAATATAGACGGTGTCGCCGCCTTCTTCGCCGTCGAGCATTTGGTTCTTGATGCGAATGTTGGCAAAGGTGCCGCGCATCATCACCTCGTGGTTGCCACGGCGGCTGCCATAGCTGTTCCACTCGGAACGTTCGACGCCCCGTTCTTCCAAGTATTTTGCCGCCGGGCTGTTGCGGGCAATGTCACCGGCAGGGCTGATGTGATCGGTCGTTGTGCTATCGGGCATGACAGCCAGCGTGCGAGCGCCAACAATCGGACGCACCGGCGGCACATCGAGCGTAATGTCAAAGAAGGGCGGGCGGCGGATGTAGGTGCTGCTGGGGTCCCAGTTGAACAACTCGCCCCCGGCCACCGGAATTTGATTAAATTGTTCGTTGCCGTTGAAGACGTTGGCATATTGCTCGCGATACATCTCCGGCTTTAAGCTACGGCGAATGGCCGTGGTAATCTCTTCCTGGCTCGGCCAGACATCGCGCAGGTAGACCGGTTCGCCATTGGGGTCATAGCCCAGCGGCTCGGTGTTCAGGTCAATGTTGACTGTGCCGGCAATGGCATAGGCGACCACCAGCGGCGGCGAGGCCAGGAAGTTGGCCCGTGCATCGGGGCTGACGCGGCCTTCAAAGTTGCGGTTGCCGCTCAACACGGAAGCTGCCACCAGATTACCATCTTTGATGGCCTGGCTGATATGGGCCGGTAGCGGACCGCTATTCCCGATACAGGTGGTGCAACCATAGCCGACGGTGTGGAAGTTGAGCGCTTCCAGATAAGGGGTCAAGCCGCTGGCGTCCAGATAACGCGTCACCACCTGACTACCAGGGGCCAAACTAGTCTTCACCCACGGCTTGACATCCAAGCCACGCTCCACCGCCTTCTTTGCCAGCAGACCGGCGCCGATCATGACGCTGGGGTTGCTGGTGTTGGTGCAGGAGGTGATGGCGGCAATGACGACGCTGCCGTGCGTCAAGGTATAGGTGCGGTCATTCTGTTGCACCGTCACTTGCTTGGTCAGATCCTCGGTGGCCAAGCCAAAGCCGCGCGGGCCAACCGGGGCCGACAGCGCGGTGTTCCAACTTTTCTTCATCTGATCCAGGTCAATGCGATCCTGGGGACGCTTGGGACCGGCCAGCGCCGGTTTCACCGTACTCATATCGAGTTCAAGCGTGTCGCTAAATTCCGGCTCCGGTGTGTTGGCGTCATGGAAGAGACCCTGCTCTTTGCAGTAGTGCGCCACCAGTTCGACCAACTCTTCACTGCGCCCGGTGCCGACCAGGTAGCGTAACGTCTCCTCATCCACCGGGAAGAAGCCGGTGGTGGCGCCATATTCGGGCGCCATGTTGGCAATCGTCGCCCGGTCGGGCAGGCTCAGTTTGGACATGCCGGGGCCGTAGAATTCGACAAACTTGCCGACGACCCCTTTCTTGCGCAACATCTCGGTGACGCGCAGGACAAGGTCAGTGGCGGTCGAACCTTCGGGCAGTTCCCCTGTTAACTTGAAGCCAACCACCTCTGGTAGCAACATGTAGATCGCCTGACCCAACATGACTGCTTCGGCTTCAATGCCACCCACGCCCCAACCCAGAACGCCTAGACCATTGATCATGGTCGTATGACTATCGGTGCCGACGAGCGAGTCGGGGTAGGCAATCGGCAGGCCGTTGTAGGGCGTCGAATGGACAACCGGCGCCAGGTATTCGAGATTGACCTGATGGACAATGCCGGTGGCCGGCGGCACGACGCGGAAGTTGTCAAAGGCTTCCTGGCCCCATTTCAAAAATTCATACCGTTCGCGGTTGCGCTCAAACTCCCGCTCGGCATTGTAAAAAAGCGCAAAGGTGCTGCCAAAGCGATCAACCTGGACGCTATGATCGACCACCAGATCGACCGGCACCAGCGGGTTGACCTTCTTCGGGTTGCCTCCCAGTTGCGCCATCGCATTGCGCAGCGCCGCCAGATCGACGACGCTGGGGACGCCGGTAAAGTCTTGCAATACCACACGCGCCGGCTTAAAGGGAATCTCAACCTTGCCGGCGGTCTCCGCACCCCAGTTTGCAATTGTTTCGACCGCTTCCTTGGTGATCTCAAAGCCATCCGCCTGGCGCAGGGCGGCTTCAAGCAACACCCGAATCGAAAAGGGCAGCCGGGCCATCTTGCCAACACCCGCCTTTTCCAAAGCGGAGAGGCGGAAGATCACCGCTTCCCCGCTGCCGGTGTCAAATGTCCCCTTGGCGCCAAAAAAATCTTGCACAGCCATTGTGGTTCCTTTCCACGAGTCAAATAGAGAGTAAGCAAGCTGGTGTAACCGTTGCCAGCATCTGTCATTCGTTTATCGTACAATGATACCAGTTTTTAAGGTAAAGAGTGAAAAAGTTGGGGCTTTTGTTGCACAATGTTAAAGGGCGAACTGCGCCCAACATTCAGGCGGGCAATGTTCTGAATGCCGATGAGAACGACGTTATGCAGGCTGTGGGGCGGCTGCTTGTCGAGGTGCATGGAACGCCAGGTTTGCAGCAAGGGGAGTAGGGCTTCGGTCGGCGCCCCATCAAATTCGTCAACATCAACATTGGGAAAATTTAAATTGTTTGTCGCACGCTAAACCCCATGCTACAATTCCTCAAACCGATCTTCGATCCAACACGCAACACGCAACACGCAACACGCAACACGCAACACGCAACACGCAACACGCAACACGCAACACGCAACACGCAACAGAGGATTGACCCATGAAAATCACCGAGATCAAAACCTATCTCATGCACGCTAACGTCGCCTCCAGTTCCGGCTGGAAGGCGCGCAACTGGCTCTTTGTCAAAGTCTTTACCGACGCCGGCATCTATGGCGTGGGCGAGGCGAGCGGTTGGCCGCGCGTCGTCGAGACCGCCATCAAGGATTTGAGTACGATTCTGATCGGCGACAACCCCTTTGAAATTGAAAAGATCTGGCAGAAGATGTTGTTGGCAATGATGGGCCACGGCATGACCGGCATCGTCGGTGGCGGGGCGATGACCGGCATCGAGATGGCGCTTTGGGACATCAAGGGCAAGGCGTTGGGCGTGCCAGTCTATGAACTATTGGGCGGCAAAATTCGTGATCGCGTCCGTCTCTACACCCACGCCCACACCGCCGATCGCGCTCGTGAACTGGTGGACCGGGGTTACAACGCCCTCAAAACCGGCGGCGTCAGCGATCCGCTGAGCAAAGTTGCCGCCATGCGCAAAGCATTGGGCGACGAGATCGATCTCATGGTGGACATTCACGGCCCGCCCTGGCTCACCACGAAAGATGCCATCAACATGGGGCAGGCGTTGGAAGAATATGGCCTGCTCTTTTACGAAGACCCAGTGGCGCCGGAAGATATTGAGGCGATTGCCCGCGTCGCCGCTGCCGTCAATATTCCCATTGCCGCTGGTGAACGCCACGCCACCATCTGGGGAACCAAGGAGTTGATCGAGCGGGAGATCGTGGATGTGGTGCAGCCGGACACTGGTCGCGCCGGCGGGTTGTTGCAAATGAAGAAGATCGCGGCGATGGCCGAAGCGCACTATATCACCTTTGCCCCCCATGACGGTTCGCTGGGGCCGGTGGCGGAGATGGCGGCGGTGCATCTCTGCTCAACCTTGCCCAACTTCCTGATTCTTGAACATTTGGAAGATGATGTGCCCCAACGCTACGAAGTGATGCAGCCCCAGCCGACGATTGTCGATGGCTTTATGCTGGTTCCTGATGCGCCCGGTTTAGGGGTGGATATTGTCGAGGATGCCGTGGTGAAATATCCATCCACGGGCAATGTCTCGCTGCCCAGTGCTGCTGATGAACCGCTCTATGTGCGGGCGCGTAGTCAACGAGCGAAGTGGTTGAGCGCAGGGCGTGAGCAGGTGGATGATTTTATATAACCAAATAGGTTGGTTTGCTCAGTCTTACGCGTGCTTTTGTCCCGGAGGGACGGCTGAGTTTAGAGAGGGAAAAATCCATATCCCTGCCCCTAAACTCAAGCGTCCCTATGGGACGGGTTCGCTCATAGCCTATCGAAGTTTTATGTTAAAGCCCAAATTATCTCTACACTGTAGAGACAATTTGCCCGTTGGATTGACAAGGGCAGTAGGCCATGATAGAGTAGCCAGACAGAGTTTGTACTTGCTGAACAAGCAAATCATAGGAGCTAATCTTGTCACCCACCCTACTGGACATCGTCGAAACGATCCGCCAGGACTTTCTCCAAACCAACGACCTGCGCGACGAAACGTTGCGCCAGAGTCGCGCCTTGGTGCGTTCGTGCGCCAACGCCATCCGCGCCATTCATCGTCACGAGTGGGCCGAAGCCGAGCCATTGTTACAGGAAGCCCGTGCCGATGCCCAACGCATGGTCGCGCCCTTGGCGAACCACCCGGCGCTCTACCATGCCGGTTACACCCAGGATGCGCTCAAAGAGTTGGTTGAAGCGCATGTGGTCTATGCCCTGGTGCGGGGGGAAGCGTTGCCGCTGCCGGCGGAACTCTATGTCACCAGTGCCACCTACTTGCGCGGCCTGAGTGAAGCCGCCACCGAGATGCGCCGCTTTGTGCTGGATCTCATGCGCCAGGGGCAGGTGCTGGAGGCCGAACCCTACCTGACCCATATGGATGAGATCTACAGCCAACTGCTCACCATCGACTTTCCCGATGCGATCACGGATGGGTTGCGGCGTCATACCGATGTGCTGCGCGGCGTCTTGGAACGCACCCGTGGCGATCTGACCCTTGCCATCCGCCAGGACCAGATGCGGCAGGCGCTTCATTCGTTTGAGACACGCCTGGGTAATACACTAGGCGTGGAACTTCCCACGCTTGCCGAGAGTGCGCCCCTGATGAATAACGAAGAGGCGGGCGAGTGAGTGATCGACCACTGGTTCGCGCTAGCGATATTGGGCTGGCGGCCTTTTGTCGTCGCGCCTGGTGGTTGGCGCGCGTTCAGGGCGTCCCCCACCAACGACCGGTGGTGCTGGACAAAGGCGTCGCCGCTCACAAGGCGCATGGTCAAACTGTGCAGCGCGCCCAGTGGCAGATGCGCTTGGGGTGGATTGTGTTAGCCGTGGGGATGATCGGCGGCGGCTTGATGTTATTATTGAGCACCATTCAAAGATTATTTTAGTAGGTGTCGCTCATCGTAGGGGCAAGATATATCTTGCCCCTACGATGAGACGCCCTGGAAATCAGTTTATAATTGATCATGGCGAAAGAATGGGTAACAGTCGCACGGGCTGCGGCCGCACGTAAGGAGCCGCCAAAGCCACCGGCGCCAACCACCTTGGTTGACCATGCTATCCAGGCGCTAGCGCAGGCGATGCAGAAACCGCTGGATGAACAGAGCGCGCTGGTCGAAGAGCGCAATGTCTGGCAACCTAACACCTGGCTCATCCAGCGCTGTTGGGAGACGCTAGCCGATGTGGGCGCCGGGGAAGAGGCGCTCAAAGTAGCGCGCCTGTTGGAAATTCGCCAGCCGTTGGCGCCGCTGCAGGCGCTCTATCGCACAGCATGCCAACGTGAACAAAACCCTACTGTCATACCGCTCCTCCGCCAAGAGTTGGAACGCTGGCAACATCGCCTGCTCCAGCCCGCAATTTTGCCGGTTGAGCCAGCCACCAATGTTGAACAGTTGCTTTATGTTGCGGCAACGGCGGCGCTTCTAGAGGAAGAAGGCTTGGCGCTGACCTGTCTGGAACGCATTGACCAGGCGCCCAAAGCCTGGTCGCGTTTGATGGCGCACCCGGTGCAACGGGAACAACTCGCCGCCACCATTGCCCACACCAGCCCTAACCCGCTCACGACCTCGCTTATCACTGGCGCTATTCGCCGCTTTGATGATGCCGGCGCCCAGTTCTTGCAAGTGGTTGCCACCCAGTTGCATACGCTGGTCGAAGCGCACCAGGGGACGCCGGCGCAAGCACGGCTCCTGCTGCAGTGTGTTGACACGGTACGCCACGCCACTATCGTCAACCTGCACAGCCGGCGCATTGCTACGACGATTCTGGCGCAGGCCGGCCAGGTCGATGAGGTGGTGAACCAAATTACGACAATTCAAAATGTCCTTGCCGCCCAGCGGGCTACGGGGTACAACAGCGCCAAGGAAGATGCCAACCTCCTGCGCCAGG
This sequence comes from Caldilineaceae bacterium, assembly GCA_026645575.1. The sequence continues at coordinate 200,257 of JAPKMW010000005.1, forward strand.
TGAAACGCACGACGGCAGACCGCGATGTTGATTTTATGGTCCACGCCCTACGCAGCGCCATTGAAGCCATGCCCTTGCGCACTTTGTCCCGTGAACAGCGCATTGCGTTGGCCGATCAGGTGGCAACTTGGGGCGCACGCAGCGATGGCTGGACTGCCGCCAGCGCCGCCGCCACCTTGATTGACCTGGGCGCGATTAAGTACGCCATTGGCGTGGTTGACCAGATCCTGCCCAATGACCCAGCACGCAGTGAAGGCCTGTTGACCCTGGTGCGCGGCCTGCTCAAGCTGAACGAATCGCAGTTAGCTGCGGAACAGACCGAACGAGCCATCGCCTGGGCGCGTACACAGCCCGGTCGCAACGCAGAACGCGCCCTAATTTGGGGGTTAGCCGAAATTTATCTTGTACATAAGCAGCCGCAGACTGCGCTGCGCTTGTTAGAACGCTGGCGCGAGCCAACCGGTTGGCAACACAAAATGCGCACGCTTTGGGGTGAACAATTGAATGACGACACTTTGCGCAATAGCAGCCTGCGTTTTCAGGCGCTCCTTCAAGCTCATTACCAATCTAAACGCGAAAGTGAAACCCAACAAGCAGTTCGTGAACGGGCGAAAGAGATCCGCGCCTTGTTCACCCGCTTGCAGAAGTGGGCGCCCCGTCTACTAGAAGGGGAGGCGCTGATCCATTTCTATGTCAACAGCCTCTTGCAGCCCTTGTTGACCGCTCAACTCTATCCGCAAATCTGGGCGCTCCTACCCCAAGTACGGGAGGCGTTGGTAACAACGAGCGGTAATAAACATGCCGTGCGTGTGGCCGAAGTAACCCAACTTCTACTGCTTCTGTGGCAAATGGCGACAACGGCTGAGTCTACAGAGATTGAGGGTGAACAACCCGACAATTCTTCCTCCTCAGTGACTGTGGTTGATTTGCGCACCAACAGCGAAAGCTTTCTTAGCCGTCTATGGGAAAGTAACGTGTTGCGCGGCGCCTGGCAGACGGTTCACGCACTAGAGGGAAGCCTGGCGCTGCTGCTGGCGCTAGAAGGGCCAAGCGCCCTTATCACCATCGCCCAACGTGCTGCACCGATGCAATTGCCGGAGCGTCCGACTCCAGTCGCGTAGTCCATCCGGCAACGACTTCCACGCAAGAAGCGCCCTATTCCTGCATATGTAGCTAGCCAACCGAGGAGTTTGCGCGCCCACATGCGAGCAGTCTTCGCACATGGACGCGCAAACTCCTCATGGATACCCTGTACGGATACACTGTTAACGTGAATTCGACGTTTCGTGGATATACCCGCCAAAGACCTCCGCGCCCGATGGGCACCCGTGGGCAGAGAATCCGCGTTAGCCGCCGCTTCGTGTACCCACCTCCCGGAGGTCTTTGGCTAACCCCGAACTCAGGTTGTTACGTCTACTAAACCAGTTAGGTGTCGCAAGTTTAGCTGCCATAACACGCCTAACAAATTCTACAGCAACGGCTGCAAAAAAGTTGGCATAGTTCACACTTTGCGGGATAATAATGAAATCTTAGGAAATCTAACTCTTTCTAACAAAACAATGTGCAATTATAGCGGCTAAACGTAACTACTCAGCCCGTTCCTAGCCAGTCTGTGACGGGCTGAGAGCAACTAGGCTGAGTAGTTACGGCTAAACAGAGAATGGTAAGTGGTGGTATGAACTGGAAAAAGGTCATTCAACTGGCGATGGTTCATGTCGGCGTTTCGATCACAGTAGTGCCGGTGACGAGTACACTCAATCGTATTATGATCGCTGATATGCACTTTTCGGCTCTGCTGGTTGGCTTGCTCATTTCCCTCCCCTACCTCTTGTCGCCGTTACAAGTCATCGTCGGTGACTGGGCTGACAAGCATCCATTGTGGGGCCGCCATCGTTCGCCCTGGATGGTAATCGGCGGCCTGATGGCTTCCTTCGGCAGTTATATGACCGCACACACGGTTTTCTGGATGCAAGATAATTTTGTGGTGGGGTTGCTGGCCGCCTTTGTAATTTTTGCCATCTGGGGCATGGGCGTGAATATTGCTTCGGTTAGCTACCTGTCATTGGTGAGCGAAGCGGGCGCTGAACATTCCGGTTGGCGCAGTCGTGCGGTCAGCTTTATGTGGACGGCGATGATTCTTTCTACGATCATTACCGCCCTGGTCCTTTCGCGAATGCTGGAAACCTACAACGAATCAACGCTCTATACGGCGTTTGGCGCGGTCTGGATGATTGCCAGCTTTCTGGTCCTCTTTGGCGCTGCCGGCATTGAAGGAGCAGTAGATCCCAACCGCACCGTCCAGCATAGCGCCAACAATCCGTTGCTGGCTTTTCGCCTGCTGGTAAACAACCAATCAGCGTTGCGTTTCTTTTTTTATCTTTTGCTCGTCTTGATCAGTATTCACGCGCAAGATGTCCTGCTGGAACCCTTTGGCGCCGAAGTCTTGCAAATGTCAGTAGCCCAAACAGCCCGCTTAACCTCGATTTGGGGCTTGGGCGTCTTTATCACGTTGACAGGCGGCTTGTGGCTCGTGCGTCGTTTGGGGAAGAAGCGCAGCGCCAACATCGGCGCATACGTGGCGGCACTGGGCTTTGTTGCAATCATTTTGACCGGTTTAATCGCCAATGTAGAATTTTTCCGTGCCTCTGTCTTTGTGCTGGGGCTAGGTGGCGGCTTGATGACCGTCAGCAACTTAAGTTTCATGCTGGATATGACGGTGCCGGAAGCGGCGGGCCTCTATATCGGCGCCTGGGGCGTTGCCAATTTTGCTGGTCAGGCGGTGGGGAATATCATTAGTGGACTGTTGCGCGATCTCTTTTACGGCCTCACCGGCAATGCCATGATCGGCTATGCGGCGGTCTTTGCAATGGAGGTAGTTGGCTTACTGATCGCCGTCTGGATTTTTCGTAAAATCTCTGTGGAAGAATTTCGTCGCGACGCCAGTGTGCGAATTCACGAAGTTTTAGCTCTAGCTGGTGATTGAACAGCGGATCAGGGGAGCAACGGCTCAACGACGACGTCTGGGGAACAATGGAACTGGTCGTTGCACTAGGGACGTTGCACCGCTATCCGAGACAAATACCCGATTTGTGAAAAGACGACGAAATGAGAGTGCGGAGGAGAAGATGAACAAGATCAAGGTCTTGATTAGCTATGATATGTTACCTGGCAAAGAGCAGGAGTGCCAGGAGTATTTTGTCAATAAATTTGCCCCTGGCCTGGCCAAAATGGGCTTTCGCATTTCCGATGTGTTGTACACCATGTGGGGCGATGAGCCGCAAATTCTCAGCGGCGGCGTCGTTGATGGCATTGAAACGGCGCAAAAGATTTTTCTCTCCAACCCGTGGAGCAAATTGGTTGATGGCATTGAGCCGTTGACGGAAAATTTCCGCATACGCTTTATCCAGATGGAAGAAAACTAGGAGCCGCCGATGCAAGCTGCACATCTCTTTCATAAGCCGGTTGCCCTCGTTGTCTTTCTCGAAAATGTGGGCCACATTGCCGGTATCAAGTTGCCGCAGTGGGTGATGAATGTGATCGATTTTGTCACCGAGGAGTACGCCAAGCTATTACTGCGCGTCCTTGGCGCCTATCGTCGCTATGACAAAGTGATCATTCTGGAGGATGCGCAGGCCAATGGCCAGATGTTGAGTGAGACGCTGGTGGCGACCAGCCGCACCCATCGCATCGATGTGTTGCTACTGGTGCATGGTCACACCGGCCTGTTGGTCGGCTACCGGGGCAAACAGTGGGTTGGCGCGGAAACCTTTGGCCCGCTCTGTGACGCCTGCGGTCAAGCGCCGGAGACGCTCGATCTGCGCATGGTCTATGGTGTCAACTGCTACGGTTATTCGTTGACTAACACCTGGCGCACGATGGGCGCACAAGTGGTCAACGGTGCGGTGGGGGTCAACTGGCTGCCGGAGCCGAGTTTGTCGGTCTTTCTCTTCAACTGGCTGCACGGCAAACCCTACAGCGAAGCCGTGCGCCGCGCCAATCACACGGCCAATCGCTTCTGGCAACGCATCTGGCGTCCCACGCCTGAGGGCAAGCCGCATGACTTTATCCTGAGCAGTCGCCAAGTGATCGTCGGCGCCGGTGATATTACGATTGATTCGTAGATCAGTAGTAAAGACGTTAGTCTTCCTAACGTTACCAAGACTAACGTCTTTACTACTGTTTCAACTAAACATTCGTCAATCGGGGATGAGCAGGCAACTTTCTGTCTGTCCATCCCCGATTGTGATCTTGATTTGGGTGCATAGTCATTCTGCGTTATGATAGGGGTACTATGCGTATTTTTCTTGACCAAATCGGCTGTCGCCTGAACTATGGCGAAATGGAGACTTTGGCTGGTCGGCTGCGGGCAGCGGGACACCAGATCCTCCATGATGCGGACAAGGCGCAGGTCATTGTTTTTAATAGTTGCGCCGTGACCGCCGACGCTGTGCGGGGCAGTCGCAAACAGGTGCGCCATCTGCACAAAACCAACCCGAATGCGCGCATTGCTGTCACTGGCTGTTGGGCCACCTTGCAACCGCAAGAGGCATCGGCGCTCCCTAGTGTTGCCCTGGTCGCTAACAATGACCAGAAAGATTTGCTGCACACGCTGCTGGAATCGTGGAGCGCCGATTTCGATGATCCCGATGATCTCCTGCGGATGCAGCCAACCGGCACGCCCTTTGGCCCAGAGGAAAATGAGACAGCCCGTCGCAGCCGGACACGCGCCTTTATCAAGGTGCAAGATGGCTGTAACAACAAATGCACCTTTTGCATTGTCACCATTGCCCGTGGCGATAGTCGCAGCCGTCCCCTTGCCACCATTGTAACGGAAATTCAGCAACTCGTCGCCGATGGTTTGCAGGAAGTGGTGTTGACCGGTGTACATCTGGGCAGCTATGGCCGTGATCTGAGCGGCAGCGAACGCACGGATCTCAAAGCATTGGTCGCCGCCATTTTGACCGAGACCGATATTCCCCGGCTGCGCCTGAGCAGTCTGGAACCGTGGGAACTGGCCGACGGCTTTTTCGATCGCTGGCAGCAGTGGCCGGGGCGCTTATGTCCCCATTTGCATCTGCCCTTGCAAGCGGGGGCGGACAAACAATTACGCCAGATGGCCCGTCGTTGCACCACCGCCAGCTTTCGCCAACTGGTGCAAGACGCCCGCCAGGCTATTCCTGATTTGATCATCACCACGGATCTGATCGTGGGTTTTCCCGGCGAATCCGCTGTTGATTTTGCGGAAGGGCTGGCCTTTGTCGAAGAGATGCGCTTTGCCCATGCCCATATTTTCCCCTTTAGCGCACGGGAAGGGACCGCCGCTGCCAAGTTTGCCAGTCAGTTGCCAACCGAGGTCAAAAAGGAACGGGGGCAGCAGATGCGCGCTATCGTTGAACAGACCGGCCGGCAAGAGCGCCAACGCTTCATCGGCACAACTCGTCCAGTCCTCTGGGAGGGCGAGGGCCAGCCGCTCACCGACCAGCCGGGGCGGCTCTGGAGCGGGTTGACGGATAATTATTTGCGGGTAACAACGGTTGTTGACGAAGGGGTTGATCTACATAATGTTATGAAACCAACCCAACTGACTAACCTTGAAGGTGAATTTTTATTGGGTCTGTTGATGTAAGGTTGTGGCGAAGGTGTAAAAGCAACGATGACCGTATCAGAAAAATTGCAATTATTGCAAGAAACCTATATGAATGGCAAAGAGTTCGGACTGATACTGGACAAATTGCTGGACAGCACGTTGAGTGAATATCGCCTGCGTTTAGCGCGGTACGATCAGGAATTAGAAGAATTTGAGCAACGGTTTGGCATTGATTCGGCGCAGTTGTACCAACAATTTCAGCGTGGCGATGCGGGTGATGCTATCGAATATTTCGAGTGGACTGGTGTATATGAGCTAAAACAAGATTTGCTCCAAAAGATTCAAAAATTGGAGACAGTTCAGTGAAGGATGCCGCTGACTATTTGCTTTACATACGTTCTATTATTCTGCTCGCTGATCAAGTGCACCATTGGCAAATTATGCGTGAAGAAGCGCAGGGCAACACAGGTTTGCTCAGATACCGGTTATTGCTTCATAACGATGATGTGCTAGACATCTTTGAGCGCTTCACCGTTGAACAAGGAAAAGCCTTCATCACTCGGTATAGTTATCACTGGCAACGGGCAAATCAGCAATTTGTAAAGCGATGGGACAATGCACCCCATTATCCAACCATAACAACTTATCCGCACCACCTGCATGATGGGGATGAGAATAACGTATTACCACATCCGTCGATTACGCTAATGGATGTTTTAACCTTAATCCGACAAATTAATTCTTAGGTCAATAGCACTTATGAGTACTCTAGTAAGCCAACTCGAAGCATTACAGCAAGAAGCAACCACCGCCCTGGCCCAGACAACCACGCGTGAAGCGAGCGAAGCCTGGTTCCGCGACTACTTGGGCCGTCAAGGCAAGATGACTGCCATTCTGCGCGGTCTGGGGCAACTCTCCAAGGAGGAGCGGCCCATCGTCGGGCAGGTGGCCAATCAGATCAAGAACGTGCTGGAAACCGCGCTACAGGAGCGCCAGGCGTTCCTTGAGCAGGAAGAGATTACCCGCACCCTGAGCGCCGAAGGCATTGATGTCACCTTGCCGGGACGCCCCCAGCAGTTGGGCAAATTGCACCCCACCACCGTCGCCATGCGCGAGATTGTGGACATTCTGGTGCAGATGGGCTTTCAGGTCTATGACGCACCGGAAGTGGAGACCGATGAATACAACTTCGGGCTGCTCAATTTCCTGCCCGGTCATCCGGCGCGCGAGATGCAGGACACCTTCTTTACCACCAATCCTGACGTGATCTTGCGCACCCACACCAGCCCCGGCCAGATCCACGCCATGCGTCAATTTGCGCCGGAGCCGATTCGCGTCATCCTGCCCGGCAAATGCTGGCGCAACGAAGATGTGACGGCGCGTTCCGAGATGATGTTCTATCAGGTCGAAGGGTTGGCCGTGGGCCGCAACATCACCTTTAGTGACCTCAAGGGGGTGCTGCTCAACTTTGCTAACCAGATGTATGGCGAGGGGCGACGCATTCGCTTCCGCAAATCCTACTTCCCCTTCACCGAGCCGAGTGTGGAAGTGGACGTGGACTGCATCTTCTGTAACAGCAAGGGCTGCCGCATCTGCAAATACCAGGGGTGGCTAGAACTGTTGGGCGCCGGCATGGTGCATCCCGTCGTACTGAAAAATGGCGGCTACGACCCGGCGGTCTTTAGCGGCTTTGCCTTTGGCATGGGCATCGAACGCCAAGCCATGCAAAAGCGCAGCATCGATGACATCCGCTATTTCTATGACAACGACGCCCGCTTCTTAGAGCGGGTCAGTTAACGGCTGGTTTGTACGAACCCACCAATGGCTCTTCGCGAGTCCGTGACTCGCAACTGTCTGGGGCGAGTCACGGACTCGCGAAGAGCGGCAACTTATGCTTTTGGTGAACCTTTACCGGTGGAAGATATAGAGATCGCGATTCACCAGCGGTAACGTGATGCGCTGCTGCAAGCGATGACTCTCCGCCACCGCCAGACAAGCTTCGGTCAGGTGGTGCGTCACTTCAATATGGCCGAGGGTGGGACGCCCTTCTTCTAACGCCCCGACCAAATCTTCCAGACAAAACTGCGTTGTACTGTGGGGTGCAACTGCCGGTACGGGCGTCTCCACCCAAGTACGATGCTTTTGATCGCTGCTCTTCCGTAATAGAATCCCATCGCCATTGCTGAGAACCCGTACGCTACCTTGCGTCCCCAACACTTCAAATTCCCAACCACCGGCAGGGACGCTGGTGGCCTCGACCCCGTTGGCAAAGAGGACGTGAAAGATGCCGTTGGGATCTTTATCCAGCCGGTTGTTCTCGATCTGCAAATCACGCGGGAAGAGTTCGCCCCAAACGCTGACAATTTTGGGGTCGCCCAGGAGAAAACTGAGCGTATCGAGCGAGTGGATATGCCCGTGCAGCAGGTTGGAGGCGGCATAGTGGACAGCCGCTCGCGGTTCGCCGATGGCGCCCTCTGCGATCAATGCCTTGGCCTGGTGATAGATCCGGTTAAAGCGACGCAGTACACCGGTGTTAAACAGGTTGTTATGGGTACGCACCGCCGCTAACACTGCATCCGCTTCCCGCCCGGAACAGGCGATGGCCTTTTCGCAGTAGATCATGCGCACGCCAGCTTCGGCTGTCTTTACCGCCATTTCGGCATGTACGTCGCCACGGGTGCAGATGGCGACCATATCCGGCTCTTCCTGACGGATCATGGCAAGGTAATCGTCATAGAGCGCACTGACGCCCCAACGTTCTTGAAAGGCGCTGCGCTTGGCCGGATCAATATCGGCGCCGGCAACCACCTGGAGCCGTGTACTATCGCGACAAGCGGCGGCAATCGAATAGGCGGGCGAGCCGGCGGGGAGTTCGTCGTCAATGGTGCTGCCCATACGCCCCAAACCGACAATGGCGACGCGGTAGATTTTTTCGGTCATAGTTTTCCTCTGATTCATTACTCATTTATTCATTGCCCCAAGGGAAAGAGGGAATTGATAAGCTACGTTCGGTAGTCGGCAAGGCGATGCGGCGTCCCTGCTGGGCGTGCGAAAGATGAATGGCAAAGCCGATCTCGGTGGCGCGACGGGCCTGTTCGACATCACAGGAAGTAGGGGTTCCCGTTTCAAGTGCACCAACCAGATCCGTTACCATCGCTGGGCCGGCCGGCCAGTCAAAGCCAACTGGTGGTAGATCCAGCCGCTGGAGGCCACTCTCCTCCAACCACAAATAGGCTTCCTGGGCATCATTCAGCACCAGCAATCGCCCCTTTTCGCCGATGAGGGTAAAGGCGGGGCGGCGGCCACCATCCGGCGCAATGGTGAGGAGGGCGCCATTGCTCAACCCAACCGTGCCATGCCCCGGCTGATCCAGGCGCCGTCTCTCCTCCGCTGGATCAGCCGACACATCGGCCACCAGACCGCTGACCCAAAGCGGTTCCGGATCGCCGACCAGCATCAACGCCGTATCGTACCAATGGCAGCCGTGGTTGATCAAGTTGGGCGCACCGTGTGCCTGAATGGTAGTAATGGCGCCCAACGTACCGGCTTCGACGATCTCACATAGTACATAGTAGGGCGCCATCCACCGTCGATCCAGGGCAAAGAGCAGGGGAACGTTGTGGCGTCGGCAAGCCGCGACAATAAGATCCATCTCCGCCAGACTGGTTGCCAGCGGCTTGTCACAGAGGATGCCACGCACCCCCGCCGCCACCGCCTGCTCGATCTGGTCGGCGTGCATGGTCTGGCGGGTGGCGATGCAGAGAATATCGGGCTGCACCTCCTGCAACAGGTGGGCGTAATCATCATAGGTTGGCAGCTCCCCCCAACAGGCGACAAAGTCAGCCCGCGTTTGGGCGCCGCGATCAAAGACCGCCACGATCTCGGTAGCCGGCACGGCAGCAAAGGCGGCGGCAAAGTTGTGACCGGTCAGTTTGCTTTGGGTCATACGATGACAGCCGGCAATGGCGACGCGGTAACGGCTGGTCATGGCGACCTCCTGGTGCTGCGCGATAGTTTCATCGGGTTTCGTCCTTTGTCTGTTTTGAACAGGGCTGTTATGCCTGCTCCTTGACAACGGCTGCGACAAAGTCACCCGATTATTCTACAAGCTTTGCGCTTTTGTCACAAATGCCTTTTGGGGTGCTACCATGCCTGAACCCTTGCCCGCTGGCAGCTTTTTGTCGGCAATCGCGCAAACTAGCAAATTATTGATTTGCTGTCATCGGTTGGCTCAAGTATACTGGTGTTGCCGCTGGCATAGACGGCAACCAACATCAACCACGGAAAGGGCGCTTGCAGTGCGCCAGGAGGGTATCGCTATGCTTAACCATTTCTATCCTCGCCACAACCAACAATTTCATCCCGGAATGCGCCTGCTTGCGATAGTTGATGTGAGGTAGGCCCGGATTGTAGCGCGCTTCGTAAAAATTAACCTTGCTTCTGCGCCTGGCAATGTGCCACTGGTTGTCGATCAGTGTGCGTGATTGCCTGTTGTTTGCTTGCCTTTGTCTCCGCACGCTATTTTCCCTACCGCTACTTCTCTTTCTCTTCCACGATCATCGCGGGTGCATTCCTGGTCTCGCCATCTTTTATTGTTGATGCTGCTTTGTTTCCATGCAGCGACCTTGCTTGCTGCGCTGGAACTTTGCGCTAATTCAAATCCAGGATCTTCCATATGGACAAAAATTTAACCGAACTGGATCGGGCGTTGGCCGAAAAGTATGGCTCCTACGCCAGCTACCCGACGCCAACCGATCCACTCCTCGAAATGTATCATGATAGCCCGGCGGCGGAAGTGGATCGCTTGCTGGATGCTTTTGTCAACCCGGAAGTGACCCTGCTCGACCTGGGCAGCGGCGCCGGACAGACCCTCTGCCGTCTTGCCTCCAAAGTCAAGGCGATCTGGGGCTTTAACCAGGAAGTTGATTTACATGAGGCGGCACAACTACGTGTAGCCAGCTTTGGTATCCAAAACGCAACGGTCATTCTAGGGAATGTGGCGGAAGCCGGCGATGTTGCCCAGTTGCCGGACAATACCTTTGACCTAGTTCTCAGCCGCCGTGGGCCAGATGTGAACAGCGAGGTGCGCAAGAAGTTGAAACCAGAGGCTTATGTCATTCAAGAACTCTACCAAGCGCCAATGGCGCTTCATGAACTCTTTGGGCGCAAACCCTTTCTGCCCACCGTCGGCGACAATCCGCATTGGCTGGTGGATCAATATCTCTGGTTGGGCTTTGCGCTGGTCAGCGTGAAAGAATATTTCTTTGACGGCTACTTCCGCAATGTTGACCATCTGATCTGCCATCTGCACAAAGAGTTTCAGTTTATCGACTGGCGGATGCCCCCGCTGCCCTTTGATGAGGCAAAAGACCGGGCAGCGTTAGAACTCTATGCCCGTTACAACAGCACCGCCAAGGGCATTCGGCTCCTCTGTCATCGCAAGGTTTATCTCTTCCGGCGCACGGAATTTAGCTACTTCCCGGCAGCGCCAGAACTGAAACCGCGATACGTGTAAGACCAATCAAAAGTATTAAGAGGAGTAGGCACGCCCCGTGCCGGTTCAACCGGAAAAACGGCCCGGCACGGGGCGTGCCTACTCCTCAAAGGTGAGAATTTTTGCCACTATTCTCCGCTTCCACAACAGTTTTCAATTTCTGCAAATGGGTGGCATCTTCCTTCTTCATGAAATTGACGATGATCGGCAGCAATAACTTTTTCAGGCCACTGGCTGTTGCTTCCGCTTGCAGGTTGACGCGTGTCCCGTTCTTCTCCGGCGTCAGGGTGTAGTGATAGGTGGCCGTGACCCCGCTTTGTGACGACGTAGCGGCATAGCGCCGGGGCGGCTCGAAGGTGGTGACTTCGATTTCGGCGCTGGCTTCGCGCCCGTTGATCTTGCGCGTCTCTAGAAAACGGGTGCCTAGCCCGACCGGGCCAGGGGTGATCTTTTCAGCGCGCACAACGCTGGTCAACACGGCGGGAAAATGGTTGACATCGTGCATCAAAGCAAAGACCGCTTCCGGTGGGACGGCGATCCATTCGGTGGCAGTAAAACCGGCCATCGCTAGACTCCTTTCTTGGCAACAGGCAAAAGAATTTCGGTGTGATTGAGGGCATAGTCCGGGTTGACGCGGGTGGTACGATAGATCTCCACCGCCGGCAACCCGATCAAGGTATAATCGGGACGATTTTGCATGTAGGCAAAGATGGCAGCATAGGCCGCAACCATAGCCGCTCCATAAGGGCCAACATAAGTGATCGCCGCATAGTCACCAGTCGGCACCTGTTGGCAGCCGATGCCGCCTGTCGGGGCAAACGGTTCATCGACTTGAAGACAGGCGTCAAAACGCACTTTATTGGTGGGCGTAATATTTGGATCATCATGGCCGATGCCCAACAACAAATTGTCACCGGTATAGCGTCCAGTCGCGATAGCCCAGGTGGTAAGTCTATCAAACGCGCCGGTGTCCGCTTCGGTATAGGCGCCCAAGTGGCGGATAAAGGCAACGTTGATCGGCTCCAACCGTTGGATACGCACTTTGGAAAGGGCCGGCTGGGTGGTGGCGCTGTTGCGCGTCGGCAATTGTGCGGTGGCTTCCCGCTGGGTTCGGTTGGCATGATGAGCGCGCTTGTACGCCTTGGGTGGCACGCCAAACTGGCGGCGAAAGGCGCGTGTGAAGCTCTCATGTGAATGGTAGCCCAGGCCAAAGGCCACCTCGATCACCGGCGCATCATGTAATTTCAGGCGAAAGGCTGCCTGCTCCAACCGTAACCGCTGCACATAGTGCTTGACCGTCTCCCCGACTGTTGCCCGAAAAAGCCGGTGAAAATGATAGGGCGACAGATTCGCCAACGCGGCCAGCGTGCCCAACGCCAAATCTTCTTCCAAATGCGCCTGGATATGTACCAGGATAGGTAAGAGCCGTTCCGTGTGGTTATTCATGAGCGTAGTATAGCGCAGGTAGGGCGGAAATTCTTGACATTTCTTGCTATTTTGCTCAAGCCTATCTAGTTGATCAACTGTGCAGTAGATCACACATAAGTGTCTTCTACTTGACAGCCAAGACGCCAGCGCCGGGGTATACTATGAGCAACAACCACTGTTAATCAGCTAGCACAACGATACAGCAATCAGCAGCACAAACGTTTACTTGGCGCCAAACAACGTTTAACGTTTGATCAACGCTTTCTTAACGCTCGCTTGGTATAGTGAAATCAACAAAACAGCGAGAACTTGGCCCACGTGACCGGTTCTGGCACAGCGATACTGAGAACCGCGGGGACACGGCCCACGTGACCTGTCCTGGCAACGAGAACCAAAAACAGCGGGGGTATGGCCCAAGCGACCTACCCTGGCACAGAAATGAAACAGCGGGGGTATGGCCCAAGTGACCTGCCCTGGCAACCGAACCACCCACGGAGGGCTTGTCTTGCCGACAGGCCCTTTCGTGATCTTAGTGTCCGTAAAAATATAACTTGGGATAACGCTCACCGCGAGTCCGTGACTCGCAACTGGCTGGGGCGAGTCACGGACTCGCGGTGAGCAGCAACTTCTGTTTTTATGAACTCCTAGCATATCTCCCCGTCGGCCTCGCCAACACCCACCAATCCTGTCAGCCGAAAGCAAATTTTGTTATGATTTGGGGGATTGACAAACTGGGTAAAACTCATTATACTGAATACTAACTATAGTTATTACAAACTGTTATTTTAATTTGCTTATGAGTCTCAAACACGTTTTACTCGCCTTATTGGCGGAAGCGCCAAGTCATGGCTACGAATTAAAGAAACGGTACGATGACGCCTTAGGGGCGCTCTGGCCGGTGCAGCAGGCGCAGATCTACAACAATCTACGCTTGCTGGAGAAGGCCGGCGAAATCGTCCTGGAGACGCGCGTCGAGCAGGAGAATCTGCCCGACCAGAAATTATACAACGTGACGCCCACCGGCGCTACCGAACTGGCCGAATGGCTTGATGCTCCCGTACCCAGCAGCCGCCAGTTGAAAGATGATCTTTATCTGAAGGTCTCAACATTGGCGAATGTTCTGCGGCGCACCGACCAACTGGGTGAGCTGCTCTGGCGTCAACGAACGGTCTACTTGCAACACTTACGCGAGTTGGAATTTGCGTTGAGTGAGGCCGAACGGCGTGGTGATGCGGTAATGGCCAGTCTGCTCGATGGCGCCATCTTACACGCCGAAGCGGACCTGACCTGGCTCGACCGGATTGAGGAACGTTTACTCAAAACGGGAGGGCAGCCATGAGCGGAGTACGACGGATCGGTCGGCTGGCGCCGGCGTATCTGCGCACTGTCGCCCGGCGCGAATGGCAGTTGGCCGTGCTGGCCGTGATTGGGCTGGCGCCGGGGGTGGCGGCGTTGCTGGCTTGGCTCAATTTGGCAGTGGCCTTGTCTGCAACCACGGACCGCACACCGTTGGCAGGGTGGCTCTTGCCGGGATGGCTCTTTCAGTGGTTGGGGGCCGCCGGCGTTTTGACCGGCGCCGGCTTGGTCACGCTCTTGATCGGCTGTTTGGGGCTGACCAATGCCTATCTCGCCAGCATTGAACGGCGCACACCCGAACTAACGCTCCTGCGGAATCTGGGGCTACGTCGCCGTGATTTATGGCTGCTCTTAACGTGTGAAGCGTTGGCGGCGGGCCTCTTGGGTAGCGGTGTGGGCATGGGGTTGGGCTTGGCGCTCAGTTGGCTCAGTTGGCCCTCTGCCGCCGCTTATTTTGACCTGACGCCCACCTATACGCTGGCGCCCAGTGCTGTTATGACGGCGTTCTGGGCTGGGCTGGGGGCTACCTTGCTCTTTATGCACACGGCGGTTCGGCTGGCTGGCTTTGAGGCCGGTAATCACTTACGCCCTGTGCATGCCGTGGGTGCAGCAGAAGAGCGACGTGACGAAAAGAGTTCCCTGTTAGGCGCCTTGTACGCCGGTCTATTAACCTGGCTGGTCGGTTTTGCGGTCTTACCAGCATCGGCGGCGCTAGTATTAGGCGGCGTCGCGGAACTCTTCGCCCTCGTATTGACGGGCGGCGGTTGGCTGCTCACCCGGCTCTACCAACGGTTGCCCCGGTCGGCGGCGCAACCACTCTGGTCGCTGGCAATTCAAGGGTTGGCGCGTCACCCCAACCAAACCGCCGGCATGACTCTTGCCCTGACCACCGGCGCTTACGCCGTGGGGATGGCGGGGCTGAGTTGGTTGGCCTCTGCCGGGCAGGTGCGTTTTCCTTTTTGGGTGGCGCTGCTGGTGTTGATCGCCGGGGCGACATTGGTTTTCACGGTAGCAGCGTTGGCGACTTGGGAGCGGCGCAAAAGCTTTGGTATGTTACAAGCGTTGGGCGCTCATCGCCGCCACTGTTGGCGGTTGGTCCTGTTGGAATATGGCATTGTCGCTTTGGGTGGCGGCGCGCTAGGTGCATTCATGGCCTTTAGTACCTGGCTGATCGCCGGCCAACCGGGCAATGGCTGGGCCGTCACTGGCTTGCTTCTGGTCGATCTGATCGGGGCGCTAGGATCGGCTTGGGTGGGCGCGACGCCGGTGTTGTGGATGGTGGCGCGGCAACCGGTGGGGCCAGCGGTGCGGTGAGGGAAGAGAGAAGACAGCGGGCAGAAGTCAGAGGTCAGCAGACAGAGCCGGTTGGGGTGTAGGGAGGTGTGACGATGATTCGCTATTTGTATACGATGACGGCGGTGGGATTGGCGGTGTTTTATGGGGCGGTGGTGGTGACGGGGAATGCATTGTTGCGTTTGCTTGGCGGGGTGGAGATTGATTTGGCGACGCGACGGGGTTGGGGGTGGTGGTGGTGGCGGGGCCGCTTTGGTGGCTGCATTGGCGGGGGTTGCGCTGGCAACTTGACCAGGCGTTGACACCAGCGGTGCAGAAACAGTACCGCACCTATCTAGCCGTGGTGGCGGGGTTGGCGATCTTTGCCGTGTTTGTTAGCGCCGGCGCCAGCGTAACCGCCTTGATGCGATTGGCTCTTGGCCTGTTGCCGGATGCCGATGCCGGTTGGGCGCAAGGGTTGCCCTGGCTGGTGGCGATGGTCGCGGCGACGGTGGTGTGGTGGCTGCATTGGCAACCGTTTATCAGCCAAGGCGGCGGCCCAACGGTTGGCCAACAACAAAGACATACCGTTGCCATGCGTGGGGCCAATGGCTAAGGCAAGAGGTCAATTTGATCGCAATCGTCACTAATATCATCTTCCGGGAAGCTTGACGACGACAAGCGGATCGACAGGGCCAAGCTTCGCGGAAGATAGCCCGGTCAGCCATCGGCGTACTTGGCAAATGGAGCAACCATGAACGAAATGTCTGCCCAACCTGATCTGTATCATAGCGGTATGCGTCAATTCTACCTGATGCGGCCAACCACGGTGGCGATTACGCACTTCTTGCAGGAGCAAGCGGCGCAACCTTTCTCCTATCCTGCCGTTGGTGCGACCCAAACAACACCGCCTGCCGGTTATGTCGTTGACCACAATCGTGTTCAACTGGGCCGCGGTGCGACCTGCTATCACCAAGCTTGCGCCGCGCTACAACGCTGGGAGATGTTCAACCTGGGCTGGTTACAGCTCTGTTGGCCGACAACCCCGGTGGCGACCGGCGCGACGGTGGGGGTGCTGGCCCAAGTCTTCGGCATTCACATTCTCAACGCCTGCCGCATTGTCTATACCATTGACGAAACAACTGCCGATTACACCCGCTTTGGCTTTGCCTATGGCACGCTGCCCGGTCACATCGAACAGGGGGAAGAACGTTTTCTGATCGAGTGGCGGCACGCCGATGACAGCGTTTGGTATGACATTCTGGCTTTCTCCCAGCCGCGCCATTGGTTGGTGCAGATGGGTTATCCCGTGGCAAGACTCTGGCAAAAGCGCTTTGGCCGCGACTCCAAAGCGGCAATAGGGAGGGCAGTCAATGGACAGTAACCGATTTTCACGCCGTTACTCTTTGTTCAGCACCGGCGCTGGGTGCTTGGTTTGGCTGCTCTATCTGCTGCTCGACCGGACGCAGGGCTGGAATTATGTGACTACCGTTGAGCGGTTGTTGCTGCTTGCGGTCTTGGTCTTTACACCCTTGGCACTGACCTTGATTGTGCATTGGTGCGGGGCTGATGTTGTCAGCGCTTCCTGCTGGTGGGCGTGCCGTGTGCAGCCCGTAGCTGCCCTCCTGGTCGCCTTTGCGTTCTTGCAACCAGCCGGCTTGGGGGCTGCCCTGTCAAGTGTCCCCTGGCTGTTTTGCACGGTGCTCATTGCCGTGGCCGGCGTGACTGGGTGGCGAACAACCGCCGGACGACCATCCGTTCATGAACTTGTGCTGCGCTGTGGAATGCTTTACCTACCGGTTGGCGCGGGCTGGTTACTGTTGAGCCGCTTCGGCGCGCGACCATTGGACTTTCCCGCTGTCATTGTGCTGCTGACCGGTGTCCATTTTCACTATACCGGCTTTGCCGTCCCGGTGATCACAGCCATGACGGGGCGTTTTCTGGCGCAGAATGGACTGACCGTCCGCGTCTATCCCTGGGTGGCCGGGGCGATTGTGGCTGCCATGCCATTGATTGCTGCCGGCATTACCTTATCGCCTTGGCTTGAAGTGGTCGGTGTTTTGTTGCTCTTTACGGCCATTGTCGGCCTGGCCGGCGTCATTGGCTTTGTGGTGCTGCCGCAGTTGACTTCACCCCTTGCGCGCACGTTACTGGCGGTGGCGGCGCTGGCAATGGTGGCAGCCATTACACCGGCGTTACTCTATGGTCTTGGTGAATTTATCGGGCAGAGCTTTATTACGATTCCACGCATGGTGCAGATTCATGGCTTGACCAATGCCTTTGGGTTTGTCGCTTGTGGCCTCATCGGCTGGTTGGTTGCGGAACATACAGCCACTGATCAACTCGTTCAACGAAGCGTGGCGAAAATTCCCCATCTTATGAAGATTCGGAATTTCATTCGGAAAACTGCCTTGGGCTAAAGCCACAAGGCTACAGCGCAACGCCCCCTAAAGCGGGCTTTAGCCTGCGTTGCGCTGTAGCCCTGTCCATTTATGGCGGGGCGGTCTCATTCGTACAACTGGAGGCATGATGAATAAGCAAGTTGCGTTAGCACAGATCACCAATGGGGCGAAACGGCACCCGGCCAGCGGCGGCGCTGTGCAGGCGTTACAAGGCGTGAGCCTGACCATCCATACCGGCGAGTTGGTGGCGCTGGTGGGGCCGACGGGGAGTGGGAAAACCTCGTTGCTCATGCTGCTGGCCGGATTAGAAGCGCCGGATGACGGGACCGTAACGCTGTTGGGCCAATCATTGCATGACCTCAGCAGCGACGGGGTAACAGACTTGCGCAGCCAAGCGGTCGGCTTTATCTACCAGAATTACAACCTCTTTCCTGGTTTCACGGTGCGCGAAAATATCGGCTTGCCGTTGCGGCTGATGTTGCGCCCGCCCTTTGACGCTGACCAGCGCGCCGATGAATTGCTGGCCGCTTTCAGTTTGACAGCGTTGGCCCAGCGTTACCCTAATGAACTCTCCAGTGGTCAGCAACAGTTGGTGGCCGTGGCGCGCGCGTTGGCCGCCAAACCACCGCTCATCCTGGCCGATGAACCAACCGCTAATCTTGATAGCAACGCTGCACGCCAGATCGTTGCCCGTCTGCGCGCATTGGCCGATAGCGGGGAGCATGGCGTGCTGCTGGCCACCCATGATCTGCGCACCGCCAGTCAAGCCGACCGCGTGTTGACGTTGCGCGACGGGCAAATTGTCAAAGAAACGGTCTTGCAACCGGGGCGATCAAGTCGCGAGGTGTTAGCCGAGTTGGCGTGATTACACCAACAAGACAAGCCCCAGCATGAGTAAGGCGCTGTACAATAGCCGGCCAAAAACCACCGCATCGATCCGGTCACTGAAACGGCTGCCCAGCCAAAAGGCAACGACCATCACCGGCCAGGCGAGCAGGTAAAGCGATAGCACCTGGTCCGTCCAAAAGCCGGCCGCCGCATGACCGATCAGAATCAAGAGGCTGACCGGTAGAAAGAAGCTCTGTACGGTGACGCGGAATTGGGCCGGCGACCACTGGCGAACAGCGCCATAGATCAGCACCGGCGGACTAGCCATATTATAGGCGCCCCCCAACAGACCAGCAAGCAAGCCAAAGAGATAGGCCCACCCGCTCCCTTGTAACAAGCGGAGTTTGGGTTGGGTCAACTGGTAGAGGCCCACCAGGATCAACAGCACGCCGAGCGCCGTTGTCACCCAGGCCACCGGCAGTGCTTTTAGTCCCCATACGCCCAGCGGAACGCCAATCAACGCCGCCATAATCAGGCGCCAAGTGGCCGCCAGATCGATCTGCTGCCAATTGCGTAAGAGCATCAAGAGGGTGACGGTGGCCGCCAACAGGCTGACCAGCGGCGTTGCCGTCTGCACCCCTAGCACAAGCGTCAAAAGGGGAATCGCCAACAGCGATTCGCCAAAGCCGAGCGTAGCTTTGACCAAGGCGGCGCCAAAGAGAATCAGCAGCGTTACAAGTAACCAGAAGGTTGTCATCGGCTATACCAACGCCGTCGCTTGGGCCAGGGACACCACTCGCCCTTCTTCCATGGCCCGGTCAGCGCAGAAGCCGATGAGATGACCATTGACCGAATCGGCCAACGTCGTCGTTGAGATCGACGGCTGTTCACCGCGCACCAGCCGCACAAAATCGGCCATCAGGCGCAGGTCGCCGCCACCGTGGCCGCCGAAGGAGCCGGTCATGTCGCCGCCAATGCTCAGATCGATGGTTTCTTCGGCATATTCGTGACCAGGGCGCGTGTCGATGTGGCGGATGACAAAGCGGCTATCCTCTAAATTGCCTTGAATTTCCCCCTTGGTGCCGACCAGATGGAGCGAGCGTGATGGTTTGGCTGCACCGCCGACCATGTTGAGCGTCGCCGTGGCGCCATCGGCAAACTCGATAGCGACCGACTGGTGGTCAACCACATCATTGTCACATTTCCAGACGCAGCGCCCATAGGGATTGTCGCTTTTGAGCCATTCCGTCTTTTCGGCCAGGGTTAACTCGGTGTAATGCTTGGTCGGCAAGTTGGCTGGCTTGACCTCCTGTTGCAGCGCATCCCAGACATAGAAGGCCCAGCGGTTCGGGTGGTCGAGATAGTGCTTGCGCGCCGAGTAGAGACAATCGGCTTCAATCGGACAATCGACCAGACAGCGCGTACCAGCCCCGGCGGGGGCGCGTTCCGGGCGAAATTGATAGTTGCTGCCAAAGCTGGCGACGCGCACCGGCGCCACCCCGCTCTTCATCCAGGTGATCAGATCCAGATCATGGCAACATTTCGCCATCAACATGGGCGAGAAGCACTTGCGTTTGCTGTTCCACTTGCCGCGCACAAAGCCCACCGCCATGTGGTGATAGGAGACATGTTCGACGGCCTGAATGTTAATCAAATCGCCGATCGCACCGTCGATCACCTGCTGCCGGATGGCGCGATAGAAGGGCGCAAAGCGCAAGACATGGCAAATGGCGACTTTACGCTGGTAGCGTTCGGCGGCTTCTGCCAAGGCCCACATCTCCGCTTCGTTGGTGGCAAAGGGTTTTTCCAGCAGCAGATCATAGCCGGCAGCCAGCAGCGGCAGCGAGGTCGCCACATGCTGGTGATCCATCGTGCCGTTGATGGCAAAATCGGCCAGCTTAGGTTGCGCGGCTAACTCCTCGGCTGAGGCGAAACAGCGGTTTGTCGGCAACTTGTATAGCTCCGCCACCAGTTGGCGCCGTTGGGCGATGGGATCAGCCACCGCCACAATCCGCAATTCCCTTGGATGTTCCTTGGCATAAGAAGCGTAGGTCAAGGCGCGATGACCAGCGCCGATAATCACAGCCGTTAACATACGATTTATACTCCTGTTCGTGGGTGGACGACCATTGGCAGGCCGTCTTTGGGGCGGGTATTAAAGCGGAAGATCGGGGCAAAGGTATAACCGGGGGCCACGGTCAAGCGATAGCGTTGCAAAATTGTCGCCAGGTTGACTTTGAGTTGTAACATGGCAAAAGCATTGCCCAGACAGATGCGCGGCCCGGTGACAAAGGGGATGTATGCCTGTTTGTGGATCGCTTCCCGTCGCTCGGCATTAAAGCGCTCCGGGTCGAACTGCTCCGAGTCGGCAAAATAAGCCGGGTGACGATGTAACGTCCACGGCGCCACCAACACGGTCTGATTTTTGGGGATCACATAGTCGCCCAGTTGGATAGTGTCAACTGTCTGGCGCGCCACCACCGTTGTCACCGGCAGCAGCCGCATCGACTCTTTGATCACCATCTCCAAATAAGGCAAATTCGCTACGTCATCCAATGTCACCTGGCGTCTGCCGAGAACTTGATCAAGTTCGGCAACGAGGCGGGCTTCGACGGCCGGATGTTGAGCAATCAGGTAAAGCGTGAAGGCCAGCGTGTTGCCGGTCACTTCATAGCCGGCGGCAAAGAGGTTATTGATCTCGTTGCGCACCTGATGGTCGGTGAGGATGCCGCTCTGGTCAGCTTGTTGCGCCAGCAAGAGCATAGAGAGTACATCACCTTTGTCTTTGCCGGTGGCGCGACGCTCTTCGATGATGGGCTGGAGCAAGGCATCGGCCACGCCAATCAACCGTTTCATCTCCCGATTGCGTGGCGTTGGCAACCAGCCGGGGATGGGGATAGGTGAGGCGATGCGCTGGTTGAACAACTCGATAAAGCGGATGATCGCCTGGCCGGCTTCGTGGCCGCGCAGATCGACGTTGAAGAGCGCTTTGGTGGTAATGCCTAAGGTCAAGTCCATCATCTGTTGGGGGATGTCGAGCGTCTGGCCGGGTTGCCAGGCGGCGATGAGTTGCGCCGTGTGATCGGCCATGATCGTGGCATAGTTGTTGACCCGTTGGGCGTGAAAGGCCGGCTGTTGGGCCGCCCGCAACACCCGCCACGTTTCACCGTCGCTGGTAAAGAGATTTTCCCCAAAGAGCGCTCGCGCCGCCTGTTTGACGCCAAAGGGTTTCCGACATTTGTGTGCTTGCGTCACCAATACCTCGCGCACCGCATCGGGCTGATTGATAAAATAGGCCGAGGCCAGCCCCAGGTTGATCCGCAACAGATCGCCCTGGCGCGCCAGATGTTCCAGATAGGCGATCAGGTTGGTGCGTATCTCGCGTAGATGGGTAAAGGGCGAGTTGCCGCTCTGCGCCGTGGCAAGGGGCATTAGGTGGGCCATCATGCTTGCTTTCTACCAAACGTACAATATTTCCTGCCGCTATTGTACCCGATCTGAAGCATTTTTCCATCTTTGCCTGCTGCTCAACATCACGATGCTATAATAGTACTGTTGTATTGGCAGGATCACTGATTAACGCCCCTCATACGCCTGGATCGCCAACCCATTCGTCACCCCGCCAAAGGTATCGAGGGGCACAAGCCGCGCCGCCGAGAACTCTTTGGTCAACATCCGCTGAAAGATCGGGATTACCGACGAACCACCCGTTGTCACCACGGCATCAATGGCATCGGCCCGCAGACTGGCCAGCGCCAGCACCTTGCGCACCCCTTCACGGGCATTGGATAACTCTTCATTGATCGCAATATTGAAATCGCGCCGGGTCAATTCCAACGCCAGATCGATGGCGTCCGCTTGCATGGTCAGTTGCGCTTGCATCTGGTCGGAGAGGGTGCGTTTGGTCTGTTCGATCTGCTCGAAGAGGGCAAAGCCATAGTTGCGCGTCACCAAGGCTTCCAACGCCCTAAACTTTTGCGGTTCCGGGCTATAGCGTTTGGCCCGTTTGATCACCGTCAGCACCTTGGGACGCGAGAGATTGGGGATCGTCTGCCAGTGATATAGTTCTTCCGTCAAATCTTCGGGAAAGAGCAGCGGGCGGCCGTCAATATTCATGTCGATGGCCGCACCCGCCCCAAAGTGGCAGGCGACCAACTGGCGCATCATGCTGCTATCCAGGTCATCGCCGCCGACCAGGACGCCGTGGGTGGCTAAGAGTTCATGCACCCGTCCCACATCGGCGCGCATGATCGTGAAGTCAAGCGTGCCGCCGCCAAAGTCGAAGACCAGCACCGTCTCCGGTTTTGTCACCTGATTAAGATAGAACGAGGCCGCCGCCACCGGCTCTGGCACAAAGTCGATTTCGGTAAAGCCGGCCAGTTCCGCCGCCTGTCGCAGCCGTTTCTCCGCCCGCTGATCGAGCGCCGGATCATCAGAAAATTGCACCGGTCGCCCCAGCGTGACCTGGCGCACGGTAGTTCCCAATTGCGCCTCTGCCTGGGTGCGCACATGGCAGAGCAGCAAGGCGATCAACTCTTGCAGGGTATAGTAGCGACCAAAGACCGCTGTGCCTTTGTAGGAATCGGAACGCAACCCGGTTTTGATCGACTGCAAGAGCCGCCCCTGCGCCCCGACATCTTCATCGATCACCGTGTCCTGCACAACCGTTGCGTTTTCGTTGGCATCCTCCGTGGCAACGGTATAGGTGATCGTGCCGACATATTTTTCTACGTATTCCACTGTCCGCCCCGTGTCCTGTGCCAGAAAGGTCTCGACCGCTTGCCGCCCCAGATAACGCTGCTGATCGCGAGAAATGTAAATCATGGAACGTAGCAGGTTTGGGTTGCTATTTACCGGGTCGAGCGCGATCGGGTGAATCTGTTTACCATCATAAAAGGCGGCGGAGGTATGGGTGGTGCCAAAGTCAATGCCGATTTTCATCAAGCGATGTTCTCCTTACTTTCTCTCACTTTGGCAATGGCTTCTTTGATTTCAGGTAAGACGCCCAGTTGTTGCCACAGCCAGAGCCGGTCAAAGATATCCCAGATTTCAGCGATCTTGCCGTCGGCAATGCGGAAAATGTTGATGCCCGCATAGGTCACGTCGCGGTAGGTCGGCGGTAGGCCAGCAAACTCCCCCACGTGGGTGCCGTAACAGGTCCAGCGTGCCATCACTCGGTCATTTTCAGCAATCATGTCATCAACGGTCACGCGTAGATTAGTCGACCAAACCGCTTTGAGCCATTCATAAGCCGCTTTCTCGCTTTGCGGCGTAGATTCAATGACTTGTGGTGTAATCTGGGCGCGTTGAATGGTATGAAACAGGAAGTGCTCGGCAAAGATCTCATCACAGACTGCCGGGTTGTCGAGCGCTTCTTCAAAATAGCGACGAACTAGCACTTTGTTGTTTTCTAGTGACATGAAACTCCCCTTTTTAACGATGCAAAAATTGTTCAAAATGCTTCTCGACAATTGTGATCACTTCATCAACCGTCTGTGTCCCATTGATCTCCAGCCACGGCAAGCCCAGTCGGGTTGCTTCCTGTTGCACATGTTGCGTCACCAGCAGGTCACGCGCGATGATATTTTCTGTAGCTAAGGCTGGGTCTCTGGTCTCATTGCGCACCGATGGTTTACCGCGCTGGATGGCAATTTGCCGCTTGAAGCTTGGCGCAGGCACTAACCAAATCGCCTGCTGTCGGGTTGATAGCAGCGGCTCGATGACCGCTGGAAAGAAACCAGGGCCTTCCGCTAGAATTAACGGCATTTTGGGCATAGCTAACAGATCCTCCAACACAAAATCGACCCGTCGTGACCAACCACGAATAACACCAGATGCCATCTCTGCCGGTGACTGATCAATCCACATCTCGTCGGGTGTCATCTCGAAAAGGTTTTGGGGTCCTTGAAAGTCACCGGCCAAAATTCGGCGCTCGATATGCGAATGTTCGTTGCGGTCAAAGTTGTACGATTGTAGCCCGTAACGTTTGACAAGCGCTTCCGCTACCGTAGTCTTACCAGTATCGGTGCCGCCACCGATCCAGAGAACATGGGCCAAGGCTGCTTTGTATGGATGAGCCATGAGATGACTCCTTGATTATGGTAGATCTTGATAGAAGAGATAGCTCACCCCTACTGCGAATCAATGGAATTTGCGAATTTGCCGCAAAAAGATGGTTCATCTGGAACGCCGGGGCTTGCCAACCATCTTCCGGGAAGGTTTGACCGGACGATCTTGTTGACCCAGCCGACCTTCCCGGAAGATTTGCGGGATCCTTCCTGAGTTCCAGATGAACCAAAAAGATTTGCAATCCCTATTGATTCGCAGTGAAGCTGGCGTTCATCCATCAAGCTTGACAAACCCGTAGTTGCGTAAAAGCCCTCTGGCGGTCTTTACCTTGCAATGCGGTCTGAATCTGCTCGGCACATTCGCTTGGACTCCATTGCACTGTATCCAGTTGGAGATCATAAACGCCATGTTGATGCACCAAGCCATGAAAGACTGCCGCACCTCCAGGCGCCCGATCCCCCCGCGCCACTTCACGCCGCATGGCTTCTTCAACAGGACAATGTAAACCAACAAAGAACACAGGTAGATCGGCCAAGTGTGTCACCGCCAAGCGCAACACCTGGGGATCATAGATCACGTCGTCCACAATCAAATTGATCCCAGCCGTTACCAACGCGGCGAAGCAAGCATACATGCCATCTACCCATTGATACGCAACCGGCCCCAAGCGCGGCGCGCCAATCAACGCGCCATCCTGAAAGGGTAAGAACCATCCTTCTGCATCGGTTTGTGCCGTGCTATCCCCATAGACCATGAGACGCGACCACGGCGCCGCCCCCAGAAAATGGTCAATGCCGGTATGCAAATAGGGGTGCGGCAGGATTTCCTGTAATTGCTTGGCAATCGTACTTTTCCCAGCGCTGGAAGTCCCGTTGAGCAGAATAATTTGGCCCAACTGTTTGTTGATATGCTGGCTCACCACTGCCTCCTTTGGTTCGATAAATCAGCCGGGTACAATCGCTTTCCACAGGTGGCGCAGATGACGCAATTCTACACCCTGTGAAGCGCCATAGTCGGCAAAGATCTGTTCCAAAATGGGCTGGACTTCGGCAAACGATGGCACTTCCGCTGCTGTCCAACCCCAAGTCAGCAAATCATACAATTGTGCTGGCCCCGGAAACCATTCCGGCACTTCAAAGCTCCACCAACTGTGAAGGGTGAGGCCGCCGATCGCCAGTCGTTGTTCAATGCTTGGTCTTGCCCAGTGGGGATCACCGGCAGGAACCTGGCGCAGGGTTTCCGGCAGCCAATCATTCCACAGTGGCGCAGGGCGCGCATCCGGCACCAGCATCAACAGCACGGCGCCCGGTCGCGCCACCCGGCGGGCATCTTCCACCCAATGAAAGGGGCCACGGCGACAGATCAGCAGATCAAACGCCCCTTCTTCTCCCGGCAGGCGCGCCCGTCCGCCGTTGGCGTCGCGCGATGAGTCGTGACAGACAAAGGTGGCGTTGGTCAACCCCTGGACTTGCGCCGTCTGTTGCGCCCGCTCGATCCAACTGGCGATGCGATCATACCCCAGCACGGATCGACAGTGTGGGGCAATGCTCAGGGCCACCTCCCCATGTCCACAGGCAACATCCAACACCGCCAGATCAGAGTGCAGGTGTTGGTTCACCAAGTCAAGGTAGTGGTCCTCCCCATTCCACGGCGCAAGCTGCGATCCCCACCGGTAGTAGTAGCCATCTTGCAGGGTGGCCAAGCGGTCATACCATTCGTTGGAGTGTGGTCGTAGTGGCATTGATTTTTCCTTTCGTTGGTTGCGTGCTGTGTGATTCATGCTGCGTGATTCGTACTCACTGACGAATCACGCAGCATGAATCACGTTCTCACAAATACCGTTCGGCCTGCGTCGTAAACATCTTCGCATATTGTCCGTTGTGCGCCATCAACTCGGTGTGCGTACCCTCCTCGATCAGTTGACCATTCTCCAAGACCAGAATTTGCTGCGCCATGCGCACTGTCGAGAAGCGGTGCGAGATAAAGATGGTCGTCTTGTCGGCGGTCAGTTCGGCAAAGCGTTTGTAGACTTCATATTCGGCCAGGGCATCGAGGGCGGCGGTCGGCTCGTCGAGGATCAGCACCTGGGCTTCGCGCATAAAGGCGCGGCCCAAGGCCAGTTTCTGCCATTCGCCGCCGGAGAGATCGACACTATCTTCAAAGGTGCGGCCCAGCAGCGTCTCATAGTTTTTGGGCAACTTCTCGATCACCGGCACGGCGCCCCCTTTGTCCGCCGCCCGCGCCACCCGTTCGCTATCTTCTACATGTTCCAGTTGCCCAAAGCCAATATTCTCGCGCGCCGTCAGGTGATAGCGCACAAAGTCTTGAAAGATCACGCCGATGGCGCGGCGCAGTTCGGTCAGGTCATAGTCCCGCAAATCACGCCCATCGAGCAGAATGGCGCCTTCGGTGGGATCATAGAAACGGGTGAGCAACTTGATCAACGTTGTCTTCCCCGCGCCATTTTCGCCCACCAAGGCGACCGTCGTGCCGGGACGAATCGTAAAGGAGACATCTTGCAACACATAGCGTTCAGCGCCCGGATAGCGGAATGAGACCTGGCGAAACTCGATCCCTTGTTGCAAGGGTTGCGCGACGGCCGGGGCTTTGTAATCAGCCGGCTTTTGTGCCAATGCCCCAGCGACGGCGTCCGGCTGTAATTCCAGAAAATCATAGAGATTGCCCACAAAGAGGCTGTGTTCATAGAAAATGCCCATGGAGGAAAAAAGTTGACCCAACCGGCTACGCGCCCCTTCTGCGGCTTGAAAGACGAGCGCCAGGTCGCCCAGGGTGATCTGCGCCAGGAGCGCTTGCCGAATCGCGTAGCCCCAGATCAGCCCAACGCCGGCCACGGAAAGCAGCGTTGCCAGCAAAGCCCAACGTTCCTGCGCAAAGAGGATGGTTTGATGTTCGGCCACCAATTCTTCATTGAAGCGGCGAAAGCGGGCCAAAAAGGGTGCTTCCAAGCCAAAGAGGCGCACTTCCTTCACGGGATCACGCCGGGTCAACAAGTTTTCCAGATAATGAACCATGCGCTGTGCCGGTGCGCGATTTGTCCACATTTTAAACCGTAAATTGACATAGCGCGCATTGGCGATCAACTGGGGAATCGCGGTAACAACCAACAGCGGCGCCGCCAGCGGATGCAAGTTTGTTAATAAACCAATCGTAAGCACCAAGGCGAGTACCGCGCCGGAAGTGTCGATCAAAATCCAGGGTAAATTTTGTGTGCGCCAGACATCACGCGTGGCATTTTCCAGCCGATCATAAAAGGCCGGTGTTTCATAAAAGGCAATATCCAGTTTGGCGGTTTTTTCCAGGATCAACGCCTGGGCATGGTTGATCACCTGCCGTTGTAAGAGATCGCGTAGGCTGCTGCGCAACGAAGCGCCGGCATCACTGAGCAGCAAGGCTAGAACAAAGAAAATCGTTGGCAGCACAATGCTCTGCCAATCGATCGCCGTGACCGCGCCGGGGACCGGCGCGCCTTGGGCGATGACGCTGATCCGATCCAGTAACACTTTCGTCAACCAAATCTGGGCCGGCGCCATTAAAGCCCCAATCAGTGTCAACACAGCGATGAACAATGTATAGCGCGGGTTGGCCTGCCACACCAATTTGAGCGCTTGGGGATAGCGTCCTAACACCTGGCGTAGCTGATAGAATTGTGTTTTCATGGCTTTCAGCTTTCATACCCTACCGTTTCCGCCCGATAACCTCGAAATAGTGCCAATGTTTTGGCCCGCTGACCGCTTGCCCATCTTCATCAATTTCGGTAAAGGATTCAATCTCAAATGGACGTAACAGTTCCTGTGTTTGGCTGATCGTCAAAAAGGTCATATCCGGTGCATCGGCCCACCCATCGCGATCACCAAAGATCTGACCAGCAAAACGACCACCGGGGCGCACCGCGTTGACCAGCTTGGCCCAAAAATTCGCAAAGTGATCGGGGTGACAAAAAGGCAGACTAAAACCGGCGTAGATCAAATCGGCGGGCGGCAATGTCACCGCCTCAAAGGCGACGGTTTGGGTTTGCAACCGGCCCACCACTTCCGGCGGCGTTTGCGCCTGGAGCCGGGCGATGGCTTCCGGTTGTTGGTCCAGCGCCAGTACCTGCCAGCCTTGTTGAAGGAGCGCAAGGGTATCGGCGCCTTCGCCACAGCCCAGATCAATCGCTTGCAAACCGGCGGCACCCGCAAAGCGCGCCATTGCCGCCAACAGGAGAGGTCGCGGCGGGCGCCCGGTGCGTGCCTTATAGTAGTTGGTCCAACCGTTATTTTCTGCTGGTTGCGTCATTCGGCTATACTCCTCCGGTGATTGGTGTCATTGACACAGAGAAAATGGGTGTGCGCCGGCGGATAGAGGGGCCAGCTTGTTTACTCGCTCAGATGAAAATGTCTATTGAGGCTTCCTCGGTTATTCAGGCTTGTTGTTGGGTAAAAGCTGAACCCGCACCCGCATTGCCACCAGCGCCGCCGCCGAGCGATTTTCGACGCCCAACTTGCGGTAAATATTTTGCAGGTGCTTTTTCAACGTTCCTTCGGCCATGCGTAAGTGGCAAGCCAACGCGCCATTGGTCAAACGGGTCGCCGCTTCATCGCCAAGCAGGAGGAATAACTCCCACTCCCGCCGCGTCAATGTTGACCACGGTTCTGCTGTCGACCCCGGTGTCGTTGACACGGGTTGCACCGGTATTGGTTTTTCGTTTTGTGTTGCTTGTTCATGCTGTTGCTCCTTTTGACCGCTGTTGACCACCTGGGCATGGTGCAAAATATAGCCAAACCCCCGCCGCGTCTCCAGGTAGGTCGGCTGTTGCGGGTCATCGGCCAGCTTTTTGCGCAGGCGAAAGATCACCAGATCAACGGCGGTCGGCGTCAAGGTGGAGAGCGCCGCGTCGTTGCCGCCGGCGGTCGCCCACATGGCCGCCAGCAACGTCTGCTTGGCGACAACTTCCCCGGCATGGCTGGCTAGACAAAAGAGGACGCGATATTCCTGCGGCGTGACCGACAATTCACGCCCCTCCCAGTAGACACAACGACGGCTCTGATCAATTCTGATCTCCGGCACAGATGCTCTCCTGAAGATGTAGCAGACAGGCGGACAGGAAGATGGGAAGCCAGAAGTCAATGTGCGCTGGCTGTGGCCTTCGGTTAGTCGTCAAGTGGCTCAACGCCAAGTCGCTCCAGTTGCGCAAGGCCGTCCTTCATGGCTTTGAGCGTTTCCGGAGCGTGTCCTTGCCAATCGGTGATCTCGCCCGTAACCCGTAGCGGCGCCTGGGAGCGGTATGCCTTTGTGGGATTCCCGCGAAACCTTGTATTGGTCAGATTGGGGTCATCTTCAATCGGCCCAGTCGGTTCCACAAGGTAGATTCTGCCGGGGCCGTCGCCAACGGCCAGTTCCGCGCCCCAGGTGGCTGCATCCAACGTGCGGGTCAGATAGACATAGGTGGTTGTCCGCTCCTTCTTGCCAAAGTTAGGGATATGGCCGGGCTTGATCAGATCACCTGGCTTGAGGTCAGCCCGTGTGCCATGATAAAGCGGCCACGCTGTAACCTCACTCACGACCCGCAACGGGGTACGGGAGCGCAAGGCCATCGACGGATGCCCTGGCTGCTGATAATCCTGCGCGGCGGAGGCATCTTCAATCTGGCCCATCGGCTCCACAATATAGACTCTGCCAGGACCATCGCCAACCGCGATTTCTGCTGACCAGATGGCCGCATCTAAATTGGGGGTCAGATAGACATAGGTTGCCATACGCTCCTGCTCACCAACGTCCTGAGGATTGCTAGGTTCGATCAACTCGCCTGGCTTCCGCTCGACCCGTGTGCCGTGGTAGAACTGCTTCGTTCGCAGGTCGTTTGTGGCGTCAAGAATGCCTTTATTCATGTGTGTCTCCTCCCATGCTGCGATAAGCACCTGACTGCTGATTTACTTGTGCTTGTATCGACAAACCGTACCAATGCTGCGAGTCCCAAACGCGGCTGGCGTGGACAGCATTATAGTGGTAGATTGGCAAGAGATCAATCCCCTGGTTGGGGTAAAAAAGGAGTAGGAATTGAAACAAAGTTGAAAAAGTTCTGCTATAGACTTTAGCAAGGAGACGCGGTATAATGATAAAAGAAGCAGATCGCTTCAAAATCCTCTCCGCGCACATGTTTCCACCCTTTATAAGGCTGCGAGTCCCAATGAGAAGCCTGTCGACCGGGGTGTGTTTCTTTCAGAAATTTTTATCGTTACCTGCTTGGTCCCCACGATTGGTTTACCGGAAGTTGCTGAGCGCGCCGCGCAACAACATAGAGCGTAAGCGCAATCAGCCTCCCTCCACTAGGGATTGGATGGAAGCCCGCCCGCCGCCGGGTAGCGGCCCACTAGGGATTGGGTCTACCCGTTACGCCTATGTTGCTGCCGTGCAACGCTAAAAATTTGAACGATTCGGTTTTTGCTTCGATTGAATTTGGTCAAAAAGGCCGTAAAGTGCCTGACACCAGTAAAGCACAAAACGGGCAGCGGATCAACCGGCGGGGCTGACATCCTTATGTCAAAAGCGTGACAGGATTCTACCAATTCTGACAAACTTATTCCTGACTTGTCCACAACTGTTGGAACGTAGGACTGCGCGCCAACAATTCAGCAGCGGTTCCCTGCGCAACAAGCTTGCCATGATCAAGCAGGTAAATTTGATGCGCCTGTTGTAACACAGAGCGACGGTGTGAAACAAGCAAGCAGGTCGGACGCTCCGCTTGCGTCAAAAGCTGTTCCCAGAGTCGTCGTTCCGTTTCCCCATCTAATGCACTGGAAAGATCATCAAAGACCAATAATTCAGGTTCGCGTACAAACATGCGGGCGGCGGCTGCGCGTTGCACCTGTCCACCGGAAAGGCGCATCCCCCGTGGGCCGATCAGGGTGTCCAACCCCTGGTGCATGGTGGCGATGTCCGGCGTCAAAACAGCGCGTTGGATGGCGTGATCCAATTGCGCCGGGGTAGCACTCTGGCCTAGCAAGATGTTGTCGCGCAGGCTTTCGGAAAAGAGACGGGGCGTCTGTGGCGTATAGGCGATACGTGGCGGAACGAAAAACGTCTCCGGTTCTGTAACCAGCTTGCCGTTCCAGTAAATTTCGCCGGCCTCTTTGGGTAGTAACCCCAGCAAGACGCGTAGCAATGTCGTCTTGCCGGCGCCAATGCGCCCGGTGATCACAGTGAACGATCCCCGCTCGATACGCAAATCAAACGGCTGCAATTGAAAGGGTTGTTGTTCTTCGGTGGCGTCGTCGGGTGTCGGATAACGGTAACGCAAGCCGCGCGCCTCCAGTACAGCCAGGCGATCTGATTCAGTTTTGACTACTGCCGATAATGGCGGTAGATCGCCGGTTAAGTAGATTGGCGCCGGCTCCGTCAACTGGGTGGGGGGCGCCCCTTGCATCAACGCTTGCAGCCGCTGTATCGACACGCCGGTCTGTTTATAAAGCGCCAGCAACGCGCCGATGTTACGGAACCACTCGGTGATCGGCCAGATATAGGCGACAAAGAGGGCAAAATCGCCGACAGTGAAGTCACCCCGTTGCATGGCGCGGGCGGCAAAGATCAGGATCAACGCCGTGCCAATCACTACCGTATTGCCGGACAAGGCATTGATCAACCGACTCAGCAACTCATCGCGCACAATGGTCTGGCGCCGCGTTTCGTTGAGCCGATGAAAGTGGGCCAGGATGCGCTCTTCGGCATTGTTGACCTGGATCGCCTGTACCGCGCCCATGATTTCACCAATGGCGCCGGCCACTTGCGCGCTGGCTGTGCGGCTGGCTGCCCGATAGCGTTCAATGCGGTCGCTCAGATGGTTAGTAATCAGGACAATCGCAACCAACGGGACAAAAACACCTAGCGTAATCGGGATGCTCACCTGGAGCATGGCAATCATGGCGATAATCGCCGTGAGGCCAAAGCTAAAGAGATCACTCCATTGCAGGTCGAATTCCCACGTTTGGTTGACATCCTCGCGCAAACTGTTGATCACGCCGCCAACCGAAAAATCCTCTCCTGGCGGCAAAGGCTGGGCGCCGGGCCGATCGAGCAGCCGGGCAAAGAGATTGCGAAAGAGCAACGCCTGGGTCGCCAGTCTGTAGTTGTAGAACTGGTTGGCATTAGCGCCGCCCAACCCCACCATCGCCAACAACGTATTGCCCAGTTGCAGTAATACCACCGTTGTCAAGGCCAGCGCGCCCGGTTCCCCCGCCAGCCGGTCAAAGAAGGCGCGCAGAATCAACCCGGAAAAGGCCAGGGACAAGGTGTAGCCGATATACAGGCCGAAACTAGTGGTATAAACGCCGGGGCGAAAGCGCACCAGTCGCCACCAGAAATGGATTGGGTTCATAAGTTACCTTTGTGCCAGCAACCCCGCAAACTGCGAATCCCCCTGCGTCAGCAACGCCGTTCGCTCCCCAAACTCAACCATGCGCCCTTCGGCCAAAATCATAATTTTATCGACCCGCTGCACCGTTTCCAGGCGGTGCGCGATGATGATCCCGGTGCGCTTTTCCAGCAAGCGTCCAATCGCTCGATCCAACAGCCGTTCCGTCACCGGGTCCAGCCGCGACGATGGTTCGTCCAGGATCACCAGCCCCGGATCTTGCAAGCCAATACGCAAAAAGGCGACCAGTTGCGCCTGCCCCGCCGAGAGACTTTGTCCGCCGGCGCCAACTTGTGTATCCAACCCCGCCGGCAGACTCGCCAGCCATTCCGCCAACCCTAGCTTCTGGGCAATGGCAAGCAAGGTTTCATCGCTGACGGTCGGGTCGAAAAAGGTGAGGTTGTCCCGAATCGTTGCCTGGAAGAGGTGGACATCCTGTGTCACCATGCCGATATGGCGGCGCAATTCTGCCAATGGCAGATCGGACGGAGCGACGCCGGTCGCGCCCAGATGGATGGCCCCGCTGGTTGGTTCAACTAGCCGGAGCAGCAGGCGGGTTACGGTTGTCTTGCCGCTGCCGGTGCGTCCCAGAAGACCCAGCGTTTCGCCGGCTGCTACGTGAAACGTAATGTCACGCAAGGCAAAATCGCTCTCTTTTTCATATTGCACAGCGACTTGGTCAAAGCTGACCGCCAAGGGGCCGGTTGCCAACCGTTGCCGCCCTTCATCCGCAATGGCGCTGGGTGCCTGTAAAATTTCCTGTACGCGCCCCACACTGGCGCCGGCGGTTTGCAAAT
This sequence comes from Caldilineaceae bacterium, assembly GCA_026645575.1. The sequence goes on from JAPKMW010000005.1 coordinate 233,897, forward strand.
CGCGAATCTCATTGACAATCTGCCAGAGCGGACCACTCAACAAGCCCAGATAGTGGACAAGCAGATAAACTGTGCCGATGCTGAGGCCGGCCTGCTGTTGGAGCCGGTCACCCAGCACAAAGACCACGCTGTAGGCCAGCCCAAAGACCAGAATGGGGATCATCAGCCCGCCCACGTCGTACACTCTGGTCTGCAAGGCGGTGCGGTAGATCTGTTGAAAGTGGGCATAGAACCCACGCAGCGCATAAGCCACTGCCCCGTTCGCCCGCAGATCTTCTGTGCCGTGCAGCCGTTCTTCCAGATAGCCAAAGAGATCAGCCCGCGCCCCCTGCGCCTTTTGCCAGTAGGGCACCGCCACGCGACGCACCCAATTCACGACAAGTAAGCCGCTGCCCGCCACCACCGTCACCGCCAGCCCAATCGGCCACGCCGTCCACCAAAGCAGGATCAACACGCCGATCATCAGCAGCAAGTTGTTAAGCAGATTCAGCCCCAACTGCGAGAAGAAGTTGCCCAACGCCCCGACATCGCCGTCGATCCGTTCGATCAACGCGCCGGGGCTATGCGTTTTGTGAAAGGTGCGATCCAGCCGCAGCGAGTGGCGCACCAGATCCGCCCGCAACTGGTTGGTCGCCCGCCAAGCCACGTTGGTGCTGAGGTAGGTTGTCGCCAGTCCCAAAAGCTGTTCCACCAACGCAATCGCCAGGAACAACCCCGCCGCCTGTAGTAGCACCGCCAGCGTACTACCCCGCTCTGCCGCATCCAGAAAGCGCCCAATGATCTGCGGGTTGATCAGTTGCGTCGCCAGCGTCGCCAACAGGGCCAGCCAGAGCAGCGTTACTTGCAGGCGGTGCGGTTTGATGTAGGCTAGCAGAAGTTGCCAGGGCGAGTATGTCTTCATTTTGAACTTGCGCTCGATCCTTATGATACGATTTTGTAGCACTTACTCAACGCTTACTAGTGTAAACAGGACAGACTTCCGGGAAGGGGGCAAATGTCGGCTTGTCATACAGAACGGTTCCTGCCCCCTTCCCGGAAGTCTGTCCGGCTTGTGCCTAAGTTCTATTTTACATAGGCTCACACTTTGCAGTAGAATGAGTGCCAATGAAAGCTGGCTGTACAATAAAGGAGTACAGGGACATGCAATATACAACCGTGATCTTACAATTACAGATCCAAGTTATACCGCAGACCGACGATGACGATAGTGACGTAAATCAACCGGCCAAATCAGCCACAGGAGCCGCCAATACACTTTTGCCTTGGATGGGCATTTTCAAGGATGATCCACAATGGGGGCAGATTTTTGACGAAATTGAACAACGACGCAATGAACATCTGATTGGCGGTTGATCTGTGTATTTATGAATATTCCCGCAACAACTTCGCCACCGCCGTCCGCTCCTTTTCATCTGCCATATATTTTCCTTCTGCCCATTCCAGCGGCGTCAGCCGGCGCGCACTATCACGCCGCGTGACATCGGCTCCGTAGGCTAACAATAGTTGCGGTACATCCACCCGGATCTCATCTTCATCGCCGGCGCTGTACATCACAGCCAGATGGAGCGGCGTCATCTTGTGGACACTGGCGGTTGTCACATTGGGATTTGCCCCCCGTTCCAGCAAGAGTTGGGCAATTGCCGCTTGTCGATAGAGGGCGGCGACATGGAGCGGTGTCAAGTCAGACAACAAAACATGGGTCGCCCCGGTGCGCGCTTCCAGCAGGGGCGGAGCAGCCGCCAGGTATTGTTTCACCTCTGCCACATCACCCAAGGCACAGGCCAGATGAATATCGATGGGCGTACCGGTGTAGTTGAGGAGAAAGCGGAAAAAGTCTGGCCGTTCGGGGCGGCTGGCTGCCCAACGCATGGGTGTATCCGCCCCATACTCCTTGCACCAGGTGTTTTCCAAGGGAAAGAAGGGATCGGCGCCGGAGTCCAAGAGCAGTTGGGCCATGCTAATATCCATAACGTAACAGAGCGGGGTCGCGTTTTGTACGCCAATCGCATTGGCTTGTGTTGGATCTGCCGCCAACAAGGCCCGCACCTGCTCCGGTTCGTTGCGCCAGAAGTAGACGCCAATGTCCGGTTTGGCCCCGCGCGCAACCAGAAACGCAAACCAATCATCCCCCTCTGCCGCGCTGATCACTCCGGCCAGCGCCATGTTGGCGGCAAAGTGGAGAACGGTAAAGTTGGCGACCTGCCGCTCATGGATATTGGCGCCGTAGGCCAGTAACAGATCGACCATTGCTTTGCGCCGGTGGATCACCGCCAGGTGGATCGCCGCCACTTCGCCATGCCAGAAATCACTCCACTCCAATCCCCTGGCGTGGGCCAAGCGGGGGTCGGCGGACAGGAGCGCCTGGGCAGTGTCAACATCATCCTCGATAATGGCCTTGAAGAGTCGCATGACTCTGGTGGTGACCGCTTGCTCCGTGAGATTCTCTTGCACCAGGTTGCGCAACCGGTTACTGGTGACCTGTTCGGCGGCTAGGCGCTCTTTCAAGCGCAGCCGGGCATAATGGAGCCGCGTCTTCACCGTCGCTACGGGAATTTCTAGAAAGGCGCTGATCGCCTGCTGTGAGTATTCACCAATATAGAACATCGCGATCACGGTCCGTTGCGCTGCCGGCAGGCCATCGATAGCTGCCAGCACCTCCTGTTCTTCCTCCTGCGCTTCCAGGGTTGCTGCCGGCGAGGCGCGGTTGATGATTAACACATCGGCGTCTTCCAACGCAACAAAGCGCGGTTGCCGTTGGCGTTGGTGGCGGTTGATCTGCCCCTGCACCACCCGCCGGAACCAGCCGGGAAAGGCCGCCGGCTCGCGCAGTTGATGCAAGGTGCGATAGGCATAGAGAAACGCCTCCTGCGCCACATCCTCGGCCAGGCTGCGATCCCCTAACTTGGCATAACTATAGGCCACCGCCATCTTTTGAAAGCGTTGGATCAGATGGTTGTAGGCCGTGCGATCCCCCTTTTGGGCGCGTTCGACCAACAGACGTAGTTCGTTCATAACCCATGACTTTCTGCTTGTTGTTGATGCTCTACAACAAAGTACCACTGATCGAGGTCAAGGTTCAAACGAATTTAAACGCTTGCCAATATCAGTGTCCGTTCCAGTTCGGGTAATGAAAGCAAAAGCGCCCTTGGCTACAATCAGGAAAAGGTTGCCAGCGTGAAGGGGCGTTCACTACAGATCGGTCGTATCCTGTTCGGCAGCCTTGCCGAAGAGGTAGGTATCACCGATATATTTCAGAATCACCCGCCCGATCTTCACATCCTGCCGCTCGCGCACCGGCCTGACCACCACCCCTTCGCGCCCATGTTTGCCGCCGATCAGCGACGCGCCATCGGAGAGCGCTTTGATGGTCGGCAGAGTAAACTCGCCACGGTAGACCAGCGGCACGGTTTCGATGCCATAGTGCGTGCAGCGCGCCACAAAGTCATCATGGTCCAAAAACTTGCCGTCGATCATCAAGTCAAAGGCGCGGAAGGCCAGGCTCTTCTGTCCGTAGGTATAGGACTGGATGCCGGAGCCAAAAACTTCGCCATATAGCACCGCCTGGTTATGCCCTTCGACAAAGAGCGCATTGAGCAAGTTCTGCACTGGTGGCAAGGTCATGGGAAACCAATAGGTGTTGCTGCGCGTGGCCTCGGCGTCCACCGGCTGCTTGCGGCGCAAGGTGCGCGAGCCGGCCATGAGCACCATCTCCCGTTGTCCATCGACCAGATTGGTGACAAAGCCCACCCGATCATTTGTGCCATGTAATTTCTCACTGGCGACCACTTCCTCGCCTTCGGCAATCACATCGGGATAGCTGCGCATATTTTCAATGTCAGTGTAGGCCGGGAAACGCGGGTCATTCGCCACCGAGTCGCCGGCCTGGGTGCGCACCGGTGGAAAGAATTTGGCTGCGCCATAAAAGTCCGCCACATCCTGCCCCACGGTCATGCCCGGTTCTGGCTCGATAACCAGACCAAAAGAGGGTTCGCCGCGCAACTTGACGCGATGAATCACCAGCACCCGATCGCCGTTGATGTCGAGCTTTTCCGAGAGATATTGGGTCACACCCAGGCGATCCGCCACTTCACGGGGCAGTACCGTTCCCTGTTCAAAATAGATCACTGGGTCGCCATTATGATAGACCCCCTTCTTGACACACATCTGCCAGCCGCCCACGGTCGCCAGTTCCAGGGCGTCGGCGTTGCTATGCGGGCGGACATCGTCGATACGAGTGACTTCGACTTTGATGGTACTCATTCGGTTATTCCTTATCAAGCTACCGGCTACTGTAAAGACCAATCCTCACCGTAGCAGACTAACCCCAGTTTTTCCGCCACCCGCTGGGAAGCGCGGTTCGTCCATGCCGTGCCGTACATGGGTAGATACCCCCGCCGGTGGACAGCCGCGGCCCAGGTTGCCACGACTGCACCGGCATACCCTTTGCCCCGGTGCCCGATGATCGTTTCCAAGCCGGCTTCGGTGGCCTGGCCTGGGCAGCGCGAACAGAAACAGAGCGAAACGGCGCGCCCATTGACAATCACGGCTGCCACTGGCCCCATTGCGTAGTAGGGGTCAGCCGTCGTCAACCAGGGAAAGTTTGGTTGCGCCAAATGGATGGTGGCATCGTCAAGTAACAGGGCGTCGGGTGACGTTGTCACTTGCTCAGGAACCCAATAGGCTGGGCCGCGATACTCGCTTTCAATGGGCGCCGCTGCGGCCAGCACCGCTTGGATAGTGGCGTAATTTTGCGGCAGAGCTTCGAGATCAGCGGTTATCGGTTCACTTTGGCAAAGCGCTTCCAGTTGGGCCACCAAATGTGCCGGCAGATCATAGCGAAAGCGCCAATAGTTACCCTCACTTGTCCGTCCCATATAAAAGCGGGGGGCCGGTGGGTTCCCTGGTTCGTTGACACAGCGCAACCGGCCATCAGGGTCACACTGAAACAACGTATTGATGTGAATTGTCATCCATTGTTGATTGTTCATTAGTCGCTGTTCCTCCATTCCCCACCCACGGCGCCACCACTTAAACATCATCCAAAAAATAACTTGTAGATTTGCTCTGTGCGAGTCCGTGACTCGCCCTGACCCTTGGCGAGTCACGGACTCGCACAGAGCGTGAAGTTATCTCTGGACAATTATTTACAGATGCAAAGCGTTGGCGCGCACCGCCGGATCTGGATCATGTTGCAAGCGCTTGGCCGCCTTGCGTAAGCGATGAAAGACACTCCACGGTATTCGGCAGGGGCAGATTTGGCGCACCGCCCTGGCCCGCACAACCGGATCGGGCGATTGTAGGTCGGCTAACAAATGTTCGACATCCCATTCCTCTTCGGTGGCTTGCGCCCGCTCCGCTTCCACTTTGCCGAGAAATTGTTCGACATAGGCGCGGTTAGATGGGAAAGTTGTTGCTTGTTCACGGGTTTCTCCTTTGGTAACTGTGAAGGCCGCTCATAGCCGCGCCTAAAAGGCAA